>DATAHU010000080.1:0-233290 GCA_036263015.1 Polyangiaceae bacterium | reverse complement strand
AACAGGGCCAGCACGCACCCGAGTGCCGCGATCGCGAACGAGACGTCGAGAAAACGCCGAGCTTGGATCTTGAACGTATCGGGGAAGGTGGCCTTGCTCACGCCGAAGGCGCTGAAGGCTTTCTCGGGGAAATTGTGAAAGTCCTCGAGGAACAAGACCAACAGCGCGACCGTCACCATACCGAGCGGTACGAGCGCATTCGGACGCTCGTCGAGTTCACAGAGCGCGACGGCAATGATGCCCGCCAAAGCGAATGGGGCGACGAATGGGACGAGGCCGATGCGTGGAGCCAGAGCCGTCTGCGCCGCAACCGCGATCGTGGCAACCAGGACGAAGCCTTGGCGCAGCGCGAGTTCCGTACGCGCTCGGGGACCGCTGGGCGTTCGCAGCGCGAAGCCGAGCGCCAACGGGACGAGGCCGCTCCAAGGGAACAAGCCATGACCCAGGTGATGGATGATGTAATCGTGCGTGGCGAACTGTTTCTCGGTCACGATCTGGCTGCCGAGCGCCATCAAATAGTTGTCTTTGGTCGCGACGACCGCCGCCCACGAGCCCCAAATCCCCAAAGCCGTTCCGGCGAGCAGAGCGATCGCTCCAAACACGCTCTCGAGCGGATCGGGTCGGGCCTCGGCACCGGCTCCGTCGGCATTGGACGTCGGATACAAGCGCAAGAACAGCCAGACCAGGCCCGCGCCGAAGCTCGGCACCGCCGCACCGAGCAAGGCACCGCGGCTGAAGAAACCCGCGACGGCCCCGAGTACCGCCACCCCGAACCAGAGGCTGCGCTGAACGGTGCTCGCTCGCAGATCGAGCATCGCCAGCATCAGGCCGGCAAAAGTGATCGCAGTGCAGGACATCGTGGCGATGTCGCCGAGTGCCGTGCGCGCGTGCACGAAATAGAGCGGGCAGGTTGCCAGGGCAAACACGGCAAACACACCGAGACGCGCGCTCGCCAAGCGTTCACACAGCCGATACAGCGCGTACAACCCGAGCAGAGCCCAGACCAGCAAGGGCAAGCGCAACGCCCAGGTGTGCGAGCCGAACAATTTCAGACTGAGGGCGAGCGTGAGCAGCGGCAGCTCCCCACGGCCTACGTCCTCCACGGAGGGGACGACGACTCCATCGGGATCGCCGAGGCTGGCCGCGTGCAGCACCGTCACCGCAATTCGACGCGCCAAGTCCGCCGTTTCGAGCTCGTACGGATCCCATAGACCCGAGCGCAACAGCGGCATGAGTAGGCTCAGGAGCAGGAGGCCCCCCAAGCTGAACCAGAGCCAACGGCGCAAGCGCTGCGCCCTAGGGCCGGAGGATTGTACTGGAACTGCCTGCATGGGAAGTACCTGGGCCGGAAGCAACTCTGTTGGAGGTAACTGTGCTGGAAGCCGCAGTGCTCCGGGTGCCTGTTCTGGGACTGTGTTATCCACCCGCGCTTCCGGAGCTTGTCCGGACTCGGTTTTTTCGCTATCGGAGGCGGATTCTCCGGCTTCGGCAGCCGGGCCAAGTGGGTGCATAAGGCGCGCGCGACAGTATCAGAAGAGCCGCGCCAGAAAAGCCCCATCGCAAAACTGCCTTTGAAATCTCATGCGCTCTGGAACGGTTGCCATCATTGGTCGAACCAACGTCGGAAAGTCGACCTTTCTCAATACTTGCTTGGGGGAGCGCATCGCGATCGTCTCGCCTTTGCCTCAAACCACTCGCGACGAACTGCTCGGCGTGGTGCACCGCCCGGACGTGGAAATCGCCTTCAGCGATACGCCCGGCTTTCACCGGCCCAAGAGCGAGCTCGGGCGGCGCATGAATCAGACCGCGCTCGATACGCTGCGTTCACATGACGCCGTCGTGTTCATGACGGATCTGTCGCAGCAGGGCTCGATACCGAAAGCCAAGTTTCGGCCGGACATGGATCCGCTGCATCCCGATGATCGTCGTTTGCTCACTCTGTTACCGCCGGGCACTCCGACGTTGCTGGTGCTGAACAAGGTCGATCTGTTGCGTGACAAGCAGCGCATGTTGCCGCTGATCACTGCCTTCAACGAGGCGTACGCGTTCGCGGCCACGGTGCCCACGAGCATGCTCACCGGGGACGGCGCAGAGCGCGTGCTCGAGGAGCTCATCAAGCTGCTGCCCGAAGGTGAATCGCGCTATCCGAGTGACGAGTTCACCGACCGTCCAGCGACGTTCTTCGTGCGCGAGTTCATCCGCGAGCAGATCATGCTCACGACGCAGCGCGAAGTGCCGCACGCCGTCGCGGTCACCGTCGAACGTTACGACGAAGCCAAGGTCGATCGTATCCAAGCCACGATCCACGTCGAGAAGGCCGGGCAGCGCGTGATCTTGGTCGGCAAAGGCGGCGAAGGCGTCAAAGCCATCGGCATCGCGGCGCGCGCGCGGCTCGAAGAGTTGCTCGGTAAACAGATTCACCTCGAGCTGTTCATTCGCGTCACCGAGCGCTGGAAAGACGTGCCACGCCAATTGTCCGAACTCGGGTACGCCAACGGCGCAGGGGGACGTTCGCTCTCGAACTTGCTGCCGGCCGAGGAGCGCGCAAAGACTCGGCCGAAGCGCAAGAAAGCTACCGTGAAAGACAAGACGACGGCGCGTGCGAATTCACCTGGAGCACGCCGCAAAAAATTCGGACCCAACAAGGGTCGAGCTCTGGGCGCCAAGGCGTCCAATCCCAAGCCCGGTGCTTCGCGGGCAGAAGCCCGCCCCGGCAAAGCCCAGCCCCGCAAAGCCCGGCCTGGTAAAGTCCGGTCCGGTAAAGCCCGGCCCGGCAAGGCGCAGCGCCCATGACACCGATCATCGCAGTAGTGGGCCGCCCCAACGTGGGCAAGAGCACCCTGTTCAATCGTTTGGCGGGTAAGAAGCTCGCCATCGTTCACGATTTGCCGGGGGTAACCCGCGATCGCCATTACGCCGACGCGCACATCCAAGGACGCGATGTGTTGATCGTCGATACGGGTGGATTCGATCCCGAAGACGAAGATCCGATGCGTCAGGGCATCGCGCGCCACGTGCGCGCCGCGATCGAAGAGGCGGACATCGTGTTGTGCGTGCTCGACACGCTGACCCCGCCCACCGAGGCCGACCGGCAAGCCGTCGATTTGCTCAGGCGCTCGGGCAAGCCCGTCGTCTATTTCGGCAATCGCTCCGACAACGCCGCCTCGGATCTGGAAGCCGCCGAACTGTACGCGCTCGGCATCGATCCTTTGATCGTCGGTTCTGCCTTGCACGGCCGCAACATGGCGCGGCTCGAGACCGCGCTCGTGGACCGCCTCGGGGCTTGGAAGAAAGCCGAGCCCGAAGCCGAAACCGCGGTCCCCAAGGTCGCTCTGCTCGGCAAGCCCAACGCCGGCAAGTCCTCACTGCTCAACCACTTGAGCCAGAGCGAACGCTCACTGGTCGACGATCGCCCTGGCACGACGCGCGACGCCGTCGATGCCGAGATCACTTATCGCGGCAAGCCGTACGTGATCGTCGACACTGCCGGCGTGCGACGCCGCGCACGGGTCCAAGAATCGATCGAAGCCCAAAGCGTGATGCAGTCGTTTCGCGCGATGGAGCGCTCCGACGTCGTGATCCTGATGTGCGATGCGACGCAGGGTTTCACCGATCAAGACGCGCGTTTGATGGCTCTGGCGCTCGACCGCGGTCGAGCGGTGCTCGTCGGCTTGAACAAGTTCGATCTGATCAAGCGCGCTGACCGGCGCAAAGTCGAAGAGCAACTGAACACGGCGTTGCATTATGCCCCTTGGGTCAAGCGCCTGGAAATCAGCGCCAAAACGGGCCACGGCATTCGCGAGCTGATGTCGGCGGTGGATCGCGCGTACGAAGAACACACCCGGCGCGTGCCGACCTCCGAGCTGAATCGGTTCTTCAGCGAGGTTTTGGAGCGCCATCCGCCGCCCACGCACGGGGGCAAAGCTCCCCGCTTGTATTACGTGACCCAAGCCGAAACCCGGCCGCCAGTTTTCGTGGCGATGTGTAGCGTGCCAGAAGCATTGACAGGCGCTTACAAGCGCTTCGTGAGCAACCAATTGCGCAGCGCTTTTGGCTTCGAATCCGTGCCAGTCGCGGTGCGCTTTCGGGCCCGGCGCCGCGACGAGTGAGCGACCCGGCTTCGGCTGTTGCATCTGGCGCACCGCGAGGGATGCGCCGCTAGCCGCGAAACCGCGCCCAAGCGCTCGAACCTCCCAAAGTTAGGGAGTTGTTTCGAAACTTTTCGAACGTGCGTTCGGCGCCGAGGCGTCACTGCCCGCGAGTTTGCGCATCGGATACCCGAGCGCTCTCGGCGCCGCTATACTCCGCCCCCAGCACCATGCCTGTGTACCGATATCAACGCGTCGACGTTTTCACGGATCGGCCATTTTGCGGGAACCCCCTGGCGGTGTTCCCCAATGCCGAAGGCCTGGACACCGAAATGATGCAACGCATCGCGGGCGAGCTGAACCTGTCGGAAACGTCGTTTGTCTTTCCAAGTAGCTCAGGGGACTACGCCTACGCCGTGCGCGTGTTTACCCCGAGCGCTGAGATGACGACGGCCGGCGCGCCGACGCTCGGCACCGTGTTCGTGTTGGCGCGTGAAGCCATGCTGCCCGACCCCCAGCGCGTCGTGCTCGAGGAGCAGTCAGGGCCCGTCAGCGTGACGCTCGTCTCGCCCATGACGACGATGCAATATCCGGCGCCCGACTTCGGCACGGAGTACAATGACCTCGACGCGGCGGCCGCGATGCTGGGCTTGGCGCGCAAAGATCTGTTGTTGCCCGCGCCGGTTCAGACGGTGGTCTGCGGCACGCCGTTCACGCTCGTGGCCGTCAAGGATCTCGACGCACTGGCGCGTATCCAATTTCGGCTGGACATCTGGCGTCGAACGCTCGGGCAGTCGCGCGCGCCCGATATCGTGGCGTTCACTCCCCACCAAAAGGGACAAATCAATGCGCGAGCGCGCGTCTTCGCGCCCGCCGTCGGCGTGGCCGAAGATCCGGCGACGGGTACGGCATGCGCTTGCGTCGCGGCATACATGGTCCGCTACAACTTGATCGACTGCGGCCCCGAAACGCACATCACGATCGCGCAAGGCGTAGAGATGGGACGGCCGAGCGAAGTTCACGTGCTGTTGCGCGTGGAAGACGGCCGAGTGACCTCGCTGCGCGTCGGTGGTCAGTGCGTTTGGACCGGGCAGGGCGAGCTGCTCGTGCCCTGACGGTCGTTGGCTGACCGCCGCTTCGAGCTTGGGCGGGTTTACAACTCCCAATCGACGACGCCGCGCAGCTCGGGCGCGATCTGCTCGAAGTCTTTCTGCAGCTGCGCGCGGTTGAGATTCGCGCGCGCTTTGACGACAAAGGTGAACTCGCGTTTGATGAACTTCGTCTGCTCACCGATGATCGACAATCCCGCCGAGACGATTTGCGCGCGGTAGGCCTTGGTCGATTCCTGCATCGCCTGTTCACCGACGCCCGATACGCGGATGATGCCAGCGAGCTGCTTTTCGAGCACATAGATCAATAGCCAACCGATCAACGTCGCTGGCACGGCAACCACGAAGATCTTGAGGCCCGTGCACAGGCCCACCACGGTGACCAAGATCACGCGGCCCGTGTCTTTGGCCTCGCCGACGTCGGTTCGAAACCGCAACAAGCCACCGATACCGAAGATCACGAAGGCCATCGCGGGTTGCACTTCGACGATCAACGCGACCACCGCAGCGACGACCGCATACAGCAGTAGCGTCTTGGGCTTTTCGAAATGCTCCAAGCTCGAAACCCGGCGTCGAGTCGACGGGTGATAGGCAATCAAGGCACCGAGCAGCAGCGCCAAGAGCAAGACCATCACCATGTCGAGCAACATCCAAACGTTGCCAAAGCTCGACCAGCTCGCGAGCAGGGTCTCGAGATTCATCTCGGCAAGCGGCGGGCTCTCGGGCAACCCGCCATCCAGCCCGTGCGGAGTCTTGTGCATGGGTCGCGTAATAGCCGCGGGCTGCGCGTGAAGCTACCCCCTGAAATCAATCGAGATCCCGAAATCGATCGAGATATACAGACGTCGAGCGGAATCAGCGGCTTGGCGCTCAGCCGCCAGCTCCTGGGCTCGCCGCTGCTGAGTTGCCAGTGCCGGAGTTCGCAGAACTCGAGGGACCTGGCTTGCTGCCATCTTGGCGTTCTGGGTTACTGCTCGCACCCGGAGCCGGCAGCGCGGGGGTACTCTCCGTCGGTGTGGAACCGCTGGAGGCTGCGGGCGGGCTCTGCCCGTTCGCTGCAGCTTGTTCACTCGAGACCGGCGCCAACTCTGCGCTGCTCAAGCCTTGTTCATCGGTCACGTTTTGCGCACTCTCGGTGCCGACCAAGCCCAACGCTTTGCGCGCGCGCGCGGCGTAGGCCGGGACTTTCAAGAGCCTTTGAAAGTCGAGCAGCGCTCGTCGATCGTGGCCCAACTGAGTGCGGCAAACCGCGCTGTGCCAAGTTGCCTGATGCCCCAAGTCGCTGCTCGGGTACTTGGCAGAGACCGAGTCGAAGCGGGGGACAGCCGCCGCGCAGCCCTGCGCCTGTTCGGCGGCGATCGCTGCGTACAATTCGGAGGCCGCCGCGTTGTGCCCGCCGCTCTGTACGATCGCGTCGAACTGTTGTTCGGCGCCCGCATAGTCTGCCCCGCGAAAACTGTTCATCGCAGCCGCGTAGGCGCGATCCTCGGCCCTTGCCCGCGCCAAGTCGAGTTCTTCCTCCGAACTCGGACCCGTGTTGGAAGCCACCGCTGCAGCCGGCTCGGCTTTCTTCTTCGCGGGGCTCGATGCAGCAGGGGCAGGTTGTTCTGCAGGGGCTTCTTCCGCGACCTCGACGGGTTCTTCTGGCGGTTCTTGCACTGGAACCACCACTTCTTCGGGTTCCGGTAGCGGCACGCCTTCTTGTTGGGCGACGGCACTGCTGGCGTGCGGACCCGGACGCGGTCGCAACAAGAGCAAGCTCGAGCCGATCATCAACAGCGCCAGGGCGGCCATCGCCAGCTCGTGCCGCATCGCTTGGCCAGCCACGATCGTGAGGTTGCGCGACATGCGCACCGCAAGCGGTAACCCGACGCGCGCCTGACGTTCGCGCTCCACGACCCGCGTTTCGAAGTTCTCTCGCGGCTCGTCGAGCGGCAGTGCACCTACCTCGCGCGTGGCTTTGAGCCCTTGCCAGCGCAATTTGCAACGCCGGCATTGGTCCGCGTGACGACTGGCTCCGGCGCGCGTCAGCTCGTCGAGCTCGCCGTACAAGAGATCCAACAGCACGCGGTCGAACTTCTCGCAGTCCATCTCTGGCTACTTCAGCTCCCGTTGGTACTCTTCGAAATCCCCCAGCACTTGTTGGATCCGCTCGAGCGCCTGCCGCGTGCGTTGCTTGACGACACTCTCGGGAGCTCCCGTTACGTCCGCGATCTCTTTGAACGACAATTCACCCAATTCACGCAATAGATACACTTCGCGTTGCTCGAGGCTCATGCTTTCCACGGCGGCCAAGATCGAACGATCCAGAATCGAGCGCTCGGGCGCGGAGCCACTCGGCTCGGGCCGTTCAGGAGGCAACTGGGGAAGGGATTCGAGTTCCACGGGCAAAACGCTCGCGTCCTCCGCAGGCTTTCTGGGCGCAATGCGCCGCAGGTGCTCGAACCCGACGCCGCGCGCGATCCCATACAGCCAAGTTCGGAAGCGGGCTTCCTGCTTGAACTCACTCGAGCGCCGAACCACGCGCAAGAACACCTGAACCGCGAGCTCGTCGGCCGCAGCACTGTCGCCCATCGCCCTGTCGCCAATCAAGCGCGCCAGGAAGTTGAAAACGCCGCGCTTGTGGCGTCGTACCAAAGACGCGAACGCGTCTCTGTCGCCGCGCTGGTAGCGCACCATCAACAATTCGTCGCCCACCTCACCGTGCGCATACGCCGAAGCGCTCGCGCCCTTGCCGGACGAGTGCACTCGAGGGGTGAACGATGCGACGGATTTGCGCTGCAAGTGCTGATCCCTTCAGCCGGGAGTATGTACCCTTGGACCTGGTTGGCGATGCAACGCGATGGGTCGCCACAATGCCCCAACAGGAGGCAAGTAGGCGCACGAGTCTATCGGCGTTTCACCACTTGGGCGAGCAGAAACTTCCGCATGAACACCCGATTGGCGTGTTGCGTTCTCGGGAGCAAGAAACCACAATTCGGGCTCTCGCACGGGACGGGCTTCAGCTTTGACGACACGTTTCGCTAACAGCATTTGGCTAACGGCAATTGGTAGGGATTCATGAGGTCACCAAGTTGGCTAGCTTTCACGCGCTCACTGCTCACGCCAATGAGTAGCCTTCGCGCTCTGCATTCCACCTCATCGTCCTTCGGACGGAGCATACTCGCAGCTTTCGTCTGCGGCAGCGCCTTGCTGCTGGCGAGCGCGGTGTTCGCGGGCCCGGGGGCTGGTTCAGCAGCGCCCGCAAAAGCAGGCAGCGCACCGAGTGCGTCTCCATCTGCGGCCTCGAACCCTGGCGCGTCTGCAGCCGGAGCAACACCGAGTGGAGCGACCCCAGCTGGAGCGACTGCACCCAGCGCTTCCAAGTCGGGGGGCTCGGCCACCTCGGCAACGGCCCCGGCCGCCGGTGCCCAAAAGGCCTCGACGCCGGCGGCCCCTGCAAAAAACACCGCAGGGAGCGGGCCCAAGAGCGCTGCCGGCCCCACGCCCGGCGGCTCGAGCCCCAGCCCGAATGGCGGCGCGGCAGCCGCGCCCAACGGCAAAGGCGCGGCCCCTGCCAACGCTGACGCCGCCAGCGGTTCGTCGGGCATCGACGCGGCCACCTACGTGGTTCGTCTGCGCGACCTCGAATCCCGTGTCGAAGAGCTCAAAGAGCAAGTGCGCCGCAGTCACACGCGGCTCAGCTTGCTCAGTGAATCGGTTCTAGCCGCGGGCGTTGGCGGTGCACGCGCCGAAATCGTCTTCCGCAACTCGATGAGCAACGCGTTCCGGGTTACCGGCGTGCTCGTCGTCCTGGACGGGGCGGTGCAATACAACGAGAAGGGCGACGAGGCCGCCCACTTGCAGCAGAAGGTCACCCCGATCTTCGACGGTGCGGTGCCCCCGGGGGATCACACGCTACAAATCGTCGTGTCGCTGCAGGGCCATGGTTACGGCGTTTTCTCGTACCTGCGCGGCTACAAGTTCGAGGCACGCAGCACGCACTCGTTCACGGTGCGCCAAGGCAAGGCGCTGCGCGTCGAAGCGATAGCTTGGGAGAAGGGCACCGCTACGACCCCGCTCGATCAGAAGCCGGCGGTGCGCTTCGTCGAACAGGGCCTGAGCCCAGAGGGTGAAGCGGGCGACACCGACACCGATACCGAAGTGAGCCCCGAGTAAGCCCATGCTCAGAAGATCCCGGCCTTGGGAGCGAACCGTCTTCGCGCTGGCCATCGCGCTGGTCGCGGGGACACGTCCGGCGCACGCCGACGCGGGTGATCGCGCGCTCGGTGATGCCGAGCAACTGCTCAATACGGCTGAAGCCGACATCGCCAAAGCGCTCAAGGGCGCCGTGCCCGACCACAGGAAGAGCGCTGAAGAGCGGTTGGCGGTGGGTGAACTGCTCAGGCGCAACAAGGACTACGAATCGGCGATCGGCGTCTTCAATCAAGTGATCGAGTTGTTCCACCAAGGCAAAGCCAACGAGACGACTCACGCGGACGCGATGTTCCTACTCGCAGAGTCCTACTTCGACAGTGACCAATTGCCGTCGGCGCGCCGCCAATACCGAGAATTGGTGCGTTTGGGCGATCGCGAGTCGTATTCGAGCTACGCCGGCCGCGCTTTGAGTCGCTTGGTCGACGTCGCGATGCGCCGCGACTTCAAAGACGAACTCGATTTCGTCTTCGAACAGCTCGACAGGTTACGCGCCTCGGACACGACGGGGTCTCTGCAATATGCGCGCGGCAAGGCACTGTTGGCGGCGGGCGAACACGTCAAGGCGATCACGGAACTGCGCAAGTTGCCGGCGGAGGCTCCGTTTTCGTTCCAGGCTGAGTACTTGATCGGCGTGGTTTACACCGAGGACGTCAACGGCCCGAACCCGACGCCTCCGACCAAGGACGAAGCGCGCTCGGTGCCGGTGATGGCAGAGCGCTACGCCAAAGCCGTTCTGCAATTTCAACGTCTGACGCGCATGAAGCCACGCAGTCCCGACGAACAACACGTGGTCGATCTGGGGTGGATGGCGCTTGGCCGCATCTTCTACGAATCCGACGACCCGTTGGACGCAGCCGAAGCCTACGGCAAGGTCGGGCAAGAATCGCCCGAGTTCGCGACGATGTTGTTCGAACTGGCGTGGGTGTTCGTTTCGCTCGAAGACCACGTCCAAGCCCAACAAACTCTGGAATTGCTCGAAACCGTTGCTCCCGACAGCTTGGGTTTGGCCGAGGGCGCACTGCTGCGCGCGGATCTGAACTTGCGCTCACGGCAGTTCGATGAAGCGCTTCAGGCTTACACTGGGGTGCGGGCGCGGTTTTTTCCCGCCTTTCGGCAGTTGGAAAAGTTCTTGGCCCAAAACAAGGACCCGGCGGTTTACTACGACCGGCTCGTCTCGCAACGCTCGGGCGTGCGCACGCGCGGCGATTTGCCGCCGGTGATCATGGATTGGGTGCGTGAAATCGAGGACGATCGCGCGTTCGCGCTGATCGACGACGTGTCGCGTTCGCGCAAACTCGTGCGCGACTCGCGCAAGCTGGCCAAGACGATGGCCGGCGTGCTGAGCGCCGCGACCAGGGCGCGCGCCTTCCCAGAGTTGCGGGTCGTGATGCAGCGTGCGCTCGGCTTGACCAACCGCGTGACGTTCGCCAAACGCGAGCTCGTCAAGGGTTTGGAAGCCGTTAGCCCGGGAGCGACTGCTGCGATGCAGCTGCGCAGTGAACGCGCGCAATTGCGCGCAGGTCTCGACGCCTTGCCGGTCGAAGTGCGCGATTTCGTCAACCGCGAGGCCAATGCCAGCCGGGCTTGGGACAAGGCTTCCCAGAAGTTGCAGTCGCTCACTTTGGAGGCCGATCAGATGCAGGCCATCCTCAACGGCCTGAGACGGCTGTTGCAGTCCCCGGATGACTACGGCGTGATGCTCAACGCGAGCAAGCGCGCGCAGTTGTCGCGCGAAGTGACCGCGACCGAGGCCGACCTCGAGGTCTACCGAAAGAAGATCCAAGACCAGCGTGAAGATCTGGAGCGCGGCCGGGTTCAAGTGGGATTCGGCGATCAGAGTTACGAACAGGACGCCAAGACGCGTGCGCGCTTCAACACCTTGGTCGACCAAGAGTTCGCCATGGCGCTCAAAGGGGATCTCGGCGAGGAAGCGCAACTGTACGCTCAGGATGCCAAGGCCTTGCTGGCTCGCGCCGGTCGCGATCAAGCGGAACTCGAGAGTCTGGAGCGCGGCTACGAGCACGAGGTGGCTGACAAGAGCCGGGACTTGTTGGCGCAGGTCGAGACCGAGTCGCGCAGCGTGGAAGACGGTTCGCTGCGGCTCGACGTGCTCGATCAGCACTCGCGCGAACTGTTCGGTGAGGTCGCGCGGCGTAGCTTCATGCAGGTGCGCGAGAAGCTCTCTGGCATTCTGTTGCGTGCCGACGTCGGCATCGCGCAGCAAGCTTGGGAAGTCCGTCAATCGCACCTCGATCGGGTTCAAGACTTGCAGCGGCTGCGCTCGAGTCGTGAACAGTACTTGAACGAAGAGCTGCAGGAAGTCTTCCACGACGGGAGCGAGCAGCCATGAGCCGAAGGTTCATGAAACTCGAGGTCTGTGGGGTTTGGGCCGAGCTCACGCGTCAGCGCGTGCTGCGGCGCATCGGGACGTGCGTGCTATTGGTTAGCACCCGGGTCTCGGCGGGACCGGCTCTAGCGGGAGCGGGCGGCGAGGCGTCATTCGGTGAAGCGCCCAAGGCGACTGCGACGGCTTCAGCCGACAAGAGCTCTGCCAGCGCGTCCGGCGGTGCCAAAGCGGGTGCGGCGGGTGCACAGACAACAACTGACGCAAAGGCCAGCGGGGCCAAGCCGCCAGCCGGCAAGGCGCCCGAAAGCAAGGCGCCCGAAAAAGCGGCTACGCCTAGCGCGAGCGACCCGAACGCAGCGGCTTCGAAAAAGCAAGCCGCGCCGATCAAAGTCTCGCACCGCCTCAAACCGCGTTTGAAGCACAAGGATCCGCCACCGACTCCCGAGAAGGTCGCGGCGTTGAAAGCGCTCGAAGCGGAGAGCAAGAGTTACGAGAAGGACTCGGATGATTTTCGCCGGACGTTGTCCGACATCGTCAAGCACCACTACGAAGAACGCCGACGGCGGCTGGTAACCCATCTCGACAAAGAGATCGTGCTCGAGCGCGAGCAGTTGGCGGTCGCGCGCAAAGAAGCCGTGAAGCGTTTGGAGGATTTCGTCAAGCGCTACAGTGGTGCCTACGCGCATCCCGAGGCGACACCAGACGCGATGTTCCGCTTGGCGGCGTTGCTCGAAGAGCGGGCGCGTTCGGACGCGAGTGCGGTCTTGGAAGACGAGCTGCAACCGGCGATCGCGTTGTATCGTCGCATCATTCGCGAGTTCCCCAACTACAAAGAGATCGCGGGAGTTCACTACTACTTGGGCCACGCCTACACCGACGCGGGGCAGCTCGAGGAAGCCGAGCAAGCCTGGCGCGCGCTGGTCTGTAGCAATCACTTCAGCGTGCAAGATGACCCCAACGCGCCTCAGAAGATCCTGTTGCAGCCGTTACCCCAAGACCACAATGACAGGTTCTGGGACGAGTGGAACAACAAAAACCCCATCCCGCTCGATCAGCTCGAAGCGGAACGCAAGGGGCCCGCTCGAGCGCCGGACCCGTCGCTCGAGCTCAGCTTCATCAATCCCTACGAGGCCTGCGTAGCGTTACCCCAAGAGGTCAAGCCTCAACAGGAGCCACGCTACGTCGCGGAAGTTTGGTGGCAGCTCGGTAACTATCATTTCGACCAAATCGATCTTGGTGCAGGTCCCTACGCTTTCAACCGCGCGGCCGTTGCCTACGAGCGCGCGATGGAGTTCAAGAAGCCGCCACTGTACGGCGTGTCGATGTACAAGCGTGCTTGGACCTACTACAAGCAGCAGCGCTATCGCGAGGCCGTAAAGTGGTTCATCGAACTGTTGCACTACGCCGACCAACAGGAAAAAGAGACGGGCGACACCGGCGCGGATTTTCGCAACGAAGCTTATACCTACATCGCGGGTTCACTGACGCAGACGGACTTCGACGGCCCGCGTCCGCAGGATCCGTTCATCCCGCGCGCGGACGTGTTCGACGAGGTCTCCGATCCCGTACAGCAAGAAGAGCGACTCAAGATCGCGATCGAGCGAGTTCAGGACCCAAAACTGATCCCCCAAGATCAGAAGTGGACCGTCGAGGTTTACAAGGCTCTGGCGCAAGAGTTCACGGATCTCACGCAGAATCGCAACGCGATCGCGACACTCGAACTCACGCTCAAGAACTTCCCGCTCGATCGCGACGCACCCGCGATGCAAGATCGCGTGGCCGACATGTACGACGAGCTGGCGCGGCTGGCCCCCGAGGGGTCGGCCGTCGGCAAAGAAGCTCAGGCGCAAGCGCTTGCAGCGCGCACCAAGCTCGCCGACTACGTCGGCAAATCGGCGTGGACGCGCAAGAACCAAGACGATCCCGAGGCGCTCGACACGGCAGAGCGCTTGGTGCGTCGTGGTTTGCAACGCGCGGCGGCCGATCACACCAATGCGGCGCGCAGTCACGTTGCGCGCGCCAAAGACCTTTCGGACGAACGTCAGCAGCGTGAAATCTTGGCCCGGGCCGTCGAGGAGTACGGACTCGCGGCCAAGGGCTGGGCCGGTTACCTAGAGCAAGACCCGAATGCGATCGACGCGTACGAGAGCCGGTTTTGGCTTGCCGATGCTCGCTTTTGGGGCCTGGTCCTCGGCATCCAACTCGGGGACAGCCCCGCTCAGCCCGCCATCGACGACGCGGTGCGCGCCGCCAAAGAGGTGCGCGATTCGAACGAGGACGATCAGTACCTGCAGCCCGCCGCGTACTACTTGGTGGTGCTGGCCGACAAAGTGCTCGAGTCGCGTTATCGCCAATACGAAGAGACGGGCGGCGCCCAGGGCATTGCTCGTCAAGATGCAGTCAGCTTCGATGGTGAAGGCGACGATCGCAAGGCGCTGAAGATCGCGGTGCCGCGCGAAGTGACCGCCGCCGTCACCGCGCGTGACGAGTACAACGAAGCCATCGATCCGGTCGACGATCCGCAAAAGAACGCACTCCTTTACGCGTTTCAAGCGGCTGATTTCTACTTCGTCTACGGTCAGTTCGATGAAGCGCGCTCGCGCTTTGCCGAGATCTACCAGCAGTACTGCGGTGCCAACGAGTGGGGCTACCGCTCTTGGGAAAAGCTCGTCTCGATGAGCAACTTCGAGGGCGACGCCGATCAGAGCCGCAAGCTAGTCGACTCCAAGAGCTGCGCGTTCGACGAAGAGACTCGCGTTGCGGAAGAAGCAATCCGCACGCCAGTGCGTCAAGGCGTCGCCTACTTGGATGCACGCAAGTTGTACGACGAAGCTGCGGGAGCGAAAAAGGACGGTCCGGAGCGTGAGTCGAAGTGGCGCGCTGCCGCTGCCGCCTACAAAGTCGCCCTCGATGCAGCCCCCGATCGCGACGAAGCTCCCGAAGCCGCCATGAACGGCGCGTACGCTTACAAGCAAGTTGGCGAATACGACAAAGCCATCGAGATGTACGAACTGTTCATCGCGCGCTATGGCAACGACGACAAGCTGCGCCAATTGAAGGAGGGCGATCCCTCTGCCAAGCCGCCGGTACAGGCCAACCCTGCACGCTACGAGAATCGCGCCAAGTACTTGAAGATGGCCTACGACGCGCTGGCCAACGCTTACGTCTTGTTCTTCGATTATCCCAAGGCCGCCAAGACCTTCGAAGCCATCGCCGCCAATTCGCACTTCAAGGATGACGATCGACGGACTGCGGCGCAGCAAGCCATGAACCTCTCCGCGAGTCTCGGTGACGAGAAGGCCATGGGCCAATCGCGTGATCGCTTTGCGCGGCTAGGTGCCAGCAATCGCGATTTGGCAGAGGCCGACTTCGTCGCTGCCAGCAAGGACCTCAAACAGTGGGACTCGCTGAGTCCAGACCGCGGTGCGAATGCGCAGGCGCGACAACGCGCGGAAGCCTCGATGCGCCGCTACTACGAGTCGCGAGAGAAGGATTCGGACGCCACCGAGTTCTTGGTCGAAGCTTCGTATTGGATGGCCAAGATGAAGCGCTCGGCAGGGGATGCCCAACAGAATCAGTGGTGGCAACGCTGCATCACGGGTTTCATCCGCATGCGCAGCGCGGCCCCCTTGAACGACAAAGGCGTGAACTCGGCGCTCGGATCGCGGCAAGCGAGCATGGCAGCCGAGGGCGCCTTCGTGATGCTGGACGAGGACATCAAGAAACAGTTCGATTACGACTCGGGACACCATCGCTACAAGGGCACACCCCAGCAGGTGCTGGAGGCGTACAGCAAGGACGCGGGCGAAGCCAAGGGCTGGTACGATCAACTGCAAGCGGTCGTCGATCAATACGGCGCGCCCGAGTGGGCCACCGCCGCGATCGCGCGCCAGGGCAGCCTCTACGATTCGTTACGCTCTGGGCTCTACAACACGCGGGCTCCCGAGCTCATCATGTTCGACAAGAAGACGGAAGACTTGCTGCGGCGCGCCGAGGAGAGCGACAACGTGGCGTTGCAAGAAAAGGCCGATGCCGTGCGCACCAAGGTCGAGACGGCGTGGCAAGAGCAGAAGGACAGAGAGCTCGCCAGCGCGGATCAAATAGCGGTCGACCGCTATGGCGCTGCAGTCGTGCTCGCACGTCGCTACAACGTGAACAACGCCGCGGTAGTGCGCGCGATTCGACGCCTCGCGTTCCTGACGGACGTGGTCGGCGAGCAGAAGCTGGCGAACTACGCGGCCCGAGTAAACGATCTGCATTACACCGAAGGCATGTTCCTGCGCTTGCGTCCCGGCATGGTGACGGTGCCCGACGTCGAGCTCTTGACGCCCTCGACGGCTGATGCGGGAGGCGCGCCATGAGTCGCTCACGCTTCACACTCGGCCGCGCAGTGTGCGGGCCAGGCGCACTGCTCATGCTCATTGCGCTTGCGAGCTGTGGTCCGAAATCAGAGCCCCTGAGCCCTTCGACCGAGAGCGAGCTGCAGACGCCGGAGGTTGCACAGCCCGCTGCCTCGGCCCCCGCCAAGCGTCAAAGTGCCCGCGAAGTTGCCGAGAAGCGACCAAAGATGAACGCGCAAGCCGCGACCGCTTACCAAGCAGGCATGCGCGCATTCTCGAGCGGTGATCTCAAGGGCGCCGAAGCGCAGTTGACGCAGGCGATTAACGCCGATCCGCGCGCCTATCAAGCGCACTACGCGCTGGGCGCAACGTTCGAGCGCTTGGGCGATTCCAGTCGCGCCGTCGCCGAACACGAGCGCGCGCTCGAGATACTGCCCGACTACGAGCCTTCGATCACCGCGATCTCGACCTTGTATTTGCGACAGGGCCGCGCTGCCGAAGCGCAAAGCTTCTTGTCACGCCAGCAGACTCGGGCGCCGAACAGCGCCGCAATCCTGGCTTGCATGGCGGAGATCAAGAGCGTCCAGAAAGATTCGGTGCAGGCCCAAGCGCTGGCCCAGCAAGCCCTGAAGAAGGATCCAGACTACCGCCCTGCCATGGTCGTGTTAGCACGCGACCACTACCGCAATCGGCGGCTGGATCTCGCGCTGTACACGCTAACGGCGATCCTCGACGGTTATGGTAGCGAGAATCCGCCGCGCGACAAGAACAACGCCGAAGCGCGCCTGATCCGCGGATTGATCTACAAAGAGCAGTTGCGGCGCAATCAGGCGATCTCGGAGTTTCAACGTGCGGTCGAATTGCGGCCTGACTTGGTCGAGGCGCGGTTGAATTTGGCCGGCTACATGCTGGAAGCGGGAAACGCGGACGGCGCGGTCCCGCTGCTCGAGGGCGCGCTCGCTTATGAGCCTGCTAACCCACTGATTCACTTGAATCTGGGAGACGCCTATCGCCTGCAAGGGCGGGCCAAGGACGCTCTGACTCAGCTCGATTGGGTGTCGCAAGCCGCTCCAAAACAAGCTGAGACGTATTACGACATCGGCCTCGTGTATCTCTTCGGAAAAGTCGAGAGTGTTACTCCGGAGCAGGCACTGGATCGCGCACTTGGCGCGTTCGAACAGTTCGCGAAGTTGGAGCCCAATCCAAAACCCGGCGCTGGCGATGACGCACAGGAGTTGATCGCACGAGCCAAGAACAAGAAGGCCGTGCTCGAGGCGATGAAGGAGTCCAACGCCGCGGCCGCGCAGTCCGAAGCCAACCCCTCGAGCGGAGACATGTCCGCGCCGCCCGCGCAGGGTAAGGCTGCCGCTAACAATCCCGCGCCGAGCGGCACGTCGTCCGCCAAAACCCCAACTGGTGCAGCCCCAACTGGTGCAGCCCCAACTGGTGCAGCCCCGACGGCATCTTCACCCAGCACGGCGGCGCCCGCACCCAGCAAGCCGCCAAAGCAATTAGCCCCTGGCGATTTCGGAGCCCCCTGAGCATGACCAACCCGACCCTCGATCGCTCTGTGACGCATCTCACACGTGTTCATCTGCAGGCCGCATTGATCGCGCTCGGCCTCGCGGGCACGTTGCTGATTGGGCATGCGGCGCAAGCTCAGAGCAAGGTGGTCACGATCAGCGAGGTCACGATCGTCGGCCGTGTGCAGAAGCCGATTGCCGCCGTGGACGTGAGTCGTATTCAGCCGAAGATGACGCTCGCTCAATTGCGCCAGCCTTTTCTCGATCGAATCACCAAGGCCGTCTACAAGGCGCCGTTCTGAGCACCGCGTCGTTCTGAGGTCCGTGCGGGGTTTCGAGATTGCGCTAGGGGCAGGGGGCGTTCGTGTCTGACGCTCCATTGTTCTCGCTCGTCGTCTTTTGGAGCGCGGTTTTTGGTGTGCTGTTCGCGGTGCGCTTCGCACGCCTGCACGAGCGGGCCATGCGCAAGCTTGGTGCCCGCGGATTTCAAACCGAGCTCGCCGAGATCGAGAGCGCGAGCGACGCTGCGCTGAGGCGTGCGTTGCTCAACGAGTTGACGCGTGAAATCGATGCGGAGCTTGGTCGATACAAGGGGGTGGAGCGCAGTCCAGAGCGGATCTGTTTGGGCTTCGCTGGGCTGGGGGTCGTGCTCACGTGGGCCCAGTCGCTGCAGATCGCAGCGACCTGCGGTGCGGTGGGAGTGGTTGGCTGGGCCGTGTCCGCTCTGTACGGCAGGCGCGCCGCAAGCGCGGCGCGATCGGCGCGTGAACATTGGAGGAGGCGGATTGAGCGATTGCGCGCAGGGGCCGCCCCATTTTGAGGGCTCGCGGCACGGTGATGAGCGTGCAACACACCGGAATTCCAGTGTTGCTGAACGCGATCGGAAAGACGCTTCAACCTGCCGGATTGTTGGGATTATTTGGCCACTGACCGTTGGCCCAGCCGGCCTCAAGCACTAGTCTTTAGCTTGGCGTACAGGGGCGACCCGCAAGCGATTCGAAGGATGTTCGTCTAGAGCGTAATAGGAGCTTAACGGTTCACATGAGCGAGCAGACCACTTCCTCGACCTCCTTGGCGCCCTCTGGGCAGATGACTCAGGTCATGCGGGCCGCGACACCCGGCGGACAACGCGTGTTGCGTTTGGGTTTGGTTCGGTCCGGGCGGGTGGTGGAAGAACGGGTGCTGCGCAATCGTGAAGCAGTCAGCATCGGCTCGAACGAAAGCAATACCTTCGTCCTGGCGTCGGCACACATTCCGGTCGAGTTTCGACTGTTCGACGTCGAGGGCGGTCGCTACGTTCTGCAGTTCACCGATGCCATGAGCGGCAAGGTTGCGTTGCCCGAAGGTCTGACGGAACTGTCGGATCTCAAGGGCAAAGCCCAGCGCAAGGGTGACTGCTACCGATTGCCGCTGCAGGATGACATCCGCGGCAAGGTTGTGCTCGGCGACACTGCGTTGCTTTTCCAGTTCGTGTCGCCCCCTCCAGCGCAGCCTCGTCCTCAGTTGCCCGTCGCCGTGATGCGCGGCGCGGTCGGCATCGACTGGATGACGACCATGATCGCCGCCTTCTCGTTCTTGGCGCATTTCATGGCGATCGGGGCCATCTACTCCGATTGGCTCGACCCCGTGGTCGACTACGACGTTAACTTGAACAATCTAGTGGAGCAGTTCAAGAGTCTGCCGCCTCCGCCCGAGGTCGAAGAGAAGAACGTCGAGGAGAAACAGGACAAGAAGGAAGAGGAGAAGGCGCCCGAGCAGAAGCCGGTTGCCAAGGCCGAACCCAAGCCGAGCCAGGATCCGAAGCACATCTCGAAGGCTGAGGCCGCCGCCTTGGTCGAGCAGCTCGATTCTCTCGACATGGGCATCTTGGGAGCCAATACCGGCAAGACGGCGACTTCCGATATTCTGTCCAGCAGCGATAACATCGCGCTGTCCGTGCTCGACCAAGCTGCCGCAAGTGGCGCGGGTGTTTCGGGCCTAGGCCCAGGTGGCCTCAAGATTGGACCCGGCGGCGGTGCGCTCACGCCTGGGGCACTGGGCTCGCTCAAGGACATGGGCACCGCTGGTAAATCGGTGCCTAGTACGAGCGGCAACGTTGCAAAGGTAGATGGGCCCAAGGGCAGCGCTTCGGTCGGCGGCGCCAACGTGGTGGCAGGGCAGGTGACTGACGCGTCGCGAGTGATCGCGCGCATGCGGCCCAGTTTTCACATCTGTTACAACCAGGGGCTGATTTCGAACCCCGATGCCTCGGGCAAGATCTCGTTGAAGATTCAGGTCGGCGCTGATGGTGGCGTCACGGGCGTGGCAGCCAGCGTCAGCGGCAATCTACCCGCCGAGGTCGTCGAATGCGTGAAACGCCGCGCCCGAAGTGGTCGTTTCAACCCGCCCGATGGCGGCAGCGCGGTGATCGACGTACCCGTGACCTTCGTGAAGCAATGACTCGCCACGGTGCAGTGAGCCGCGAAGCCGTGAAGCAGTGAGCACTAGATGGTGAGGAAGGCCGTGACGGAAGCAGCGAAGCCAGCAGCGGTGAAGCAGTTTGCACCACCGGGGCGATCAGCGATCAGGACGCGATGCGCGTTGACGCTGGTGTCGTTGCTGTCTAACTTCAGCACTCAGGAGGTCGGTCAACCATGAAGATTTCACTCGAGAACTGGGCGAGGCCCCTCCAAGTTGCCGGGCTGAGTGCCGCGTTGCTGGGTTACGCGGGGACGGCTGCGAGTCAACCACAGGGCAATCAGCTGGCTGCGCCGAGCACTTCCTCATCGGGTTCACCTGGGGCGGGAAGCCTCGAGGGCTCGGCCACGACTGCAGGCGACAACATGACGATCGCCCAGATCAAGGAGCGCGGCAAAGCGATCGTGGCGCGCATCGATTCGGTAGAGGATCAGATCGCCGCGATGCTGGAGACCGCCCAAGATCAACGCGATGTGGTGCGCGTGCTCTGCCTCGCCGACAAGAACAATCAGGTTGGGTTGGCGCTCGGTACAGCCAAGGATCGCAATGCGAGTTTGCTTGCTGCGCTGACGAGAGGTTCGGAGGCGCGGGCTCGCCACGAGTACCGGCTACTGGCCGTCGTCAGTGAGCGCGTCGAATTCTTGGTGGCTGAGGCCAATCAATGTCTTGGAGAAGAAGCGGGTCCCGTGGGTGACTCGACCCTGGTGGTGAACGTAGATCCCAACTTGCCTGCGCCCGATCCCGCGGCAGTGGCCACACCGCCAATCGCAGCCGTCGTGCCGCTCGTCCCGAGTCCCGTCGACTAGCGCGCTTTTTCACGCATCGAGATGCGCCATGCAGCACAAGGACGCATGAACCAACCTCGCGCTTCAGGCGGAACAGGAGATCGTAAGCTTCGGCATACGTGCCTCTTTGCGCGCGACTCAGGTCATCGAACGCGCTGGAGCGCCAACGTTCGTTGCGTCCGCCATCAGCAGACCGACTCGGCGCGCATCGATCAACGCTTTGAGACTGAACTAGGAGAAGGGTGACTGAGTTCTCATTGCGGCGAGATTACCGACCACGACGCCGACGACACGGTCTCCTCGGGTTTGCCCTCCCTGTCGAGGAGCTCCGTGCATTTTGCCCACGTTCGTTCGTGGTGTTCGCGTCAGCGAGCTTCGCCCTAACGCTTTTGATGTTCGTGTTCGGGCCGACGGCTAGCGCTCAGACGGCGCAGCCCTGGCTCCAGGATCGGCGTGAGACGCAAGGGGCCGGCATTCGCGCCGGCAACCTCGAGCTGCACCCAGGGGTAGCCGCTGAGCTCGGTTACGATTCGAACTTCTTTCTGGCTGCGGGCACATCGGGTGAACCCACGATCCCGACAGTGCGCTTGCGCATCACGCCTTCGCTGTCGCTCTCGACGCTGGGGCAACAGCGCACGACGGCCACGGACACCGGACCTGACGATGTGCCGCCCGAGCCGCCGAAAGCCCGATTTCGCAGTACGCTCGCGCTCAGCTACGACAAGTTGTTCGCGACGAGGGATCAGTACTCGTCGGATGTGAACAGCCGCTCCTACGTGGGGGCCGACTTGAACGCGGGCGTCGACATTCTGCCCGAGAGGCCTTGGGGCGTAGGCCTCACTGCGGGCTACACGCGCATCGATCAGCCCTACAACAGTCCCGGGCAATTGGCGCTCGACCACAGCACTTATGCGGGCGGCGGGGATTTGCGTTGGCGTCCGGGCGGGGGTCTGTTGGAATGGCACTGGGCTTACAACGCGCGTTTGACGAACTACGACGATCCTGCTTACGCGCTCGACACCGTCGTTCATGGGTTACAGACGCGTGGCGTCTGGCGTTTTTTGCCGCGCACCGGACTGTTCTACCAAGGAGACGTTGGCTTCGTCGTTCATCGCAGCCTCGACGCGCGCGTGCCGGACTCCACGCCGGTGGCGTCGCAGCTCGGTGTCAACGGCTTGATCACCTCGAGCATCGGCGCCTTGCTGATGGGCGGTTGGAAATCGATCTTCACCACGCCTTACCCTAACGGCGTGCAGGAAGAGTTCGATAACCCGATCGGTCGAGCTGAGCTCACCTGGTTCATCGGAGCCGCCGGGCAAGCGGATCCGACGGCAGCCAACGTCGGGTTTTCGACCTTGAAGCTTGGCGCTTTTCACGACGGCTTCACCAGTGACTTGGCCAACTACTACAAGATCGACAAAGGGTACCTCGAGCTGTCGGCGATGCTCGCGGGCGTCGTTTACCTTCAAGCCAGCGCCGGCGTTGCCTCGGTGCGGCACTCGACCCCGCGCAACGCCGATGGCCGTCCGTTGATCAAAGGCACGCTGCGCGAGCTGCGGCAAGACGTCGGTTTGTACGGCGAGTACCGCGTGATGAAGAGCTTCGCTCTGTTTTTGAACTCGGCGTTCAGTTCGAGCCCGCGCAACAACGTCGTATCGCTGGTCGGCGGCACGGACGCGTTGAAGTACACACGCTTCACGGTGTTGGTGGGAGCGCGTTGGTTCCTGTGAACAGAGACGAGGGGGTCGGCGGCGCCCTAGCAGGGCAGAGCTTTTCGACGACTGTGTCTCGGCCGAGGCGATGCACGCGCCGAGACGTCTTCATCGGGCTTTGTGCGTTAGGAGCTTTCGCCTGTGGGGCGACCCGTACGGGCTCCAAGGTTCCGTTACCGCCGCCCGAAGAGAGCACTGCGCTTGGACCGGGCGATGTTTTTACCCTGCAAATCGTGGGTGAAAAGACCGCGCCGGTGGACTTGCAGGTTGCCTCGGACGGGACTGTCGAAGCGCCGTACATGCACACCTTGAAGGTCGCAGGTCTGGAGCCGCAAGAGGTCTCGCGGCTGATCCGCAACTGGTTGATGGAGCATCAGGTTTACACCGATCCCAGCATCATCGTGCGGGTGACGGAATACCGCAGCAAACAGATCAGCGTCTTGGGCCAAGTCCAACGACCAGGCAGCTTCCCGTTTCAGCCGGGCATGACCTTCGTGCAAGGCGTTTCGTTGGCGGGCGGGCTGAACGCGATCGCCAAGACCCATCACATCCGACTCACTCGCCGTCTGCGAAAGGGCGGCAGCGTCACCGTGTTGCTCGACTTCGAAGCGATCACCTCGGGGTCGGGCGAGGATCCGATGTTGCAAGCAGGCGACCACATCTTCGTCGAAGAACGCGTCTTCTGAGCGGACGCGGCTCGCTCACTGCCAGTGGGTCTCCACACGCAGCTCGATACGCAATGCCGGGCTAGGTGGAGCCGCATAGCGGCTGGTCGTCGCGCTCGAACCATCGGCATATTCGACGTGCTCCCTGGTCAGCGGCAGGCTCGTTCCAGCGCCAAGTGATACACGGAGTTGGGAGGTGTCCAGGCGTGCTCCGAGCAGTAGCTCTGCCGGTATTCGCCAGCTGTAGCGTTTGGCGGAGGGATAGCTGAAATCGTCCTCGTTCAAGGCAGGCAGCACCAATGTCTCGGCGAAGAGCTTCACGCGCTGACTGACGTGAACCCCCGTATTCATGGCCAGTGCAGCGCTCGAGCCGAAGCGTGAAGGACCGAAAGCGCTCGACCTGGCCAGGCGCAGTCCCAGCGACGCGCTGAGCCACGCGCGGGCTCCGTCCCACTGTCCGAGAAGCGCTGGCGCGTAGCCGAAGCCGTTGCTCCCTAGGAACGTCCCCGTTGCGGCCAGCGGCAGGACCAGTTGCTCGGTGGCTGCGAGCTGAAAGTTTCCAAAGCGTCGCGCAAAGCGAACAGCCAGACGCGGGGCTCCCATGCCGGACAAGCTCGAGGCCTCCGTTCGGGTGGTGACTCCTGCCAGGCCAGTGCCGCTCGCTCCGAACCCGAACGGCAGCACGGCTCCGAATTCGAGGTCACGCCAGCCCATGGAAAAAAGCGCGCGCGCCGGCAGCCAATCGCCGACGACACGGATCTGGTCACCGTATGGGTCTGGCGCTGCGGCCACGACGTTCACCGGGTTTCGCAAGTAGCCGAGGGCCAACCCCGCGCTGAACGTCGAGCGAACGGGCTCGATCGATGGCGTAAGCAGTCCCGAGCCTTGGAAGGGTTCGGGCCAGGCGTCGTCCGCGGACCAACAGTCTGCATACGGGCCTAGGCAGCCGGCGAGCGCCAAGGAGCCGGGAGCCAGCAAGAGCCCGATCCCCACTCCGATACAGGCCAATAGCCGCTGAAGCACTACGGCTGGCATGATAGACGCACCGCATGTCTCCGCAAACGCTTCCGACTGGCTCCACGACGCTTGGCCCGGAATCCCCCCTGCTTCTGGGGTCGGCGTCGCCCAGGCGCCGAGACATCCTCGCGGGTTTGGGCATCCCGCTCTTGATCCGGCCTTCACACATCGACGAGGTCGTGCTGCCGGGTGAAGTGCCTGACGCCTACCTCGAGCGAATCGTGGAGGCAAAGCTCGAGGCCACGCTGCAGTCGCACGGTTGGGGCGATGCCGCCTGTGCCCTGAGCGCGGACACAGTAGTGCTGCTGGATAATGAAGTACTTGGTAAGCCCGCCGACATCGCGGACGCGATCGGCCTTTTGACTCGTCTCTGCGGCCGCGTTCATGTGGTCAAGACTCGCTACGCGTTGCGCTCGGCGCGGGGTGTACACCGCGCGCGCACCATAAAGAGCGAGGTTTCACTCCGTTCGGCGAGCACGGAGGAGATCGAGCGTTACGCCCGAACCGGCGAAGGCTTGGATAAGGCGGGCGCTTATGCCGCGCAGGGCATAGGCGCCTTTCTCGTCCAGAGTATTCAGGGTTCCTACACCAACGTCGTGGGTTTGCCGGCGTGCGAAGTGATCCGCGATCTGTGCGAATTGGGGTTGCTCCCCGACTTTCCTGCGCCGGCAAAGGGACGAACTTCGTCCCCCAGTTTTTGACACTTCCGCCGGATGCCGCGATAATTCATGCATGCCGTTGATCGACACCGAGGAAGCCGCCCGCCGCTTGGCCCGCGCCATCGCGAGCGACCTTTCGCTCTACAACGAAGAGAAGATCATTCGCGGCATCGAAACGGACTCGTTGTTCGAAGAGTTGAGCGAGGAGATCGAAGAGGGGCGTGCGCTGTACAAGAGTCGCGTCTCGCCGAATCTGTATCAGCGCAACCTCTACGATCGGGCGCTGGTCGATATCTTGGTTCGTTCGAAGGCCCACGTGAAAAGTCCCATGTGGTGAACGCCCCGCGGCAGGCGACGCGGTACCGGGACGAAAACTTCGAACGGCGTGCTCTAGGCCGATGCGTGGGACGCAAGTGCCGCGCCCAGGAGCCGTGATGGCGGCGACACGCGTTACCGTTCCCGCGGGCGCAGCAGTGGAGCGCATCGATCGCGCGTTGGCTCGCTTGTTCGAGGGCGTGTCGCGGGCGACGATCCAACGTTGGATCAGCGAGGGTAGGGTGACGGCGGCTGGCGTCACTTGTCGCGCCAAGGACAAGGCGCGGCCCGGCATGATCATCGACGTCGTGCCCGGCCCCGATCCGTTGTCCAAGGCGGAGCCCGATGCCTCGGTCGTGTTCGAGATCGTGCACTCGGACGACGACCTGATCGTCGTGAACAAGCCGCCAGGATTAGTCGTTCACCCAGCGCGTGGACACGCACGCGGCACCCTCGTCAATGGGTTGCTTGCGTTGCCGGGGTTCGGCAGGCCGCCAGCAGATGAACGCGACCCACAGGGTCAAACGCGGCCCGGCATCGTGCATCGCATCGACAAGGACACGAGCGGCTTGTTGGTGATCGCGAAGAATGCCCCCACGCGCGAGGGCTTGAAGGAGCTGTTCGCTGCCCATCGGATCGAGCGCTCGTATCAAGCCTTGACGTTGGGTATCCCCGAGGCGGGGCGCATCGAGACTTTGTATGGGCGTCATCCCGACCAACGCCTGAAGTTTTCGAGCCGTGTTCGTTACGGCAAGCGGGCCGTGACAACCGTGAACGTGCTCGAGACGTTCGCGGGACGCGCAGCGCACTTGCAGTGCGTCCTGGAAACGGGGCGCACGCATCAGATCCGTGTTCACTTGGCGGAGCAGCGGGGAACGCCGCTGTTGTGCGACGCGCTCTACGGGCGTCCCATCGAGGACCCCGGCTTGGATCGAGCCCGCGCAGAGCTACGACGTCAAGCGTTGCACGCTGGGGTGCTGGGGTTTCGGCATCCGCGCTCGGGAATCAGCCTGCGCTTCGAAGTACCTCCGCCTACGGATTTTCAGGCCGCCTTGCTCGGGCTGCGTGCGCTTGAGTCGGGCACACTGGGGGCGCAGGGCTGAGCATGTCCAAGCGGTTGACCTCGCTCGGAGAGTTCCTGGCGGTGGGGGGCGCCACGCTGTTCATCCTGCCCGCGCTCGTCATCTATCGCCGGCAAGTTGGCTTGGAGCATTCCGAGGCGCTGATCGGCATGTTGATGTTTCATGCCGCAATGTTCATCAACAACCCGCACTTTCTGGTCTCCTATTTGCTGTTCTATCGGCGCGGCCTGAAGCCGGCCTGGGATGCCACGCTGGCGACGCTTCAGCGGTGGCGTTTTCGCGTCGCCGGACTGTTCGTGCCACTGGCGCTGATGGCGTGGTTGGGCAATGCGCTTTGGGCGCACTCGGCGCAGCGCCTTGGACTGGCGATGCAGTTGATGTTCGTGTTGGTCGGGTGGCACTACGTCAAGCAAGGCTTCGGCGTCGTGATGGTGCTGTCCGCGCGACGGGGCGTTCACTTTTCGAAGCTGGAGCGGCGCTTGGTGCTGGCCCATTGCCTCGCGGGGTGGTTGTTCGCGCGCACCCATCCAGCCGATCCGGGACGCCTCAATAGTCTCAACGGGGTGCTCTACACGTCGCTGCCCCATCCGCACGGGCTCGATCAAGTCACGCGAGTGGGCTTGTGGCTCTCGATTGCGGGGCTTTTGTGGGCTGTCATCTCGCACGTGCGTCGGCGCCGCGCGTTACCGCCGATTGGGCCGTTCTTGGGTTTTCTCGTCACCGTCTGGTGCTGGACGATCGGATCGCGTTGGGATCCGTTGTTCGTCTACGTGATTCCGGCCTTGCACGGCGCGCAGTACCTCTACTTCGTTGCACTGTGGCGGGTTAATCAGGTCCGTGCTCTGGCTACCGATGCGCGCGCGCCACGGCTATCGTTCGCGCTGGGTGGCTTGTTTTTTGGCTCACTCGTGCTCGGTTGGTTGGCGTTTCGCGCTCTGCCCGAGTTCTTGGATTCGCGCTTCGTCTTACTCGACGAGATCGACCCGCTCGGCCCCACGCCTCATTTGGCCGCGCTGAGCGTGTTCATCAACGTCCACCACTACTTCATCGATGCCGTGATGTGGCGGCGCGAGAGCCCGGACGCTCGCTTTGTGATGCTTCGCTCACCGGACCCGCTTGCGCAGAGGCCGTCAGGGGGTGGGCGCTGGGGGAGCGGGGAGCACGTCCCCGCGACTGAGCTCACCGAAGCGCAAACGCAGTAGCGCCAAGGCCGCGAAGCCGACGAGCACGGCCCACCACAGCGTCGCAAAGCGGACCAGCAACATGCTGGCGGTGGCCGCACCAAGCGCGACGTTCGCGACGCGCACGAGTTGCTCGCGCATCAAGGTCTCGGTGATGCCGAGTCCGCCGGGGATTGGGATCAGCGCGCCGGCCAAGGTCGCGGTCGAATAGAAGAACAGCGCTTGAGGCACCGTGGCGGACTGGTCGAAGCCCATCAATAGCGTGTGCAGAGCCAAGCCTTCGGCGGCCCAAGCGAGCACGCTCAAGAACACTGGCAACAACAAGCGCGAAGGCGACGAAAGCACCTGCAGTTGCTCATAAGCCTTGCGCAGCTTGGGCATGATCTTCGAGAGCTTCGGGCCCTCGCGTCTGAACAGCCACTCTGCCGGCGCACGCCAGTAGATCACCACGAACCCGCAAGCGATGGCCACGCTGCCTAGCGCAGGCCAGAGCAGGCCATCGCTCAAGGTCGAGCTCGTGCACACGATCAAGATCACGATGGCGATCAGATCGGTGAGGCGTTCGGCGACCACGATCGGCGCGGTGCGTTCTGCAGGCACGGAATGCGTGCGCTGCATGACTGCGCTCTTGAAGACTTCGCCAACCTTGCCCGGCGTGATCGTCAGCACGAACCCCGACAAGAAAATCAGCAAACTATCGAGAACGGCGATCCCTCTGATCTCGAGCACACGCAGATAGAACTGCCACTTGCAAAATCGGAACGCGTAGTTGACGCAGGCGAGCCCGAGCGCCAGCGCGAACGTCCACCAGTTGAAGTGCACCAGGCTCTCACTGATCGCGTGGTACCCGGTGTAGATCACGAAGACGCCGTAGACCAACACGCCGAGCAACATGACGGGCAGGATTCGGCGCAGTACGGCGTTCATCAGTAGGGTCTCGAAGGGAGCGTAGCGCCACCTTTAACGCTGGCCCGAGGAGGCCCGTCAAGACGATTGACCGCCCCCCAGCGTCGAGCGGATGCAGCCAGTGCCGGCCCTACAGCCGTAAATTTTTCCTCTGCAGAACTTCCGTGATCTGCTCTAAGAGCCAGTGTCGGAGCCAATGATGAACGACTCCCCGTCTGATTCGGAGCTGCTATCTGCGTGCGCAAGCGCGTGTTCCAATCTCAAACAAGAGGTAGGGCGCGTGGTGGTTGGGCAAGAGGCCGTGCTCGATTCCATGTTGGTCGCGCTGCTCGCTCGTGGCCACGCGCTGTTGGTTGGCGTCCCTGGTTTGGCCAAGACGCTGCTCGTGTCATCCGTTGCCAAAGTCTTGGACCTCTCGTTTGGCCGCGTACAGTTCACCCCCGACCTGTTGCCCGCGGACATCACTGGAACCGACGTGCTGAACGAGGTGAACACCGCGGAGGGCGTGCGGCGTCAGCTGAGCTTCATGCCCGGCCCCATCTTCAAGAACTTGGTGCTGGCAGACGAGATCAATCGCACGCCACCCAAGACGCAAGCGGCTTTGCTCCAAGCCATGCAGGAACGCTGCGTAACGGTGGGAGGCACCACGCACGCCTTGCCTGGCCCCTTTCAAGTGTTCGCGACGCGCAACCCGATTGAGCAAGAAGGGACGTACTCCCTCCCCGAAGCTCAGCTCGATCGCTTCCTGCTCGAGATCCACGTCGGTTATCCCTCGGAGAAAGAAGAGCTCGAGATCGCGCGCCGCACCACGTCGGCCGACGTGGTCGACCTGGAGCCCATCGTTGGACTCGCCCAGGTGCTCGAGTTCGGGCGCTTGGTGCCGAGGATTCCGATCGTCGATGAGGCGGTTGCCTTGGCCGTCAAGTTGGCGCGCCTGTCGCGCCCCGACGAGGTCGGGGCCCCTCGTGAGGTCAAGAACTACGTCCGCTTCGGTGCGGGGCCGCGCGGCAGTCAGGCCTTGGTTCTAGCTGCCAAGGCACGTGCGGCCGTTCACGGCGAGGCCGCCGCGGACATCGACGACGTGCGGGCCATGGCGCTGCCGGCGCTGCGGCATCGCATGGTGCTCGGGTACCGTGCCGAAGCCGACCGCGTGAGCGATAGCGACGTCGTAGAACAGGTGCTGCGCGCGGCCCAGGGCTGAGTTGCGGCTCCAAGACCCCAAACCCAAAGCTCCCAGAAACACGCGCCGAGTGGGACAAACGGCCGAAGCACGCGTTCGCGACTTTTCTCGCGGCCAAAGCTCTGGCAGTTTCGCGCCCGGGAATGCCCCAAAAGGCTCGCGCGTTCCAACCCTCAGACCATGACTCGACTTGCCCGCTCCTCCGCTCACCTGACCCAGCTCGGTCGCTGGGTGCCATGGCTTTCCACTGTGGTGTGCGGCGTTGCCCTCAACGCCGGTTGTTCGACTCCGATGATCCCCAACACGGACGTCGAAGACACTCCCGAGAACCGCTCGCTGGTCGATTTCTGCGAGAAGTATCGCCACGCGGTCGAGCACCGCAACATCGGTTACCTGCTGCAGATCGCGCATCAAGACTACTACGAGGACGGCGGCAACACCGATGCCGCCGACGACATGGACCGGGCAGGACTGGACAAGTACCTGCACGAACGCTTCGTGCAGGCCAAGGGCGTGCGCTACGAGGTTCGATATCGGCGCATCGGTAAGGGACGCAACGATCACCTGCTCGTCGATTACACCTACAGCGCGAGCTACCAAGTCCCGACGGCCAAGGGAGACGTGTGGCGGCGCACGATCGCGGATAACCGGTTGGAGCTAGTGCCTTACAAGGACAGCTTCCTCGTGCTGTCCGGAATGTGAACGACTGAGCCGTCGCCAACGGCGGACTTAGCGTCCACGCCGGCAGCGTCTCGGATGACGCGGTGTCAATCGCGACGCGTCAGGGGGCGAGCTCTTCGTACGTCGCGCGGATCCGATAGCCGTTGTCGGTCGGCCCGAGCACGAACGTCATCGATGAGCCGAGCAGAGTGCTGTCGGGTTCGCCGATCGTGAGCCTGGCCAACACTTCGTTGCCCGTAGGCAGCAGAGGGAGACTCTTCAGCCCTTGTAACCGCCGCGCGTCTGTCGCCGAGAGCGTTTCCACGTCCTCGTGGCTGAAGACGGCATCGGCGCTCAGTCGGCGGTAATCTGCACGGGCAAATCGCCGAAGCCAACTGCCCAAGACCGACGTGTGAGCCCCGCTCCCGAAATGAGCAACGGCGTTGGGATCGAGCACGCGCGTCATCGCGTCGGGTGATTCCGTGGCAACTGCGTCGAAGAAGCGATGAATTGCGTCGTAGAGCGGCGCCTCTGTACTCGGGCTCTGCAGCACTACGACGCTGGAGTTCGTGTCACCGGCACTCATCGGCTCTGGCAAACGCTCCACCACGTACACCGGGGCTCCCTGCTGATCCGTCTCGGGCTTGGCCGCTACGCCTTTGGCGACGCCGTTTTGGCTCATTGCGCTCTGGCAGCCCAAGAGCAGGCAGGCAGCGGCGCACCAGACTCTGGCTTCGAGCCGCCGCTTGCCGACTTCATGAAGCAGGGAGCTCTGCCAGATCACGCGAATACCACCTCGAGACTCGCTGGGCGAAACTCAAATGGCTTCACTGACCGGACCCGCCGTGCGCGTGGCGGCGATGAAGCTGCCCATTGGGGCGCGTTGCCAACTCGACGGCAATGGATCCAACTCGCTCGCGAAAACGGTGCAGCGCAGCTGATCGACGTTGCTGACGCGCGTGTTTCGGCTCGAATCGGGATTGAGCAGCGCGTCGATCTCGCCGGCGTCCTCGAGCACAAGGCTTGCGAGCTTGCCGCTGCGGTGAATGGCAATCAAATGCTCGCCGTTGGTGAGCAAGGCATCGCCTTTGTGACGAGGCAAGTTGGCTTCGTCGCACAAGCCATCGACCAAGCGAAACGTTGCGCGCAGGGCCTCGTAGATCACCGGTAGCGGCACCTGGTGACCATTGAGGTGTCCCTCGTCGTGCAAAGTGGACAGGAACAAATAGAAGAACAGCTCACTGTCCGTGTCGCCCCGCAGATTCGGGCGCAAGAAAGCGGGCTGCGCGTCTAGCAGGCGCTCGCGTAGCTGCTCGAAGCCTTCGATCGTGCCGGTCTGCGCAAACAACCACTGACGATAGCGGAAAGGGTGCGTGTTCTCGGTGCGCAGGGCGCCCACCGTCGGTTGACGCACGTGTCCGATGAGCACGTCCGTCTTCAAGCCTTCGATCACTTGTGACAGATCGATCTCGGGGCGTTCATCCAACGGACGCCGTCTGAGCAACACTTCACCGAATTGATGAAAGCCGACGCCCCAGCCAAGCGGCGAATCGACGCCGCCAGAGGCGGCGGTTCGCTTGACCCTCAGGTGTTCTGCCTGAGCCAACAGGACGCGCGGGCCAAGCTCATGTCTGTTACTGATGAATCCAAAAAGACGCGCCATGTTTGGTTGACCTACACCAATTTCGTATTCGGGGCTACGGCACGCCGTGTCGCACTCTGAATGAGGCAGCTCGAAGGTCCCGCTCTGATCGGCGATCAGAGCGTTCGGATCGAGTTGCCAGAGTGAAGTGCGAGATCACGGCTGCTAGAGCTGTTCGAACTTCGCTCACTCGAATCAGCGAGATGCGAAGCGAACGCTGCGCCCTCGTGATCTGTGGCATCTGGTTTCTTAGCGCGAACGGCAGCGTGTCGCCAGTCCGCACCGGGCACGTTTTCGCTTCACGGCCGCAAACGGTTCATTAGTCGCGGGAACGGAATTGTTTCGCGAACGTGTGGCAAGCCACAAATCCACGCCACCGTGCGCTCGATTCCCAAGCCAAAACCGGCATGCGGGAAGGATCCGTAACGTCGGAGGTCGAGATACCACTCGAACGCCTCGCGCGGCAGTTTGTGCGCCTCGATGGCGGCTTCGATGACATCCAGATTGTCCTCACGTTGACCACCGCCAATGATTTCGCCGTAACCTTCCGGTGCGAGCAAATCCATGCACAAGACGCGATCGGTGCGCTCTGGATCGGTCTTCATGTAAAATGCCTTCACCGCTTTGGGATAGCGATGAACGATCACAGGGCGATCGAACTCGGCGCTCAGCAACGTTTCGTCCTCTGCGCCAAAGTCGTCCTCGTGCGCAACGTTGCGACCTAGCTTGGCCAAGCGCGCGACCGCCTCGTCGTAGCTGATGCGGGGAAACGGCGCCTTGACCGCCCGCAACTTGTCCTGATCACGTTCGAGCAAGGTCAACTCGGGTCCGCGCTCGGCGAGCACGCGGGTCACGATGTGCTCGAGGAACTGCTCGGCCAACTCCATGTCGCCCGCCAAGTCCATGAATGCGACTTCGGGCTCGACCATCCAGAACTCCGAAAGGTGACGTCGGGTCTTGCTCTTTTCGGCGCGAAAAGTCGGACCGAAGCAATAGGCTTTGCCGAATGCTGCGGCTGCGGCCTCCATGTACAGCTGTCCCGACTGCGTCAGGTACGCCGTTTCCTCGTGGTAGGCCGTCTCGAACAGCGTGCTCGTGCCTTCGCACGCGTTTGGCGTGAAAATCGGGGCATCGATCAGTGTGAACCCGCGCCCATCGAAAAAGTCCCGGACCGCGCGGATGATGCTGTGGCGGACGCGCAGGATGGCGTGCTGGCGCTTGCTGCGCAGCCACAGGTGCCGATGATCCATGAGGAAGTCGGTGCCGTGCTCCTTAGGCGTGATCGGGAATTCGCCGTGCGTCGGACTCCCCGACAGCTCGCTGACTTGAATTTCGAACACCCCAGGCTGTTTGGGGTGCGCACTGACCGTCCCAGTCACTTCCAGGCAAGACTCCTGGGTCGCGTGCTGGGCCAGCTCGAACGCCGAGGGGGCGTCCGCTAGCGAGACGATGCACTGCACGATTCCGCTGCCATCCCGCAGCTCCAGGAAGTGAACCTTCTTGCTCGCGCGATGGTTGTATAGCCAGCCTCGCAGTCGAACGCGCGTTCCAACGTGTGCGGACAAGCGCTCCACCAGCACAACAGGGACTTCACTCGATGCCATGGGGCTATGGTAGTCTGCGCCCCGATGTTGTGGTCCAAAAGTTCGAGCCGATCTGCCGTGCCAGTTACTCTTTTTGGGGAGGCTCATCGCGGGGCGTCCCAGCCCTCAGCCGCAGGGCGAATCGAGGCATGGCTGGCTCGCGGATTGCTTGGCGTAGCGGCGCTCGCCGTCGCCTCCCAAACCGGTTGTGCCGTCGTTTATCCCGAGGTCGCCGCCCCGTTGCGCCCTGTGATTCCAGTTCCGGACCCCAAACCCGCCCCACCCGTCGATCTGTTCTATGTCGCCGTGCGCTCGGCGGAGATCCCGAACCACACCCGCGACGGTCGGCGCTGGGACGAACTCGGCAGCGGCGCGCCCGATCCCTATGCCATCGTGTTCATCAACGACGAGGAACTGTTTCGGACCACCGTCGAAACCGATTCGCTGAGCCCGACTTGGAAAGACGCGCCCAAGCTCAACTACATCATTCCCAAAGGCGCGAAGGTCAAAGTCGAAGTTTGGGACGACAACGCCGTCAACCCGGAGCCGATCTGCATCGTCGAGCAGAAGAACGCGCGCAGCGAAGCGCTCGAGACCGGTGAGCTCGACATGTATTGCCAGGGTGGAGGCCGGGTCGACTTGGATTTCGCGCCGGCCCACGCACGCTGGGGCACCGGTATCTACTACGAACTGCGGGGGGATGGCGCCGCCATCACCCGGGTCTTACGTTACTCGCCCGCCAGCCGCGCTGGCTTGAGCGGCGGTGAGGAGATCCTCAAGGTTGGCGGCAAGATGGTCAAAGGCATGAGCGAGAACCAGATCAAAAGCGCCATCAATGGCGGCGTCCAGAGCGGTGTCGTTCTGTCCGTTCGCGCAAATGGCCAGGTTCGGGACGTCGAGCTCAAGGACGGACCCGTGTACTGGCTCGACGGGATGCTGTGAGTCAGCCCATCGAAAAAGGCCCAGCTCCGACGGCAGGGGCTGCGGATCAGGCAGCGCACGAACGCGCCGCGCGCTTCGACTTGGACTGGGCGACCCTCAGGGTTCACGGTTCCGATCGCGTGCGTTGGCTCAACGGCCTGGTCACCTGTGACGTCAACAAGGTGAACACTCGCGAAGGCATCTGGGGCTTGGCCCTGAATCGACTGGGTAAGATCCAAAGCCCCTTGTGGATCGTCGTGTCCCTGGAAGGCCTGCTGCTAGGGCTGCCGCGAGCGCATGCGGCGGCGCTGCTACAGCAGTTCGACCGCATGCTCGTGATGGAGGATGCCGAGATCGAGGACGTCTCGAGCGCGTATCGCTGGGCGTTCGTGATCGGGCCCGAAACGCCGACGATTGCTACCGCGCTCGCCGCCGAGAACGTGGCCTCGGGCAAGCTCGATCTGTTTGGCTTGGGTGGCGTGGCCGTGGCGCAGAGCGCCGAAGTCGAAGCCAAAGCGCTCGAGCCGTTGCCCAAGTTGGACGCCAGCGCGTGGCGGCGCTTGTGTCTGGAGCGCGACGTCCCCGAATTCGATGGGGACTACGGCTCGAGTGATCGGCCGCACGAGGCGGCGCTGGAGCGCCGAGCCGTGGACTGGCAAAAAGGCTGCTACCTCGGCCAGGAGGTCGTGTGTATGCAGGACATGCGAGGCAAGGTTTCGCGTCGGTTGCGGCGCGTGCTGGTGGCGGGTGAGCCCGAGACCAGGCCCGGGGGGGAGTTGCGCGCCCTGGAGGGCGAAGCGCGGTTTGGGCGGTTCGAGCGCGCCGCTTACAGCGAGCGCGCCGGGGGCTGGCTCGCGTTCGTCAACTTACCCGAGCCAGTGCCAACTGGGCTCGCTCTGTTCGAGGACGGCGCACCACGGCCTGCGCGCATCGTCGAGAGCATCTATTGAGTCCTTGGTTGTTGGCTCTGCCTCCCGCTTGTGGCTTGCTTGGGAGGTGATCTGCGTGGAACGCCTAACTTACGACAACGCCCTCGGCCTGATTGGCCAAACGCCGCTGGTGCGTCTGGGGGCGGTTTCGCCCAGCGGTGGCGCCCAAGTGTGGGCCAAGGCCGAATTCAAGAACGTCGCCGGTAGCGTCAAGGATCGCCCGGCCTTGTCGATGATACTCGCGGCCGAGCAGTCCGGGGAACTGACCAAGGGGGGCACCGTCGTCGAAGCGACGAGTGGCAACACCGGCATCAGCTTGGCGATGATTTCGGCGATGCGCGGTTACCGCTGCATTCTGGTGATGCCGCAAGACATGAGCATCGAGCGCCGCTACCTGCTGAAGGCGTACGGGGCGCAGATCGAGTTGACCGACGCGGCCCTGGGTATGGCGGGTGCTGTCGCTCGCGCCGAGGAGATCGCGAAAGATACTCCCGGGGTGTTCTTGCCCAAGCAGTTTTCCAATCCGAACAACGTACTGGCGCACGAGCGCACGACCGGGCCGGAAATCTTGGCGCAAGTGCCGACGGGCTTGAAAGCGTTCGTCGCGGGTGTGGGTACCGGAGGAACACTCACCGGTGTCGGGCGCGCGCTTCGGGCCGCGCATGGCAACCAGGTGCGGCTAGTGGCCGTCGAACCCGAGCGCTGCGCCGTGTTGAGCGGCGGCAAACCCGGCTTGCACGGCATCCAAGGGCTCGGCGCGGGGTTCGTCCCGGCGATTCTCGATCGCGCGCTGATCGACGAAGTGATCGCCGTGGGCGACGTGACGGCGCAGCGCATGGTTCAGCGCTTGGCGCACGAGGAGGGCTTGATCGTCGGGCCGTCATCCGGCGCCAACGTCGCGGCTGCCTGTCACGTCGCCGGGCGCTTGGAGAGCGGTATCGTCGTGACGGTGCTGTGTGACACAGGTGAACGATACTTGTTCTGAGCGAGCCCCTGCGATGCCCGATTCTACATTGGTTCCCCCTCCACGCGCCCTGGCAGATCAGACCGGTGATCAATTTGCGCAACTAGTGAACATCATGCGCCGTCTGCTCGCTCCCGATGGTTGCCCTTGGGACCGCGAGCAAGACGAGAAGAGCTTGCGGCGTTACGTGCTCGAAGAGGCTTGCGAAGTGATCGACGCCATCGACGGTGGGGTCGACGCGGAATTGTGCGACGAGCTCGGCGATCTGTCGCTGCAGGTTGCTTTCTTGGCCGAGCTGGGGCGACGCCGAGGGGCTTTTGGTCCGGATGACGTGATGCGCTCGATCTGCGAGAAGCTGGTCAGACGCCACCCGCACGTCTTCGGTGACGAGAGTGCGGAGACCGCGGGCCAAGTCGAGCAGAGCTGGGAGCGTATCAAGCGCCAAGAGAAGGGCGGAGTGCGGGGGCTGTTGGACGGAGTGCCGCGCGCCTTGCCCGCGCTGAAGCGCGCCGACGAAACGTCGCGACGGGTCGCGGCGGTCGGTTTCGATTGGCCCGACGCCGAGGGCGCGCGCGCCAAGGTGATGGAAGAGTTAGCCGAGCTGGAAGCGGCCAAGAGCGAAGGCCAAGCTCGCGTCAACGAGGAGTTCGGCGATTTGTTGTTCGCGCTGGTGAACTGGTCGCGCCACTTGGGGGTCGATCCGGAGTTGGCGCTGCGCTCGGCCTGCGACAAGTTTCGTACGAGGTTCGAGCATGTCGAGCGCACAGTGCGTGAGGTTCACGGTGATTGGCCGCGCGATCAACGCGCCAAGCCGACGCGCGGGATCTCGCTCGAGGAACTCGATGGCTATTGGAACGCCAGCAAGAGGAGCAGCACATGAGCGAATCCGCACGACCGAGCAAGCCGGCCCATCCTGCGGGGCGTTCCCCCGAGGACTGGCAACAATGGTTCAGCCAACAGGGAGAACCCCGCTTTCGCGCTGGCCAAGTCTTCCGCTGGATTCACCAGCGAGGAGTCTTCGACCCAGCCGAGATGACGGACCTTGGAAAGTCTCTGCGCGAGCGCTTGGCGAACGATGGACTCGAAAGCCCGTTCGTAGTGGAGCGCGTCGTGCGCTCGACGGACGGCACCCGCAAACTCTTGCTGCGTCTGCGCGACGGTCTCGCCGTGGAGTGCGTGCTGATCCCGATGACCAACGACGACGACGCGGACGTCGCCGCCGCGGATGCGGATGATGGCGACGAAGGCGAAGAGAACGGCGGGGAACCGACGTGGAGTGGCGAAGCGCCGCGCCGCGTAACCTTGTGCATCTCGACGCAAGTGGGTTGCGCCATGGGTTGCGTATTCTGCGCGAGCGGCAAAGCTGGCCTCAGCCGCGGTCTGGAATCTGCCGAGATCGTGGCGCAAGTGTTGATCGCCAAACGCTACCTGGATGACAACGAGCGGCTGCGTAACTTGGTGTTCATGGGGATGGGTGAACCCCTGCATCACTATGAGCAAACACTGCGCGCGTTGCGCTTGATCACGCATCCCGATGGGATTGGGATGAGCCCGCGACGGATCACGGTGAGCACGGTCGGTTTGGTGCCGAACATCGAGAAGCTCGGCCGTGACTTCGACGGTAAAATTGGACTCGCGGTTTCGCTACACGCCCCCGATGACGAGACGCGCAACCGAATCATGCCCATGAATCGTCGCTACGACGTGGCTCAAATCCTGAGCGTGCTGCGCAAGTACCCACTGCCGCCACGCCGCAGGATCACGATCGAATACACGTTGATCGCGGGGGTGAACGATAGCCCAGACCACGCGCGCAAACTCGTGCGTGCGCTCGGCGGTTTACGTGTCAAAGTGAACTTGATCCCAATGAATCCCGTCGCTGGTTCGGGGCTAGGCACGTCGTCCAACGCGGCGGTCGAGCAGTTTCACGAGATCTTGTCTCGCGCGCGCATCAGTTGTTCGGTCCGCAAGCGGCGCGGTGACGACGTGGATGCCGCATGTGGGCAACTGGCGCTCAACGCCGGGGTCACGGCCCCCGTATCGGATGATGGCGCCAAGGGGCGCAAGTTGCCGACGATGAACTGAACGCGCCCGTTTGGCCTCTGTGTGCGACGGATAAACGATCGACATGGCTATGTTCAAACGAGTACTGATTGCCAATCGCGGGGAGATCGCGGCGCGCATCGCTCGAACTCTGCAGCGCCTCGGTATCGAGAGTGTCGCGGTCCATTCGGACGCAGATGCGGGCGCGTATCACGTGCGTTGCGCGACCAGCGCGGTCCACATCGGGGGTAGCCGTCCGCTCGAAAGTTATCTCAACGTTGCTAGCTTGCTCGAAGCCATCGAGAAGAGTGGCGCCGATGCGGTACACCCAGGCTACGGGTTACTCAGCGAAGATGCGGACTTCGCCCGCGCCGTGCGCGGTGCTGGGGTAACGTTCATCGGTCCCAGTGAAAGCGCTTTGGACTTGTTCGGGGACAAAGTCCAGGCTCGGCATTTGGCGGCGGGTCTCGATCTGCTGCAAGTGCCAGGTACGCTCGAGCCCTTGCCGGCGGATGACGGCGAGCGCGCGGCACGCGAAGCCCTTCGCATCGGTTACCCCGTGTTGGTCAAGGCCGCTGCGGGGGGGGGTGGCATTGGCATGCAGCGAGCATCGAGCCCCGCCGAGCTGCAAGCTGCGATCAGCAGCTGTCGAGCGCGAAGCCAAGCCGCGTTCGCCGACGACCGCGTTTACTTGGAGCGGTGGGTAGAGCGTCCGCGCCACATCGAGGTGCAGGTCATGGCGGATGCGCATGGTGCTGTTCGCGCGATCGGCGATCGTGAATGCAGTGCTCAGCGTCGCCATCAGAAGGTGATCGAGGAAGCCCCGAGCCCGGCCGCGATGCTCGATCAGGCTCAGAGGGCGCGGGTTTACGACCAGGCCGAGCGGTTGATCGCGGCCGCGCGCTACCAAGGCGTCGCAACCGTTGAATTCATCCTCGATCCGAGTTTGATCGCTCGGGGCCTGTGCTTTTTGGAGGTCAACGCGCGGCTGCAGGTCGAACACCCCGTGACAGAGCTGACTCACGGTCTCGATCTGGTCGAAGCCCAACTCAGAATTGCCGCGGGTGAACCCCTGAGCCAGCTCGCGTGGAATTCCACACCCGCGGGTCACGCGATCGAGGCGCGGCTCTACGCCGAGGATCCCGCGCGCAATTTCGCGCCCCAGCCGGGTCAGATTGAGCGATTCGCGCTGCGGCCCGAACTCGAAGGGCTTCGACTCGACACCGGCTACGAAGCGGGGGATGCGATCACGCCTTTCTACGATCCACTGATTGCAAAGTTGATTGCCCACGGCCAAACGCGTGAGCAAGCGCGTCAACGTTTGCTCGAGGGGCTACGCGGGTGGGATATCGCCGTGGCTGGCCCCAAGGGTCCGCGTGTGACGAATCGAGAGCTGCTCGTGCGTTTGCTCGAAGCACCTGCGTTCATCCAAGGCGAGTATGACACCCACTTGGTCGCCGACGTGATTGCTGGCTAGCAGCCGGTGGGGAACGTCGGACCGAGCGCCGCTAGAGCGCTGCGGGCTCCGGACGCTAGCTTTCCGAACTCCGCGAGCGGTCACCAGGGCGAAACGGGATCGGCGTCGAACGGCACTACACGGTACTCGGATAGCCCGTCGACCGCGCCGCGCAAATCGTTGCCAATATTGGCTTCGGTACCGACCACTGTGATCAACACGTCCTCGAGCGAGATTCGCTTTCGAATCGCGGCGTTCACTTCGTCCAGTGTTACCGCTTCGACGCGCGCAGGGTATTCGGCGTAATAGTTTGCGGGCAAATCGTAAATCCGCTCATCGACGAGCAAGCTCATGCGCTTGGCGGCCGTGTCCAAATTGAAGACGTTGGAGCGGATCAAGTAGCGCTTGGCCCAAGACAGCTCTTCAGCGCTGACTCCTTCATTGACCCAAGTGCGCAATAGATCGAGCTGCAAGCGGACACATGCAGCCGCATCCGAGGCTTGCGGAAAGGTCCACATGCTGAAGCTCTGGCGTTGACGATCGAAGGGAACACTGGAGCTCGCGCCGTAGGACCAGCCGCGCTTGGCGCGCACTTCTTGCATCAGGCGCGCCGTGAACGTGCCGCCGAAGATCGTGTTGCCGACCACCAAGGCGGTGTGATCTGGATCACTGGGGTGGCTGCCCATGGTGCCGATCACGATTTGAGTTTGTGTGCGTTCTGGCTTGTCCACGACGAGCAGTCGGCGTCCGGGCAACGACACCGGCGCTGGCACCTGACTCTCGGGTTTGGGGCCCGCGGGCAAGGCATCGAACAACGCAGCCTCGAGCTCCTTGACGCGCAGCTCGTCGGCATCGCCCGCGACGGCCAGCAGTAGATTGTCCCGCACGATCGTTCGGGCGTAGTGGGCCCGAATGTCGTCTGGGCTGATCGCGGACAAGGTCTGCTCGGTGCCGAGCACGCTGCGTCCGTACGGGTGAGCACCGAAGAACGCGGTGCGGTACCACATGCGCGCGAGCGAGCGGTCGCTGTCCTTGAGCTCACGAATTTCGTCGATCGTCTCGCGTTGTAGCCGCTCGAGCTCACTCGAATCGAAGGAGGGACGACACAGCACTCCCTGCGCGAGCTTCACGAATGCGTTCAGCGATGCGCTGATCACCGAACCCGAAAAGCCGCTGCTCGTGATGCTGACGTCGGAGCTCATGGCGCTGCCCAACGTGTCGAAGCGCTCGTCGAGCACCTCTGGCCCCAGGCCATCGCCGGTGCGTCGCATCAAGCGCGTCATGAGACGCGTCAGGCCCTCTTTGCCTTGTGGGTCGAGCACTGCGCCCGAGTACGCTGAAATCCCCAATTGCACGAGCGGTAGAGAGCGATCAGTTTCCATCAGTAGCGTCATCAGGCGTCACCCTCTTCGTCATCCGAATCTTCGGCACCGTCCTGCTCGGCTGCCTCTTCCGAGATCCGCACGAGGATTACGCTCCGACGTTTCTTGTCCAAATAGCGTCGTGCTACGCGCTGCAAATCCGAGACCGTAACCGATCTCAGTGCCTCCAGGCGCGTGAAGGCCGCGTTGGGTTCGGCGAGTAAACATTCGAAGAAGCCGATGGTCGAGGCTTTGCCTTCTGCGTTCTCGAGGCCATGCAAGAGCCCGAGTTCGAAACGCGCTCGCGCGCGTTCCAACTCTTGCGGCGCTATCTCTTCGGTCGAAAGCTTCTCGAACTCGAGATCGATCGCCTTCAACAATTCATCGGCGTTGTGCTCTTCACGCGCCGTCGCGTAAACCTCGAGCAAACCGGGATCGCGGAACGGGCCGAGCGAGAGACGCACTTCCGAGGCGATTTCGAGTTCACGCACCAACTTGCGATGCAAGCGCGAGGCACGGCCACCAGCCATCACTTCACACAGCAAGTTCAACGCGCCGGTGTCCGCATGAGCGAGCGGCGGCGAGTGATAACCGATGTTGAGCTTTTCGTTCATCGTCGGCTTTCGGATCTCGACGACGCGTTCGGCAGCTTGCTCTGGCTCCGCGACGATCGCATCCGGTAGCCGCCCCGAAGCGGCGATCTGTCCATAAGCGTTCTGAATCTTCTGCAGCACGCTGGCGGGCTCGAAGTCACCCACCAAAATCACCGACGCGTTGTCCGGCGAGTAGTAAGTGCGATAGAACGCTTCGCAATCGGCCGTGGTGAAGCCCAGGATGTCCTGCATCCACCCGATCGTCGGCCATTTGTACGGGTGCTCTTTGAAGGCCGTCGCCCAGAGCAGCTCGCTGACCGCGCCTTCGACGTCGTCTTCGACGCGGTAACGCCGTTCGTTCGCGACGACCTCTTTCTCGCTGGCGACCTGCGGTTCACGCAGCACCAAGTGCTGCATCCGATCAGACTCGAGTCCAATCACCAGATCGAGCGATTCGGAGGGAGCCGAGATGTTGTATTGCGTGAAATCGAGCCAAGTCGAAGCGTTGCTCTCGGCGCCGGCCTCTTCGAGTTTGCGATCGAATTCGCCTTTGGGTGAGCTCGTGGTCTCGTTGAACATCAGGTGTTCGAAGAGATGGGCGATGCCAGTTTTGCCCTCGCGTTCGTTGCGCGACCCCACGCGAAACCAGGTGTGATAGGCGATCACCGGCGCGGCGTGGTCTTCCAAGAGCAAGACGCGTAGACCGTTTTGCAATTGGTACAGATCGATACCGAGCTTGGGCCCGAAGGGAATACGGCCCAAGGCCTGCACTCCACTGGGCAGCGTTGCAGGTTTACGGCTGATCATCTTGGTCGATTGCTCGGTGCTCGAACTCGTCATGCTGTGCTCCCCGATCATTGGTCCAATTTGAGGACCGCCAAGAACGCCTCTTGCGGAACTTCTACGCTGCCGACGGCTTTCATGCGCTTCTTGCCCTCTTTTTGCTTCTCCAGCAGCTTGCGCTTGCGTGAGATATCACCGCCGTAGCATTTCGCGGTCACGTCTTTGCGCAACGCGCGCACCGTCTCGCGGCTGATGACTTTGCTACCGATGGCGGCCTGAATCGCGATCTCGTACTGCTGACGCGGAATCAACTCTTTGAGTTTGGCAGCCAGCGCGCGGCCGCGGAAGTACGAGGTCTCGCGGTGCACAATCACGCTCAGCGCGTCGAGCGGCTCGCCGTTGACGAGCATGTCGAGCTTGACGAGGTCGTCGCGACGAAAGCCAGTGAGATCGTAGTCCATGCTGGCGTAGCCGCGCGAGACGCTCTTGAGCTTGTCGTGCAAATCCAAGATCACTTCGGCGTGCGGAAGTTCGTAGGTGACCACCACGTGATCGCGCGTGGCGTAGTGAATCAGCTGTTGGATGCCACGACGCTCTTCGCACAACGCAACGACGGCGCCGACGTATTGCGAGGGCACGTGAATCGTCACCTTCATGATCGGCTCTTCGATGTAGTCGAGCTCGCCAGCCGACGGCATCTTCGACGGATTGTCGACCGTGATCACTTCGCCCGTCTTGGTGTGAGCGCGATACTGCACGCTCGGAGCGGTGGTGATGAGATCCATGTTGTACTCGCGCTCGAGCCGCTCCTGCACGATCTCCATGTGCAACAGGCCGAGGAAGCCGCAGCGGAAGCCGAAGCCGAGCGCATCCGAGGTGTCGGGCTCGTAGTGAAATGAGGCATCGTTCAAGTGGAGTTTCGAGAGCGCATCTCGGAGCTCCTCGTATTGGGCCGAATCCGTCGGATACAAGCCCGCGAACACCATCGGCTTGACCTCGCGGAAACCGGGCAAGGGCTCGGTGGCTGCGCCGTTGACGGTGGTCACCGTATCGCCGATCTTCGTGTCTTCGACGCTCTTGATGTTGCCGGCGACGTATCCCACTTCGCCGGGGCCGAGTTCCTTGAGCGAAGTCGGGTGGGGGCTGAAACAGCCGAGCTCGGTGACCTCGTGATCACGGCCCACGGCCATCAGGCGTATCTTGTCGCCCTTGCGCAGTGTGCCATCCACTACGCGCACCATCATCATCGCGCCCCGGTACGAGTCGTACCAGCTGTCGAAGATCAGCGCGCGCAAAGGCGCGGTGGGATCACCCTTGGGGGGCGGGATGCGGGTTACCACCGCCTCCAACAGCTCTTTCACGCCGAGGCCGGTCTTGCCGCTGCACAGCACGGCCCCCGAGCAATCGAGACCGATCACGTCTTCGACCATCTCGACGGTGCGGTCGATGTCGGCCGATGGCAGGTCGATCTTGTTGATGACCGGGATCAGTTCCAAGCTTTTCTCGAGCGCCAAGTAAACGTTGGCGACGGTTTGGGCCTCGACGCCCTGGCTTGCGTCCACTACCAGCAAAGCACCTTCGCAGGCGGCGAGGCTGTTGCTCACCTCGTACGAGAAGTCGACGTGGCCGGGCGTGTCGATCAGTTGCAGCTGATACGTGACGCCGTCCTGGGCGCGAAACGGCAAGCGTACGTTCTGCGCCTTGATCGTGATGCCGCGCTCGCGCTCGATGTCCATCTTGTCGAGAAATTGCTCGCGGCGCTCGCGATCAGAGAGCGCACCGGTCACATCCAAGATCCGATCGGCGAGCGTACTCTTGCCGTGATCGACGTGAGCGATGATTGAGAAGTTGCGAATCAGCGCGGGTTCTTTGGTCATGGTTCGCGAGTCGGAGCGCGGGCCTTAGCACGCATTGTGCGGCACGTTCACGGCTTTCCAATGGCTGCAGGTGGATCGATGAGCCGTCCGCCCAACGATCTCGGTCATGAGCAGTCGAGCAACTCAGCGCTTCTTTTTCGCTGGCGCGGCTTCCGTCAGGCTCAGCTGGCCTGGCAACTCGTGCGCGTACTGCTTGAGTACCAGATCGATCCCTTCGCGGATGTACACCGCAACCGGCACCTTGGTTCGATCATGCAGCGTGTGCAGCGCTTCGTTCTGCTCCGAAGTGATGTACACGGTGGTGGAGATCTTCTTTCTGGACATCGGTGCAGCGGGGCGGGGTCTGACTTGCCACTCGTTACACTAGATTCCCATACGTGTGTTGTCAATCCGACGCGTTGAATCGATTCTCATTTAAATTAATAAAAACAAATGGTTATGAGCAGAGTCCCGAGTCGAGGCGAGTGTTTCATCAGGGATTGGCGACAACGCCATTCGATTCCTTGTCGTTTCGGCGGGGCGGCCATAGGCTTGCGGCTACCGAATCGGACAGGAAAAAATCATCGGGAAATCGGCCCGTTAGACGCAGGAACTGATTGGACAGCATGAAGGGACATCGGATGGATGCCGAGACGGGAGCGAGCCATGCCGCGCCATTGACGCGCCAAACATGGCGTGGGGCGTTGTTGGCGGGTTTGGTTGCGCTGACCGCTTGCCAAGACAAGCCACCCAAGACGGCGGCCCAGGCCAACGGAGACCGCCGCGACACGGCCATCGCGCACGAGTCCTGTGGCGTCGATTCTTCGGGCGCGAAAGGTGAGGACGTCAACGGCGATGGTCGTGCCGATTTGGTGATCGTCGGTCAAGGGGGTCACGAAGTCTGTCGCGCTGCAGATCTCAACTTCGACGGCCACGTCGATGTCTGGACCTACTTCGACGGGCAGGGCCACGTGCGCCGACGCGAGAGTGACTACGATCGCGACGGGCGTATCGATGAAATCGCGCTCTACCGCGGCGGTGAGCTCTTCGAGCGACAGCGGGCAGCGGATTTACACGGGCACCTCGACACTTGGCAACACTACGAGAAAGGTCGATTGGTGCGCGCCGAGCGTGATTCGGATGGCGATACGATGATCGACGAATGGTGGGAGTATCCAGCGAAAGCCAAGCAATCGTGTCCCCTGGTTCATTCCGACGCGGACCACGACGGGCGCCCAGATCCAGGCTCCACCGTGAACCTGTGTGAAGAAGGCATGACTACGGCCAGGGCCGAGGAAGAATCGAACGATTCGATGTTCAAGCCGCGTCCTCCCGGCATGCCGCTCGACGTCACCGAAACGCCAGCGTCGAGCGGGGCCCAAACGGGAGCTCAGGCTGCGCCGGCCGCGCCAAGCAAGTCAGCACCGCCTGCCAAGTCGGCACCGCCTGCCAAGTCAGGACCGCCTGCAGCGCAACCCAAGGGGACGCCATGAAGAGCCGCGATATCAAAGGGCGGGTCGCTCTGCTGCTCGGTCTGATGTCGAGTGCCTGCGCAGGTTCCGAAGCAGCGAACGCTGAAGCGCCGGTCGTGCGTCACGGGGTGGCCAAAGGCGCTAACTTATCGCACTGCAAGGTCGAGGGCTTGGCCGATCGCAAGCTGGTCGTAGCTCGGGGAATGGGCACCGAAGACACGACCATTCAGCGCGTGTTTACCTTCGACCCCAATAGCAAGCAGGCGGTGCGTGCGCTGCGCTGCCGCTTGGTCGACTCGAACCAGGACGGCATCATCGACGTGATCCGCACCTATACCGAAAACGGCGAACCCCTCGACGAGCAGGCCGACTCCAATTACGACGATCGCATCGACACCTGGGTGCGCTTCTCGCGCGGAAAAGTCTTTCGCGAGGCGTTTGACCGCAACGGGGACGGCAAGCCCGACGAGAACCGCATCTATTCGGGGGGGAAGCTGTCGCGCGTGCAGCGCGATCGCAACGGTGACGGCCGGCTCGACGCTTGGGAAGTCTACGACGGCGAACGGCTGCATCGGGTGGGCGTCGATTTGGATGGTGACCAGCGCGTCGATCGCTGGTATCGGGACGAAGAACTCAAGCGACGAGAACGATCCGAAGCCCAAACCTCGGGGAGTTCCGAAGCGCCGAGTGCCCCAGCCCCTAGCGGGGCCGGAACTTCGACCGCCGCTTTTGGGGCTGCCCCGCCTCCTGCCGCTACGGCAACTGCGATTCCAACCACGGCGACTCCAACTACGGCAGCTCCAGCCACTGGCGCTTCGGCGAAGGCAGCGCCGGCTGCGGCTGGCTCGAAGGCGGCTTCAATCGCGGCCCCAGCTCCGTCAGCGTCGGGCTCCATAGCCGCCCCAACACCGAACAAATCCAAATGAGTCAGGAACGATTGCAGAAGATCTTGGCCCGCGCCGGGGTTGCATCCCGCCGCAATGCCGAGGATCTAGTGCGCTCTGGTCGCGTCACCGTCGACGGACGTCGGGTGACGGAGATCGGAACAAAAGCAGATCCCAAGCGCCAACGGATCGAGCTCGACGGCAAGCTCTTGGAGGCCGAGCCGCTCTTGTACGTTCTGTTTCACAAGCCGCGTCAGGTCATGTGCACGACCAAGGATCCCGAGGGGCGCCCCACGGTGCTCGACTTTCTGCAAGGCGTCGGCGCAAGAGTCGTTCCGATCGGGCGCTTGGACTACCACACCAGTGGTGTACTGCTTTTGACCAACGACGGAGAGTTCGCCGCAGCCTTGGCACATCCGACCAAGAAGGTCGAGAAGGTGTACGTGGCCAAGGTGAATGCTCCGTTCGAAGAGCGTGAGCTCGAGCAGTGGTCGCAGTCGATCGAGATCGACGGGAAGAAGACGCAGCCTGCGCTCGTCAAGAAGCTGCGCACCGAGGGCGACAAGGTCTGGATCGAGGTGCGTTTGCACGAGGGCAAGAACCGCCAAGTGCATCGCATCGGTGAGGCGGCGGGCAGCGCTGTGCTGCGGCTCGCCCGTGTCTCGTTCGCGGGCATCACGCACGAGGGCGTGCGGCCCGGTCAATGGCGCTACCTCTCGAAGGACGAGCTCACTCTCCTCAAGAAATCGTTCGGGGTACCCAAGAAGATCTTCCCGGCTCCACCTTTGCCGAATGCCAAAGCCGTGCGGCGCGTGCGTTCATCTGGGACAGGCAAGGGCGATCTGGCCGTCGTGACCCCCAAGCGTGCGCGCACCAAACGCCCGCTTCGCAAGCAGGCCAGTGGAGGCTTGGCGAGCTCCGCTACACCGCGCTCACGCGTCGCCGTCGAGACTGACCGCACCGGGACGGGGCGCAACCTGGGGCGACGCACTGGAGCGGCTCGTGCTCAAGCCGAACGCCCCGCGGTCGGTGGTCCTCGTCGCAAGCGATCCGAGAGCGAACGATTCGACGAAAGCTCGGCGAACACTGGGCGAGCACGGCGTAAATCCAGGAGCTGACCCATGCGCGACGTCGTGCGCGATGTTTACAAGAACTTCGTCCGACACGACGGCTTGCAGCTGGCCAGCGCCATGGCTTTCGACTTGTTTCTGGCCTTGGTGCCGCTGCTCGCGCTGGGCGGCTGGGCTACCTCGCGTGTGGTCGGCGCCGACGCCACGGCGCTTCAGAACGTATCGCTTTGGCTCGACGTAGCGCCGACCGACGTCCAGCGCATCATCGAGCAGCACACCAATCGAATGCGGGGTCAAGCCGTGGCGCCGTTGGTGCTCCTCGGCGCGCTTTGGCTCGGCTCGGGTGCTTTTGCGACGGTGATGGCGGGCTTCGAGAAGACGTCGCCCTCCGATCCGCGGCCGTGGTGGGTGCGGCGCGCGATCGCCATGCTGTGCGTGCCGTGTTTCCTTGCGGCGCTCGTGTTGAGCGCCTGGCTTGCGCTCCACGTCGTGGGCGTCGCCGCAGTCGACGCGCTGCCGCGCTTCGTCTTCATGAAGGAGATCGAAGTGAACACCGCCGCGACGATCGGCTTGCTGGTGAGCGTGGTGTTCGTGACGCTGTTGATTGCAGCGTTCTTTCGGGTGGCGCTACGGCGTGACGTGCCGCGCCGTTGCGTATGGCCTGGGACGATGCTCGCGCTCGGCATCGGATCGAGCGCGTCATACGGCTTTGCTGTCTATGCCGGAACGCTGGCGCAATACGCCGTCTACTACGGCTCGCTGGCAGCGGTTGCCGTACTGATGGCGTGGCTGTGGATCTGTAGCGTCGCGCTGCTGCTCGGCGCCGAGCTCAACGTTTTCTTGGAGGAGCAGATCGCGATCGACTCGCGTCGTCCCGCTCCCCGTTCGAGTTGATTGTTCAGGCCGAATCGTCGACTCAGCTCGCGGCCGCGGCGCGGTCGTGAACCAGCACTTTCACGCCTTCGCGGAAGAGCACGTTGATCTTCTGGTCCTGCAGCACCTCCAACACGCAACCTTCGCCGAAGGTCTTGTGGCGAATCAGTTCATCGCGTTCGAAACGCGAGCTGATCGAGTAGTTGCGGAACGCGCCCTGATCTTTTCCGGCGATGTGATTCTCCCAGTCGTGCAATTGCCGAGTTTGTTTGATGGATGAGGTCTTTGCCGCAGAGCGTGGAGCCTTGGCGCTCGCGCCATCCGTGCTGCGTGTTTTGGGTGAAGGACTCTTCACGTTCTTCGGGGCCCGATAGTTGTGCTGGGTGTGGCACGTCTGACATTCCACACGCTTGGGTTGGGCTCCCACGATGGCAACGACTCGATGGAGCAAATCCATTCGGCACTTCGTGCACCACGCATCAACTTCGCCACCTGCTTTCACTGCCACTTTGAACTGCTCCTTGCGTTTCCTATGCCGCTCTCGATCTCATTCGCCGACACGAACCTGGTACTCGCCACGTGTTTCTGTGGCTCTTCCTCGTGTGGCATCGTTTTTTGCGGCCTCTATTCTTACGGCCTCTTCAGGCACCTGCTTCAACGGTCTCGCCGGGACGATGCGCCTTCATCGTTACGTTGGACTGTTCGGTTGAAGACTGTTCGGTTGGGATGGGGTTGCCTTCACGAGGTTGTCTACACGAACGACCCTGGCGCTGTCGCGCGCACAATGTCGCCTTCGAACGCTGTTTGTCGAGAGTTTACTTGCCGCACCGTTGAACCGGTGAGCCTGATGGAAATTCGTTCGCGTTACGGCCGCGTGTCCGTCGCGGGCGAGGGCGCCGATCCTGCGTCACTGGGTTCACTCGCATCCCTCGAAGGGGGCTGACTGCTGCTGGCCCGTCGGTCTGCCGCTTCAGAGCGATCGCTTTGGTCTTGCTTTTCAGGGTGAGTGTCCGTGTTGCGTTTGAAACGGACGCTCGCGTCCAGTCCCTTGCCGTCCAAGCTGCTTGGCTTGAATCGGACTTCCATCTTGACTTCGAGCGTCAGCAAACTGAGTGCCCGAGCGAGTTCCTCGGACAGCGACGTCTTCTCGAACAGCTCTCGCAGTTCTTTGGAGATCGCCCGATACACACCGTTCTTGGTCTCGTCTAGCTGAGACAGAGTGTAGCTCAACGCTTCGCGCGGGAGCTTGAGCTCGCTCAACATCTGGCGTAATCCCTCCGGGCCCAGGTTGCGCGTGCCAGCTTCGATCACCCGTCTCAAAATTTCCGGGACGACCCGTTCCGCGGCGGGACGATCGTGGGGATCCGAGTCCGGAGGAAAGCTCACGACAGTGGGCTACCTCGCTCTCGGGCTCGCGTCAAATCTGGCCGCGACGGGTTGCGAGGATCCCCGGAGGCCGGACGGACCCGCCGCCAAAGCGGTCGAGCCACCGCTCGCGCTGGTATCGATCGCCTCTGAGCCTCTGTTCGACGTCAAAGCACCGGCCGAGTCCAGGCTCGACGCGCCGTACTGCGCTCATGGCTACCCCATTTCCGCAGATGCCAGCCTCGCGCTGGTCCGACTCGGCGCGTTGTGTGCTGGGAGCAATGGCATGCAGGCCGTACAGTCGATCGCGCCGGGGTTCAACGGCGAACGCCTCACGCAGAGCTTCGAACTGGAAGCGGGCGATTGCGTGTGGGCGGTGGCCGCGGCCGAACCCCTCAATACCGCACTGCAATTGCGCTGGTCGTTGGGCGCTGCTCGCGTGATCGAATGCTCTGGGGTTGGGGCAAGTTGGTGCCCGGAGCCCGAACCTCTGTGTGTCACGTCGGCAACCACGCTCCAGCTCAGCATCGATGCAACCGATGCAGACAGGACGCTGGCGGACGTCTGGCGGCGCAAAGCGTCCGCGCTCGAAGCCATGGATGGGGAGTGAGGCCAAGGCAAATGGCACAGGCCCAATCCTAGGCCCGCCGAGCCGGATCCTTAGCCCTTTTTTGGTGGCAGTTGCGCTCGGGCCGCTAAACTGCGCTGCATGGACCAGACAGCGCGAGACACCTCGACGAATGCGGCCGAACCCTCCTCGTCCGGACATTCGTCTGCTCGATCTTCGGCGTTCGCGGAACGCCGCGCGCGCGCCTGCGCGGCGATGGGCGAGGGCGTGTTGGTCTTGTTTTCGACCCCGGAATTCATCCGCAACAACGACGTAACTCATCCCTATCGCCAAGACTCGGACTTTTTCTACCTCACGGGTCTCGATGAACCCGAGTCCGTGATGGTGCTGTCTGCTGGTGAACATCCGCAGCTGACGTTGTTCGTGCGTCCCCGCAACAAAGAGCGCGAGATCTGGGATGGGCCGCGAACGGGTGTCGAGGGCGCGGTCGCAGCCCATGGCGCGAACAACGCTTACCCGATCGAGGAGCTGGGTAAACGCCTGCCGGAGCTCTTGAAGGGTCACGAAAAGCTGTACTACCGCTTTGGGGTTTACCCGGAGTGCGATCAACGATTGATTGGTGCCCTGGTGCGCTCGCGAGCTCTCGCGCGACGCAAGGGGCGCTCTCCGACGCATCTGATCGATTCGGCAGCGATCGTTCACGAACAACGTCGCATCAAGTCCGGTGGCGAGATTGCTTCGTTGCGGCAAGCCATCGAGATCACGCGCCAGGCCCATCTGGCGGCCATGCTCAAAGCGCGCCCTGGCTGCTTCGAATACGAGCTCGAGGCCGAGCTGCTCGCAGTGTTTCGACGCTCCGGAAGCGAACGAGCCGCGTACTCGTCGATTGTCGGGTCGGGGCCCAACGCGACGATTCTGCATCACATTCGCAACGACCGTCAGGCGCAGGCGGGGGACCTCGTGTTGATCGATGCGGGCTGCGAGTTCGATTACTATGCAGCCGACATCACGCGCGTCTTTCCTGTGTCTGGTAAGTTTACGGCCGAGCAGCGCCAGATTTATCAGATCGTGCTCGACGCGCAGCAAGCCGCGTTCGACGCGATTGCACCTGGTGCAAGCCAAGACGACGCCCACGCCGCCGCGTTGCGCCACATCACCGAACAGTTGATCGAAATCGGGTTCATCCAAGGGCCGCTCGAGCTGGCACTCAGTGAGGAACGGTACAAGCCCTACTTCATGCACCGCACGGGGCACTACTTGGGCATGGACGTTCATGATGTCGGGTTGGATCAGACGATGGGTAAACCGCGACCGCTCGAACCTGGCGTCGTCATCACGATCGAACCTGGCATCTACATCGCTGTCGACAACGAACAGGTTCCAGCCGCCTATCGAGGCATTGGTGTGCGCATCGAGGACGACATTTTAGTGACCGAGACGGGTTACGAGAACTTGAGCCAGAGCATCCCCAAAGGACTCGACGAGATTGAAGCGCTGATGGCCGGCGCCGCCCAGAGCTCAGCCCGATGATCTCCGGCAGAAGCGCCAACTCCCGGGTTCATGCGGTCTAGTTGGATCCTGATGCTGGGCGCCGTCGTGCTCGCCAGCAAGCCCGTACCGGCGGAGGCGCGTGAGGAGCGCGCGACGAATCAATCGGCAGCGACCTATACGCGCGTACAAATCGATTTGGGGGCGGGCGCTGGGTTACGCCTGAACAATCCGTTTCGTTTGCAGACGCCCCTGGGTAGCACACCGCGCTCGTTGTCTGCGAGTGCGCCCTACGCAGACTTGCGAGCGCTCAGCCTGTGGGGCGATCCGTTCGCTTGGCACTACGGGTTCGCGCTGTCCTTCGCAGCCGCGCTGCAAGGGATTTCACAACAAGTGATCACGCCGGCGTTGGCGGTGAGTCGTCCGCTCACCGATGCGTTGTGGGTTCAGGGTTATGCCGGAGCGCCGATTGTGTTGAGCCCCGACGCGAACGTGGGGCTCGAGGCAGGGGTCGAGTTGAGTTACTGGGTTCGGTCAGGCTGGGGGCTCTATGCCGGGCTCGTCGGCGATCAATACTGGGGCGCCGCGACAGACCAATCGTGGGCGGTCTCGATTCCGATCGTTGCAGCACAAGCAGGCTTGTGCCTGCAATACGAGAGGTTACAGTGAATCCACAGCCAACGCGCTCGGGACAGCGTTCACTGGTCACCCGCCTGGTCTTGACGGGTCTTTGCGCGCTTTGCCTGGCACCGACGCCCGGTGACATCGGCGGCTGCGGAGCACCATCGAGCGATCTCGGAGCGCGCCGCTTCTTCGCGGCCAAGCGCGCCACCGATTGCAAGCATTGTCGAGAGTGTTCACTCGCTACACGTCAGTGCGCGCAGAGTTGCCAGCCGGGCCCCGACGCGGGCGCGGCAGCTTTTGCCGACAACTGCTTTCCATTGGTTCACGACGGCGAAGTGTGTCTGCGTGCGCTCGAAGTCGCTTCTTGTGACGACTACCGCGCGTTCATGTCCGACGATGAACCAAGTGTTCCGACCGAATGCAACTTCTGCCCGGCGGAGCTCGAGCCGTGAACAGCGCTCGGACTGGTCGCGCTTTGATGTTCTGCTTATGGTGCGGCCTGCTGGTGCTCGGGTGCGGTTGGGGTAAACGCCTCAACGTGCCGACGGCCGAGTACGCCGAATATCGCCGAGCACGTTTGGCACCCACACTCGAAGAGCGCGCACATGCGGCGCTGATCTATTTGCATCGTTATCCCGAAGGATCGTTCAAACCCGAAGTCCAGTCGTGGTTTCAGACCTGGGAGGAGCGTATGCGCGCCTCGGCCTGGAACAGTCGAGCGCGCTTGGGCCGATACTTGGAAGTGCTCCCCGATAGCCCTTACGCAGAAATGGTGCGCGAGCGCATTGCACGCTTGGAGACCGAGGAACGGTCGCGCGTGTTGGAGGACGCGAGCCTGTCACGCGAAGCCCGGGATCGGGAGCAGCGCTTGGAGGCGGCGGAGCACGCACGGCAGCGCTTTCAACGAGACCTGCTCGAGGTGATCAGGACGCTCGCACACTTCGACGGCTATGGTTCGGAAGAAGGAAGCAAGGCGCTGCTCGATTGGTTCGCCTCCGGAGAGGCACCCGGCGTTTGCGAGGGCGAGCATTGCAGTCGTGCTTACCGGCTCGAGTTTACGATTCCCGACGGCAGACAGTGGACATCACGCGTCGCAGCCTTTGCCGTCGAGCTGACGCTCAAAGCGAAGAGTATAAGCGCGCTAGAGATCCAGGGTTTCGGGCTTTTCGATCGGATCCACGAGTCCGTCCTGCGGCGTCGAGTCGGGCAAGACGACCTGCAAGCGCACGCTGAGGCGATCGGCACGGCCGCCCAATTCTTGGCTCTCGCCTTGGACGCCGATTTGCCCTTGGAGGAGTGTGCTCGCGAGGCGATCAGCCCGACCCTCGTCGTGCGCGAATGCCGTGGTCGCCACGTCGAAGCGGTTGTCGCCGAGGACTTCTCCTCGCCGGATCGCGTGCTGTTCGCCCCGCTGCCAGGGCGTTGACTCGGCCGCGGCCCGTTCGAGCGTGTGTGACGCAGGTCCGCCTTACACTTCGATCTCGCCGCGCATGTAGAGCGCGGCCTGACCCGCAATCTTGACGCGCGAACCGACGCTGCGACACCACAGCTCGCCGCCGCGCGGCGAGACTTGTCGAGCATGAAGCTCGGTCCGCTGCAGGCGCTCTGCCCAGTAGGGCACCAACGTGCAGTGCGAGGAGCCGGTTACCGGATCCTCGCGCACTCCGACCTCCGGTGCGAAGAACCTCGAAACGAAGTCACAATCCGTACCAGGAGCGGTCACGATGAAGCGCCCGGGGTTCAACGCCCCTAAAGCCCGGTGGTCGGGTTTGAGCTGCGCGACTTCTTCCGGTGCCGCATACACCGCCATCCAGAGTCGGGAGGTCGCGTAAACCCAGAGCGGGGCAATACCCAAAGCCTTGACGAGCCCCTCGGGCGTTTCGGTGCGCTCCGCGGGCCGCATCGGGAAGTCGAGTTCGAGTCGACCGTGGGAGCGGCGCACCACCGACAGCACGCCACTGCGCGTCAGAAAGCGCAACTCGTCGTCGTTGTAGCCGAGCTGGGTGTACAGGACATGGGCCGTGGCAAGCGTGGCGTGCCCACACAGGTCGACCTCTACGGCGGGTGTAAACCAGCGCAATTCACAAGTGTCCCCTTCGCGCGGCACGACGAAAGCCGTCTCCGAAAGACCGTTCTCGAACGCGATCTTCTGCAGCACGCTGTCGTCCAACCACGCGGTCAAGGGTACGACTGCTGCGGGGTTACCACTGAAGACGCGGCTGGTGAACGCGTCGATCCAATACAATGGGAGTCTCATGGTGGGGGCGAGTTCGCCGAGTAGCTTATCAGATTTGCGAGGCCAAGGGCCGCAGCAGGCGGCAAGTTAGCAGATTCGAAGCACGATTTTGCCCAGGTTTTCGTTGGCCTCCATCATGGTGTGGGCTGCTTGCACCCGTTCCAATTCGAACACGGCATGGACCAGCGGCTTGACAGTGCCGGCCTCCAATAGCGGCAAGACTCGGCGCACGAAGCGCCGAGTGAGGGCAATCTTTTCGGCGGGGCTTCTGCTGCGCATCACCATCCCGAGCACGCTCTGCTGGCGTCGCAAGAGTTGGGCGAAGTCGATGCGGGCAGGCTCCGTACCGCCCAACAACCCAAGCACCACGAGTCGCCCACCGGGAGCGAGCAGCTCGGCGTGGGCATTCCAGTAGCGGGAACCGATGAAGTCCACGATTACGTCGAAACGCCGACTTGGCGCCGCGCTCTGCAGTTGCAGAGAAAAATCTTGCTTTCGGTAGTCGAGACATTCGGCTCCCAGTGCTTCGACGAAGCGTTGCTTGTCGCTGCCACCAGCGGTGCCCACCACATGGGCGCCTTCGACCAAAGCGAGTTGCACCACGGCCGAACCCACGCCTCCTGCGGCAGCGTGCACCAAGACACTCTCCCCAGGCTCCAGTCGTGCGCGCTCGAACAGTGCTTCGTTGGCCGTCATGAACGCTTCCGGTATCGCTGCTGCGTGCGTGAAGTCCATTTGCTGCGGGACTTCGACCGCCATGCGCTCGGGGATCGCCACGCGCTCGGCGTATCCACCACCGGGCAACAAGGCCATGACCCGGCGACCCAGCCACGTCGCGTCGGCGCCGGGCCCCGTGTCGATGACGGTGCCTGCGCACTCGAGCCCCAAGATCTCAGTGGCGCCCGGTGGCGGCGCATACAGACCACGACGTTGCAAAAGATCCGCGCGGTTGAGCGCGCTGGCTTCGACGCGAATCAAGAGCTCGCCCTCGCCGAGCGTCGGCTCGGGGCTCTCGCGAACTTCGAGCACCTCCGGCCCACCGGGAGATCTGACGCAAACGGCACGCATGCAGCATTGCCTAACGCTGCCCTTGGCGTCAGATCAAGACAGGATGACTCGCAGCAGCACATGGCCGGGTGTCGTCGAAGATCTGCGCCGCGCGCTGGCGCCCAAAGGACGGGTGCAGTTGGGGCAATTCGCAGTGGAAGGCGTGCGGCTGCTCGAGCGTGCGGTCAACGCCAAAGTCGTGCCTCGTCGAGTGATCATCTCCGAGCGCTTGCTGCGGCAGCACGATCAGCGGCTGCACGGGTTGTTGTCGGAGGTCGAGCGCCGCCAAGGCGAGGTCGTAGCCGTGCCAGAGGCGGTACTGCTCGAGCTTGGTGAGGGACGCAACAGCGCACTGGTGTTCGGTTTGTGTCCGACGCCCGAGAACTACCCGCTCGCCGATCTGAAGAACGCGGCGCTGGAGCGCAGAGCTCTGGTGCTCGTGCTGGTCAACGTCGAAGAGCCGGGCAACGTGGGTGCGTTGGTACGAACCGCGCTAGCGGCCGGTGCAGCCGGTCTAGTTGCAGTTGGAGTTAGCGATCCGTTTCACCCCAAAGCCGTCCGCACTTCCATGGGAAGTGTCTTCAAGTTACCGATCGCGCGTGCGTCCGAAACCCAGGCCGTGCTCGAAGCCTTCGCGGGGTTGCCGCAGATTGGCGCCGTGGCAGAGGGCGGTGTCGAGCCTTGGTCGGTTGCGCTGGGCCGAGGCGCCGCTCTGTACATGGGCAGGGAGTCCGATGGATTACCACCGGCGCTGATCGCTGGACTCACTCACCGTGTCAGCATCCCGATGCCACCTGGGGTGGATTCGTTTTCTGTCAACGCGGCCGCCGCAGCGCTGATGGTCGAAGCCGTGAGGCAACGCAGCCAAATCGCGAATTGACGCACTCGTTGGCGGCGGAAGCGTGAATGTCGCGTTCTGACCCACGCGGTTCGGGCACGCATCCGGGGGCAAAATCCAGCGCAGTCAGGATCAGCCGCCTTGGTGTCCCAAACTGAGCGGACGGGCTATTGACATCAAGCCGTGCTTGGCAAACAACGCCCCGAATGAAGCACGCAGTACCCCATGATTTGGGCTTGGATCAGGCCAAGAAGGTCACCGAAGCGGCTTGGCGCAGCTATTCCGAGCGCTTTTCGGAGTACCGCCCGACCTGTGACTGGCTCACGACCAACAAGGCGAAGATCGGCTTCACGATCAAGGGCATGAGCCTCAACGGCGGTATCGAAGTGCACGAGAAGAGCATCGATCTCGAGCTGGATGTGCCGTTCTTGCTCAAGCCGTTCACGGGCAAGGCGGTCGGCGTGATCGAGGAAGAGATCAAGAAGTGGATCGCCAAGAGCCGCGCTGGCGAGCTCTGAGCTCGTTCGAAGCGGCGCTCTGAACATCGACCGGGGCGGGGTGCCCCGGTCGAGCTCGACAAGCGCCTCAGATGCGATCGCGGCGCTTGAGTATGAACAGCGTGAACAGCAGAGTTACGAGCATCATGCCGCCGAGGACCGATGCTGGCAGATACGCCTGTTCGTAGGCAGTGAAGCCCCAGGCGCCGTTCAATGAGTCGGATGCGATCTGGGCTTGAGCGCACTTGAAGTGCCCCGCGTCGATGAAGTTGTCCAAGGACGTTAGGGTGGGCTTCTTCAAATCGATGACCCACGCCGGATCGCTGGTGATGGCCATGCGTTCTTGGGCCACCACGCCCTGAAACCCCCAGCGCGCCGGCATGAACAGCATCGGGATCTCGAGCAGCGCATTGGTGGTCATGGGGACCATCAAACCGCCGAGCACGACTTGGGGGATCAAGGCGATCGGCGTCAGGGCCATCGCCGCTTCCGAACTTTCGACCACGGTGCTCAAGAGCAAACCCAGCGCTGCAGAGTTCATGGCCGTCACGATCAGCGTCCCCAAGCTGATCAAGAACGCCATGATTCCGCCATGGAAGCCGAGGCCAAAGAACACGATGGCAAGCAAGATCGCGCACTGGAACGCGCAGATCACGCCAAGGAACAGGAACTTCGAGAAGATGTAGTTGAACAGTCCCAAGTTCACCATGCGCTCGCGCAGATAGATCGCGCGTTCGCTGACGATCTCGCGGGCCGCGTTGGAAGTGCCGAACCAAACCGCCGCCACCACGAGGAAGAAGATCGCGGGCGCGTGGTCGGGAGTCGTTTGCATGTTGCGCAGCAGATCCGCCGTCCCATCGGCCATCGGGTTCTCGTTGCTCTTCTTGCTCAACTCCTGCAGCGCACCGAGGCACCAAAAGGGAATGGCCTGTTTCTGCCAACCGAACACACCCCAGAGCAGCACGCCGATGATCGGGGCTTGCAAGAGCATGATCATCGTGCCCGCCACGTCGCGGAACTTGATCTTCGAGTAGCGGCTCAAGAGTAACCCGAACTGACCGGTCGTGGGTGGTCGTCCATTCGGCAACGCGTGGGCTTGCGTGCCCGAGCCGACCGCGCGCTTGCCCGTGAACATCTTCTGGAAGGTCGCGTTGTTCTGTTGGAAGAACTCGGCACCCCAGGCGCGAGCGGCCTTCTGACGCGACGCGAAGCGGGGGGCATTGGGATCCTGGCGCAACTCGGCGTCGTGAATCTCCTTCTCGCGCTGGTTGATCATGTCGAACATGTCGCGCGGGTTGTCGATTACGTTGGGCTTGCCGTGACGCTCGAGCTGTGTTCCGAAGAAACGGTACGCGTCGGGGTGAGTTGGACCGTAGAAGATGGGAATGCCGCCCGCGCCCATGATCAGGCACAAGTTGAACTTCTGAAATTCGTCTTTAGCGGGCTGATGGATGGTCGTGATGATCGTTTTGCCCGTGGTGCGCGCCAGCTCGGCGAGCAACCCGACCAGCGCCGTAGTGTCGTCCGCTGCGAGACCGCTCGTCGGCTCGTCGAGGAACATGATCACCGGATCGGTGACGAGTTCCATCGCGATGTTGACACGCTTGCGTTGACCGCCGCTCAGAACCTTCTTCTCTGGCTTTCCGATCTGCAAGTGCTTGACGCCTTCGAGCCCGAGCTGACGCAGCGTGGTCTCGACGCGGCGATCGATTTCGTCATCGGCGTAGTCGGGCGGGAGCCGAAAGCGCGCGCTGTAGCGAACCGCTTCCCATACTGTGAGCTCCGGGTGAACGATGTCGTCCTGTGGCACGTAGCCGATCGAGCCGCGCAACGCGTCGTAGATGCTGTACAGATCTTCGCCGTTGATCCGGACTTGTCCGCCCGACGGCGGCAAATAGCCGTTGAGAGTGAGCAGCAGGGTCGTCTTGCCAGCACCGCTCGGTCCCATCAGGGCGATGAAATCGCCCGGCATGGCCTTGAAACTGACGTGGTCGAGCAACGTCTTCAAGGTGTTGGGATTGTCGCGATCGGGGACCTGCAGCACCAGATCCCAGGCTTCGATCTCGTACAGGGGGCGACCTGCCCAATCGACGTGATCTTCGATGACGACGGCGACCTCTCCCTTGGCATCCTCCGCGTGCAACAGCAGCGGCATGGGGCCGAAGAAGACTTTCTCGCCTGCCGAGACCGGTATCTTTTGACCAGCAGCGATGCGTTGACCCCGGACGTACGTGCCGTTTGCGCTGCCTCGATCCTCGATGAACAGTTTACCCGAGATGCGATGCAGGAAGGCATGGCGACTCGACACCTGAGGATGGTCGATCTGGATGTCGTTTTCTTTCGTGCGACCGATGGTCTGTGCCGAGGTTGCACTGTCTGACATCGAGACCTGGCCGAGCACCGTCTTGTGCTTGCGACCACTCGAACCCGGAGTACCGCCAGAGCCCGGAGCTCCCGTCGAGGGGGGCGTGCCAGCTGCGCCGGGCGGCGTGAACGCTTGCGCGACTGCCGTCTGAAACCCACCAGCCCCGCTCACCGCTTGGACCAACTGCGTGAGCAATGCGCCGGGCAGCGGGATGGGACCCAGGACCAACAGTGAGTTAGCGTCGAGCGCGGTCGTTTCGTTGGCCGGCAAACGTCGCTGCCCGAGCCAGGTACCGCTGGTCGAGCCATTATCGGTGATGCTGAGCGGATTGACGTTGATCGTCGCGTGCAACCCCGAGACGTTTGGGTGCTGCAGAACGACGTGGCAGCGCTGCGCATCGCGCCCAAGGACGATCTTCGTCTTGTCGGGCGGCAGTTGACCTTGCGCCATCAACATCGCGGTGATCGCTGGGTGCACGAGCGGAACCGTCACCCCCGCGACTTGGAACGGCGTGCGAAAGTCGAAGGCGGCGCTGGCGCCGCTGGCCAGCGGCTGACCCCCTGCGCTCGACGGACCCGCGCCCGCGTCGACGAACACGAGTTGCCCGCCACCTTGATGCACGATCCGTGCGTGGATGGGAGCGACTCCTGGCCGCTGCAAGTGAATGTCGCAATCGGGTGCGCTGCCGATGGTGATGGATTGCTTGCCGATGCCTGGGACCATGTTGTGCTCGAAGACCTGGATTCGTTGGAGGGGAGGGGTGAGCTACTCGAGGCGGACGCCGAATTCGCCGGGCCCAAAGCGCACGCTAGAACCGTGGCCAAGCGCTACCCACTGACCGGGTGCAATGCGCGTTCCTTGAACGAAAGTGCCGTTGTTGCTGTTTTCGTCGCGCACGAAGACCGTGCCGTTCTCGAGCTTGACGCTGGCGTGAAAGCTCGACACTTGGCCATCGTTCAGCAAGATTGCGCAGGTCGCGGCATCGCGGCCAACCCGCATCTCCATGCCGGGTACGACGGTGAACACGCCAGCGGAGCCCTGGAGCACTGCTCGTGATGGATTAACTGGCGCAGGGCCAAAGTTGTGCACGGGTGCCGGCGGCGCAGCGTACGGCGAAGCGCCGTAGCCGGGCGCCGCGCCATAGCCGCCTGCGGGTGCCCCCGGATAACCCGCGGGGCTTGGCCCTGGTTGCGCGACGGCTCGGCGCTTGTTCTTGCCGCCACCCCTGAGCACGACGACCAGCACGAGCGCGATCACCACCAAGCCGAAGGCGCCGCCCAAGATCGGAATCAACGGAAAGGGTGCGGTGCGCGCCTTGACCGTGACGATGCTTTCCGCCGTGGCAGCGCTCATGCGATGCGCGACGTTGTCGTAGACCAACAAGCGCGCGACCGCGGCGCTGCCGGAGCCGTGGATCAACTTCTCGTTGTCCGGGATTTGGAACTCCGCGAATCCGTCCGCGGAACTGATCGCCTCGCCACGCATGCCCATGCTGACGAGCTGTTGCTGTGCCTGCTTCGCTTGTTCGGGAGTGCCGCCGCTCAAGTCGGCGGGCAACGCTTGCCCGGCGGGGACGAAGTAAACTTCCGCGCGGCCCTTGTCGCCACCCCAACAGAAGTCACCGTAGACTTTGATTTTGCCCCCTGGGTAAACACCGTCGCCAGCGTCGCTCTGTGTCTGCTGAACGTTCACGTCCAGCGGCCAGGTGGTGGGGTCGATGCCGATCGGGACGTTCTTGAACGTGGCATCACCGATGATCGGTGGGTTGGTGTCCTTGAAGACGAGCTGGAACGTCTGTGTGACGCTCGGCGCGATACACGAGACCCGCCACTTCACCAGGTACATCTTGCTGAAGCGTTTGCGCACCGCATTGACGATGCCGGCAGCACGACCTTCGCCTTCGCCCGCCTGGACGACATTGAAGAACCCACCGATCTGCGGGTTTGCCATGTTTTGCATGAACTCGAGCGAGTTGTTCGCGAACTCGTCGAACGTCTTGGTCGGGAAGTAGATGCTGATGACGGGGACTGGCGTTTTGGGCAGGGCGGTGTTGTCTTCCGGGAAGCGCCCGTTCGTCATGTACTCGGACAACTGAATCGCTGCCGGACCTGTCGTCGATGGGTCGGCTCCGCCGAAGCCCGTCGAGAGCACGACCATTGCTTGATGCAACGGCACTTCGACCTTCTCGCCCGCGTTGCCCAAAGCTTTGAAGCCATCGGTCGCGGCAGTCTTGATGATCGTGAGCAACGGGCGGTTGCGGCCTTGGCTCGCGACCGTGTCGGGCACGCTTGCAACGAACGATTTGGCCTGCGCCTTCTTCGCCGAAGGCAGCCAGCCAGAGTCTTTGAACACCTGGCGGTCATTGAAGAACATCACGTTCGCGATGTCGTTGGGGCCCATCAGCGAAACGAATTGTTCGGCCACGGTGCGGGCATCGGCGAAGCTTGCGCCCATGCGCGCATCCGCATCGACCAAGATCAACCAAGCCGTTCCAACTCCGGGTTGCTTCTGGCTCTTGCCCCAATCTTCGACGCTGAGCAGCTTGGAAAGCCGGTCGGTTCCGTCGACGGTGACCATGAACAGTGCGTTCTGTTCCGGGAACGGGAACGAGGTGTACAGCGGTGCTTCGAGGGCTTGAGCCATGCAAGCCAAGCGGGCGCTGCCCTTTTGCACTGCGCATTCGGCCGTCGCCTGGCTGATGCGCTTGCTCTGTTGCACCTCGATCACGGTCGTGATCACGGGGTTGCCGCTCGAGCTGCTCGTACGCGGATCGATTCTGAGGATGTGGGCTTCCGGTGCTGCGGTCGCGCGATCCGTGAACCCGAGACAACACAACAGCACTGCACAGACCACCCAAAGTGATCTTGCAAGCCACGGCGAACGAGGCTCGCGGGGTGACCAGGGGCGGACGCTGGATGCGGAGTGGGGGAATGCCAAGGGGGTCATTAGATGATCTTCACAATCAGGTTGAACAATCCGAGACGCACGCGATCTCCGTCCTGCAATTCGCATTGTTGGTCGGGTGCGAGCGTCGCGTCGTTGACATAGGAGCCGTTGGTGCTGCTGTGGTCGACGAGAAAGACCCGTGCGGCGCGTACGCTCGGCATGCCAGGCGCTTGTGGAACGCTGCCGGGTGCTGTTACTAAATTAACATGAAGGGTTGCATGCCGTGACGACACTGTCGCGTGGGGCAGCTCGATTGCGGCACTGGCGGCGGCACCGGCTCGGCCAAGTAGATTGGTGCCGCGGAACAACGGCCAGGATTGACCGGTGTTGTTGTTGTCGAAGCTGACGAGAAAGCCGAGCAATTGACGCGCGCTGGTGTCGGCAATCGCGCTTGCGAACGTGCCTCCGCCCGCCACTTGGGGCTGGGCACCTTGCGGTTGGGCACCAGCGGGCTGTGCGCCTGGCGCCGCGCCAACCGGGGCGTGGGCTTGTGGGCTTTGGCTTACCGCATGCATCGCGGCGCCTTGCCCCATGGCGTGCGGCGGGGCCATCACCGGTTCCCCAACGGGGGGCGAGGTTTCCGCGTAAGGTAAACGGCTGTTTACTGGTCGCGGAATGGCTGAGGCTTGGGCAGGCGATGGCCCGGGGCTGATCAACGCTGGGGGTGAACCACCAGGCGGTGATTGACCGCTCCACGCCGGAGGAGCTGGCTCAGACAATCGACTGCCACAACCCACGCAGAAACGCGACGAAGGCTCATTCGAATGCCCGCAACGCTGACATTGCAACATCTGGCGGCGTACTCCCGGATCGGCTGTCGCGCACTGGGCGACGAGTCCGCGGAGCATAACGCGAAAACTTTCATTGTTAGTAGCCGAGCATAGGGATTTCCCACGCTTAGCGAAGCGACTCGTCTGCCCCGAGCACAAGGCCCAGGACCCCACACAGGTTTGGTCCGAGGCGCGCACATCGACCCCAAAATGCAAACGAGCCCGAGGTTTTCACCACGGGCTCGTCGGGGCCAGATCCGTCCAGCGGATGCTGGCGACTGGAGTTTGGAATTTCTGCCGAGGTCCTCTGTCGAGTGCTCGGAGGGCGCCTCAACTCGAGGCGCAGTAATTCAGCGGTCGCGCTCGTCGCGCAAGCGAGCGGCCTTACCCTTCAGGTCGCGCAAGTAATACAGGCGGCTGCGGCGAACGACGCCACGAGACACCACCTCGATCTTCTCGAGGCGAGGCGTGTGGACCAAGAACGTGCGCTCCACACCCACATGAAAGCTCGTCTTGCGGACGGTGACCGTCGAGCGAGCACCGGCGCGGCTGCGGCGGATGATGACACCCTTGAAGACCTGGGTGCGCATTTTGTCGCCTTCGACGATCTTGTAGTGGACGGCGACCGTGTCCCCGACTCGGTAGTCCGGAAGATCCGTCCTGAGGTTCTCTTTTTCCAGCTGCGCGATGATGGGGGAAATGGACATGTGCTATCGATCTCTCGGTTCCGTGCGATTGGCTTCCGTGCAGTGTGTCTGCGTCCGACTCGGCAGGGCAATGGTCAGCGCGGCCGGTTTTCGGAAGGGGCGGCATTATGCACCCCGTGAGTTCTGCGTCAACGCCCATTTGGCTAAGTGCTGAGCTGGCTCCTCGTGCCGCTCCATAGGGCCCGGGGATCCGAGGGATTGACTCGAGCGAGGCTTGGCGGTAAGCCGCCCGTCCCTTCAACAACCCCGTCCCGCCCTTTGGCGTGGACATGGCCCAATACCGGAGCGAGCTCGCTCGGGCAAGGCCGTCGAGGAGACGAGAACAATGAACAGTAATCCTGGAGTAATCGGTCGCAAAGTGGGAATGACTCAGGTGGTCGCCGCGGACGGCGAAGTCACCCCGGTCACCGTCGTCGAGGTCAAGTCGGTCGTCGTCGGCAAGCGCACGCAAGCCAAGAACGGCTACGACGCGTTGGTGCTCGGCATGGATGACCTCTTGCCCCGCCACACCAGCAAGCCGACCGCTGGCCAATTCAAGACCTCGGGCGTGACGCCCAAGCGCATCGTGCGTGAGTTCCGCTGCGACGCGGCGTTCGCTGCCAAGTTCGAGATCGGGCAGACGCTCGGCCTGGACGACGTGTTCGAGGCAGGGCAGTTCGTGGACGTGCGCGGTGTCAGCCGCGGTCGCGGGTTTACGGGCGTCATGCGTCGCCACAACTTTGCCGGTGCCAAGGCGAGCCACGGTGTTCACGAGTACAAGCGTCACGGTGGCGCCATCGGTACAAACATGACCCCCGGTCGCGTCAAGCCGGGCCTCGGGATGCCCGGTCAGTACGGCAACACGACGGTCAGCGTTTTGAATCAAAAGGTCGTGCGCGTGATCGCCGACCAAGGCCTCGTGTTGGTCGCGGGTGCGACGCCGGGTGCCAAGAACGGCGTGCTCGAGATCCGCGGCGCCGTGAAGAAGCGCGGCGGCAAGGCTGCCAAGTAAGCCGCGGCAAGAGGAACCGTCGTGACGTTCGACGGGCTTTCGCGTGCGCTTCGCAGCAACAAACCATTGTTGCGAGATCTGCACACGGCAGCCCGTCTGCGTCTGCATCTGTTCGAACACACCGACGCCGTTCGGCTGCACGATGCCGATCGCGATCCGATCGCCGGGCTGACGGTCGAGCGCTACGGAGACTACGCGGTCCTCTCGGCGTATCAGCCCGAGATCGTCGCGCAAAGGCGCGAGATCGCCGAGGCGCTGATCGAGCTCGGCGCGCGCGGCGTCTATTACAAGGAACGAGTGCGCGCCGATCTGCGTCGTCATTCGAGCCAAAACCTAGCGCCAAGTGCGCCACTGTGGGGGGTGGCCGCGGAACCCCAATTCGTCGTGCGCGAGGGGAGTCTGCGTTTCCACGTCCGTATAGGCGACGGGCTGGCGACTGGCTTGTTCATCGATCAGCGCGATAATCGCTCGCGGCTACAAGAGCGGAGCCGGGGCGCCAACGTGCTGAATCTATTTTCCTACACGTGCTCGTTCAGCGTCGCAGCGGCCGTTGGAGGGGCCCAGCGTGTGACGAGCGTCGATCTATCTGGGGCGGCGCTCACTCGCGGCAACGAGAACCTAGAGCTGAATGCTTTGCCCAGAGAACAGCATCGTCTGCTCAAAGCGGATGCCCGCAAATGGTTGGAGCGCGCGGGCCGCCGCCCGGAGCGTTACGACCAAATCGTGTTGGATCCGCCAGTGTTCTCCAGTGACGGCCACGATTCCTTCAGTGTCGAGCGCGACTACGACGAAATGACGCGGCAATGCGTCCAGCTCTTGAGTCCGGGCGGCTGCCTGTTGGCGATCCTCAATCACCGTGGCACGAGCTCCGACCAACACCGAGCGATCGTGCTCAGTGCAGCCAACGCGATGTCGCGTACGATCCGGCGTCTCGACACCGCGCTGCCTGCAGAAGATTGTGCACAGAGTGGGCCCGCCATGACCAAGGGCCTGTTGTTGCAAGTGGCTTGATGGCCGAGGAGTGTGCATTGTCCCGCAGCAATCCCTATTCCAAAGCCGATCACCGCACGCTGGCCGCGCGCGCTCAGGGCTACCCGGCTCGCAGCGTGTTCAAGCTCGAGGAAATCGACCAGCGCTGCCAACTGCTCAAGCCCGGCCAACACGTCGTCGATTTGGGTGCTGCGCCGGGATCCTGGAGTCTCTACGCGTCCAAGCGCATCGGTGAACAGGGTCGTTTGCTGAGTGTCGATCTTTCAGCCATCACGCAAGGGTTCGCGCCCAACGTGCACGTACTGCAGGCTGATGCGTTGGCCCTGGATAGCGCTCTGCACGAACAGTTCGGCCCCTACGACGTCGTGCTGAGTGACATGGCCCCTCGTACTACTGGTGACAAGTTTACGAATGCGGCGCGCAGTCAAGAGTTGTTCTTGGCTGCGCTCGCCGTGGCGCGTGAACATGGCAAGAGTGGGTCACATTTCGTCGGCAAGATCTTCATGGGCGGCGATTTCCCTGCTGCCAAGGCCGAGGTCAGCGCGCTCTTCAGCTCTGTGCGGGTGATCAAACCGAAGGGCACTCGCGACAACAGCGTCGAAGTGTTTCTCGTCGGGCTAGGTCGAAAGCCCCGCTGACGGTTGGATGATCTGCATCTTGCCGGACTCGCTGCCCGTCCGACACCGCCAACACTCGTCATCGCGTAGCTGCCATCGCACCCGACCTGGTGTTCCCCGACGGACTCAGGGCGACACGCGATCGTGCGCGTGAGACTGTGCTTGAAGAGGGGCCGAAGCAAAAGGCATGCGTGCCACGGTCGGCGTACACGTCGAAGCTGAATCATTTCCATGCGCCCGGCCGGTTGCGTCAAATCTCGCGAGCCACCACGATCTTGCCCGCAGATCACTTGCGGGCTCAAAGGACCCCGCGATCACAGCCCTTTGCCAGGCGAAGGTGGGCCGCGTCGGGCTGGCGAAAGGTTAGCAGCGAGAGCGCTCGTATGCGTTGGGCTGCTCACAGTCGCAGCTGATGATCGGAGCATCTTGCGCTTGTTCCGTGAGCCGAGCTATGCACGTGCCATGGCGAGTCGATACGTCATGAACTTCATCGGATGCGTGGGGATGTTTGTGGGCTTTCAGGCGTGCTTGAAGCCAACTTCTTGCGAGGACACGTTAACCTGTTACAAGGATTCTGGGGCGGTAGAGCAGACCAGGAGTTCTTCGGTCTCCGTCTCTGAGGAAGCAGGCGTGTTCACGAGCGCTACTGTGGCAAGTGAATTGAGTGATGCTGCGCCAGCTCAACGGCCTAGTGGAAGTCGGGGAGATGACAGTGCCGATTCAGCGAGTGCCGTTGAGAGCCACGAGGTCCCCGAGCACACAAGCGCCGATGCCGGGCAAGAGCCGGACAACGGTGAGCGCACCGCGCACGTTGGCACGACCGTCGAGAGATCAGAGGACGGGAGTGCCTCGGTTGGTTTCTCCATGCCAGCGCCACAGAGCGCAGCGTCTTGCAGCAGTGTCGGCTCACTAAAATGCGTGAGCTATGCGCAAAAGAAGCGACTTCAGTGCGACGGGGTGCGTTGGCAGCCCGCGCCTGATTGCGCTGGCGACGAGAACTGCAATTCCGAGGACGGATCTTGTCTCGCGGTCCTCGAGCGATGTTCCGGCAAGGCTGCGGGCTTCCTGTTCTGCGGGGCGGACGACCAGCTGTTGAGTTGTGGCGAAGATCTCGTCACCGCCACGGTCGCCGAGAGCTGCTCGGGCGAGTGCGTAGAGACTTCTGAAGGCCCCGCCTGCAGTGATCCGACTTGCGGGGACGGGAAAGTTCAGGCAGGCGAGGCGTGCGACGACGGCAACGAAGACGAAGAAGACGAATGCACGAGCCTCTGCAAATCGCCAAGCTGTGGCGATGGCCTACTTCTCAGCGACGAGCAGTGTGACGATGGCAACACGACAGTGGGGGACGGTTGCGAGCCCGATTGCACCTATTCTTGCGCTGACGACGCGGACTGTACCGACTATGATTCGTGCAACGGCGAGGAGGTGTGTGACGAGGCATTGCACAGCTGCGTAACCGGAGAAGCGATGGACTGCAGCGATAGCAGCGCCTGCACCGACGACACCTGCGATGCGATCGCTGGCTGTCTGCACACATTGGTTGATGGTGATGGCGACGGTCACGCGCCAGATAGATTGGGCTCGTGCGGGAACGACTGTGACGACGGTGAGCCCAACACGTATGCCGGAGCAGCCGAGCTGTGCGACGGCCTGGACAACAACTGCAATGGGGAGCGTGATGAGTTAGCGCCGACCTGGTACAAGGACTGCGACGGTGACGGATTTGCGGCAGCGGATGCGACGTCGATTCAACAGTGCGACGATCCGGGCACAGCTCCCGACTGCCCGCAAGGAAGTGCCGCCATATGGACTTCCGTTGCCCCGACCGAGGGCGCGGTCGATTGCTACGATGCCAACGCGCAAGTCTATCCGAGAACCGAGGAGCAAAATTCGTCCGCGTTCAGTTCCGACGCGATTTCGGGTCGCTCCTTGGCTGTTGACTTCGACTACAACTGCGACGGCACCGAGGAGCGATCCTTGACCTGGCTGGAGGACGACTTGCCGTGTGTCGCTACGCAGGTCCCGAACCTTGGCTGGACTTGCACAGGTCTCCCGACTTGGACGACCGTCGTTCCTCCATGCGGGAGTAGCGACTGGGCGGTCACTTGTTCTGGCATCGTGTCTTCTCCATTCGCATGTGACCGGGCTGATCAGGTTCCTTACACCCTGGTTCAGAAATGCCGCTAACCGTCGTTTCGTCGCCGGCATTATCTCTGATGCCCCGCTCATCCGAAGGCCAACTTCGGCGCGTACGCCAGCCTCGATCCACTGGAGGCCGAATGCAACGCCGTTCTCTCACCATGCACCCTTCATGTTCCTTGGAGGCGCGGTGTAATCGTTAACCTTTTACCGACGCGTTCTAAGTTGCGCTGCGGACTCGCCGATCGCGTGCGGGTGGGTTCCCCGTTTGCCCCACGTCCAGAGAGTCGCTGCCTCCCTGTAGGGGCTTGCGCAGGCTTCAAGATGCGCGTGTTCCTGTTGTTGAAATCAAAAGGAGAGGTGAGCTCGGCGAGCGCCTTCGCGTCGTAGCTCCGATGGGTTAGGTAATGGCGATGGCACGCATCGAGTCATCAACGCACAGCACTGCTCTGGGAGACATCGAGATCAGGACTGCAGAGGGAACGGACGGCGAAGCTTGGTTGCAGTTGATGCGTGCCACCGCTCGGGAAACGGAATTCCTCACGCGTGAAGCCCATGAGATTCTCAATACCGCAGAGGAGTTTGCTCTGCGCTTGACCAAAGCACTGGCGGCGCCTCACGATCTGTTCCTGATCGCCTATGCGGAGGCGCAGCCGGTCGCGCATGCGACGTTGATAGGTTCGCCATTGACGCGGTTTGCTCACGAAGCAGTGCTCGGGATTGCCGTCCGCACGCCGTATTGGGGGCATGGTGTCGGCGGTAGGTTGACACGCTCGTTGTTGGATTGGGCCGATGAGCGAAAGCTCGTTCGCGTCGCGCTCGAAGTCGCGGCGAACAATGCCCGCGCGATCGGGATGTATGAACGACTGGGCTTCGAACTCGAAGGGACGCTGCGCGCACGTCGCAAGAACGCCGATGTCTATGTCGATAATCTTGCCTTTGCGCGTATCAGGTTACCAGGGTGATGGTTGCGCTGGTCGACGAGCACCTTCTCATCACTGTCGATCGACGCACTCGCCATCGACGCAATTTGGCTCGCCTGGGTCGTCGCAGGGCGGCGCCAAGATCGGGCCGCAGCCGCTCGTCGCGTAGTTCGAGCACAGGTCTCGATTGATTCGGTCGACGCTGGCTTGAAAATCTTGCGCGCCGAGTTTGTTCGTGAGCGCTGTACACCCAACATAGCAATCCGTCGCGATCTCCACGTGAGTGCAGTCCTCGTTCGCGGTGCAAGCGAGGGGCAATGCGTCGAGCGCGGCTTGGAGTTCGAGAGACGTACCCGTCACGCGGGCGTCGCAAGTGAGGTCACCAAACGCGTACACGCCGTAGTTGGTTTGGACGATGTCGCCCTTCGAGTCGTTCGCGTTGCGGTATGCCTCCGCGAGGGGAGTCAAGTCGAAGGTGATGGTGTCGGTGAAGTGCATTGTGCTGCAATCATCGCCGTGGCCATCGTGGATCAAGTAAAGCTCGACGTTTTGGGGATACGACTCGCCCTCGAGCTCGAAGCACACACCGAAATCGTGCGCGCTGCAGCCGCCGTCGAACGAGTAGTCCAGCGTCAACATGTTACCGTCGATGCGATGGCGGGCAATGTTCAGCGGATCACTTGGTGGCGCTTGGCCGGGTGCCAAAACGGGAAACATGCTCGAACAGGCTTGCACGGGGCCATCGATGTAGCACTCGGGTGTTTCGGGCGGAAAGGTTCCTATGAAGTTCCCGTCTGCTTGGCACGTAAACTCTCGGCCACAACCATCGCCGATGATTGTCGCGCCCACGGGGTAGGTCACGTACGCGGTGCGGCAACCTTTGGATCCGCCGTCTGCCGCTGGCGAGGTGTCGCCATCCCGATTGCCGGCGTCACGCTCGGTCGCTTGGCTCACGTCCCCGCTGTCTGGCTCTGCGCTTGGTGCGGCACTGGCCAACTCTCTGGCGCTGAGGCCCTCGCCGTCGAGGCTGCAGAGCACATGGCTGCACTTCGCGTCGTTACCGAGGTCTGCGCAGTCCGCGTCTCTGTCACATTGGGCCTGACACGCTGCCGTCTCGCCGCCGCATTCGCGTGTGCACTCGAGCCGTCTCGGGCAGTCCAAGCTGGCACAGGAGCGGGTGCAAACGCCGCACTCACAGCTCAATCCCGACACGCAATCCGAGTCAGCGTCGCACGAGCCTAGCCAATTCGTGTTGCTTTCCGACTGTTCACTCGTAGCGCGACCGCCGCACGCGATCGGTGCCAACGCGCTGAGCATTACGATTAAGCGTGCAGCCGCAAATTTGAGCATGGTCATGGGATTAGTGCTGGTCCTTGCTTGGTGTTTCGACGTTTTGGCCGAAGTAGAAGGTCACTTGTGTCAGCTGCTCGCGATCGAACGGGTTTTCGCGATTGTGGCGGGAAACTCGCTCCCAAAGCTCCCCCAGATCGCCACGAACCCTCTCGAGCGAACCAAGGACGTCCATAGAGAGGGGATGGCTCGGATGCAAATCGAAGACCAAGGTCGTGCCACCGACCCACTTGGCGGCCTCGGGATCTTCGCTGCGCAAACGCAGCTTGGTCGCGACCGCATCGAGTAAAGCGCGATAGTGATCGAAGACCGCGACTTCGAAGCCGCGTTCATCACCGACCGGCACCAAGAAACGCTGTGACGACAGCTCCGTCGTTTCTGTCAAGCCCTCCGTATTGGCGTGCACCCAGCCACCTCGAATCAACTCCTCCACGATCGGCAATAGCTCTTCGCTGCGTCCACCCAACGCCGCACAAAGTGATCCGAAGCTCTGAGGTTTGCGGTGAATCGCGTACCAAGTCGCCAGTTCGAGTTTCTCGCCGCGAGTCTGCATCAAGATTCGCTCACGGTCCTGATCGCTGCTCAGGCCGTAGATCGCGGTGCCACCGCGTCCCGTAGAGTACACGACACCGCTGTCTGTCAAATCGCGCAGGACCGCGGCCACGTGCTCCTCGCCATCGGCGTCGAAGCGCCTCTCGAGTTCACTGCGCAACGTGGGGCCATGCGTGTGCAAGTGCTCGACCAGTGCCTCCCAGAGCGTCTTGCCCTTGTGACTGCTGCTCTCGGTCAAGCGCTGGACTTTTCGTTGATAACCTCGCAGCGCCATTCCGAACATGCTGGCCACGACTTTACGGCTGACGCCCTGAGCCTCGATCTCTCGCGACAAGTCCAGGAACACCTGGTCGGCAATGTGCGCCAAGGGGGCTCGGAGTCCGGCTGAGGTCGAAAGTTGCGCGATGAAGGCGGTCGTGTGGCGCACGATGGCGTCGATCAGTCGGACGGTGTCCATGTGCGAACGGTAGCAAGCTTGGCGCAGACCGGCAGATGGCCTGGCTGCCACCGGCAACTACGCCCTCAGTGCTCGGCGCAGGGGAACGCGCGCGCGGGGAGTTCGACGCCGCTGCGCGTCTTGATGTCGGCTTCCAAGTCGTCCAACGCTTTGACCAAATCGGCGATGGCGCTCGCCGCGCTGGCTGCGGCCTGTGAGCAACGCTCGACTTGGCCCAACGCTTCGCCCCCTGCCGGCGGCTCGGTCATGCGCTCGATGCTTTCTGGGCACGCGTCACCCAACAAGGCTTCGACCGCGCGGGCGCGTTCGCGCGTGCGTGCGCTCAACACGTCCGTCTGAGGGTCCATCAGCCGTGGTAACCCGACGAGCTCGGTGCTCGCGCTGCTGTAGACATGAGCGCGAGTCGCGCTCGCCCACACGGCACACGGACCGTTGCACCCGCCGCCCTCCTTGGGATCGAGTGTGCACAAGCGCGAGTACGGAGCTTTCAACGCCTGAGCGAGCATTTGGTGCTTTCGTGTCAGTTCGCGTTGGCAGGCGCACAGGACAACAGCCGCCAGCAGCAGCCGTCCCAATGCCCTGCTTAGCCGAGCCGTTCTGGACGGCTCGCGACCCGCTCGTACCCCAATCAGTGCCCGCTGGCTCATGTTGGATCCAGGATACCTCGGAACTTGGCCTCGGGTCGCGCTTCGATCTAGGCGCAATGGACCCATGATTTGCGGCCGTCCAGCGCGAGCGATCCCCGACCTCGAGCTTTGGGTTCGGAGCTCGGCTTTGGCCGTAATGGGGGTGTTGGGAGCTCTGCTCACGGCGTGCGCCGACGGCGCCAGCAGCGATCTCGGGGACGAAGCCCCGCTTGCCGCGTGGACGCCAACGGTCGTCAGTCGCGATCTCGGTCCCACGCGACGCCCAGCACCAGCCAACTCGACCGAGCTCCGACCCTCGGCACCTGCCAAAGCCGCCAAACCGAAGGCGGATGCAGCCCCGCTGGAGGCCGGCGCCCCCGAGGTTTCGAGCGACGTCCGGGAGCAACGCGACCCAGCCGCCCTGGAGCCGAACGACCCGATCGTCGTGGCGACTCGCGCTCAAACCTCGATCTACGTCGCGGCGGACACCAGCGCGCGCGTCATCGGCTATTTGCGTTCGGGCGCCAGCGTCGCTCGCACCAGTGAGCGCGTGAAGGGGAGCGGCAGCTGCAGTCACTTCTATGCGATAGCGCCCCAGGGTTACGTGTGTGCGTCCGAGGTGAGCACTGATCCGAACCACATCTTGGTGCAGGCCTTGGACCGGCGTCCCGATCGAGACGCCGGACTGCCGTACGTCTATGGCCAGACGCGCCGCACGGGGCCGGTGTTGTACAACCGTTTGCCCACGTCCCAGGAGCAGCGCGAGCGCGAACCCGAGGGAAATGTTCGCCTCGGGCCAGCATGGCGTGATCTAATCGAACCCGCGATGCCGCCCTTCCTGAGCGACAACCAGCCGTCGTTGCGTCTCAATGGACACCGACGGAGCGATCTCAGCGTCGCGAGCGGCCGAGCGATCGCCCGCAGCGCCTTTGCTTTCGTGCACCTCTTCGAAGCAGAAGGGCGAGCCTATGGGCTCGCCACCGATCTCAGCCTGGTGCCGCTCGATCATTTGGACTTCGTGCGACCGAGCACGTTCGCTGGAGTGCCACTCGGGGGTCGCATCCAGCTGCCGCTGGTGTTCGTGCGGGCAAAAAACGCGTCGCTCTACTCCGGCAATCCCGGGCGCGGGCTCAAGCTTGCGCGTCAAATCGAGTACCGCGAGGCGCTGGGCCTGAGCGGGCAATCGTTCGTCAGCGCTGCCACCAAGTACCTCGAGACCACTGATGGTTTGTGGTTAATCGACGGCCCGCTGGTTACCCACATCGACGAGCCCGCACGTCCGCCCGCGACGCGCAGCACGAGCAGTTGGATCGACGTTTCGATTCGTGATCAGACGCTGGTCGCCTACGAGGGCGAAACTGCCGTCTATGCGACGCTCGTGTCGACGGGCGCCGATGGGCTGCTCGACACGGAGACCCATCGGGCAACCGTGCAAGGCGATTTTCTGATCCACACCAAGCACGTCACCAGCACCATGGACAGCGATGCCATGGGGGACGAATACGCCATGGGCGACGTGCCCTATGTCCAGTATTTCAGCGGGGGAACCGCTTTGCACGCCGCTTACTGGCACGATGATTTCGGGGCGCCGCGCAGCCACGGCTGCGTGAACTTGTCGCCGCTCGATGCGCGTTGGTTGTTCGACTGGACATTGCCGCGCGTGCCGCGCTCGTGGCACGGCGCCATGACCGTGCTCGGCGGAACACTGGTGCGCGTCCATCCTTAGAGACCGATGCAAGCGCGCAAATTCGGGCTGCTGGCGAGCTTGTACGTCTCGCAAGGCTTGCCGTTCGGCTTCTTCACTCAGGCTCTGCCCGTCGTCATGCGCGAGCAACACTTCAGCTTGCAGTGGATCGGGTTAGGTAACCTGCTGGCACTACCGTGGGCCTTGAAGTGGGCTTGGGCGCCCTGGGTGGATCGGGTGTACTCGGTGCGCTGGGGGAGGCGGCGATCATGGCTGGTGCCCCTGCAGCTGTTGGGGGTGTTGTCCGCGATCGGGCTCGCGAGTTTGCCGCTGCAGCATGCGCTTCTTGGTCTGGTCATCGGTTGCTTGCTCACTAGCGCGATCGCCGCCACGCAGGATGTCGCGACCGACGGCCTTGCCGTGGAGTTGTTGGAACCGAGCGAACGCGCATGGGGCAACGGCGTTCAAGTGGGCGGCTATCGTCTCGGCATGATCATCGGAGGTGGGGGACTGCTCGTCGCATTCGAACGTTGGGGTTGGTCTTGGGCTCAACTGACGATGGCGCTGTCGTTGCTGTTGCTTTCGGTGCCGATCTTGCGTCACGTCGAGGGGGCGGCTCCAACCGAAGCCAGCGTTGCGCTGCCGACTTGGAGTTTCCTGCGACGTCCAGGGGTGTGGCGCTGGTTGCTCGTGCTCGCCGCGTACAAGACCGGTGACGCATTCGCGACGGGGATGTTGCGGCCTTTCTTGGTCGACTCTGGTTTGTCGCTTTCGAAGATCGGGGTGTTGGTCGGCACCGTCGGCTCGCTCGCGAGTTTGTTCGGAGCGTGGCTCGGTGGACGTGTCACACGCGTGTTGGGCGTGCGCACTTCGCTCGCCCTGTTCGGCGCTCTGACGTCTGTGTGTCTTTTGGGTTATCTGACGGCGGCGAGCCTTGGTGTTGGTCCCACTAGGTTTACATGGTACGTGCTAGTGGCGGCTGAACACGTCGTGTCGAGCATGGCGACAGTGGCATTGTTCACCGAGATGATGAGCCATTGCCGCGTTGGCGCCGAGGGTGGCGACTACACACTTCAAGCCAGCGTGGTCGTCGTGTGCACCGGTTTGGCCGCGGCGCTCAGCGGCTTTTCCGCGGCTCGCTTGGGGTATCCGCTGCATTTCCTGCTCGGCGCGCTGGCGGCATTGGCCGGGGCTGCGTTAGCCCTGCTTGGCACTCAACGCCATTCACAAGTCCGTCCCGCGCCGTGACCTTGCCACAGCTCTTCCCACGGGCCACAGCGCCAAGTCTTGTCGGCGTTGGAGTTGTCGCGGTCGACGTTGCCGTGATGGTCCGCACGCGAATTGGGCTTTTCATCGGCAGTGCTCGGGCTCTTACTTGGGCTTGGTCTCTCTGCTTGGTGTTTGCGCGAGCTTTTGCTTTCGTCTTTGCCGAGTAGAGCAGCCGAGACGCGTGCCCCCAGAGTGCTCGATTCTTGCGCGTCGTCGATGAACTCGGGCTCACCGAAAGTGATGCGCACGCCCTTGCTCAGCGTTGGCTGACTCGTTGCGGGCTCGGCCGCCTTGGTCCGGATGGTATGCGCCTTGGCCGTAGCGCTTTCGAACGCGCCAGCGACGCTTCCCGGAAGACTTGCGGCGAGCAAGAAGCTCAACGCGACGCGACGCGATTTACGAGATGACGAAGAGACGGACGGATTGAGAATCGTGGTCATTGGGGGCTCCTGTTAGAGACCCCATGCTTTCGGCCGCTCCCGGTTCGAGTTGCGGCGGCTGTTCGATTTTCGTGCTCGGCGTCGCTTCGGAGGCCCGAGCTCAGTGCCGGAAGTGTCGGAAGCCAGTGAAGATCATCGCGATGCCCGCTTTGTTTGCGGCAGCGATCACTTCGTCGTCTTGCTTGCTGCCCCCGGGCTGCGCGATTGCGGCGATGCCGGCCTTGGCGGCCGTCTCGACGCCGTCGGCGAAGGGGAAGAACGCGTCGCTGGCCATCACGCTGCCTTGGGCTTTGGCGCCCGCGTTTTCGCAAGCGACCTTGACCGCCAACACGCGTGCGGTTTGGCCACCGCCGACGCCAACCGTCACGAACGAGCCGGCGGGGCCGGGTTGAGCCAGCACGATGGCGTTGCTCTTGACGTGTTTACAGGCCACCCATGCGAACTCCAACGCGTCGAGCTCGGCTCCGCTCGGCGTGCGCTCGGTCACGACCTTTCCGCCCTTGACCTCGCCGGGCCCCGTCGCGTCACGGCTTTGAAAAACGATGCCGCCGCTGACGCGTTTGAACTGCCACGCGGCTTCACCCACTGCCGGCACGCCGCCGGTGGCCAGGATGCGCAATGCTTTCTTCTTCTGCAGCTGCTCCAGTGCAGCCGGCTCGTATGCAGGCGCAACCACGCATTCGATGAAAGTTTCGCCGAGCACCTGAGCGGTTTCGAGATCGACCGTGCGATTGAGGGCGACGATGCCGCCGAACGCACTCATCGCGTCGGCTTCACGCGCCGCGCGATACGCGTCCGCGAGTTTCGGCGCGGTCGCAAGGCCACACGGACTGGCGTGCTTGATCACCACGGCTGCCGGCGCCTGGAAGTCGCGCACGGCGTCGAAAGCCGCTTCGGCATCGACCAGGTTGTTGAAGCTCAGTTCTTTGGCTCCCATGCCCAAGCTCTCGGCTCCGGCGAGCGAACCCTTGGGCGTCTTGCGCTCGCGGTAGAACGCGCCCGACTGGTGCGGGTTCTCGCCGTAGCGCAGCCCGTAGCACTTCTCCAGGGCCAGAACGCGTGTGCGCGGGTGGCCGTCACTTTCACCTTGAGCGCTGAGCCAGGTTGCGATCATGCCGTCGTAGGCGGCGGTATGCGCGAACACTTTGGCTGCCAAGCGCGTGCGCGTCTCTTGCGTCGTGGTGTTATCCTGCGCCGCGAGCTCCTGCATTACCAGAGGGTAGTCTTTTGGATCGCAAACCACCGTCACCCGAGCGTGGTTCTTCGCCGCTGAGCGCAGCATGCTCGGACCGCCGATGTCGATGTTCTCGACCAACTCCTCATAGCTGGCATTGGGACGCTCGAGCGTTTGCTCGAAGGGATACAGATTGACGACCACCAAGTCGATGAAGGCTGCACCGATGCGCTCGAGATCGCTCTCGTCCGTCCCTTCGCGCGCGAGCAAACCGCCGTGAACGCGCGGGTGCAACGTCTTGACGCGACCATCCATCACCTCGGGCGATCCCGTGTAACTCTCGACGCTGCGCACTGGGATGCCTGCGTCGGCTAGCGCCTTGAAGGTACCCCCTGTGGACAGCAGCTCGACCCGATTTGCCGCGAGCGCGCGAGCGAAGTCGAGCAGACCGGTTTTATCGGAGACGGACAAGAGAGCGCGGCGGATTGACATCAGGCGCCCCGCCTATCCCCAAACGCACGCCCGCGTCAACGGATGGCGTTTTTTCCCAGCAGGCAGCTGTCCCAAAGTTCTTTCCCGACGCGAGGAAGCAGCGGCTTCGCAGTCGCGAAATCCTGTAACCCAGTAGACAGAAACTTGGGACACCCCCTAGCATGGCGCCATGGCTCTCGGCGCTCCTCTCGCTCATCCCCAAGCCAAACTGTCGCGCGGCTGGCGCTCGGGCGCGGCGCTCGTGATCACTTGGGCTCTCGCCTGCAGCGCGCTCGGCTGTGAGGAGAAGAGGGAGCCGAAGAAAGCCGTAGCGGCGAGTCCCGGCATCAGCCAGGCCAGCGCGGACGGGCCCTTGGTCGACGAAGACAAGGCCTGTGAGCAGTTTCGCAACGCCCTCACCGGCATAGTCGACGATCTCTCCTGTTCCGACGTCGAAGTGCCGGCTTGTCCCGAGCTGATCCGTCCGGCAGGCAGTGCAGCGTGCAACCGCTTCAGCCAGGGATCGTTGGACGAGTGCATAGAGCAGATCGCGAAGTACGAAACGTGCGACGATCTGACGTTTCGACGCTGCGTGCTGGTCGCCGATCTGAGCGCCAAGACCGAAGGCTGCGTCGTGCCAGGAACCGTGATCGACGCCGGAGGTGACGGCCCTTCGACACCCGCAAGCGGCGATGCGTCGACACCCCCGACGAGCGATGCGGGGGCGTCGGAGGCCGCCGACGCCCGAGCGCCCGAGACCGCTTCGGATTCCGGTCCGCGTTCGACCGTGGTCGATGGAGGCTCGATGGCGCAGCCCGAGCAGGATGCTTCGGTCACGGCCGCCAGCGATGCGGGTAGACAATCGGATGGGGGCAATCCAGCGACGCCAGATTCCGGCGCTTCTAGCGACCTCGATTCGGGCAGCGCCAGCGCAACGGACGCAGCCGCAGACGCTGCCCCCTGAATTTTTTGGGGGTTAGCCGAGCCGGGCCCGCGTCAGCCGTCCGTCGGAGGCTCGCGGTCCGCGACGCGTTGCCAGAACTCCACCAGATCTGCGGGCAGGGGCGCGATCAAATCCAACGGCGTCCAGTGGATGGCGTGCGGCAGCTGGTAACGATAGGCGTGCAGCGCTTGACGCGGGTGTTCTAGCCGCTCGCGGTCTTCGTCCGTGAGCACACCGTCCGCGGCCCGGGCGTGCATGCGTTCGTCTGGGCCGTACAGTTTGTCGCCGACGACCGGCGTGCCTAGCGCTGCCAAGTGAACGCGAATTTGGTGCTGCCTGCCGGTAAACAACTGACACTCGACCAGGGAATACTTGCCGCAGCTGTCCAGGACACGCATCCGCGTGCGGGCTTCGAGTCCGTGGCCCGGCTCGGCCACGCGCATCTTGACGCGCAGGGAGTTCGTGGGATCGGCCTCCAAAGGCAGCTCCACGTCGCCCTCCTTGGGAATGCCCCAAGTGATCGCGCGATAGGTCTTTAGCACGCTCGCATCTTTGCCCTCGGGCACCTCGATGGTGCCCTCGAGCAGCATCTTGAAGGCGCGATCAGCCGTGGCAGAAAGCCCCAACAACAACACGCCGCTCGTGTCGCGATCGAGCCGATGGATCAGACTGAAGAACTGATCGGGATGGCGCTGCTCGAGCAGCTTGATCACGGTGTGGTTATAGTGGCTGGCCGTCGGGTGAACGGTGATGTCCGGCGGCTTGTTGATGACCAACAAGTGCTGATCTCGAAATACGACCGGCAGTTCGAGGCTGTCGTCCGCTTCGTCCACGGGCAAGCGCCACAATACGACGTGGTCTTCCGCTTTGAGGCGTTGGTTTGGCCGCAAGCGCTGACCCTCGGGGTTGAACGCGGCGGCTTTGGCGATGCGCTTGGCGCGCGTGCGGCTGGTGTTGCGCAGACTCAGACGCAAGAAGACATCGAGGCGCGTGCCGGCCAACTCCGACGGTACCCGCAGCACGCGTGAAGTCGCTTCCGGCTCGACCTCGGCGGGTCGCGGAACGGGCAAGTCTTTCCAGCGTGGCTCGCTCAACTCATTCGATCCGGGATGGCGACTCGGGCGCTATGCGCCAGCGCCGTTCGCCGTTGTCACGCTACTCGGGGTGTCGGCGTGAATTTCGGTGCCGACGCCCTTGTCCGTGAAAATCTCGAGCAAGAGCGCGTGGCGTTGGCGCCCGTCGATGATGTGAACCTTTTCCACGCCCTTGTCCACCGCGTGCAGCGCGCAGCGCACTTTCGGGATCATCCCACCCTTGATCACCGAGCTCGTGATCATCTGCTCGACCTGCGTCTTGTCTAGCGAACTGATGTGCTCACCCTGCGCGCCACGCACGCCGGAGACATCGGTCATCAGCACGAGCTTGGCCGCCTTGAGGGCGCCTGCGATCTCACCGGCAGCCGTATCGGCATTGACGTTCAAGGGCTGGCCTTGCTCATCGACCGCAATCGGCGCGATCACTGGCACGAACCCGCTGCCCGTCAGTTGTTCGATCAAGAACGGCGCGACGCTGACGATCTCGCCCACGCGTCCGAGGTCGACCTTGACGGCTTTACCGCTCTCGTCTTTGCCTTGGTGCTCGGTCAAACGCCGGGCACGCAAGAAGTGATCGTCGCGACCCGAAAGCCCCATGGCGCGCCCGCCCTGACCGCAGATCAACCCCACGATGTCCGAGTTGACTTCGCCGGACAGCACCATCTCGACCACTTTCATCGTCGGCTCGTCGGTGACCCGCAAACCGGCCGCGAAGGTGCTCTTGATCCCCATCTGGTCCAGGGCTTGGTCGATCTGGGGGCCGCCGCCGTGGACGACGACTACACGGATGCCGACGTAGCGCAGCAGGCAAATGTCGCGCGCAAAGCTCTGCTTCAGCGCCTCGTCCGACATGGCATGCCCGCCGTATTTGACGACGAACGTACGCCCGTGGAAGCGCCGGATATACGGCAATGCCTCGTGAAGGACGGCGGCTTTTTCGACCCATTCCTGCATCGTGGCGGCGGAGGGTAGTCGGAAATGGGCTGATGACCAGCCCCTTCTCATGGTACGCGGGACCCGATGGAAATCCTGATGGTTGCGGCCGAGCTCGCTCCCTACGTGCGGGCGTCCGAAACGGCGGATTCGGTGGCAGCGTTGTGCCGGGCACTCACCCAGATTGGCCACAAGGTCACGGTGGCGCTGCCGAAGTTCGAGGGGATAGAGGCTTCGGGCCTGAGCGTGGCTCGCCGGTTGTCCCAACTGCGCACGCTGCGAGGCGAAACGATCACCGTCTACGATGGCCAGTTGCCGTCGGGCGTGTTCGTGGTGCTGTTCGAATCCGACACGCTGGTTGCGCGCGACTCGGTGTTCGAAACGAGCGAAACGGGCACTTCCGAGTTGGGCGATGCGCGTCGTTTCGTTGCGCTCTGCCACGCGGCGCGTGCCTACGCCGAACAGCGGGCTCAACAGGGCAGCCCGTTCCAAGTCGTTCACGCGCACGATTGGCCCGCGGCCGCGATGGCCTTGCTGCCCCCGCCGCGACTGCCTTGCGTGTTCACTCTGCACGACGCGACGCGTGCGGGCATCGTGCCTCTGTCGGAGCTTTCGGGGCTCGGGTTCGACACCGATGCCGACACGCAAGAGCGCTTCGAACTCGACGGCCAAGCCCATTTCGTCAAGGCCGCGTTGCTCGGCGCGGAAGTCGCGTCGACGATTTCGTCCAGCCATGCGCACGAGCTCAAAGATCCGGAAAAGCTGGGTTCGCTCGCCAATGCGCTCGCGAGCGCCGAAGTCGAAATTCAAGGCGTCGGCGGTGGCGTCGATTACGCCGTCTACAATCCCGCGAGTGATACGGCCCTGCCGTCGCGTTTCGACGCCGAAGCTCCCGAGCGCCGTGGCAATTGCCGCACGGCGGTTCTGCGCGAACTCGAGTTGGAGCTCGAGCCAGAGCGACCGGTAGTGGTGTTCCCGAGCGGTCTCGATGAGCTCCAAACAGTCGATGGCTTGACCCAAGCGTTGCCGGCTTTGCTCAAGCAAGACATCGTCGTCTTGGCCTTGGGTAACGGCGCAGCGTGCGCCAAGCCACTCGCGGGGAGCAAGTTCAAGCGCGCGACCAACTACCGTTGGATCGAGGACGCGTCGCCCTCGATCGTGCGTCGCGCTCTCGCGGCGGCGGATCTCGCGGTTTACCCGAGCTCGCGTCTGCATACGGGCCACGGCGTGCGCGTCGCACAGCGCTACGGCGCCGTGCCCGTGGCACTTGCCATCACGGGTAACCGCGACGCGATCGTCGACTGTGACGCCGCTTTGAGCTCCGGCACTGGCTTCCTCTACGAAACCCCAGAAGATTTGTTGGGGGCGGTGGAGAGGGCGCTGGGCGCCACGCGCTTGCCTCAATGGGGCACGCTGCGGCGTCGAGTTTCCCGCCTCGACCTCGGCTGGGAGCGACCTGCGCGCCGTTACGCACAGCTGTATCGCATGGCGCTAACGAGTTAACAGCCCTTGCCGGCTCGTTGACTCGTTTCAGCGATCCGGCGTTTCCTCCGGGGGCGCAGGCCACCAGGGAGAAGGCTCTGGTACGCGGGTTTGGGACCGCAAATGCGCACCGAGCTGTTCACTCAATGCGGCTACGCGTGCCGTGGCTTCGGCACGCGGCATGATCCGACTCAATTCTGTGATGGCTTCGTCGAGCAAGCCCGCCGCCATCAGAAGCTGAATGTACTGCGGCGCCTTGTCAGGCCCGGCCTGCTCGTACAGCGGTCGTGCAAGACGCAAGGCGCACAAGTAACCGCCCAGATCGGCCTGCGCGGCCGTCAGCAACAAGCTGCGCATCGGTTCGGGCGCAGAGGCTGCGCTGGTCCTGGCCGCGCTAGTCGCGTCCGCGCGCTGCTCGAGTTCGGTCAGCACGTCGGGGTCGACGATCTCGAGCGGCGACCCTCGCCGCTGTTCCATGTAGTTCAAGCGCTCTGCGGCGCGCGCTAAGTTACCGGTTCTGAGTTCGCTCAAGATCAAGTTTTCGGGGCTCACCACCGAACGCAGGTAGAGGTCGGGAATTTGGTCGAGTTGCCGACGCGCTTCAGCGTTGCGGCACAGGCGCGTGGCGACGAAGGCGGCTTCGGCACGCCATTCCGGACGCATCCGTTCCTTGCCCAGCGCTTTTTCCATTTCGAGCGCGCTGAAGCTTCGCCCGAGTTCGGCTCTGCCCACTAGTTCGTGATGTTGCCCCAGCCGCCCCTCGGCAAGGTTCGTGAGTTCGGCGTAGAGCGCGCGCAGTGCGACCACGTCACCGTCCGCGCGCAACGCCGCTTCCAAGCTCACCACTCGATGGTGCACCTCGAGGTTCGAGCCGGGAGCTGCCAACATCGAGTATTGCAGGCTGGCGGGACTGAGTGAACGCTCGAATAGCGCTTGCGCTTCGTCGAGCGCGCCTTGGCTAGCGTATTTGGTGGCCACCTCGCGCAGCACGAATGGGTTGTCCGGATTGATCTCGAGTTCGCGATTCCACAGGCTATCGTTGTCGCGGCACTCGATCGCCCGGGCCCAGAACGCTGCACAACACACCAGGCTCAGAATGCCGATCAGGCCTGCGGCAGAGCGTTGGGCCATCCAATGCGCCAAGGGCTCGCGCCACCAAATGAAGGCGCCGACCGCTAGCAACCATAGCGGCAAGTACAAGAAGTGATCGGAGCTCGACACGAAGATGCCAGTGCTCGTGAAGTTCAACAGCGGCCCCATGAACAACGCCGCGCCGAGAACGATTGCTGAAGCGCGCAGGGGTAAGTTGTTGGCGAGTTCGGGTCGTTCGGTTTTGGTCTTCGAAGCCGTGCGCAACAGCATGGCGAACGTCGCTGCCACGAACAGGCTTCCCGCCAACAGGTGGGGCCAAGAAAACACGACGTGGCCGCCGAGCTCCCTCAGCGGGCGAAAGAAGAACGTTTGGGGCCAGGGCCAGACGATGCGCTCGAGATAGATGCCCAAAGTATACAGACCGTGCCTGAAGCTGAGCTGGCTGTGTTCGGGGCTCAGAGGCATCCAGACCGCACGCAGCGCGACGTAAACGACGTCGATGCCGAGCCAGCCGAGGCCGGTCTTGAACAAGTCCTTGCGCGCCACGCCGTCGCGCTCGGTCAGCCATTCGACGGCCAGAAGAGCTGGGGCCATGAGTGCGGCCTCCTTGCACAACAGGGCGAGCACGACACACAACGTGGCCAGTGCCTTCGACAGTCTTGTCTTGGCTGCAGGCTCACGCTGCGCAACGAGCTCCATTGCGAGCAGCAAAAACAACGTCATCATGACGTCCGTGCGACCTGCGACCCAAATCACGCTCTCGGTGCGCGACGGGTGAATGGCAAAGATCAAGCCGGCTAGCGCCGCTAGGCGTTCGTCGCCGATCCAGCGCCGGCCGATGCGGACGACGAGCAGCGCGCAAAGCGCGTGGCAGGCAATGTTCCAGGCGTGAAACAACCACGGCGCGCCACCGCCGGTGACCCAGTTGAGCAGGTAGCTCACCGTCACCAACGGTCGGTAGTAAGTTAATCCGATGCCGGCACTACCGAAGGCGGGGATGTTCCAGAAGTGTTTGGTGAAGGCGCGGCCGATGTAGCGCAGGTGCTGAACGTAGTGGTTCTCGACGATCAGCATCACGTCGTCGTAGATGTAGCCACATAGGATGCTGGGCAACGGTGCAATGATGGCGAGCAAAGCCACGGCCCATTCGGACGACAGCTTGGGCTTGGCTTCTGAGGCTTCCGTCATGCTGAGCGCTCACGATAGCGAAGTTCGCTCTCTGGGAGCAGCCTACGTTTATCGTGGGCTTCGTGAGTTGTAGGCGGCGGGATGCTCAAGTCCCACCTCGCTAGCCCGCGAGGGGCCGTTTGCGTTCGCTGCGATCTGCACGGCCCGCGCGACCCACAATGCGCGCGCTAGCGCCGCGATCAGCCCCGCTGCTTCGAGAAACAGTTCTCGAAGCGGGCTCGTCACGCGCGAGCTCATCCACGCCGCAGCGAGCGCCGACATCCACCCAACGCTCATCAGGCCTGCCCAACTTCCGACGAGCGCTGGGCCCTCTCGTCTCAGTAAGCTGAGAGCCCGCGCGAAAGCCCCCACTGCCGACTTCTCCTGGTTGACCACGATCGCGCGCGCCACGTCGATCAGCGGCTGGAACACGAGCAGGGGAGCAAGCCACGGCAGGAGCAATGACGCCGCCACACAGTCGAACATCTGCTCGGACACCGGGTTGGGCCATACGAGTTCACAGAGCAACAGCGATACCAGGCTTCCCGCTGCCAGCAGTGCACCTGCTACGCCGAAGATCAGCCACAGTCCGACGAAGCGCAGCAGACTGCGGCCCAGCTGGGCGTCGACCCGCGCCCTCGGGTGGGTAAAACAGGTGAACATCCACGCGAGCGGCAGCAGGCCGAGCGGGGTAGCGAGCACCATCAAAGCGAACGTATCGCGCGTCCAGTTCGGATACCGGCCCGTGGCGCTCTCGAGCGCATCGAAGAGTCGGAGCGCGCCGCCTTCGAAAAGCGGGCCGGCACCTCCGAATCTGGCGAACCAGTCACCCAACGCGTGCGCCGTCGGGCTCGAGATCAGCCAGGCAACGGCGATGCCCCACAGCCAGTAGGCGCCAATCGACAGCATGCTGCGGGCGTTGGCGAGTCTTTGCCACGTCCGCTTCATGGCGCTACCCAACGCCACACCAAACCCAGCCATTGCGCCAAGGCCCAGCGAGTGCTCAAAGCTCCGCTTTTGGCTTGGGATGGCTCAGGGTTTACAAGGCGCGCGTTGTTCGAGAGATCGGCATCGAGTGCGATGCGCATTGCCGGATCGACCCGAGCACGCACCACCGGCGCGTCTGATTCGAAGCGGATCTCGTGCGTGGGATCGCGTCCATCCCAGTGCTCGGTGCGGGTTGAACCGTTCGCCATCTCGAAGTCGATATCGACGGCAAAGGCGAGCGTTCCAGTGTGTGACAAGCTGGCTCGCACGAAGAAGGTTCTGCTTTGAGTTGGGCTGCATTCCAACGCGTCGAGCGCATAGTCGACGCTGCCGCGTTCGAACAGCGCTTGCTCGAGCAGAGTCGCAGTCTCGGCTCCCATTTCGGCCGTAAACGCGCTGAGCAGATCGTTCGGCGTGGGATAGCCAAACCTCTGCTCGCGCGTGTAGCGAGCAAGCGCGTGCTCAAAGGCCTCGGGCGCTGTGCGACGCAGGGTCTCGAAGAGCGTCGCGCTCCGGCAGTACACGTCCTCTGCAATCTGGCCAAACGAACTGAAGGCGCTGGCGGCTTGCGCGATCTTGGCGCCGTTGCGGTTGCCGCACCAGCGATAGTAGGCCAGCTCCGATACGCGTAAGCGGCCCAATTCGAAGCCGGAGCCATCACCGAAGAGCGCTGCGGACGCAGCCTCGTCCGCGAAGGACGTCAAGCCTTCGTCCAAAAAGGGCCACGCAGCCTCGTTGCTCGCGAGTAGCCCGAAGAACCATTGATGTCCCAACTCGTGCAAGGTGACTTGCTCGACCGCGTGACTCAACCAACCGAGGTACCAGGCCCCACCAGTGGTGATGAGTTGCGGGTACTCCATGCCTCCGGCATCGATCGCCCAGCGTGGAGGGTGAACGATCGTCAAGTCGGGATAGGGATAAGCGCCGAAGTGCTCGCCATAGAAGGCCAGACCGTGACGGATGGCGAGCAACGCACGCTCGCGATTGCGCTCGTTGCCCTTCGGAAACAGAGTGTGCACGCGCACGCCGCCGACCAGCTGCGTGCTCGTCTCGAAGCCCCCCCAGCTCGTCCAAGCGAAATCGTGGACGTTGGGCGCCGCGTACAGACGCAGCGTTCGATGGTTTGTGGGGCTGCCCAATCCAGGGGCAGGCTCCTCGCGCAACAGCGCGCCAGTGGCGCCTACGACCAACGCCGAGTCCGTGTCGATCTGGACTTCGTAGTCGCCGAAGTTGGCGTAGAACTCGGCATGGGGGTGAAACGGAAAGTGCGACCACGTGCCGTTCGCTTCCAGCATCGCGAGTTTCGGAAACCACTGTCCCAGAAAGTGAAAGTCGTCCTTGAATCCGGTTCGCTCTGCCAAGCCTGGTAACTCGGCCTCCCAAGTGATTTCGAAGCGGGCGTCACTGCCTGCGGCTACTGGGTGAACGAGCGGAACGAGCACGCTGGTTTCGTCATCGGGATCTCCCGGGGTGGTGGCGACCTCGGGCCAGAGATCTTCGGGGTGCGAGACTGCTCTGAGGCGAGTTACGCGCAGCGCACCCCACTGACTGGGGCGTGCTCCTCCCCGGGCATGCAGCGTCGTGGAGCGATAGAACAGAGTGCGAGGGCTCTTGAAGGCGTTCAAATAGAGCTGAAAATAGAGCTCACTCAAGTCCTTGGGGCTGCGGTTGTGAAGCGTGATGACGCCGGAGCCGGATAGGGTGTGGCGCTCGTGATCGAGGCGAACCTGGAGTTGATAATCGACGCGCGGGGTGTCGTGCGCCCCGGGCCGTTCTATCGTGTTGGGCGTCGTCGTAGCGGGGGCAAGATCGGTCGCGTTCACCAAAGACGGATATGAAGCACTCGCCCACCCGACGAGCACGCTAGCGACGGCGCGCGGCACTGCCGAGCGTCGCAATGGCAGAGGGCGCAGTCTTCCTGCGGGCGACGGCCGCTCGGTCTCGCTGCGCCGTTCAGCGAAAGACGACGACACCACGGCTGACCAGTTCGACCAAGATGCGCAGAGCATCGAGCCGCGGCATGCCGCTGATGTCGAGCAGATCCTCGACCGTTGATGCGCCATCGACGTGGCTGATCAGAAAGCCTGCCCGATGATCGAGGGTCAGCCAGCGAATTTCCCCGGGCGCGACGGCCAATTGTACCGCACGATCCAACGGCGCGAGGCGTGCACTGTACATGCGAATGAGAGTGCGTCGGCACTCGTCCAAGTAGCGCAACGCTTCGTCGTCATCAGCGTTCACCTGCAGCCGCTTCTCAGCGATCTCCAGCGCGCCGCTGAAGTTGCCGACCGCGTACAGGTCCGCGAGCGAATCGTTGGGCCCCGGTTCGAGGCTTTCCAGCTCCGGCAATTCGTTGCCCGAAGCGTGTGCCGGGGAGAGACTGTCACGCGCGTGCCCGTCGACGAAATCGAGCGCCGAGCGCGTATCCGACGAGCCGGCAACGTCGGCGGCTGTGGGGCGCTGAGACTCCGTGGCGGAAGAATCGAACAGATGAAAATGGGCTAGGCTCGGCGGTGGAATCGTTGGCTTCTGCGAAGCTCCATCGACGCTCTTCTCCGACGGACGATACTTCAACTCGAGTTCGGGCACGCTCGTCTTGACGGCGCCTTCCTTGGAGAAGACCCGGTTGGCATGCGCTTGGGGCGACACACTCGGCACCAGCGTCGGGCGGCCCGAGGGGTGCTCGGGGCCGATCTCGTCTTCCCAAATGAGTTCCTCCTCGTCGGGAACGAGATTGATCGCGTCGCGATCGTCTTTGCGAGGAGGATTAGAGACCATGTGCGCTCCGCTCACGTTCCCCCAGCGACCACACCGCGGAACATTCGCAGTGTGCGTTCCAGGGCTTCGTACTCGACCTCGGCCGCTTTGGCGTCGACCTTGGCGAGCGCATCCGCGCTGCGGTTCAGGGCGGCACGCGCCCTGGTCAACGCGTCACGTCCGAACTCGCTCTGCCCAACTAGCTTTTCTACCTGAGGTAACAGGCGTTCAAGTTCGGCGCTAGCGGTCTGAATCTTTTGGCGCACGACTTCCAGCGCTTCATCTGCTCGGCGCTCTACCAGATAATCTTGCGCGCTGCTGATCATGGCGCTGACTTCTTCGGAAGTCAGTCCGCTCGACGCCAGCACCTGGATCGACTGTGCTTGGCTGGTCTCGAGGTCGCGCGCGCTCACGCTCACGATGCCGTCGGTGTCGATCTTGAACGTCACTTCCAACTCGACTTCACCTCGGGGGGCGCGCCGCAAGCCCGTGAGCGCGAACTCTCCGAGCATCTCCTGTGCGCCTTCGGTCGAGTTCTGCAACACCAGGATCTTGACGGCAGTTTGATTGTCGCGGCTCGTGGTGAACACCTTGGTGCTCATCGTGGGCACCGTGGTGTTCTGCGCGATTAGCTCTTCGAAGATGCCACCAGCCGTCAGAATCCCCAAGGCGTGCGGAGTGACATCCAAGAGCAAAACCTCTTGATCCGTCGTGTCGAGCAACGAGGCGCCCTGGATTGCAGCGCCAAGCGCGACCACTTCGTCGGGGTGTACGCTCTGGTTCGGCCGCTTGCCGAACAGTTTTTCAACGGCGGTTTGAATCGCCGGCATGCGCGTCATACCGCCCACTAGCAGCACGTCGTCGATGTCGCCGACGTCGAGATCCGCGTCCTCGAGTGCGCGTCGACAGATCTGCACGGTGCGACCGATCAGGTCTTGCGTGAGCGATTCGAGCGTTGCCCGGGTGACAGTGCGCTGCAGGTGCAAGGCTTCGTTGCGCCCCGTGGAGATGATGAACGGGAGATTGATCTCCGTTTGTTCTACGCCCGACAGTTCACACTTGGCTTTCTCTGCCGCGTCCTTCAAGCGCTGTAGCGCCATGCGATCGCGCCGCAGATCGACGCCGTGATCTTGCAAGAATCCCTCCACCAGCCAGTCGATGATGCGTAGGTCGAAATCCTCACCCCCCAAGAACGTGTCACCCGTGGTGGCGATCACCTTGAACACACCATCGGCAATGTCGAGGATCGAGACGTCGAAGGTGCCACCGCCCAGGTCGTAGACAGCCACCGTGGCGTTCAACGACTTGCCGAAGCCGTAAGCCAGCGCGGCCGCGGTAGGTTCGTTGATGATGCGGATGATGTCGAGCCCTGCGATGGTGCCGGCGTCCTTGGTGGCTTGACGCTGATTGTCGTTGAAGTAGGCGGGCACCGTTACGACCGCTTTGCCCACCGGCGCGCCCAGATCATCGTCCGCGATGATCTTCATCTCTTGCAAGATCATGGAGCTCAACTCGGGCACCGAATAGCTGCCGTCGCGCAAACGAATGCGCGCGTCGTTGTGCGGACCTTCGATCAGTTCGTAACTGCAGGTCTGCCTGGCAATCTCCACTTGTGGACTGTTCCAAGGGCGCCCAATCAAGCGTTTGGCAGCATGCACCGTGTTCTCGGCATTGGTGATTGCTTGCCGCTTGGCAATGTGCCCCACCAGCCGTTTGCCGGTCTGGGTGACCGCGACCATGCTCGGGGTCGTCTTGTATCCGCCGCGGTTGGGAATGACCCGCGGTACGTCTCCGTCCATGACTGCGACACACGAATTAGTCGTGCCGAGATCGATGCCAATCACACGCTCAGGCGTTTTCGTCACGTTTGAGTCTTCTCCCGACGCAGGCGCGCCAGCCTCTGTTGTATAGCACTATCACTGGGTTTGAGGGTGGCAGCCTTTTCGAGCTCGGCGATCGCGCTGGTGACCATCCCCGCCTGGGCGTAGATCTCTGCGAGCAGCAACCTCAGGTTCATGTCCTCGGCGTCGAGTTCGACGCCTTTGCGCGCGTAGCCGCACGCCTCGCGCAACACTTGGCTGCGCTTGTCTGCTTCGATATCTTTGAGTTCGGCGTGGCGCGACAGACACTGTGCGGCGATGCCATACAGTTGCGCACTGGACTTGCCGCGCGCTGCGCGGCCGTACAAACGACCTGCTTCCTCGAAGTGGCCGTCGCTCTGCTCTTGCTTGGCTTTGGCCAGAAACTGCTCCGCCCGCGACTTGTCGGCCTCGAACTCGACTTCCGCCAAGCGCTTTCGAATTTCGGGGTCGCTTGGCGAAAGGCTCGACGCGAGCTTCAGCACGTTGACCGCTGCGGAGGGGTTGCCCGATAGCACGTGTTGCTCTGCATCGAGGAAGTAGCGACGCGCTTGCGACTTTGCGATCGGCGATTCCGGGGTCAACGAGCGCGGCGCAGAGGCGGTCGCGGTAGAAGCGAGGACCTGTGAAAGCGAACCGGACATCTGTGAACCCTCTACGGACACATTCGGCTTCTGCCTTACCTCGGCGGCCGATCGCGAAGTGGTGACCTGGGGCCGTGGCGTCGCGCCAGCGCTCTGCAAGCTGGGGGACGCCGAAGCCGAGTGCTGCCCAGTTCCGGGCATCAACGACTTGCGCTGTGGGTTTGGGGTTTCCACGGCGCGCGCGCTCGGATTCGACCCTGGGGTCGTGACGGCGATGTGCACCGTGCTTGCTGCCAGCGTTCCCGACTCCACGCGCATCGTGGGCGGCGCTTGGCTGATCAGCGGCTCGGGCGCCGTTCTCGCTGGGGTGGGCGCCAACTGAACGGGCTGTTCCGGGGCCAAGGTTGCGTCGTATTCAGCGCGGCGTTTTGCGCGCGAGAGGGTTTCATAGGCCTCCGTCAGTACTTGGAAGATGCGCTCCAACTTGGGCTTCAAACTGCCCAAGTCCTTGCCGTAGTACTTGTCCGGGTGCATGTCCGCCACCAGTGCGAAGTAGCTGCTCTTGACCAACGCCTTGTCCGCGTTGCGGGGGATGTTGAGCAGTGCGTAAAAGTCACGCTCGGGCAGGCTCTGAAACAAATCCAGAACGCGAGCTTCGAGCCCGACGCTCTCTGGGCCAGCGACACTGTTCGCGACACTGTGTGCGGAAACACCCGGCGCGGCGGCGCTGTGCGCTAGGGCGCTGTTCGCAGCGATACTGTGCGGAGCAACGCCCTGCGCGGCCACGCTGTGCGCTGCAGTGTCCTTCGCCTGCGCGGCGAGGGGCTCCACGCGACTCGTAGAGGTCGAAGGCGGGACCGCGGCAGACCCGAACTTGACCGCACCCAAGCGAGAGAGAGTCTGTAACGCCTGCACCACCCGGGGCTCTTGTAGGCCGGTGGTGAGCGCGATTTGCTTCACGCCTGACTTACCATCCACACGGAACAGCACGAACGCGTCTTCGGGGCCAATCGCCAACCGCTTCACATCGATCCCCGGTATCGGTTCGGGGATGGGGTGCGTTTCTGGTGGGGTGTTGAGGGTCGTAGCGGCTACTCCCGATTGCCGTTGATTTTGCGATAGTGCCACCCCTTCTCAGATCGGGCGAGTGCTTTGCCACTGGAGGGGGCACCGCTCGACCTCGCACGTTTGGTCGGCAGTCCGACGGTAAAGAGCCCAGCTTCCAACTCGCTCAACACTGATTATAAGCGAGCGATGCGACCCGCTTCGAAGATCTGCCGCGAGTGCGGAGGTCTCAATAGCCAAGACGAAGAGCGGTGCCAACGCTGTGGGAGTCCGTTTCCCGGTTCGCTGACCACCACGCTACAGCGAGTGATCCCCGGCGTGGTCGGCAAAGATCTGCCGATGACGACTGCGCTCGTCGGCCTTTGCTCGATTGTCTTTCTGCTGACGACGTTGGACTCGAAGAGCCTCGGCTTTCTCGAAGTCAGCAGCTATTGGCCGGTGCTGCGCTGGGGGGCGCTCGCGCCGTCGCTGGTGCCGAAGGAGCCGTGGCGTTTGCTTTCGGCCACGTTCATTCACTTCGGCGCGCTTCACATCGTCTTCAACATGTTGGCGTTGATCGATCTGGGAAAGGTGTTGGAGCGTCAGCTCGGCTCCCCCCGCTTCGGCGTCTTGTTCATCAGCACGGCGCTGGCGGGCTTCATCGCGAGTCACTTCTGGTACAGCCACGTCGGCCGCAACGACGTAACTGGCGGCGCGAGTGGCGGCATCTTCGGCTTGGTAGGAGCTCTGATAGGACTTCTCTATGCGCGGCGTGATCCGGCCTGGAAGCAAGTCGCGCTGCGCTTCGGGTTGTATGCGGCGCTGTTCTTCGTCATGCTGCCGGTTAACAACGCAGCACACGCGGGCGGTTTCGCGTTGGGATTCCCTCTGGGCTACTATTTCCAGCGCGAGCGACGCCCCGCCAACCATCACCGTCTGTTCCGAGGACTTGCAGCATTGGGCCTGGTACTGTCCTTGGCGAGCATCGGCTTGTCGAGTCATTCCAAAGTCTGGCGAAGTCAACGCAACGCCGAACTGGACGCTCAGGAACGCTCGGGTCGTTGACACTCACGGACCAACGCGGAGATCTCCGCCCACGTCGATTGGTTCGGTGTCGTCGAAGCGAGCGTTGCCCCCCCAATGACCATGAAATCCGATCGGTCTGGCTGCTCGATCGATCGACACCTTCTGATAATCGCTCGTGATCTGAATCGAGGCTGGCGTCGTGTCGACGCTCTGCAAGCGTTGCCACATTCGATCGAGCGCGGAGGTACACAAATCCGCTAGGCAATACTGGTCGCAACCCTCGAAGGCTATGCCGTCAGCGCCTGCCAGCAAACTGCCCAAGCTCGGACATTGCAAGATGTCGCTCGCCAGCACATCCACCGCGGTGCCTGCCTTTCCCGCGTCGGACCCGCTCGTGACTGTCCCTGCGTCCGCTGGTGTTTGCGCGAGCGCTGCCACATCGGCCAAACGCGCCAGCAGACGAGCGGGTTGCCATGCGAACTCGAACACGAGCCGAACGTTGTCTTCGCCAGTCGGCGCGACACCCACGACGAAGTAATCGGGAATACCGACGTCGCGCGGATTCTGATCGACGACGCTCGAGACGTGCAGCACGGCGCGCGAGGCGGGGGGAATTGCGCCGCTGATCGTCCCAACTATGGCATGACCTTGAAACAGACTCTGCAGACCTGTTTGCAGCCATGCCATCACATAGGACGTTAACCCCGTCTGCGCGCCGGGCTCCGTCAAGCGCGTGACGAGTTGGCCAGTCCAATCCTCGCTGGCGCTGGCGCTCGAGAACGCGCTTTGATTGGCCGAGAGCTCCGCCATTTCCGCCAACACCGCGTCGACATCACGGTCGAAGCCGTCGCGGAAGGCTTTGCCCATTTTCGCCGCCAGCGCTTCGAGCGTCGGGGCGAACGCAGTCTTCGGATCGAACCCGATCAGTATTTGCGCGTCGAGGGTGCTGAATTGAATCGAGCGCTCGAGCACCTGCAAGTCGATCTTGGTGGGATTTCCGGGCGCGACCGACGTCTCCCGGCAGCCGGACACCGTTTCGTCGCCGCGCAGTGCGACCGCGAGGGGCTGATTGGCGTCGACGTCGACCTTGACCGGCGTGTGGCGGGTTGGCGGATCGCTGTAGTTCGTCAGACTGTAGAGATCGAGTCCGGCACAGATCGTGTTGGGCAGAATCGCGACCGACCATGCCTCGATCGGACGCTTGCCAGTGTACTGCGGGGTGATGAGCAACACTGCGCGCGCGTCCGGCGCGACGTGCACGAGCAGTTCGCTGTACGCATCCCCGAGCGAGGCTCTGACGCGGAAGCGCTCGGAGGCCATCGGAACGGTGAGTTGCAAGCTGCCATGACCGGATTCGTCGGTCATGACTTCGCTCTGGTCGACGTAAGCCCCCTCCGTATCCCCGAACAGCGCGACGCGCACCGGATAAACACCCGGGGGGGATGCGACTATCTCGATGCTCCGAGTCTTGCCGGGTGCGAGCTCGAGGTCGCTCTCGGTGAACGCGAGGCTCACGCCGGGGTAATGGTCCCCGGTCGAACTGGGGTTGGTCTCGACGGGAGAGGTCGAGTCGCCATCGGGATGCTGTGTGATGCGAACGCACGCCAGCGCATGAGCACCGAGGATCACCGCCAAGCTCAGGCCGAACAGCGAGCGCCCGACGGGGGAGCAGCGCGCAGCCTGGGCCTGACGACGACGGGCGACCATCGATTCGAGGATACGCTGTCCACGCCAGATAGGCTGTCGAAAATGAATCGCCGATCCCGCATCCCTCGGGGGAGTTTTTTGGGCGGGGCAGTGATACACCGTGCGCATGGCATCGATAGTGCCGCCGGCCGTGAAATTGCTGGTCGTGGACGACGAACCGGCGTTGCGCCAGATGCTGACGATTCTCCTGCGCCGGCAAGGCTACGACGTGGTTGCGGTGCCAGGGTACACCGCAGCGGCCGAGGCCATCGTCGAGGTTCCCCAACCGTTTCCTGTCGTGCTTTGCGACTTGGCCATGCCTGACGGTTCGGGCCTGGATCTGCTCACCTGCGCCAAACAACGTTCGCCGAGTACGGAGGTGCTGCTGATGACTGCGCACTCGACCGTCGAGAACGCGATTGCGGCAATGCGCGCAGGCGCATTTCACTTCGTCACCAAACCGTTCGACCCGAGCGAGCTGGCGGTGATGGTCGAGAAGGCGCTCGAGAAGCACGAGCTAGTCTCCGAAAATTCACGCTTGCGCGCCCAAGTCGGGACATTGCGTAGCCCCGGCCTGGTCGGACGCAGCACCGCGATGCGCAAAGTGTTCGATCTGGTGGCGCGCATCGCCGACACCAAGACGACGGTGCTCGTCACCGGCGAGAGCGGCACCGGCAAAGAGCGCGTGGCCCGAGCGATTCACGACGCCTCCAATCGCAAAGACAAGCCTTTCCTAGTCGTCAATTGCGGCGCCTTGCCCGAGCAATTGATGGAAAGTGAGCTATTTGGCCACGAGAAGGGGGCGTTCACTGGCGCGACTGGCCGGCATACGGGACTCGTGCGTGAGGCCGAGGGCGGCACTTTGATGCTCGACGAAGTGGGGGAGCTGCCGCTGTCGCTGCAGGTGAAGTTGCTGCGCGTGCTGCAAGAACGCAAAGTCCGCCCGGTCGGAGCCGCCCACGAAGTTCCAGTCGACGTGAGAATCTTGGCTGCCACCAATCGCGACGTCGAAGAGGACGTCAAAGCCGGAGCATTTCGCCAAGATCTCTACTACCGCTTGAACGTGATCCGCATCGAATTGCCCTCGCTGCGCGAGCGCAAGGAGGACATCCCCGTTCTGGTCGAACAGTTCGTGGGGCGCTTTGCGCGCGAGATGGACAAGGACGTCGTGGGCCTTACCCCCGACGCGATCCGTGCGCTCGAGCGTTATCCTTTTCCAGGTAACGTGCGCGAGCTCGAGAACATGCTCGAACGCGCGGTAGCCCTAGCGGGTGCACGCTCGATCGGGCTCGGCGACTTGCCAGTCGAAGTCAGTGGGCTTTCTGCGTCTGATGGTCCGGGGTTACTGAAGTTGCCGGAAGAAGGATGCAACCTCGACGAAGTGATGAGTGAAGTCGAGCGGCGACTGATCTTGCAAGCCCTCGATCGCACAGGGGGCGTACGCACTGCGGCGGCGCAACTGTTGTCGATCACGTTTCGGTCACTGCGTTACCGCTTGGCAAAGCACGCGCTCAGCGACGAAGAAGACGCCGCACGCGACTCGGTTCCAGGTCGCGATTCGAGCGCGTGAGGCGCAAGCCGCGCGCGTGTGAGGGTGTGTGTGCCGGGTTTCTGCCCAATCGGGCGCCGACAGTTGGGGGGATGCGCGTGCCAGCAAAGCTTGTCATACTGCAGGCTATGCGAAGTCAGCCGAACGCACGCGGATTCACGCTGACGGAGCTGATGGTCGTGATCACGATTTCGGCGGTGCTCGCGCTCGTCGCGTTGGAATCGTTTCGCAAGCAAATGACGTCTGCCAAGAGCGTCGAAGCGTTCACGATGGTGCAGAGCATTCGGGTCGCCGAAGAACGCTGGCGGGCGCAGAATGGCGTCTACCTCGACGTCTCCCAATCCGACACCTGGTACCCGTGGGACCCCTCTCTGTCTGGCAATCGCAGCAAGACGCGCACGTTCTTCAGTCCCGATAGCGATTCGCATCCGGACAATGCGCGCTGGTTGTCGTTGCACCCGACCGTGCCCGGTCCGATTCAGTTTGGCTACCAGGTGCGCGCAGGCATGCCCGGGGGCGTGATGACGGCTCCCAAAGTTGCGGTGACAGGACTGACTTGGCCGACGCCGGGCGAGCCTTGGTACGTGATTCAGGCGCTTGCCGACACGGACGCCGACGGCAAGATGGCGTTCTATCTCGCGTCGAGCCTCAACGGCGAAGTCTACGCACAAGACGACGGCGAGTGATTGCGCGCCGGTGGTCAGACCTGCCGTGAACCCATGGCAGCGGGGTTGCGTTCGCATGGAGTGCGGGCGCAACCTTCGCTGCCCGAGGTTGCTTTGCGGCCATCACCGCGCCGAGGCCGAGCATGAGCAATTAACGTCAGCGCCCTTGGGGATGAGTGACGTAAATTGTCGCTTGGCGAGTGCGGTTTGGGCCTACATGTTGGAGCAATTCGAGGGGTTAGCGTGTTTTGATGCCAGATCCGTGAGGCGCACGGCCTGGCACGAACTTCGCTAACGGTTGACCTCAATGCTGACGGGTCAATCACCACGCTCGGCGCGCACTCGCAAGGCGCGCGCTGGCTTCACCTTGATCGAGGTGATGATCGTGGTGGTGATTGTCGCGGTGCTCGGCACGTTGGCGGTCTATGGCGTTCGTCGCTACGTCGCCAGTGCCCACGCTTCGGAAGCAACCGCAGTGCTCTCGTCGATCCGCGGCGCCGAAGAAGTCTATCGTCAGGATACCTTCGTTTACCTCGACGTTTCGCAGGGCTCGTTCAGTAACTTGCATCCTGCTGGCGCCCCCAGCTCGAGCAAGCGCAACTGGGCCGACTCGGGCACGTCCGTCGCCAGCCAGCGCTTCCGTGAGTTGGGTGTACAGATCAATGGCGGCGTGTTCTTCAGCTACGGCGTCGTCGCCGGGCGTGAAGGCGCGAGCTTCCCCACGATGCCCACGTCCAAGTCAGCCTTCGGCTTTCCTTCGACGGCGGTTGAGCCGTTCTATGTTGCCGTCGCCAAAGGCGACTTGGACGGCAACGGTACCTTCTCGTGGGTCGTGGCCCACAGTTTGTCGAACGAAGTTTACGTTGAGAACGAGGGGCAATGAGCTCCTTCGTCGTGAGTACCCAAAGAGTCTGAGTGTTAACCGCGTGCGGGGTGGGTGACCCGACGCGAACGAGCAAACCCGTCACCCGCACAGTAGGAGATAGAGGACAGATGCGTATTCGATTGAACAAGCGTGGTTTTACCCTGGTCGAGCTCATGATCGTGGTCGCGATCATCGGCGTGTTGGCGGCCCTCGCCATCTACGGCGTGCGCAAGTACGTCATGAACGCCAAGACGGCTGAGGCGCGTGGCGCCGTGGCACGCATCGCCAAGGACGCTACCACCGCCTTCGCGCGTCCCAAGATGGCGGGTGCGGTGTTGGCGCTCGGCGGAACCGCTCAGGGCTCGTTTGCGCTATGTGCTTCTGCAGCGGCAAGCGTTCCGAGCTCGGCAGACAAGATCAAGGGCGCCAAGTACCAATCAAACCCCACCGAGTGGGAAGCGGGTAGCATGAGCGCTGGCTGGCAGTGCTTGAAGTTCAGCATGGACGATCCGCAGTACTACATGTACAGCTACACGGCTGACGTCAGTGCGGGCACGTTCACCGCGACGGGCCAGGGTGACCTCGACGCCGACGGTACGCTCTCGAGCTTCACGATGGCCGGCGCCGTCCAAGGTGGCTCTGCGATGGTCGCACCGAACATCGTCGAGACGACCCCCGAAGAGTAATTCCCGACGGAGCAAGTTGAGCGTCGTGGTCTGAGGCTCGAGCCGGCAAGACCACGACCCCATCCGGAAGCTTAGGTGCGAGCCCTGGTCGCTTGAGTTGACCACGGCTCGTGCCCTTTTTTTGTGCGGCTGGTCCAACTAGCCTATTGCGCGGGGGCAGGTTATTTTGAGCCCATGCGTCCGCTATCGCCCCTCGAATCCGTTGCGCTGCTGTCCGTCGCAGGCTCAGTGCTCGCAGTGGCGGTGCCCACGTTCGTGAAGCAGTTGCATGCATCACGCCTTTCAGAGCCTCTCGATGGACTGGCCCGACTCGGACAGCGAGCTTTGGTGCTGGCCGATGCGAAGCCCATCAAGTCCGCGTTCCCGCCTAGCGTCGGGTTGACCCCGGCGGAGGTGCCCGCGGGTCACAGTGTCGAGGACCCCGAGGGCACGTGGGATGACCCCACTTGGCGTGCGCTCGATTTCCGGATGGATCGCGCGCACTACTATGCGTTTGCCTTCGAAAGCGACAACAAGACTCAGGTGGCGCATTTTACGGCGCGGGCGCTCGGGGACTTGGACGGGGACGGTTTGTTTTCGACGTTCAAGCTGGAGGGTGAGATGCGCGCGGGCGAGGCCCCCGTTGTGTTTCCGCTCGAGATGGACCGCGAGGTTGAGTGACTGACAGAGGTGAATACCTCGCTGCTCGTCTTGGCGGCTTGGCGACGGCGCTTGGCGCGGCATTTTTGATTGCCTGGGTCCAACCGCAGCTGGCGGAGCACTACGCGGAAGCGCACGACACCGACGACACTTACAACCTGCCCAGCGCGGAGCTGACAGAGCTTTTGAGTTTGGGATACCGCGATGCGTTGGCAGACTTCATTTATGCCCATGTGTTGGTCTCTTACGGGCTGCACTTCCAAGAGAAGCGTCGCTTCGAACACGTCGGCGATTATTTGCGGACCGTAGCGGCGTTGGCTCCGCAATTTGCGACGCCCTATCTCTACGCCGACACGCTCTTGACGCTGCAAGCGGCGCCGTCAGAGGAGCGAGACTACGACGCGGCGCGGGAGTTGCTCCTCCTGGGCACGCAGGCGTTGCCTTACAACCAGGAGCTGTGGCTCGTCGCAGGGCAGTTCATCGCTTACGTCGCGCCGCCGCGCTTGGCCGCGCCGGCCAAGCAAGAGGCTTGGAAGCTCGAGGGTGCCAAGATCCTCGGACGCGCGTGTGAACTTGCTACCGCGAATCGCAATATCCCGTACCACTGCGTGGCAGCTGCCAACTTGCTCAATCGCGCAGGTCAACGTGAGGCTCTGATCCAGATGCTGACCCGAACTCTGGCCGTCAACGACGACGAGGAGATTCAGAAGCTCGCGCTCGCGACGCTCGGCACCTGGGTAGGCGAACGAGAGCGCGATCAGTATCAAGCCCGCGCCGCGGCTCTGCGTGAACGCTGGCAGCAAGACCTGCCCTGGATCTCCAAGGAGGAGCTGCTGCTGCTCGGGCCCAAGGCGGACGCCGAGCGTTGCGTGGGTTCACGCAGCGGAGCGCTGATTCAACCTGGCGATCCATGCTTGACGACATGGTCCGATTGGTCCGAGTCGTATCGCGCCGCTGTGAAGCCCTGACGGCTTGCCCGTCGCAATTGCCCGGTCGGGGCGGTTCGTCGGCTGCGTTCAGTTGAAGCGATGAACGACCGTGGACGTCTGTCCGGCGGTAGCGTTCACCGACTTCGATGCCCGCTTGCTGTCCAAGACGAAGACCACGGTGTGGTGCCCTGCCGAGACGCTCACGCCAACCTTGGGCGTGCTGCCGACCGGGCGACCGTCGAGCAAGATGCTCGACGCGGGAATCGAATTGATGTTGAGAGTCGCGGTGCCCGACGAAGGCTCACTGCGCGGCGGATTACCACCCCCGCCGCGGGGGGGCGCTATGTGACGACCCGGCGCGGGAGCCGCGGCAGCGGCTTCCGGCTCGCGCAATTCGACGACGAATGTCTTCTCGTTCGCGCCGTCCTCGAAGCTGACCGCTTGCTCGAAGCTCTCGAAGCCTTTGCGGTTCGCAATCAGTTTCGTGGGCTTGGCGGTGTCGATGCTCAAGCTGACCGGCAACTCCGGTAGCACGCGTCGATCCCCATCGGTGTCGAGCAGGATTCGAGCACCGTCGGCGTTGCTTCCTGCCTTGATCACGGCCAGACCCTTGAGCACGCGGAGCTTCGGAACTTCGATGCTCTGCATCTCGTCTTCGCTCACGGTGACGGACTTTTCCCAACCCTCGAAGGCGTCGCTCGCGACCTTGAGCGTGTGACCGCCGGGGCTCATGTCTTTCAACTCTTGGGGCAGAGGGCCGATCTCTTTGCCGTCGACGACCAGCCGCAGGCCGGTGCCTTGCCCGGTAACCCGCACCCCTGTGCCCGAGGCCTGTGCCAAACGGATGTTGTGGACGGCGTCTTGTCCGCTGGTGATCAGCACCGCCGTCTCTGCGGTTTCCTGGTAGCCCTCTGCAACGGCTTTGACCATGTGCGTGCCGGCGCCGAGTTCCTTCAGTGCGCAAGGTGAACTGGTGCAGGCCGTCTTGCCATCGACCAAGACTTCGACCGCCTTCAGCGGTTTGCTGCCCGGGCCGGCGACCGTGACGACCAGACCGCCCGTGGTTGGACGCAGCACGAAGTAGAGCGCAACGGCCAGCACGACGCCAGCGATCCCAAGCCACAGCGGGGTGCGGCTTGGCGCGCGGGGCGGTGCCGAACTGACGTCGATGCGCGGCGGAACGCGCATCTGCGTCGTCGGCATTGCGGCGATTGGCGCGGATGGAACCGGCGCAGACGGCCGCGACATGGGCGGCGGCGGGGCGTCGGGCAATCCGCCGATTCGCGGCTGGACTCCGCCCATCAACACGTGAGCGGCATCGAAGCCCGACTCACGATTGTAAATGGACGTCTTGTCGTCGTCTTCGTCCCACTCGTTGGGGACGGCGGCTTGGGCGTAGGGTCCGCTCGGCTGACTCAGCCGCGCCGGAGTCGGCGGCGGAGGAGGGGGCAGAGAAGCGAGCGGTCGCGACCCGAGTGGAGGCGGTGGCACCGGCGCCGACGAACGATTCGTCGGAGGCGGGGGGGGCGGAACCGAGGCCATGAACGCCGAGCTGCGAGGAGCATAAGGCGTAGGAGGTTCGACCGAGGCTTCTGGGGACGAGCCGAAGCCGCTAAGGACGCGCGTTGCGTCATCGTCGTCACCGTCGAGGTCGCGGGTTACTTGCGCCACTGGGATACCAGCAAACGCCGAAGCACTCGTCGGAGACGATCCGAGATTGTTCGCAAACGGCGAAGAGCCGGTGGCGGCGACCGGTGGCGGCGCGGCAAGCGGCGACGAAGCATCTTCTACCGCTTCGACCTCTTCGGCTTCGTCCTCGTCGTCGATGTTGAAGATGGCAGAAGGTGAAGGCGCACTGGGGCGAGATGCCGCTCGCAAAGAGGGCGGCGGTGGTGGCGGTAAGCTACCTCGCCCGCTCGAACCCAACGCCGGCCCGGGTGCGTCCGGCACGGAGAGCCCGACGAGCGTGTTCTTGCGCGCTGCGGGGGCCTTACTCAAATTGTCGAACACGTCCAGGTCGGATCCGCCCTTATCACTCATTGCGGGGTCTTTCTTGCTTGCTCTCTCCACTGTTTACAATGGTTTGTGGACCAAGCGCGAGCTCTGAGCGGGCTCGTATAGCGACAAAAGCAGACAAGTCCACCGTTTCCCTTCGCGGCTCGCGCGCGCGGCGCCGCTTCGGCCCTTTCGCCGCGGATTCTCGCTGATTCGAGGCGGGAGGCGCCGATGTGTGTGGGCTCAAAACGGGACTCCCCGCGATTTTTGTCGCACGCGGATCTGGCGTAACGCTGAAGATTTCTAAGCAGAGCAGGGGTGGTCGTTTCTGTTTCCGAGCCCGAATTGGGCACGAGTTCTGTTTCGTTTGTCGCTCGGAGGGCCGCGGCTAGGGCAGCCAACCGGCGTCGCCCGATCGCCAACCGAGTTGTTCTTGAGAGAGCATCGTGTAGCCTAAAAGGCGCGCAATGCGTTTGGGCATTCGCTTTGCTTGGCTCGAACCATGGTTTCACGTCGGTCTTTGCTGCTGATTGCGAGTGCGCTGCTCGCCGCGGCCTGTCTGAGCCCGACGCTGCCTCCGCTGCCTCCCCCTGGCCAGCCTGCACTGGTCAAACCGATGGGCGATGGCGAGGTGTTGGTCGAAGGTGAGCTGCCGGTGCAAGAGGCGAAGCTGCTTTTGCTCAACCGCGCGACCGAAGAGATCAGTGGGAAGTTCGTTCACGACGGAGCCTATTCGGTGCTGATCCGCGCCGAGAAGGGCGACCGAATCGATCTGTGGTACTCGACGCTCGGCGTCGATAGTCCGGTCACCGGTTTCAACGTCGGCGTCGAAACGTCGCCCGCTCCGTCGGGGACTAGCGAAACGCCCTGAAGCGTCCGGCTGTCGAGCGAGAACAACTCTCGAATGGACTAGGGACACCCCTAGGGGGCCGGAGTCGTTGTCGCGTCTGGTCACACAGAAAATCGGGGTAGGCTGAGCGACACCCGACTCAACGCGGTCCCGTCACACCGTACGCAGGATCACCCGCCCGTCGGATTGGCGGTGGTGAAGCACGCTTGCATCGGGCTTGGCTTGCGGCGGCGAATCTTGGAGGTCACCGACGTCGACGCTCAAGTCGTATTCCGACGCTTGGTCCACGATGCCCTTGACCATCTGCCCCGGAAACACCGGTCCGCCGGAGATGTATACGACGCCGTCGATGTCGGGCGCTTGACCCCACCAACGGCCCTCCATCACGAACTCGCTTTCTTCGCTCGGGCCTTCCACCAGAATTTCGAGCTCGCGACCGATCAACGCTTGGTTGCGCTCCAAGCTGATCTCCCGCTGCAGATCCATCAAGCGCTCGGCGCGCTCGGCAGCCACCTCGGGATCCACTTTGCCCTCGAGCGTATAGCTGTGCGAGGTGGTCTCGTCCGAGTAGTGAAACACGCCGACGCGATCGAAGCGGGCCCAACTCACGAACTCACACAACTCTTCGAACTCGGCCTCGGTCTCGCCGGGGTGGCCCACGATGAACGCGGTTCGAAATACGACGTCGGGTAAGCGATCACGGACCGTTTGCACGAACTTGCGCAAGCGATCTCCGCCGTGGCCGCGGCGCATGCGCCGCAGCATGCCGTCGGCAGCGTGCTGCAAAGGCATATCGACGTAAGGCACGACTTTGGGGTGCTGTGCGATCAGTTCGACGATCTCGTCGCTGAGCTTCTCTGGGTACAAGTAGAACAACCGCACCCAGTGAATGCCGTCGACATCGGCCACCTGGCGCACCAGCTCCGCCAGCTCGGGCCGCGTGTCGAGATCGCGCCCATAGGAGACCGTATCCTGGGAAACGAGATTCAGCTCGACCACGCCGGCCTTTGCCAAACGTTGGGCTTCCGAGACGACATCTTCGATCAACCGAGAGCGCTGCTTACCGCGCAAGCTCGGGATCACGCAGAACGAACACTGGCGATTGCAGCCCTCGGCGATCTTCAAGTAAGCGCTCGCGCCGCGCGTGCTGACGCGCCGCGGATCGGCTTCCTTCATCACCCAGTCCGCTGGGTTACCGACGAACAAGCGTGGGGCCGCATCTTTGAGCACCGGGCCCAAGCGCAACATGTCACTCGAGCCCAAGAAGTGATCGACTTCGGGCAGCTCTTGCGCGAGCTCGGCCCCGTAGCGTTGGCTCAAACAGCCCGTGACCACCAGCTTCTTGCAGCGGCCTTCTTGCTTGTAGCGACCGAGATCCAAGATCGTTTCGATCGATTCTTGCTTGGCCGACTCGATGAAGCCACAGGTGTTGATCACGATCACGTCGGCCGTCTCGGGATCGGACGTGTGCGAATAGCCCGCGCTCTCCGCGACTCCCAACATGACTTCGGAGTCGACGCGGTTCTTGGGGCAGCCCAAGCTCACGAGGTGCAAGCGTGGGGTCGTGTTGAGACTCATACAGGCGAACCGAGGGGTAGACAACGTGGGCAGAGAAGCCTGGCGTTCAGCGTGAACGATCCATGGCCTGAGTGAAGCGCTCGAACAGATACAGTGCATCGTGCGGTCCAGCTCCCGCTTCGGGGTGATACTGGACGCTGAAGGCATTCAAGTCCGGCGCGACCAAGCCTTCGCTGGTGCCGTCGTTGAGGTGCAAGTGACTGCTCTGAACGCCCTTCGGCAAACTATCGACGTCGACCACGAAACCGTGGTTTTGGGTGGTGATCTCCACCTTGCCCGTCTGCAGATCTTTGACCGGTTGGTTCAAGCCACGATGTCCGAACTTCAGCTTGTACGTGGCGCCGCCGAGCGCGCGCCCGAGCAGTTGATGGCCGAGGCAAATGCCGAACACGGGTCGCTTGCCCAACAACCCGCGAATCGTTTCGACGGCATAGTCGAGCGCCGCCGGATCACCGGGCCCGCTCGAAAGAAAGATCCCATCGGGCGAGTGCGCGAGGATTGCTTCAGCGCTGGTTTTCGCGGGCACGCAAGTCACGTCGCAGCCGGCATCGACCAGACAGCGCAAGATGTTGCGCTTGGCACCGAAGTCCATGGCGATGACCTTGTAGCGATCCTTGGGCTTGAGCTCTGCAGCGCCGCGGACCGCGGCTTCGGTATTGAACGAGGCTTTCCACAGCCCGCGCGACTCTGTAAACCTATAGGGCTCCTTGGGCGTCACTTCCGACACCAAATCGAGGCCCTGCATGTTGGGAGCCGCGCGCGCGTGGTCGACCAACGTGTCCGGATCCTCGGTTCCAATTGCGCCGTTTTGCGAGCCCTTGTCGCGCAATAGCCGCGTCAGTGCGCGGGTGTCGATGCCCCCCAGCCCGACGATGCCGTTGGCTTCGAGGTAATCCGACAGGCTCTGCGAGGCGCGGTAGTTGGAAGTCACCGGGCTTGGGTCGCGCACCAAGAAGCCGCGCACCTTGGGCTTACCGTCGACACTCTCCGCGTCTTCCGTATTGATGCCGGTGTTGCCGATCTGGGGGCTCGTCATCGTGACGATCTGCCCCGTGTACGAGGGATCCGTCAGCACTTCCTGGTAGCCGGTCATGCCCGTGGTGAACACGACTTCGCCGGCAGTAACTCCGTGTTTACCCCAGGCGTAGCCCGAGAAGACGGTTCCGTCGGCCAACGCCAGGTGAGCGCGTTTGAGATTCATGGGGTGCTCTAGTGAATTCCGAATCGAAGCGGGGTCAGGAGGATTTGCGCGTCTCGGTCGCCGCGTCGAACGTGACGACGCCTTGACCAACGGTCAGAACGACTTTGCCGTTCAGAGTTTGGCCGAGGAAGGGGGTGTTCTTGCCCTTGCTGTATAGAGTTTGGGGCCCCGGTGTCCACGCTTGAAGCGGATCGAAGAGCGCGAAGGAGGCCGGTTTGCCAGCGGTGAGGCCGGGCGCGTCCAATCCGAGCGTCCGCGCTGGCGCGCTGGTCAACGCTTCGATCGCGCGCAAGGCACCGATCTTGCCGCGTTCGACCAAGCTCCAAATCAAGCTGAGGCACAGTTCCAAGCTGCTGGCTCCTGGCTCTGCCTGGTCGAACTCGCAATGGGTTTCGAGTTGGCTGTGGGGTCTGTGATCGCTGCTGATGCAGCTGATGATGCCGCGTTGTAGACCTTCGAGCAGCGCCTGTTGATCGGACGGCTCACGCAGCGGCGGCTCGAGCCGGTAGCGCGAGTCGTAACCCTGCACGTCGCGATCCGAGAGCAGCAAGTGTGCGGGAGTCACGTCGCTCGAGACCTTGATGCCGCGTTCGAGCGCCTGTTCGAGCAGCTGTACACCTTCCGCGGTGGTTATGCTCGAGGCGTGATAGCGCGCGCCCGTGGTCCGGCACAGCGCCAGGTCGCGACTCAGCGCGATCTCTTCGGCGGCGCGCGGCCAGCCCGAAAGACCGAGGCGCGCCGAGGCCGCGCCTTCGTGCATCACGGCGGGGCCCACCAACGAGGGGTCTTGCGGCTGCTGAATCACCAGTGCGTCGAACGAGCGCGAGTACTGCAGTAGACGGCGCATGATCGCGCTGTTGCGCACGTAGGTGCGGCCGCTACTCACTGCCAAAGCCCCGGCGGCCAGCAGATCGCCGAGCTCCGTCAGCTGTTCACCTTTGAGGCCCACGGTGGATGCCGCCAAGGGATGTAGGTTGGCCAGCCCCACGGCGCGTGCCCGCGCTCGCAGAGCTTCGGTGATACTGCGCTGGTCATTGACGGGATCGGTGTCTGGTTGACTGCAGATCTCGACGAAACCTCCAGCGGCGGCCGCCTTCAAACCCGACGCGATGTCCTCGCGGTATTCGAACCCGGGCTCTCCCAAGTGCGCGCGCAGCTCGACCAAGCCCGGGACCAGCACTTTGCCGCGGCCGTCGATGACCGTCGGTTGAGCTGCCTTGTCGAGCTCTGCCGCGATCCCGTGACCCAAGCCCACGAGCTGGCCGTCGCGCACGAGCACGTCCCCCGTCCGATCCAGCTGAGATGCAGGGTCGATCGCTCGAACGCCTTGAATCAGCAGTAGGCGGAGGTCTGCAATTTTGGGGGGGGTCGACACCGGGCGGTTTGATAGCACACGGTCTTTTCACTTCGAGGGTCAAAGCGGCCTCGAAAGACGCGGCCACGGCCACACTGCAGTGCGCTCGGCCCGGAGCGCGACGGCTCGTCGGCCGAGATCTCGGCTCGCGAGCAATCGGTTCTGAGCGGACGCCCTGAGACCTGGGGCGAGAAGTGACGGCAACTGTCAGCGAAGGTGGCAGAAATGCGCGAAATTATGGCTCGTCCGAGGTCCAGAACCCACAACGTTTCGTGTTACGATGCCCGACGGCCTATGTCGGAATCCAATTCCCCTCGCAGAGTCGACGACACCCCCGAAGGCAACGAAGCGGAAGTCGCAAGCGCCGAGAACAACGCAGAGCCCCCGTCGGAGATCTCCCAAAGGGGAACGGGGAGCGCGCTCGATGGTTCGGTCACGAACGGTGAAGCCGTTGATCGCGGTACTCAGAAAGGCAAGAGGAAGGGTGGCAAGAAGGCTGAAGAGCCCCCGCCAGCGGCGCATGAAGTTCCCTCGTTACCGCCCCGACCCGCCGGCGAACGAGCGCGACACGCTTCGTCGGTGCCGGGTCGCTTGAGTTCTGCGCCGTTGAGTTCGGGCTCCACTGGAGGCGCACGCGCCGAGCTGAAACGCCGCGCCGAATCGCGTCCTCCGTCAGTTGCAGCGACGGGTTCACGGCGCGGTGCGAACAGCGCCCTCGAGGACGAGGTCGAAGATCTCGAAGTGATCGAGGGGATGAACCTAGAGCCGGCAGAGGTGCCGCGTAGCGTGGCTCCCGGCGCTTCCGTGCCGCCTCCCCCGCCGACGCGCACGCCAGGGCCTGGGAGTGTTGCGCCTCGACCCCGAGCGCCACGCCCGGAGTCGGTTGCGCCGCCTGCGACGGATACGCCACAGCGTTCACCGCTTGCGGCGAGCAAGGCACCACCGCCGCCGCCCTTGAAGATGCGCTCGACGCCGCCACCTCCACCCACGTCGACTGGCCCGCGGGGCCCGGTGCCGTTGGCCCCTCCACCGCCGTCGCGTCGGCCATCGCCGTCTTCGCCGATGAGCGCGCCGCCGCGCCCGCCGGCCCCATCCATTGCGGGTCTCAGCTTACCACCCAGCGTGCCGCCCCCCGTTCACGCCTCCTTGATGAGCCCGGGCTCCGTGCCGCTCAGCGGTTTGCCGCATGGCAACCCAAGTAACCCAGCGGGTACACCGTTGCCGTTGGCAAGCGCTGCGAAGGTGGAATTGGCCGAGGCGGTAGAAGCGGACGAGTTCGACGTTGCGGCAGATTCGATCGTCGACGAACAACCGACGATCGCGCTGAGCACCGTGGCGGCCGTGGTGCCGCCGCCGGCTACGCCTGCTGCGTTGGCCCTGGTTCTTGCCGTGCCGCCCCCCGGTGGTCCGCCCCCCGTCGCGCTGCCCGCGCTACCTTTGCCGCCGCCCGTAGCGGGCTTCGGGCTCGGAGCTTCGGACCTGCGCCCTGCACCTGCGCTGCTCGGAAACGAAACCCTGGGTGACTGGTCCGTCACCGGGTTCCCGAACGTGCCGGGCCTGGCCGAAGTCAACGACAGTGAGGCACAGCCTACCCAATTCGACACCTCTGCCGATGAACGGCACGCTTCACCTTGGACGGCAGAGCGCCAACTCGAGGCCATTCGCGAGCAAGCGGGACAATTCGTGGAGCTGCTCGAGGCGCAGTTGTCGCGCAAACCCGAACGCGCGCGCGAGGGGCGCTTGCACTATGAAGTGGCGCGTTTCTACGAGAGTCCGCTCGGAAAGATCGAGGAGGCCGTCAATCACTACGAGATCGCCGCGCGACTGATCCCGCATCACGTTCCGACGTTGCGGGGTGCGCGGCGCGTGCTGCTCGGGCTTGGGCGGCACAAGGCCGCGCTCAAAATGCTCGAACTCGAGCTCAACGTCGCGGAGGACTCGGCGACCAAGGCGATGCTCTTGTTTCAAAAGGGCCGTCTGCTGCAAGACCACCTGGGCTTGAAGTCGGATGCTCGCGAAGCGTTCGAGCAAGCGGCAGACCTGGCCCCGATGCGGCTCGACGTGCTCAAAGCTCTTGCGGGCGCCGAGGAACGCGCCGGGGCTTGGGAAAAGTTAACGATCGCGTTCGAACGAGCGGCCAACGCTGCCACGCGCTTTCCCGCGGAACGCGCTGCCTACTTGGTGCAGATGGCGCGCGTCTCTGCGACCGAGCTCAAAGACTCGGGGCGCGCGATCGAACTGTACAAAGCAGCGCTATCCGTCGATCCGCACGCCCCGGCAGCGCTGCATTCGCTCAAGGAGCTTTTGTACCAAGGGCGGCGTTGGAAGGAGTTGATCGAGGCGCTCGATCTCGAGGCGACGTTGTCCTCGACGCGCGAAGCTCAAGCCCAAGCGAAGTTTCGAGCGGGGCTTGTTTGGATCGAACAACTCGGCGACCTGGCGCGGGGCTCGTCCACGCTGGAACAGGCCAGTTCACTCGCGCCGGCAGACGCGGGCATTCTGGAGGAGCTGGTGCGCCTGTACGATATGGCGGACCAACCGAAGAACCTCGCTTCGGCGCTCGAGCGGCTGGGGGCGCAGCAAGATCAGGTCTCGCCCGAAGCACTGCACACGCTGGGGCAGTTGTACGAAGAGAAGCTCAATCAACCCGAGCTCGCGATCGAGCGCTACGCGCAGGCGCTGCAGCGTGATCCCGCGTTTCGTCCGGCCACCATCGCTCTGACCCGTCTCTGGGAGCAGCGCGGCGAGTGGCGCTCGTTGGCCGAGATGATGAATCGGGAAGCCGAGACCAGCACTGACCCCGAGCTGCGAGCGAGTCTACATGGCCGCATCGCCGAATTGTGCGAAGTGCGACTGGGCAGCGTCGAGTACGCGATCGAACACCACAAGAAGGCGCTCGAGCTCGAACCCCAGGCCGTCGCTTCGTTCAAGGCCTTGGCGCGCTTGTACAGTCAATTGCAGCGCTGGCACGAGCTGATCGAGCTTTACCGTCGGCGGATCGAGGCCGCGACGCAAGATGACGAACGCATCAGCTTGTTGTTCGCGATCGGCCGCGTCGAAGAAGAGGCGCTGGGTTTACCCGAGGCAGCAGCCAAGACTTACGAGGGGATCCTCGGCATCGACCAGGGTTCACTCGAAGCGATGCACGCTCTGCAACGTGCGGCCGAGCGAGGCGGGGAGTACCGACGGCTCGTCGAAGCCTTGGATCGCGAGGTGAAGCACACCAAAGACAAGGGGCGTCAGCATGCGCTCAGGCATCGCGCGGCCCAAGTGTTGGCGGAAGCGCTGAGCGATCGCGAAGGGGCCATCGAACGCCTGCGGGCCTTGCACAAGGACGATGCCACCTATCAGCCCGCAATCAGCGCGTTGACGGAGCTCTATTTCAAAGAGAGCCGTTGGGCAGAGCTGCTGTCGATGTACACGGCAGAGCTGCACTTGACGAAGCTGCCAACGGCCCGAGCGCGGCTGTTGTTCAAGATGGCCGAGCTCAGCGAGCGCAAGCTCGACGATCGGGCCCAAGCCGTCACTCACTATCGCCAAGCGGTCCAGCTCGATCCGGAGCATCACGCCGCCACCGTTGCTTTGGGGCGGCTATTGAGCAAGCTCGGCCAATTCGAAGAGGTCGCCAGGTTGCTCGAGGCCGAAGCCAAGCAAGTCAAAGATCCGCAACGCGCAGCGCGGATCTGGTATCAGCTGGGCGACGTTTGCGAGAGCCGCTTGAGCGGGGATAAGCTCGCGCTCGACCGCGCACTGAAGGCTTACAAGAAAGCCGTGGGTCTCGATCCCGCATTCCGTCCGGCAATCGACGGCTGTATTCGACTGCAAGAGGCGAGCAAGGATTGGAAAGAGCTCGTGCTGCAGCTGGAACAAGAGCAAGCCGAAGCACCCGAGCCGATGTTCGCTTTGGCCGCTGCCTTCCGCGCCGCTGAAGTGAAGCGTGACCACTTGGCGCAACCCAGCCAAGCCGCGGCGACACTCGAAGCGATCTTGGCGCGTGAACCGAAACACGCGGGCGCGCTACTCGCGCTCGAAAGGATCTACTCGCTCGGCAACGAGACCGATCCGCTGCTCTATACCTATCAACGACAGGTGGCCGCTTTCGACGATGCCGATGCGCGGGTCGCGGCGTATCGTGGGTACCTGGCGCTGTTGGAACGTGCCGATAAACCGGACGCGACTCGCCTGCGTCAGACGCAAATGGCGTTGCTTCAAGTTGCTCCGGGAGATGCACAAGCCCTGTTCGCCCTCGAGTCTCTGGCGCTCGCGTCGGGGGATCTGTCCTTGGCCTCACAAGTAGACGCCAAGCTCAGCGTGGCGGGGTTGGATCGTTATTCGACTTCGGCGCATCAGACCCGTTTGGCCGAGGCCATGGAGGCGCGTGGGGATCGCTCTGCCATCGCCGTGTATCGCGCAGCCTTGGCTCACGATCCGGAGAACATCGCTGCTGCTCGCGGCATTTGCCGGATCGCCGAGAAGAGCGGAGCACCCGATCTGCTCAGCGAGGCAGCCGAGCACGAAGCAACGATTCTCGCTCGACCCGACGAAGGGGCGCGCTTGTTGGTGCTGGCTGCAAGTAAACTTTCGAGCGCGGGCGATCCGTCGCTCGCCGCCGAGAAACTCGCGCGCGCGTTGCACATCGATCCCGACCACGCCCGCGCTGCATCGACGTTGATCCAGTTGCAGCAAAACGGCGTTTCCGCGACGTTCGTCACGGATGCGCTATCACGCGCTGCCGAAGCCGCGAGCTCCAAGGAACGTCGCGGCGCGCTGTGGGTCGCGGTCGCGCGCATGGAGGCGCGTGGGCGAGGCGACGTTGGCGCTGCCACTGCCGCCGTGAAGCGAGCACTCAAAGAGCGACCGAATGACGTCGAGGCGCACCTGTTGCTTGCGCACTTCTACGCCGGTTCCAAGAAGTGGGACGAGTGTGTCGCGCAGTTGCAGGCGCTGTTGAAGTTGAACCCGGGTGATGACGTCAAGTTCGACGCTTTGTTGCGTCTGGCGACGATTCAGCACGAGCGGCTCAAGGCGACGGCGCTCGCGGCCAACAACGTCAGCGCGGCCTTGGCGATGCAACCCGAGAACCGCGAGGCCTTGGAGCTGATGCTTCGCGTACAGCTCGATCGCGAAGAGTTGGAAGCCGCCGCGGGCACCGCCCAGAAGCTGGTCACCACCGCCAAGAGCGAACCCGAACGCGCACGTGCGCTCTATCACTCGGCACGCTTGCAACGTCAAAAGGGCGACTATGCGAAGGCGTCCGATGCCTTTGCGGCCGCACTGTCGATCACGGGCACCGAAGACACGGTCGCGCAAGAATACAAACAGTGGCTCGAAGCGCGGCGCGCCAAGGCAGACTGGAAGCCGTACGCAGAGGCACTGCAGGCGTATCTGGCTCGTTCTGGGCTAACTCAAGTTCAGACCTTGAAGGCGCGACGCGCGCTCGGACACGCGCTCTACGACAAGCTCGATCAAACGGCGCTTGGTTTGCATGAGCTACAGGCGGCGCTCGACATCGCGCCCGATGATTTGGAATTGCGGCGCGAGATCGCCGAGCGCTTGGAGCGGGCAGGCGAGTACACGCGCGCGTTGACTCAATACTCGTACCTGCTGCGCACCGCGCCCCATCAGACGAACTATTGGCGCTCGTTGTCGATCTGCTATTCAGGACTCGGTAAGCACGATCAAGCCAAGACGGTCTTCGCGCCGCTGATCGCACTGGGTGAGGCGACGGATGACGAGCGCGCGCGTTACATTTCTCGCACCCGCGCTGCGGGCAACGCGCGCAGCGGCGCGTTCGGTGTCGCGGAGCGCGAGCTGGTCGCTGAAGGCCTGACCATCGCAACGCCTCCCATCGATTTACTCGAGGCGCTCTCGCCGGCCTTGCCGAAGCTCTACCCGATCGCGTTCGATGCCTACCGCGTGAGCTCGAAGGACAAGATCACGACGCGCGGTGCTCACCCGTTGCGCGCAGCGGCAGAGGATATCGCAGCGGTCTTCGGTGTCGTGGAATTCGACTTCTACGTTCACCGCGGGCAAGCCAGCGGCGTGAGCGTCGAAATATCGGATCAACCGGCGGTGTTCGCGAACGCGGCCATCGAGAACTGGGGCAGCGCAGAGCGAACCTTCGCCCTGGCGCGGGCGTTTGCCAACATCGCGCGCGGCACATGGATCGTCGACCGCTTGAGTGTGCAGCAGCTCGAGATGCTGCTGGTGTGTGCGACGCGAGGCACCGAGCCCGGCTTTGGGTCCAAGCTTGCCGACTCGGCCACGCTCGACCACGAGGTGCGGCGGATCAACAAGGCGATGCCTTGGTTCAAAGGAAGCCGTTTGGAGCCCGCCGCTCGCATGTTCGCGAGCGCCGAAATCGATGTCCGGCGTTGGGCCCAAGCGATTCACATCGCAGCGATTCGCAGCGCGGCGATCGTCTGCGATGATCTTGCCGTGGCGCTGGGCGCGAGCGCCGCGAGCGGCGGAGACGACGCCGTCGGCGAACGCGTCGCTAGTTTCGTGGCGTCGGATGCGGGCTTCAGTTTGCGCAAGCGGATCTTCGCGTGATGAGCCGGGGCGTTGGCCGCGTCGTCGAGCGCGGCTGATGCGCTTGAGTCGCTCAGCGCGCGGGCAAGGGACCGCAAGCCGCTCAGCGGGCAACGGCTGCGCCGCAGCCGGCGCAGAACTTCGCCCCGGGCGCTAACCCTTCGCCGCAACCACTGCAGAACTTCGGACCAGCTGCCGTGGCGCTCGTGGCAGCGAACCCGCACTCGGCACAGAAGCGCGCGTTCGGGCCCAACGTCGCGTTGCACTTCGTGCAACGGCTGACACTGCGCTCCGCATTTGCGATGTCGGCTCCGCGAGTCTGATCCACGGCTTCGATCTTTTGTCGTGCTTGCTCGACTGCGACTTGAGCTTGCATCGCGGCAGCGTGTTCCGCGAGGTTCGGTGCACAGCGTTCACATAGGCCGCGATCTGCGTTCCAGCAGGCTTCGGGGCAGACCCAAACGCCGCACAGCGTGCAATGCCGGAACTTGGGGCGGCACTCCTCAATCGCGTCCTTGAATGCGGCATCCCAAGCTGGGCCGCGAAACGCATCTTTGAGGTGACTTGCCCCCCAGCCCGCGTCGCTGACGGCCCCGCCGAAGATCGAACCCGCGGCACGCAACACGCTCGCGGCCAGACCGATACCGCTGGTCTTGAACGCGGAGCGGTGCCCGTTGCCGCAGTGATCGCAGAAGAACTCGAACTGGTAACCCTGGTCGTTGGAGTGGTCGCGGTTGTTCCGCGTGAAGCTCTGCGCTGCCATGCGTGCACGCTAGCGCCGTGTTGGAGCTTGGTCTAGCCGCGTTCTTGCGACTCACCCACGAAACCGTTGGTTGGTACTGGCGTGCCCTAGCTTGCGGCGGAGCCCAGCATGATCAGCGCGGGTCCCTCGTAGTGAGCCATGGCTTCCTTGAGACGCCGCCGCGCGGCGGTCATTCGTGTTCGTTCACAATCGACGACTACGTAGACAAAGGTGTCAGTGCTGCCCGGCAATAGGTGCACCAAGTGATAGTGGCGATTCGTGGTGATTGCAGAGTCGACCACGCGCTCGTCGCGCGAGACGATGCTCAGGCTGTGGATGTGAGCCCACGCAATGTCCGGATTCAAGTCGTGTCCGGCCACACCCGAGCAGCTGCCCGTGCTGCGTTGCAGGAGCGCGGCACCCCGAACCCCGACGCCCTGCATGCAGCGCTCCAGCAAGTCCGAAGCGTGCGGATCGACGCTGTCCGTTTGCACGAACGCGGCTTTCCACGGCCGTTCGCTCAACGGCCGTATCGAGCGCGGTGGAGGGATGGATGCGCTCAATCCCGCCAGCGCCGCTCCGTCCATCACCTCCGTCAGGTCGAACAGCAGGTCCCCGGCGTAGTGACGGCGCTGCGGCACGAACAGCGTCCGCGCGTTGGCGAGCCGGCACACGGTCGCCAACTTGCGGCGAATCCACAGTTGCATGCCGTCGCGCAAGCGGGCGCGGTCGACCAAACCGAAGTTGACGAGCGTGTCGCTCAATCGTGCGCCGGTTGAGCGGCACTCCGAGATCGCTGCCGAGACGGCCTCCTCGTCGAACGTGCCGTCCTCCGCTGCGAGCACTTCGAGCAGCGCGCTACGGTCGTCGGACATCTGAACCCAGGCGACCTTGCCGTCGTGGAAGAACAAGCGCGCGGTCAGATCGGCGTCGCGCACGATCAGTTCGCCGTGGCCCTCGGCGCGGGCGTCGATCAATGCTTGCGTTACACTTCGGCACACACCTTGCGCGCCCGAAGTAGGTCGCCGTTCAGCGACGCGCAGCCGCGCGAGCAACAGGTCAGGTGCTACGGGTTTACACAACAGATCGTCCGCGCCGACGCTCAAGCCTTCGATGATCTCGTCGCGCCGGTTCTTGGCAGTTACGATGAACACGTAAGGCTGATTGTCGAGCTGCGCCATGCGCACGCGCGAGCAAACCTCGGTGCCAGACAAGTGAGGCATGATCCAATCCAAGATCAGCACATCGGGTGGCGTTGCCGAGAGCACTTGCTCCAACGCTTGAGCGCCGTCCTCGACTTCGATGACCTCGTGGTCGGTCGAGCGCCGAATGATCGTCGTCAAAAGCTGGCGATAAACGGGATCGTCCTCGGCAACCACTATGCGCATCGCGGATCCTCCAACTGGAACGCGTCATCTAGAAAGAACGTGGAAGTCGTTTCGACGCGGCTTGCCTCGTCGGCGCGTCGCGCGTGCTCGAGCAAGAGCGCGCTCATCGGTAAACTGATCGAATCACGCGGCTCCACTTCACCGGCGCGAAATTCGAAGCGCCCGCGACGCGTGTCGAGCAAATCGTAGACGACGTCTCGATCACCCGCTTGGGAATCCCGATCGCCGAGGCGTGCCCGCACCGGGCGTCCGCTGCGCACGCTGAGCGCGGAGCCTTTGGGCTCGAGCCGGATGGTCCCCGTTTGCTGCTCCAATTCCAAGAACGCTAGTAAGGCCGGCAAGCTCACCTGATCGAGCTGCCCCTTGAGCGCTTCACCTGCCGGCAATGAGCCGGATTTGGGGGTCTTGCGCGCGCGCACGGCGCGATCGACGGCGGCGATCAACGCTTCGGGCGCATACGGCTTGTTGAGATAGTCGTCGACGCCGAGTCGATAGCCGAGCAAACGATCGTGTTCGCTGTCGAGGGTCGTCAGGAAGATGATGGGCGTGTCTGCGAACTGCGGGCGTGAACGTAACATGCGCAGCAGCTGCCAACCGTCGACCTTTGGCATCTGCACGTCACTCAAGATCACGTCGGGCATGTGCTTGATGCACTGCCCGAGTCCGATCAGACCATTTTCAGCCATCTGCACGTTGTCGCCGCGAGCGCGAAAGGGTGCAGCTGCGTTCTCCGCGTGGAACTTCGAATCGTCGACCACGACGATCGTGAGCGTGCGCCGCGGCACGACGCTGAAACGAGTCGGCTCTGCCGGCACATCGCCCGAGAGGATGAACTCTTCGAGTCGCTGCATCGAGTCGCTGCCGAGGGTTACCCGACTCTTGAAGGAGCTTCCGTCCGGGTTCGGCGTGCTGGCTTCATCGACGCGTACCTCGACGTCCAGCTCGCGGCGTGGGCTGAGCACGCAGATGCGCAGCGTGACGTTTTCGCCCTGCGCGAGGCGGCGTGGCGTCTTCAATTGCGCAACGCCTTGCGACAAGCTCCGGTGGTAGGCGACGACCAGATCGTCCTGTGCCTGAAATTTGATGATCCCGCTCGGCTTGGTACTCAACCGTGTCTCCGCGTGGCGCGTGTTGCGAAGGCGCCTCGGAATTTGGTCTAGCTCAGCAAGGGTACAGCGACGAGGCGGAACACCGCTCAGAGCTCGCGCCATTCGCTCATCATCGAAACTAGGGCACGTCCACTCGTAGCTCTAGGTCGGGTCGCGTGCGAGGGTCGGTCCCAACTCTGGCGAGGGGCGGCTAGCATGGTGCCAATGTAGGTGCAAAAAAAGCGATCCCGAAAGTTGGCCGCCGGCCGCCTTCTGACGCTTAAGGAAGCAGACCCTGGAGCAGCTAGTGATGAGCTGCCTCGGGTGGACACCCTTGCTCCCAGTAATCTGGAGGAAAAGATGAGCTTCTCTATCGAGTTTGCGGACGACGTGCAGCAATACCAAGCCCGAATCAAAGTGGTGGGTTGCGGCGGCGCAGGCGGCAATGCCGTCAACACCATGATCCAATGCGGACTGGAGGGCGTCGAATTCATCGCCGTGAACACCGATGCGCAGGCCCTGAACGACAGCCTCGCGCCCGTCAAGATCGCCATCGGCCAGGGCGTGACCAAGGGCCTTGGCGCGGGAGCCGATCCCGAGAAGGGGCGCAAAGCCGCACTCGAAGACGTCAATCGCTTGAAGGACGCCATCGCGGGGGCGGACATGGTGTTCATCACTGGCGGTATGGGTGGCGGAACCGGTACCGGCGCGGCCCCCGTCGTTGCGCAACTCGCCCGTGAAGAAGGCGCTCTGACGGTCGGCGTCGTGACCAAACCGTTCTTGTTCGAAGGCCGGATGCGCGCTCGTCGCGCCGAGCAGGGTCTGATGACGCTGGCCGAGAACGTCGAGACGCTGATCACGATCCCCAATCAGAAGCTGTTGACTTTGGACAGCGATCTTTCGCTGATGGACGCTTTCCGCAAAGCCGACGAGGTGCTGTTCCAAGCGGTGCAGGGTATCAGCGATCTGATCACCAAAGCCGGCTACATCAACGTCGACTTCGCCGACGTTCGCCGGATCATGGAGGATCACCACGGCCGCGCGTTGATGGGCTCTGCTTGTGCCAAGGGCGAGGGGCGTGCACGCCACGCCGCCGAGCAAGCGGTCACGTCGCCCTTGCTCGACAACCTCTCCGTCGAAGGCGCTACCGGTGTGCTGTTGAACATCGTGGGCGGCTCGGATGTGAGCTTGCGCGAGATTGAGGAAGCCGCCTCGTACATCCAAGAGATGGCGCACGAGGACGCCGACATCATCTTTGGCGCAAGCGCCGACGAGACCATGCACGACATGATCAAGGTCACCGTGATCGCTGCTGGTTTCGACCATGCGCACCAAGAGGCCGCCGAGCGAGCGGTCAGCTCGCAGGCTCGTCCCGTCGAGCGCAGCGCGCCCGCCCCAGCGTTGGCGTCCCGCCCGCGCCGGCCGAGTCTCGGCGCGCCGCCAGTGCGCGAAAGCGCCATGCCGCAGACGGTCGCTGCCGCGCGTCCACCAGTGCCATCGCGTCCTGCGCAGGCCTCGATGCAGGTTTCGCTCCCGATCCGTGACGACATTACGTTTCCCAAGCGCACGGATGCCGATTGGGACGTGCCCGCCTTTCAGCGCCGTACGCTCGGCTGAGCGCTGACGCCGTAGCCCACACGAACGAGCCTCACCGGGTCGCCTCATTCTGCGATTGCCGGTTCGGGGCTCGTTCGCGCTTTGCGGCTGAAGGTGAAGTGTCGCAAGCGCTCCGCGTAGACGAAGAACACGGGCGTCACGTAGAGCGTCAGCAGCTGCGAGAACAGTAGTCCGCCGACCACTGCGAGCCCGAGTGGACGCCGTGTCTCGGCTCCCGCTCCCAGACCCAATGCGATCGGCAGAGTGCCGAGCAGTGCCGCCATCGTCGTCATCATGATCGGACGAAAGCGCACGACGCAAGCCTCGTGAATCGCAGCGCTCGCGCTGGCACCCTGTCGCTGTGCCTCGAGCGCAAAGTCGATCATCATGATGCCGTTCTTCTTCACCAACCCGACGAGCAGGATGATGCCGACGAACGCGTACACGTCCAGATCGACGTGAAACCAAGTGAGCGTGGCCAAGGCGCCGAAACCCGCAAAGGGCAGCGCGGAGAGGATCGTGACGGGATGGACGAAGCTCTCGTAGAGGATCCCGAGCACGACGTAGATCACGAAGATCGAGACCAAGAGCAGCAAGCCGAGCCCCGACAAAGACTGACCGAAGGCCTCAGCCGCTCCGCGAAATTGAAAAGACGCGTCTGCCGGCAAGACTTGTTTCGCCACCTCGAGCACTTGGCCCGTGGCTTGACTCAAGCCATAGCCAGGACTCAAGTTGAACGAGACGGTGACCGCCGGCATTTGCCCTGCGTGGTTTATCGATAGCGGGCCGACGCCTTCCGTCAGCTTCGCCAAGCTGCGCATCGGGACCAAGGCGCCCGAGTCGGACCGCACGTAGAGGTTCTGTAAATCGTTGGGCGTCTGCTTGGTGGGCAGCACCTCCAAGATCACCTCGTAGCTGTTCGTCGGTGCATAGATGGTCGAGATTTGACGATTGCCGAAAGCCGCGTAAAGCGCGTCCTCGATTGCCGCCGTCGTCACACCCAAAGACGCCGCACGGTCGCGGTCGATCTCGACCTTCAGAAGCGTGTTGCGGATTTGCAGATCGCTGGTGACATCGCGCAACATCGGCAACTGCGACAAGTGTTCCAACAAGCCCGGTATGTTGGCATACAGAGCGTTGGTGTCTGCGCTTTGGATCGATAGTTGGTAATCGCTCTTGGTTGCCGTACCGCCGATGCGGATCTGCGGGGGGATCGTGACGAATGAACGCATTCCCGGGACCGCCTGCAAGTCTTTGCGCACGCGGGCAACGACGGTCTGGATGTCCGGACGCTGGTCGCGCGGCTTGAGCCGTAGAAACGCGAAGCCGGTGTTCGACGAGCCGAGCGTGCCGCGCGGACCCACGCTCGACAAGAACCCTTCGACGTCGGGGTTCTTGCGCAGGATCTCGTTCACTTGCAGCTGCCGCTCGCGCACGGCTTCGAAGGAGATGCCTTCGATGGCCTCGGTCGTGATTTGGACTTGCCCCGCGTCCTCGGTCGGCAGAAAGCCCTTCGGGATTTGTTGGAACAGGTAAACGGTTGCTGCGAGCACTCCGATCGAGAACAGTCCGGTGAGCGCCCAATGCCGGAGCACTACTCGTAGCGAGCGCCCATAGATCCCAACCAACCCATCGAAGAAGGCTTCGACGTAGCTGCCGGGACCGGAGCGCGCCGGATGCGCGGCCTCGGGCCGCATGAAGCGCGCCGTCAACATCGGAGTCAGGGTCAGCGAGACGAAACCCGAAACCAAGATTGCAATAGCGATCGTGACGGCAAACTCGCGGAACAAGCGCCCCAAGATGCCGCCCATGAACAAGAAGGGGAGGAAGACCGCGACCAAGCTGATCGTCATCGACAAGATCGTGAAGCTCACCTCACGCGCGCCATCGAGTGCGGCTTGCAGCGGCGGTTTGCCCATCTCCATGTGCCGAACGACGTTCTCGAGCATGACGATCGCGTCGTCGACCACGAACCCGACGCTCAACGTCAGCGCCATCAGACTCAAATTGTCGAGGCTGTAGTCGAGCAGATACATGCCCGAGAAAGTGCCGAGAATCGCCAACGGCATCGCCAAGCTCGGGATCACGGTGGCCATCACTCGGCGCAAGAACACGAAGATGACCATCACCACCAGCGCCAGCGTCAAGAGCAACGTGAATTGCACGTCCATGACCGAGTCCCTGACGCTGATCGAACGATCGAACAGCACCTCGAGGCGCACGGCACGCGGCAGCTCGCGCTCGAAGTCGGGCAACAGGTTCGTGATCGATTGCACGATCGCGACGGTGTTGGCGCCGGGTTGCTTTTGGACCGCCAAGACGACTGAACGCTGATCGGTCGTCCACGCGGCCGTCTTGTCGTTCTCGACGCTGTCGCTGACGCGCGCCACGTCTGCCAAGCGCACTGGCGCACCGTTCTTGTAGCTCACGATCACCGGCTCGAACGCCTTGGCATTGAGCAACTGGCCGTTGGCTTGAATCGTGTAAGCCTTGTCCGCACCGAACAACGTACCCGTGGGTGTGTTGACGTTGGCCGAGCGAATCGCTTGCGACACCTCATCGATGCCGATGCCGCGCTGGGCCAGCGCATCGGGATCGACCTGGATTCGCACCGCATATTTCTGGGCGCCGTAAACCTGCACTTGGGCCACGCCGCGAATCGTCGAAATGCGCTGGGCCAGGCGCGTCTCGGCAAATTCGTTCACCTCGAACAAGGGCAGCGACGCGGAGCTCAGCGACAGCAGCACGATGGGTTGATCTGCCGGATTGACCTTCTTGTAGCTCGGGGGGGCGGGCAGCTCGTGTGGCAGCCGTGTCAGAGCCCGCGAGATCGCGGCTTGGACGTCTTGAGCCGCCGCGTCGAGATTGCGGGCAGGGGTGAACTGCAAGGTGATTTGCGTCGACCCGAGCGAATTGCTCGAGGTCATCGAGTCCACGCCGTCGATGGTCGAGAACTCGCGCTCGAGCGGCGTGGCGACGGAGGCCGCCATCGTCTCGGCGCTCGCACCCGGTAACCCAGCGCTGACATTGATCGTCGGAAAATCGACGTTTGGCAGAGCGCTGACGGGCAAGCGCAAATAGGCGAGCACACCGAACAACGCAATCGCCAACATGACGAGCGTCGTGGCGACCGGGCGTCGGATGAAGATCGCCGAGAGGTTCATGGCCCGGTCGTGCTGGGCTGGAGACTTGGAGCCGGTGCGGCGCTCGTTGCAGCCGGAACACTTGCCGCCGTTGCAGGCGGAGCGCTCGCTGCGGCCGAAGCAGTCACGCGCACACCGGGTGCGACGCGCACCAAACCGTCGACGATCACTCGTTCACCTTTAGCCAGCCCCGAGCGGATCACGGCCCGACCCTCCTGAGTGCGATCCAACGTCACCGGCCGCAGAACGGCTTCGTCGTGTTCGTTCAAGACGTAGACGTAAGGGCCATCTTGGCCGGGGCGTACCGCCGCGTCGGGCACGCTGACCGCGTTCGCTTGTTCACCCAAGCGCACCAAGGCTTCGACGTCTTGGCCGGGCCAAAGTCGCTCATCTGCGTTGTCGAATCGAGCCTTGAGCTCGATCATGCCTGTCTTGGTGTCGATCTGATTTTCGATCAGGGTGAGCGTTCCCGTCTCCGGCTGGGAAGGATCGCCGCGCAATCGCGCCTCGACGCTCACGCTCTGTTTGGTCGCCAGCCGTTCGCGCAGCTCGCTCAAACGTTCTGCAGGCACGGCGAAGCGTACGAAGGCGGGGCTCAAACAGCGAATCACGACCAACGGGGTGTTGGCGTTGGCGGTGACGAGGTTGCCCGCGTGAACCAACAGACTGCCCGTGCGACCGCTGATCGGCGAGCGCAGCTCACTGAACTCCACGTTCAGCCTCGCACTCTTGAGTTCAGCCTCGTCGGCAGCGACGCTGGCTTGCAGCGCCGATGCATCCGCGCGCGCTTTGTCGGTGTCTTGGTTCGACCCGACGCCGGCACTCGCCAGATTGGCGGCTCTGGTCGCCTCGTTGCCGGCCTGAGCGGCAAGGGCGCGGTCGCGCAACAAACGCGCCTCGGCTTCCGCGACGCTAGCCCGATAAGTTCGGGCATCGATGCTGAATAGTGGATCGCCCTTTTGGACCCGGTCACCCTCGGCGAAATGCACCTTCTCGATGCGGCCGGATACCTGTGGCGTGATGGCAACGTCGCTCGACGACTCGACGCGGCCAAGCGCTGCGATTTCGAGCGGCAGACTGCCACTTTCAACGACCGCAAACGACACCGGGACGGGCGGCCCCGCGGGCGTCGGGCTTGCTTCACGGCTGGGGTTGGGCGAACGCTGACACGAGAGCAACGTCAAACCGACGCAGATCCCGAACCCGGCGAAGACTCGCAATCTCATCACAACCCCATCCTTATTGTCTTTGAACCAGGGGCTGTAAAGGACTTCGACCGTTGGGTAACGTGCAGTCACAGTTGGCGTCCAGTCTCGACTTTTGGGCGTTTATCCGTGAGCCCGCTGCGCATTGGGGTAACCTAGCGGCATGCTGGCGCATCGAGACTTGGAGGCTGGGGAACTCGAGCTTGGGTTGTTTCCTTTGCCGCGAGTCGTGCTGTTTCCTGGAATGGTATTGCCGTTGATCGTGTTCGAGCCGCGCTACCGCGCGCTCACGGCGGATGCGATCGCGGGATCGCGTTGGATTGGGATCCCGCGTCTCGTTCCGGGTCACGAAGCGCAGTACTTGGGCTGTCCACCAATTTGTCCCAGGTTGGGCATAGGCCGCATCGTCGAAGACGTTAAGTTGCCGGACGGGCGCTATCGGATCGTGGTTCAAGGCATGGCGCGCGCCGAGTTACTCGAGGAAGTGCGGCAAACGCCATACCGGGTCGGGCGTGTTCGTCCGCTGCCTGAAGTCGAGGCCAGCCACGACGCCGAAGGAGCAGGACTGCGTGTACACCTGTTGCGTCAAGCCAGCGAAGTGCTTACACCGCTTGGTGAACAGGCAAAGACAGCACTGGAGGCTCTTGGCGCGGCGGCTAAGCTCGGGCAGTTGGCAGACTTGGCGGCGGCGACGCTGATCGCGGACGACGCGGTAAGGCAGCAACTACTCGAGACCCCCGAGCCCAACGCGCGCTTGGGCTTGATCATTGCTCAGCTGCACGCCGAGCACGGTCATACCAAGACTCAGCCCACCCGAGACCAATTGAACTGACTTGGATGACTGCCCGAAGCCCGCTGTCGTGCAAGAGTCGACGGCGCGCATGGGTCCGCGAGCGAGTGCAAACGCGTGCTCGAACATCCGCCATCACTCTGCTAACGTAGCGCGCCGATGTCGGACCCGCGTCCCCAGACCAGTCCCCCGATGCCGGAGTCGCAGGGCAAGATGGCCGGCGAGTACCGGCTTGGGAGAAAGCTGGGCGAAGGCGGCTTCGGAACGGTGTACGAAGCAGAGCACCCGCTGCTCAAGCGCAAAGCCGCGGTCAAGGTCCTGCATCGGGCGGCAGGGCTCAACTCGGACGCCGTGCTGCGCTTCGTTTCCGAAGCCCAGGCTGCCAATCAGGTTCGCAATCGCCACATCGTCGACGTGTTTTCGTTCGGCAAGCTCACGGACGGACGCCACTTCTTCGTCATGGATCTGCTCGACGGTGAACCGCTCGATCGATTCTTGAAACGCGAGGGCAGACTCGAGCCAGCCACGGTGCTGCAGTTGCTACGGCCCATCGCCAGCGCGCTCGATACGGCGCACGCCGCAGGCATCGTGCACCGCGACCTCAAACCTCAGAACATCTTTCTTGCGTGGGAGATGAACGGGGAAACCGTTCCCAAGCTGCTCGACTTCGGCATGGCAAAGCTGCTTGGTGACTCCACGGTCAACACCGCGAGTGGCACGCCGGTTGGCACGCCGTTGTACATGTCTCCCGAACAGGCGCGTGGTGAGTCGGTCGACGGGCGAGCGGATATCTATGCACTCGGTGTGGTCTGCCACGAGCTGTTGACCGGGCGACCCCCGATCTTGGGAGAGTCGACGGTGGCGGTGCTGATGGCGCAGATCGTTCAAGCGCCAATGCGGGTCTCTGAGGCTTGCCCTGATTTGTCTCCCGAGCTCGATCTGCCGGTGCTTGCGATGTTGGCCAAGAGCGCGCAGGAACGACCGGCGACCGCGACCCTCGCTCTGGACGCGCTCGAAGCGAGTTTGAAGGGGCTGGGCATCGCTGTGCCCAACGGGTTACCGCATCTGACGCGCCCCACGGACTCGGAGCGCATGCTGCGATCGGACGTTTGGCGTGATGTGCTCGGTGAGCAGACCACGCAATACGAAGGCTCCACGCCGACGAAAACGCGACGCCTCGGGCGCGGCAAGGCGATCTGGGCCGCAGCCTTGGCCAGCGGCGCGCTGGGTCTCTACGCTTTGCGCGGCACCCACGAGGCCCAAGCTCCGAGCGCTGGCGCAGCCTCGCAGGCAGTGCTGGCTTCGAGTCTGCCTGGACCGCGCGCGTTACCCACGAACGATTCGCGGGCCGCGTTGACGGCTTCGGCGCAAGAGCCGTCGGTCGCCGCCGCGTTTCCGAGCAGCAGTGGAGTGGCCCCGCCCGCGAGCGCCTCGCGACAAGGCGCTGCGAAACGTGCCGAGGACCCGTCCCAGAAACGTCCGGTCGCGGCTCATCCTTCCGCGACAGGTGAACATCCGGCTCCTGCCAAAGGCAGTGCTCCAGCTGGGGCAAGCGAGGCGGTGCCGCACGATCTGGAGAGTCCTTTTTGAAGCTTTGCGGCGGGCCTTTTGTCCAATCCGCGTCCCGTTGGCTTCGAATGGGGTGCTTGGCGCTGGTCGCGTCGAGCTCGTTCGCTGCGGGCTGCAAACCTTGGGCGCAGATTGCTGCGGATGAATGCGGAAACGCCGTGATCGAAGACGGCGAGGATTGCGATACCTTCTCGCCCGGGTCGTCGCGCTGTCGGCCGCCTGGGTCTGTGGGCGAGTGTCACTTCGACTGCAAACCCGACAGCGCTGGCAATCGAGCCAGCTGTCCAAGCGGTTGGGGATGTGACCAGGATTCGATTTGTCGGCAGCCCACGGGCGATTTCCAGCGGCCGATCATCAGTGACGTGCGCAGTGTGGGCGAGGTGTTTGCTGCGGACTGGGATGCAGATGGTCGCACCGATCTGGTGACCAGCGAGCCTTCGAACAATCTGAGCGAGACGCGCTTCACATTCCACTATTTCGACGAACGTGGAAGCGTGGAGCAATCGGTGTCATTTCCCCTTGGGTTGATCAATCCGAGCGTGGGTGACCTATCGGGCGACGGCCGCGCAGATGTGTTGTTCAGCAACGGTCGTGTTGGGGCTTTGCTAGGGCGTGCGGATCGGACGTGGATTCCGCAGGCGTTCACTTCGTATCGGGTCGAAGGTTCACGGGTGCGAGTGCAATCGGTGCTCGACGCGTCAATCGAGAACGTGTCGGCCTTCGTGGCCCTCACCAAGATCGACGGCCGGCTCGGCTTGTTCACTCAAGATCCACAGAGCGCCGTGCTGCGCGCCCTACGCTTCATCGAAGATCCAATCGAGACGCTGACTGGTTTCGTGAGTGGTGACTTGCTCGAGGATCCCGAGGACGCGCCGTGCCGGGAATTGTGCCTCGCGTGGTCCGGGGCAACGCGGTTTCTGTTGGTCAACGCATGCCGTCGCGAGTCCGACACGCACGAGATCGAATGGCGTGAACGTGCCGAGAGCACTTGGATCGAGCTGGACCCGCCCGCGCAAATCAGTTCTCGACCGTTGCTGGCCGATGTCGATTCGGATGGGCACCTCGACGTCCTGATTGGCACGGGTCGTGGCCCTTATGTCGCCTACGGGGATGGTAATGAGTTAACGTCCGCCGTGGCGGTCGGCTCCGACCAGCGAGGACCGCACGAAGTCTGGAACTCACTCGACGAAATGCCTTTGGCCGTCGGTGATTTCACGGCCGATGGGATCTCCGACTTCGTGTTCTCGAAGGCCTTGGTCTCGACCTCGCGCGCGCCCGACGGCAGTACTGCCTACGAGCCGCTTCTAGTGAACAAGTCCGAAGCCTGGACGGTTGGTCAGATTGTCGATCTGAACGCCGATGGTCGACTAGACGTGGTTGCCGCTTCACACGACGCGTTGAACATCACGTTCTTGCGCAATCGCGGTGATGCCGACTTCACGGAGTTGAGCTTGCCCACCAATGGCCCCGTCCTGGAGCTGGAGCAAGGCGACTTCGACGCGGACGGCGTCGCCGATATCGCCTATGTCGAAGCCGCGCCGGGCGTCGCTCAGGCCAGCGCCAACACAGGTCACGATTTGGCGATAGTGTTCGGGGGAACGAGCCCAACGCCATCAGCGGTCCGCGCGGCAGACATTGCGAACGTCGAGAGTCTGAGCGTCGTGACGGAGCATCGCATCAGCGGCATCGTCGTCAGCTCGAGCACTGCGCAAGACGACGGCCCGAACGGGCTCGTGACCTTGCTCGAAGGCGATGGCGAGCGAGTACCGCTGGCGCAGTATCAACTCAATCGCTTCAGCTCCGACAACTCGATCGCCCCTGCCTTCGCGCTGGCGCAGGTCTCCGGGTCCTTCCGCGGATCCGAGCACAGGGACGTGATTGCGCTGGCCGCGCAATCGGGTCAACTGATGAGTCAGGCCTGGGGTTTTTGGTTGCTCCCGGATTTTCTGCAATTGAACTCAGCGCCGGTTCTGCTCGAACCCCTCTTGCCCCCTGGCCTGCTACCCTCGCACCAAACTGGACTCGAGGTTGGCATCAACGTCGGCAGCGCGAGCGGCGACTTCGATGGGGATGGACGCGATGAGGCCGTGTTTGCCGTCCGCGAACTGCAGGGGGCATGCGGTTTGGTCTGGGTGAGCTTGGACGAGCGCGCGACGGCGAGCGTGTCGCCGCCGCTAGAGCTACCCGAAGCCTGCTCGCGGCCACGCCTGCAGACCATCGATCTGGATGGTGACGGTGCGCGTGATCTCGTGCTGCTCACAGGTGAACCGGGCTCGAGCGAGCGCAAGCTGCTGGCCTTGTGGAACGATGACGGCTTTTCTGCCGAGCGAACGAGCGCGCTGAGTGAGCCGGGTGAGGCGCCCATCGCGTTCGACGTCGAAACCGCTCGCATTCGGCCGGAAACGCGTTTGGCCTACGTTACCCAAGACCAGGCGCTGTTGCTCACGCTGCGCCACGGGCAGCGAGAAACGCTTCGTCGGACGATTCGACGTTCACTCGAAAACGCCACCGGTGTGGCATTTGCCGATGTCGATGGCGACGGGGCGACGGATTTGGCGTTGGCCGACAGTGGGCACTTGAGCGTGATGCGAGCGGAGCTCGACACACGATGAACTTGCGTCGCTTGATCCGTTGTTGGGCCACGCTGATCGTGCTTTGTTCGTTGGCGTTTCGCGTCGACGCCGACGAAGAGTCGGAATCGCGTTTCGAGCGCGCCAAGGCCTCGTTCAAGGCTGGAGCGGCAGCCTATGCGGCTGGAGATTACCTGGCAGCGATTCAAGCCCTCGAGATCTCTTACGAGCTCACACCGTTGCCGGCGATCGCCTTCTCTTTGGCGCAAGCCGAGCGCAAACAGTACTTCGTCAGTCACGATCAGGTGTTTCTGCGGCGGAGTGTGGAGTTGTTTCAGCGTTATTTGGAGCAGGTGCAGAGCGGCGGACGGCGTTCGGACGCACTCGACGCGCTGGCTCAACTCGCACCCCTTTTACCGCCCGAGGCCCAGAGCTCAGCGGCTCCTCCGAACGCGGCGCGCCCCACACGCATCTTGGTCAGTTGCGACGCCAGAGGCGCGAGTATCGAACTCGACGGCACGACTCGCTCTGTGGCCCCATTGATCGCCGAGGTTACGCCAGGCAAGCACCTGGTCACGGTGCGTGCTCCAGGTTTCTTGGACGCCACGCGCAGCGTCGTGGCAGTCAGTGGTGAGCTCGTGCTCAAGGAAGTTTCATTGCACGAACAGCCGAGTTTGTTGCTGTTGACGACACCGAGCGAAGTCGATGTTTACGTCGATGGAAATTACGTCAGTGGCGGAGGTCAACCGGTGACGTTGCGTATGCCGAGCGGGGTGCACGAGATTGCGGTGGGCAAGAAGGGCTATCAGGTCGCGCACTTTCAATTGGAGCTCACTCGCGGTGAAGTGCGGCGCACCAACGTTCACTTGGAACGCACTACGCAGCGCACTGCCTCGCTTGCCATGTTCGTCGCAGGCGGCGCACTGCTCGGAACGAGCGTCGGGCTCAATGCCTTCAGAGTCAGTGCCGAGGATCGCGCCGAAGAGTTCTTGGGCAGGCAACGCGTAGCGAACGTCAGCGAGAACGAGCTGTTGCGCTACAACGCTGCGGTCGTCGAGCGCAATTTCTGGTCGACCGCCACGAGTGCGTCGCTGGCGGCCGCAGCCGGGCTGTTCATTGGTGGGCTATTTTTGCACGAGCTCGATCAACCCGAGATGGGACATTTGAGGCACGAACAAACCGCGCCCGGAAACGAATTGCCGAACAAAGGTGGCGTCGGGATAACGCTGGGCTCGGCGGGACTCGGTTTCGGGATCGGGGGAGTATTGCATGGCCAGTTTTGACACCCGCCTGGAGCGGCTTGGCGCGGCGCATGCAAAGCGCATCGGCGTGGGTCTGACGTCCCTAGTGGTGGGCCCCTGTCTGGCGGTCGCGGTGTTCTTGACTGGACCGGCTCGGGCTCAGGATCTGGAGCCGCCACCGGGGGCAACGCCCAGTGTTCCTTCGGGAAGCGCCTCGAGTCGCGGCGCGCCTGCGCCAAGTGGCTCCGCGCCTACGAGTTCGGCAGCCCCGCCTGTTTCAGTAGCCCCACCCGCCGTCGTGCCGGCCGCAGGGCAGGCCATACCCGCGGCTCCGCCAGCCCCGGCAGTTCCAACGAGCGGCGCGCCTCCCACACCCGCGCCTCCTGCCTCTTCTTCGACGGTCCCGAATGCCTCCCAAGCTCCAGCCACGTCCGCCACGGCTGCGAAATCCAACGCCGGCCAGGCGCCGTCGAGTGACGATGTCTTGTCTCCTTTCGAGGAGAGCCCGCCAGCGAGCGATGACGAGCAAAAGGTAGAAGCCGTCGTCGTCGTAAACCCACCGCCTGCGAAGCAGCGTCCCGTGCGACTCGACCGGCGCTTGTCACTGACGGGTGAACTTGGCTGGAATTCGCTCGCCGGCTTTGGTTTCAATCTCGGATATCACGCGGTCCCGCAGGTTACCGTCGAAGGGGGCGCCGGGATTTCTCTGGAGGGTTGGCGCCTGGGTCTGCGTGGGCGCTACAACTTCACGACGGGCCCAGCGACCCCGTTCCTGGGCGCTGGACTACTGTCTTCGGGTGGGATCGAGCCGGTCGAGGTTCCTTCTCAAGAAGACGAGAACGTCACGCAAGCCGTGTTGCGAGTTCGCCCGTCGAAGTTCATTCAAACCGTGTTTGGCGTCGACTGGATCACCCGTGAAGGCTTTACCGTCGTGAGCACCTTGGGCTGGGCGTGGTTACTCGGCGGCAGCAACATCGAAGTGCTGTCGGGGCAACCGACGCCCTTACAAGCGCGAGGTTTTCGGGTATTTTTTGGCGGCGGCCTCGTACTCTCCCTGGCGCTCGGTTACACGTTCCGCTGAACGTCGCTCTGGCGGATCGGAGAGGAACGGCCTCGAGCAATGAGCCGAATGCGGACATCCGTCCGGACAGGTGTCCGTGTTCGGACACCTGCCTGCAATACCGCTAGGGTCGAGTCGACCCGCGGCTCAACGAACTTGTCGCTCCACGCTCAGACCGAGCCTGGTCATTCGCCGGTAAAGCGCTTGGCGGCTCAACCCGAGCTCCGCTGCTGCGCGTGCAATCACGCCGTTGGCGCGGGTGAGAGCCGCCTCGATCACCGCGCGTTCGGCCTGGGTCAGCGGGCTGTCGGGCGGGTCGACCGAGGTAGGATCGGGATCGCCGTTCACCTGGGCCGGTTCGGCCTGAACGTCGTGCGAGGGGCTCACAGCGAAGCCCAGATCCTTCGATTGCACTTGTTCACTCGTACCGACCAGGACGGCGCGTTGGATCCGGTTTTCGAGCTCGCGCACATTGCCGGGCCAATCATGTTGCTTCAACGCCATCAACGCCTCGGGGGCGAAGGAACGAGTCGCTGAGTGACGAGAAAGGAACACCTGGGCCAGTGGCTCGATATCGTCGACGCGCTGCGCCAGAGGCGGGATCTCGAGTTCGATCACGTTTAGCCGAAAGTAGAGATCCTCACGAAAACGCCCTGCGGCGATCTCGGCCTTGAGATCCGCGTTGGTGGCGCTGATCAAGCGCACATCGGCTTTGCGCGTGGTGTTACTACCCAGACGCTGAAACTCGCCAGTCTGCAGTACGCGCAGCAGCTTCATTTGGCCGCTGGCGGAGAGGTTTCCGAGCTCGTCTAGGAACAACGTTCCGCCGTGGGCTGCCTCGAAGCGACCGACGCGCAGTTTCGTCGCCCCCGTGAACGCACCCGGTTCGGCGCCGAACAGCTCCGCTTCGAGCAATTGGTCAGGCAGGCCTCCGGCGTTGATCCGCACGAATGGCTGGTCCTTGCGCCGCGAGTTGGCTTGCACGATCTCCGCGAGTCGCTCCTTGCCCGAGCCGTTGGGTCCCGTGATCAATACCGGTGCGTCCGATGGCGCGACGTGGACGGCCAGCGAGACGACTTCTTGCATGGCGCGGCTCTGGTAAACGAGACCTCGCACGTCGTAGCGTTCGAGCAACTGGGCGCGTACTCGCAGATCGTGACTCCGGAGTCTCAAATTGTCGCGCCGCGCCTGCTGCAGTTGCAGCAGATTGCTCACAGAGAGCAATAGCTTGCGATCATCCCAGGGCTTGGCGATGTAGTCGGCCGCGCCTTCCTTGACGAGCTCCACTGCCGTTTCCAGGGACGTCCACGCCGTGAGCAGGATCACCGGCAGCTCGGGATCGAGCGCGCGTAGCGCGCGGAACAGTTCACGTCCCTCCGCGCCTGAGGTCGTGTCTTTGGTGTAGTTCATGTCGGCGATCACCACGCCCACGTCCAAATTGCGAACACACTCGAGCGCTTCGTTGGGTGCAGCCACTGCTACACACTCGAGTCCTTGCAGCTCGAACAATAGCTGCAACGCGCTCCTGACCGCGGCTTGATCATCGACGACGAGGACTTGCATCGACGTGAAGGTCTCCCTACTTGCGGGGAACGTCAAGCAGAGCCCCACGCCCTTGAAATCCGTGGCGTCCGGTGCCGGTTTGCCGGCGGCTGGGCGCCGCGGGCTCAGGCGGTTCGGGGCGAACGTTAACTTATTTCAGTTACCGGGTCCTGGCAACCTGGATCCTCGACTCGCGGAGGTGCCAATGTGTGTGGCTGGCCCCAACCAGGGTGGCCCAAATGGGCTACACAGGCGTGCGCTTAGTATCCGAGCGGGACGATCGCGGGGGTAGGGCTCAGCATTTTCCGTGTTCGCTGCGCTCTTGGGGTGAGTGGCCGCACTTGCGCTCAATCGAACGCCCGAGCTTTGTTATAAGGCAGGTCTTCATGGCGGCTTCCGAGCAGCGAGATTCAGAGGGAGAGGCAAGCCTAGTTCCAGAGCCCGTGTCACAGACCGGCCTGCAACTGGGCGCGGCCAATGAACAGCGTTTCCGGACCCTGCTTGGGCACTTGCCGGGGTTTTGCTACACGGTCGACCGCGACTTGGTTTTTCGAAGTTCCGACGGAGCAGGGCTTCGGGCCTTGAACCTCGAAGAGGGGCAAGTCGTAGGCACCAAGCTAACGGCACTTTGGGGCACTACCGATCCGACCTACGAGCCTTACGCCTGTCATTTACGAGCGCTGCAAGGCATACCCCAAACCTATCAGGACGTGTGTTTGGGTAGATCGCTCGAGTATCGGCTCGAACCCCTGCACGACGCGGACGGCACGATCACCGGCGTGATCGGCATTGGTTTCGATGTCACCGAGCGTGAACTGGCCAAGAGTGAACGGGCCAGATTGTCGGCGCAGCTGCGCCAGGCGCAGAAGCTGGAAGCGATTGGACGTTTGGCGGGAGGGGTCGCTCACGACTTCAACAACCTGCTCACGTGCATCATTGGTAACTTGGAGCTCGCTGCACGCTCGCTCGGTGTTGATTCACCCGCGAAGCGTCACATCACCGAGGCAGTGGCGGCTGCCGACAGCGCGGCGACCCTCACCCAGCAACTGTTGGCCTTTGGACGCAAGCAAGTGATCGAACCAAGACCGCTCAGCTTGAGTCGTTTGATCGAGCGCGTACAAGGCATGCTGCGGCGTCTGATCGGTGAGAGCATCACCCTAAAGACTCAGTGCCAACGCGAGTTGTGGAGCGTGATGGCTGATCCGGGACAACTCGAGCAAGTGCTCGTGAACCTGGTGATCAACGCGCGCGACGCGATCAGCGTGCACGGCGAAATCGAGGTCGAAACACGCAATCTGACGCTGCCCGCGGCGGAGCTCGGGCTGCCGGCGACGCTGCAGCCCGGTCGCTACGTCGAGCTGCGCGTCAAAGACAACGGGCGCGGTATGTCCGACGTCGTGCGCGCACGGCTGTTCGAACCGTTCTTCACTACCAAAGAGAACGGCGAAGGAACCGGTCTCGGTTTGGCCACCGTCTACGGCGCCGTGCATCAGAACGGTGGCACGATCGTCGTCGAATCAGAGCTCGGGAAAGGCTCGACGTTCAGGATCTTCCTGCCCGTGGTCGACGCCGAGGCTGCGGTCGTGAATGCCGCAACTTCCCATCCGCCGCGCCCTGAGCTCGACGAAATGCCGGGTGGGAACGAGACGATCTTGTTGGTCGAGGACGAGCCGATGCTGCTCGAACTCGCGCACTGTACCCTGCGCCAGCTCGGTTACACGGTGCTGCCCTGCGCAAGTGCCGACGAAGCCCTGCGCACCTCGAGCGAGCTGAGCGGTGAAATAGACCTGCTCGTCACGGACGTGGTGATGCCGCGAATGAACGGCCGCGAGCTCGCTTCGCGCTTGCGTGCACTGCGGCCCAACACCGCTGTGCTCTTCAGCTCCGGCTACGGCGAGAACGTGATCGCCAAGCAGGGAGTGCTGGAGCCTGGCTTCGACCTTTTGCGCAAGCCCTATCGCCCGAGTGAGTTGGCCGAGCGCGTGCGTGGTGCGCTCGGACGACGTGAGCGTCGTTCCTAACTCGCATCAACGTTCGTCCGCGCGACAACTTGGTTCTGAAACTCCGTCGCCTGCGTGACGAACGCGGGATGGCAGTGTTACATCTCGCGTCTTCACACCAACGCCAAAACCGCGCCCTGATCTTGCCATGTTCACACTGGACACTGTGTGGCGAGATGATGAACGGAACTCAAGCAGAAGTCGTACGACCCGAAGATCCGAACGAACTGGCGCGTGAAGTGGCGGGGCTGAGCGCAAAGCAGATCCTTCATTCCAATGGGGACTGCCTCGTGGCGATCGCTCGTTCTTCACAAATACCAACCGTCTTGCGCGAGATTGGCCGACTGCGCGAGATCACTTTCCGGGCCGTGGGGGAAGGCACTGGCCGTGAACTCGATCTAGATGCCTTCGACGAATGGTACATGCACCTGTTCGTCTGGGATTGGAAGAAGCAGGAGGTACTGGGCGCCTATCGCGTGGGCATGACGGATGTTCTCTTGCGACAGCATGGTGTGGCTGGCTTGTACACCAGCACCTTGTTCGACTACGCGCCTGGCTTCTTCGAACAACTCGGTTGCGCACTTGAAATGGGCAGATCGTTCGTTCGGGCCGAGAGTCAACGCACGCGAGTCTTGGCGCATCTGTGGCGTGGCATTGGTGGGCTGATTTCGAGTCGTCCTCGTTACACGAAGTTGTTCGGACCGGTCTCGATTTCCAGCAGCTATTCAGCCGAGTCGCGGCAGTTCCTGGCGGCCCAACTCAGCTCGGGCGACTACCGGCACGACCTTTCCGATGCGGTGAAGCCGCTCAGGCCCCTATCGATTCCCGTGGGGGCGTTCAGTTCGCTGGGCATGGACATCAAGCAGCTGTCGAAGCACGTGGCTTCGCTCGAACCGAGTGGAGCAGGGATGCCGATCCTGGTGCGTGAGTACCTGAAGCTAGGCGGCCGCTTCCTAGCGTTCAGCGTCGACCACGACTTCGGCAATGCGCTCGACGGTCTGGTCGCCGTGGACTTGCTCGAGACCGACGCACGTCTACTCAAACTCTACATGGGCGAAGCGGCCTACGTCGCGTTCACGCGCCAGCGGCAAGCCCAACCCGAAGAGGTCCAACTGGCCCTCTGATTCGAAGCGCAGGGCGCTCCGACAGGACGAGCGCTGATGGTCAACGTTACCAAACCGTTGCATCCCGTCCGAATGGTTGCCACTCGATCGTCGTTTGAACAAGCAATGCAGTCAGAGACGTATGTCACACCGGGCAGCGTGCAAACGCTTCGGCAAGTGTTTGGGTTGTTGAGTGAAGATCCCGAACTGAGCAGTCAAATGACGGTCGGGGACAAGGCCGCGCGTCTGCAGCGCGTGTGCGCGGGCTTGTGTTCGATGCACGGTCTGCGCTGGCGCTTCAGAGGCAGCATTCCGCTCGGTCCCGCGATCCTGGTCGCCAACCACCAGAGCTACATCGACCCGGTGGTCCTGTGCGCAGCCTTCCGCTGCATCCCCATCGCCAAGCAAGAGGTTGCTAGTTGGCCAGTCGTGGGCAAGGCGGTACGCGCTTTGGGTGTACAATTCATGAAGCGCGGGAGCGCAAAGTCGGGAGCCCAGGTCTTGCGCGATGTGCGCATTGCGTTGGACTCGGGCTGCCGGGTGCTGAACTTCCCCGAAGGGACGACCACGCGGGGTGAGCTGCGGCCCTTCCACAGTGGGGTCTTCGGGGTCGCGGCACGAGCAGGCGTTCCTGTCGTTCCGATCGCGGTTCAGCTCGCTGATTTGTCCCAGGCATGGGTTGGAGACGACGCGCTCGTACCCCACTACTTGCGACTGCTATGGAAGCGAGGATGCGACTTGACGCTCAGCGCCGGACCGAGCTTGTGGGCACGTGATTTCGCCAACGCCAAAGCCTATGCGGCCGCGGCTCACCAGTGGATTGGCACGCAACTCGACCGTACTTAACGATCGCCAGTGCACCGTTTGCCTCGCGTCCTTGCGTCGATCGGGTTACAGTAGCCAAGTGAGTGGCACGGGTACGCGGGGCCCCAAGGTCCTATTGATCGACGATGAGGCGCTCGTTCGCAGCACCTTGAAGCGCGTCCTGGACCGGGTTTCTTCCGAGGTCCTGACGGCGGCCAGCGGCGAGGAGGGGCTATCGGTGTTGCGAGCCAACCCGGATGTCCGCGTCGTGTTGCTCGATCTTTCGATGCCGGATTTGAACGGCACCGAGGTCTTGAAGCGCTTGCGCGATTTCAACGTCGAAGTCCCCGTCTACTTGATGACCGGGTTCTTGCCCGACGGGATCGACGTTTCGACGGCCACCGGCGTGCTCGCCAAGCCCATCGACATCGACCGCGTGCGCCGGGTGGTGGCGTCGTACGGGACGAACAGTTAATCCACTGGGGCTGACGAGAGCGCTTTGCGCTCGCTCGGCTGCGGTCGCCGCACGGCTTCGACGGCGCTGTGAAGCGCGAAGGCGACCAACGTACCGTTGATCACCAGAAACACGCAGAACGCGGGCAAGCCTCCAGCGTCACTGGCCTGCTTCGTGACGCGTTGGAGAGCCTGGAGATCACTGTTCTGCAGCCGAAGCGCTTCACGCACGACGACCACCCCAAGCAACAGAGCGGTCGTACCCGCGCTGGTCAAAACCAAACTCAGTTTGCTCGACGTCTCTTGCCACCATTGAACGACCCAGCCCGCGACCACGCTCAGGGTGCCAATCGCCGCGAGGTACGAATAGGGACTTGCAACTGCAGAGCGGGCAGCGGCCCCGAGCTCGGGGTGAAGGGCCGCCTGCAATAGCGCCGTGAGCACTGCGAGCAGCGTCGAAGCCAAGCCCAGAGCGCAGGTTTGCCTGTGCAAATGAGCGTCGGTGGGTCCGCGGCTCTCCTCGAAGCGAAGTTGCCAAGCCAACCAAGACGCCAATACGACACCCGACAAGCAGATCCAAAACCCCAGTCTCGGTAGTATCCCGCCCGAGCGATAGAAGCGTGCTCCAGAGCCGTAGAATTCAACCCACTGCGCGTTGTCTTGTGACAACAAGTGATTTTCGGTCCAGGACCAGCCGACGAACAAGAAGCACAGGAAAGCGCCGGCCGCGGCAGAGCGCCACAACCATTCGTGCCGTGTGCCGAGGCCGCTCTTGAGCACGTAGAGCAAATAGAAGCCAAAGCCGAGCAACGGGACGATCAGCATCCAGCGATGAAAGAGCAGTAAATTGGCCGTGTAAAACGCGTGCTCGTAGCACAACTGCAAGAACAACAGAGGAGCGACGCCTGCGGTGATGGCCAAGCCCAAACCAAAGGGTAGCCAATCTTGAACCAAGTGGGCGAGCGTCCCCGGGGGCGGCTTGGCGCGCCCCAATAGCGCGCGCACGGCCAACAACGCTGCCCCGGCAAGGGTGTAGCCCATGAATGCAAAGTGCAGGGCCAGAGTCAGGACGTAGAAGGAGAGATACAAGGCGGTTGGGGTGGAGAAGCCGAAGGGGAAAGGCAGGTTCATGGCTGAAGCCTCGCCGAGGTCAGTTCCGAGCGCGAACCGGGCGCTGTGCCCACCTCGTCCAGGAAACCTCGAATGCGCGCGAGCACGAGCGCGTCTTCCACTTCCGGCCACTGCTCTGGCTCGTCGTGAGCTTGCCAGCGAAGCCACTGAACGAGGGCCTCGAGCTCGCGCGGCGTGCCTGCAAAAGGCGGCATGAATGCCTTGGTGCGTTGTAGTTTCGCGAGGTTCAATCGCTGCTGATCAGCGTCCCAGGTTGCCGTCAAATGGACCAGACCGTTCATACCGCTGAGCGTGTGGCAGACTCTGCACTGCACCCGGTAAACACGCGCACCGAGTTCGAGTTGATGTGTGGGAAGAGCGGCGGGGAGCGGATAGGGATCTCGTTCGGCGCTGCCGGTCAGGCGCAGCATGGCGACGTCTGCAGGCGCGATCGCGTTCGAGAAGAGTGTCTCGCGAACGCTGAAAGGTTTACGCGCGCCTTCGCGTACGAACTCGCCTCCGGCAGTCGCACCGAATGCCAATGCGATCAGCAACAACGCGGTGGCACCATTGACGTACAGCCGACGATAGATGACAGCCACGATCGCGTAGGCCGCTACGAGCGCACACGACACCGCACCCACGCCGAAAAGCATCGTGATTACGGTGCTGCCGCCGAGTATCCAAGAGCGGCTGTCGGCCGGGATGATCAGTAGATACCATACGGCCAAGAACGGCATCCCCAGCATCGGGATCAAGAAGCGGGAGGTAACCGCCAACAGTGCATGCTGTCGATTGCGAGAGACGTGCATCAGGTTGATGACGGCAGCCGCACTGAGCGCGGCCGTAGCCATGCAGGCCAGCGTGCGGAACAACAGCGACGGCCAAAAACTCGGATTGAAGAAGCCGAGCCAGACGTTGCCCGTCTCGAGCCACAGGCCCGGAGTCAGTTGCCACGACAAGATGCCGTTGATCCAGAACAAGCTAGACCAGGCGGCGAAACTGTAGAGTCCGAGCAGCTGTAAGCGACGCCGTGGCTCGAGCCTCTCGCCGTAGCGGTAGAACACGTACCCGCTGATCACCTCCAACATGAAGGAGGTCCACTCGATAGCCCAAATCCAGTGAAACGTGCGCACCATCAAACCGATCGTGGCGGGGCTGACTTGAATGCTGGTGAGCCACATGCCCACGCCTGTGACCGCTCCCAGCACGAAGCTGATCAGAACCAGGATGCGGAAAAAGCCACGCAAGAAGATGCGTCCGTCGGGGCAGCGTCCCTTTGCGCTCAGCCACTCGACGTAGGTCATCAACATGCCGCCCCCGATCGCAAACTGCGCCAAGAAGACGTGGAGAATCCCGAGCCCGCCGATCACGGCGCCACTCATCACTGGACCGAATTCCCTAGGCGGGTAAAACCAAGGCTCTGTCACGTTGCCTCGCGTTTCGTTCGCAGTCACGCCCGGACTCGGCAGTAATCTCTGCCGTCCTGGTACGGTTTAGCTGTCCGTATCTACGTGCTATGAGTTTACGCTTTGGCATCGAGCGGCGGTTCGCTGGATGCCAAGTTGCACTGATGATAGATGCGCAGATCCGTCGGGCGCAGCGAACCGACAACCGTGTGCCAAACGCCACGATTATTGAAGATCACCAGATCGCCGGGCCGCCATGGGTGAGCATAGACCCGAGTCGGCGCTATCGCTTGTCGCATCAATGCGTAAAGCAGGCGGCGACACTCCGCAAGGTCGCCAACCGACTCACCATCGATGATCAGATCTTCGACGCAATAAGCGTGGACTTGCAGCGACGGCTTACCGGTGAGGGGGTTTCGCCAAACCAACGGCAAGGTTGCGATCTTTTCGACTTCGAAGGGCGGCAATTCTTCTCTACTGAGTTCTCGTCCTTCACTCCAAAGCCCGAGCCCGTTCGAGCGAGCGCGAGCTCGTTTCATCCACACGTACGGGTGAGGCGCATAACGGACCTTTGTGTTCAAGGCCAACTCGCGCTGATCGGGGCTTAGGCCCTCGAATGCTTTAGTGCCGGAGATGAAGGCGGTAGTCCCAAGCGAGACATCGAGCGTGTCGCCGCTGCCATCGTCGTAGCGCACGCGTTGGATGCGTGGGAGCGGCACGGTGAGCGCCAAGAGCGTCGTGACTTTTGGGGGGTGCAGCGCATACAACGCGGCGTCCATGTGCCAGCGAAAGAAGCGGGTTTGGTCGCGTGCTTCGTCCTCCACGCTCAGCGGTTCCGCGTGAAACGTGCGATGTGAGGGGTGGCAGAGCTGCACGTCCGCGATGCCTTCGTGGTTTCGAACGTGGCCATGCCCCAGGAGTTTGACTTGGGGCACGTCGGGAATCGACACCAAGTCTTGCATCAAGACGCTCTGCTTCATGATGTCGAGCCGGTTACCGTGTCCGTAACTCGTCACACTCGGATCGAAGCGGCGTGTCAGTTCGAACTGCTGCAGCGGTGTCAGCCGCTCTTGATCGCGGATGACGACGACGTGGTGCGTATAGACCGCTCGCTCCAGTTCGCGGAACTGCTGCTCGTCCAAGCTCGGCAAATCCAACGCACCGGCATCGACTCCAAAGTCTACCTCCGACCCTGGGCCGGGGGCGCTCAGAGGTGTAAACACGAGACGTGCAGGTTCGAAACCGCGGCGCGAGACCTCGCTGCTGAGCGCGTCCATGGCCGTAGCGTCCGCCGGACGAGACTCGCGGTCAAGCTTGGTTGCTGTGTCGTAGCTACAAACAAGGCCCGCAAACAGCGCCGTTGCGGAGGGGCCATACCTCGGAAACCGACCCGAGATAGGCCCGGCCAAACGCAACGGTCGTGCTAACTCGCTGTGTGAACCTGAGCGCAGGGGCCTGCGTGCGCGTCCAGGTGCGAAGCTCAGTTGGAGCTCGGGATCTTGCCTTCGACGCCTTTGACGTAGAAGTTGATGCCGAGCAGGAACGGGATCGTCGCGGATTCGCCGGCCTTGACGACTTCCTTGTCCGCCTGATCGAGGATCGGCCCCTTCCAAATCGTGAACGTTCCCGCCTTGAGCCCGGCCTTGACCGTGTCGAGCTTGGCCACGAGATCTGGGGGAACCTTGTCGGACACAGCGACTAGATCGATTGCGCCCTCTTTGACACCCCACCAGGTTTGCTCCGTCTTCCAGGTGCCTTCGAGGGCGTCTTTGACGGCTTTCTTGTAGTACGGGCCCCAGTTGATCACGGCCGATCCCAAGTGCGCACTGGGCCCAAACTTGCTCATGTTCGAGTCCCAACCGAAGGCAAACTTGCCGGCTTTCTCCGCGGTCTGCAGCACTGCCGAAGAATCGGTATTTTGCATCAGCACGTCGGCGCCCTGATCGATCAGAGCTTGTGCTGCTTCCGTCTCTTTCGGCGGGTCGAACCACTTGTTGACCCACACGACTTTGGTCTTCACTTTGGGATTGACGCTCTGCGCGCCCAGAGTGAACGAATCCACATTGCGGATCACCTCTGGAATCGGGATCGAAGCCACGACGCCCAAGGTGTTGCTCTTGGTCATGCCGCCCGCCAAGACGCCCGCCATGTACGCTCCCTCGTAAGTGCGCGAGTCATAGGTGCGCAGATTGTTCGAAGTCTTGTAGCCGGTAGCGTGCTCGAATTTGACCTCGGGATTGTCGGTGGCGACTTTGAGCATCGACTCCATGTAGCCGAAGGTGGTGCCGAAGATCAGGCGATTGCCTTGGTCCACCATGTCACGGATTACGCGTTCCGCGTCCGCCGCTTCCGGCACATTCTCGACGAAGCTAGTGGTCACTTTCCCCGGGAATGCCGCCTCCACTTCTTTGCGCCCGCTGTCATGCGCGAAAGTCCAGCCCGCGTCCCCGACGGGGCCGACATAGGCGAACGCGACCTTGAGTACGTCGTTGCCCTTGCTCGCGGACGCGCCAACGACGCTGGCAGCTGGGGCCGCTGAAGAGACGGCGGCCGGCGGTGCCTTGTCCGTCTTGCTGCAACCCGTGAGCGCGCTCGCGAAACTGAGCGCCGCGATCCCGAACAAGCGAGCTACGCCCGACGCGAAGGACACGCCGCTCCGCGAGTAGTTTGGCAAAGTAAACATTGGTTTCTCCGAGGGTTGGGGTAAGTGAGCAAACGAACTAAGCTGCGGGGACGAATGGTTTGCCGAGGGATGCCGGCATGTTCACGCGGATCCAGGTCGGGTTCTTGGCGATCAGCACCAACACCAGGATCGTCGAAAGATACGGCAGTGCCGTCAGCAGTTGCACAGGGATGTTTACCCCTTGTCCTTGCAGATGAAGCTGTAACATCGTGACGCCACCGAACAAATAGGCACCCCATAGCACCCGCCACGGGCGCCACGTCGCGAAGGTCGTGAGCGCGAGCGCAATCCAACCCTTGCCCGCCGTCATGCCTTCGACCCAGAGCGGCGTGTAGACGACGGAGAGGTACGCGCCGGCGAGTCCGCACAGCGCGCCGCCCGCGACGACGCTCCACAATCGAATGCGTCTGACGGAATAGCCCAGAGCGTGAGCCGCCTCTGGCGATTCACCAATGGCTCTGAGCGTCAGTCCTGCTTTGGAACGAAACAGGAACCAGGACACGCCAAACGTCAGAGCGATGGCCGCATACACGACAGGGTGCTGCCGAAACAGCATTGGCCCGATCACCGGTAGTTCGCTGAGACCAGGGATCGCATAGTGCTGCCGTTCACTCAACGCGGCCTGGGTGTACGGTACTCCGAAAAACGCGGACAGCCCCGATCCGAGCAAGCTCAACGCCAACCCGCTCGCATATTGATTCGTGCCGAGCCAAATCACGAGCCAACCGAACACGGCGCTCAACAGTGCCGCCGCAAGCGCTCCTGCCAACAGCGCGAGCCAATCGTTGCCCGAGTGGACGGCAATGGCGAAACCCGTCACCGCAGCGACCAGCATCAGCCCTTCGGCGCCCAAGTTCAACACGCCGCTGCGTTCGTTCAACAGCAAGCCGAGGGCAGCAATAGCCAGGGGCGTACCAGAGTTGAGCGAGGCCGCCAGAAGCAAAGGGAGAGATTCGAGGGCGGTCATGCAGCAAGGGGGCGGGGACGCAGCAGCGACAAGCGGTTGTGGATGAACGTGTCACAAGCGAGCAGCGTGAACAGAAACAGACCTTGGAAGACTCCGGTCGTGGCCTTGGGCAATCCCAGACGGGATTGGCTGAGCTCGCCGCCGATGTAGAACATGCTCATCACGAGTGAAGCGAAGCACACTCCAACGGGTTCGAGCCGACCGGCAAATGCGACGATAATCCCGGCAAAACCGTAGCCCACCGCGACGTGCTGCGTCAGTTGCGAAACCGGTCCCGCGACTTCTAGCGCGCCCGCAAGTCCAGCCAGAGCCCCACTGACGAGGAAGGCCATCCACAGCGAGCCGCGTGCAGAGAAGCCGGCATAGCGCGCTGCGGCGGGGGCCATGCCGCCGACCGCCAAGCGGTAACCCGCGTGCGTGCGATGAATGAACAGCCAGGACAAGCCGGCGCTGCACAGCGCCAGCGGTAGCCCCAAGTTCGCGCGGTTGCCACTAACCAAACGTGGCACCCGCGCAGGCTCGAGGAATGTGATGGTCTGGGGAAAATTGTAGCCCTGCGGATCCTTCCACGGGCCGTAAACCATGTAGCTGACGATCTGCTCCGCGACGTAGACGAGCATCAGGCTGACCAGGATCTCGTTGGCGTTGAAGCGATCGCGCAACGCGGCGCTGCAAGCGCCCCACAAAGCGCCGCCAAGTGCTCCCGCGCCGAGCACGCCCAAGAAGTAGAGGTTGTTGCTCTCGGGCGTCGCGCGCAGTGCCACGCCTGTGGCGAACACCGTGCCCAGGATGAACTGCCCTTCGGCCCCGATGTTCCAGACGTTGGCGCGAAAGGAGATCGAAAGGCCCAGACCGATCAAGAGCAGGGGGACGGCCTTGATTGAGAGCTCACTGATGGCGCGCGTGCTCTTCAGGGGTTCGACGAAGAACAGCTCGATGGCGCGCCAGGGGTCTTTGCCGAGCAATGCGAACAGTGCCAGGCCGATCAACGTCGTCAAAAGCAGTGCGACCAACGGTGAGAGCAGGGCCATTGCACGTGACGGATCAGGGCGTGGCACGAGTCTGAACAAGGGCTACTCCTCGGGGGTTGGACACGACGCCAGCTCCGCTTTGCAATTGCATGGCGACGTCGCTCACGAGTTCGCTCGCGAGAGGTTCGCGATCGAACAGGCCGCTCATCCAGGCGCCCACGCGTTCGATGCTGGCTTGATCGCGACTGAGGCGCGGCGACAAGCGGCCACCCGCCATCACGTGCAGGGAATCGGAGAGTTCGAACAGCTCGTCCAGATCGTCGCTTACGACCAGCACGCCGACACCGCCGCTCGCGAGCTTGGCAAGCTCCGTGCGGATGTGCGCCGCTGCGCCGACGTCGACGCCCCAAGTGGGTTGCGACACGACGATGACTTTGGGGTTGGCATCGATCTCGCGCCCAACGATGAACTTCTGTAGGTTACCGCCCGAAAGGCTGCTGGCACGAGCTACGGGGCCTCGCGCTTTGACGGCGAAGGCCGCTATCAGTTGCGCGGCCAAGGCCTCGAGTCTCGACGGCCAAAGAAGCCCACCCCTGCCGAGCCCCTCGCTGCGCGTGAGCAAGGTGTTCGAAGCCAGAGACAAGCTTGGTACGGAGGCTCGCCCGAGGCGCTCTTCAGGGACGAAACGTAATCCTAGGTTACGACGTGAGTTGGGACTACTTCGGCTCACGTCCTGACCGAGCAAGCGCAGCGAACCGATTGGAGCGCCGGGGTTCTCTCCCGACAAAAGCGCCAACAATTCCCGCTGACCGTTGCCTGAGACTCCGGCAATGCCGACGATTTCTCCCGCGTGCACCTCCAGGCTGACTTCGCTCAGCGAGACGCCGAACGCGTCTCGCGTCGGCAAGCTCAGGCTCTTGACCTCCAAAAGCACATCTCCACCAGCGTGTCCGGCGCGTGTTACGCGCGCGGGCTCTGCGCCGATCATGAGGCGAGACAAGCTCGCGTTGGTCTCGCGGGAGGGATCGACTTCACCCGTGACCCGCCCCGCGCGCAACACCGTGCAGCGCTGGCAGAGCTCGCGGATTTCATCGAGCTTGTGGCTGATGTAGAGGATCGAACAGCCTTCGCTAGCGAGCTTGCGCAGCAGGTCGAAAAGGCCGCGCACGGCATCGGGGGCTAGCACCGAAGTGGGTTCATCTAGAATCAACAGCTGGGGCTTCGTGAGCAGCGCGCGCACGATCTCGACTCGCTGCTTTTCGCCCACCGACAAACTGTGAACCGGACGCGTTGGCTCGATCTCGAGTCCGTAGTTACCCGCCAGCTCCACGATGCGCTTCGACACGCTCTGCAACGTCGAGTCATCGCGCAGCCCGAGCCATACGTTTTGCGCTACCGTCAACGTTTCGAATAGCGAGAAGTGCTGGAACACCATTGCGATACCGAGCCGACGTGCATGCTCTGGGTGAGCGATGCGCACGGCTTGTCCGTTGTAGACGAGCTGGCCAGAATCGGGCTGGATGGCGCCGTAGATGATCTTCATCAACGTCGACTTGCCGGCTCCGTTCTCACCCAAGACCGCATGGATTTCGCCCGGCGCTACGCGCAGCGTCACCCGGTCATTCGCTTTGACGCCAGGGTATTGCTTGCTGATCTCGATGAGCTCTAAGCGCGTCATGGCGAGTGTTCGTTCGCGGCAGCAAGCCTTGGTAGACTGCCACGCACCGAAATGGACACTGCCTCGAAACGTATTTCTTGGGCGTTTCAGTCAGATGCGGGATTGTCGTCAAGCGAGCCGAGCGCGTCGCGCGGCGAGTATCTTCGCGAACGAGCGCATTTCGACCTCTTGTTTGGTGAGCCCCGTGGCAGCGATGTCATCGAGACCGATCGCGCCGCAGTTCCAGGCTCTCAAAAAGTAGTTGAGCAAGCCCTGCCCAGTGGCGGCGTCGTCGAAGATCTCGCCGCTCAGGGTGGCCTGCGCCGCTTTGCCAACGAAGTTGCTCAAACGCAGTGCGGCTTGCTCCAACCCTTCGAGAAAGAAGGCGTAACTTGCGGCATAGCGCACGGGCAGTTGCGCCGGGTGCAGATCCCAACCTTGGTAATACCCGCCGATTAACGAATGACGCACATTGTCGTGGGCGACGCGCCAGGCAGCGTGCACGGCCTCGCGATTCTCGCGTTGCTGTTCGACTGACAGTTCGCCCCCACGGTGGGGCCCCACGGGCATTACGTTGGTTGCTCCGTCCGAAAGCCAAACCCCGGTGCCGGCGAAGCTGAACATCATCAACCCTTTCGCAAGGTCGCACAGGGGATGGCGCATCACTTGATGCGCGGCCGTGACGTTGCAAGACGCCGTGAAGTCATAGGTGCCGAGGTGCGCGCCGGTGCAGCGCCCTTGGCAAGCCTGCAGGAACCCCGGCATCGGGTTGTTGCCGTCGGGGCCGAGCAACGCTTGCGTCGTTTCGATCATCAACTCGAGTTTGAGGCTGCCACTCGCTAACCCGTGCCGCTCTTCGAGTGCGCCAAACAAGCGCACCAGCGCTCGCGGCTGGGCTGCGATCGTCACTTTGGGCAAAGTAACGACGAAGTTGTCGGGCAGGCGATTGCCTGTGCCGCTCAAAAGCTCTGCCATGAACAAGTCGAGTGTGCGTGCGCCGCGTAAACACCACTCTTCACTGAAGGACTTGATGCGAATGCCGATGAATGGCGGAAGCAAGCCGTCTCGCCACGCGCGCGCAGTCTCGCGGGCGGCGGCGACGGCTGCTGCGTCTTCCTCGGCGTCGGAGCGCGCCCCGAAGCCATCCTCGAAGTCGATGCGGAAGTCTTCGACTGCCTCGCGCGCCAACTTTTGCTGCACGCGGTCGAAGACCGTGACCGCCAGCCAGGCACTGTGATCTTCCCGTTGCAGCTGTTCGGGGCTCTGCGCGTAGCGAGCTCGAAGTTGGACCGCACCCCACGCTTCGAAACTGCTCGTGGGTGTGAATCCGGTACCGCGAGCGAATTGAATCGGGTCAGGGCCGTAAGTCGCCATGCTCTGACGCGCGAGCTCACCCAAGCGCTGGGTCGTCTCCGCTTTGAAGAGTTGCGCCCCGCCGTATACGGTGTGGATGGGTTGCCGCTGAGGTCGATCCCCGGGGTAGAACGCCGTGAACTCCCGATTGGCGGCTGCGAGCTCTTGCAGAATCGCTTGCGAATCGTCAGTCATTGCAGGCCCTCAACTGCCTCTGTAAGTGGTGTAACCGAAAGGGCTCAGCAACAGCGGAACGTGCAAGTGGTCATCGCTGCTGCTGACCGCGAACAGGATTTGTACGCTCGGGAAAAACACTGGCCGGCCCTGCTTCATCAGATAGTCACCGACGTCGAAACTGAGGCGCAACGTCATGCTTGCGGCCGGCGTGGGGACCTCGAATTTCGAGATGCGTCCGTCGGCATTGGTTGTGGCTTGGCCAAGCTCTTGCGCCATGCCGTTCGAAAGTTGTTGGGCTAGCGACACGACCACGCCCGCTGCCGGCGCGCCCAAGGCAGTATCCAGAACGTGCGTCGAGATCGTCGTCATGTGCCCAAGCGCTCCATGCGTAGGCGCGTGATGTGAGCTTGCTCACCTGCAGCAATCGCGAGCTCCGTCTCGGGTGAATTGTCCATTCGACGCTTCAGGTGCGCGAGCATATCGCGCGCGGACTTGCCCGTAGCGCAAATGATGAAGATGTACCCGAAGCGCGCCTTGTAGCGTCGATTGAGGTCGGCCAGCTCGTTCAACGTCTGTTCGTCGGCTACCGCGACCGAGGACTGCTCTGCGCTAGAGAGGGCCGCAGTCTTGGCGAAGCGTTTGGCCAGCGTGGCCGCGTCCATTCCGATCTCGGGGTGGTGCCTGAACGCTTGAAGGTAATCGGCCGAGCCAAGTCCGCGCCACGCCGTATCTGCCACCGCGAATAGCTGTTCATTGGAAGCGAATGGCAGCTCAGCCAGCATCAATTCCACCCATTGCTCCGAACCGCAACAAGCGAACAGCGCTTCTCGAGCTTGGCTCTCGCTCAACGCGTTGAGTCGAGTGAAGGCCTCGGGCATAGCCGGCCGCTTGCTGGACGGGTTAGCCATCGCCACGACCCCAGGCGCGCAGACGGCTGATACCGCCGTCAGGGTAGATGTTGAGACGCAAGTGCGTCGCGCGAGCGGTGTCGGGTTCGAGTTTCAGAAAATGGCGGCGATCGGGCTCGAGCTTCGTGGAGGCGAGCAGAGGCGTCCAGCTTTGTTCGCCAATCGCTTCACCTGTGACGAGGTCCGTCACCTTGGCGCCCGGCGCGTAGATGGTGTCGAGTGAACAGCGATCCGGGTAGTTGCCCTTGAAGTGATTCGTGTCGATTTCGAGCAGCTCCACGTGCCCCGTTCGAGCAAGCTCGATGATCAACCAGTCGTGTCCGGAGCCGCGGCGACGTCGAGTCTCCCAGCCCGAGCCCATGTGCGGTGCGCGCCCGGGTAAGATCAGCTGGTGTTCCGCACCGAAGTGGGCATCCGAGCACGCGAGCACTCTTGCGCCATTCGTCAGCGCCGCGAGATCGACCAGCTCAGCCGGCACATGCAGACTTCTCACGGCATCGAAGGCTGGCGCCCTGAGCTCCGCCTTGACCACGCCATAGGCGCGGAAACGGGCAACGCCCCCATCCGGGAAGATGTTCAAGCGCAGGTGTGTGACCAGCTGCGATGCCATGGGCGCACAAAGATTGTGGGCGTCGGGTAACAGGCGCGTCTGTGGCAACAGTTCGACCCAGTCTGCTGCGCAGAGTTCGTCGAAGGTTGCGTTGGCCGCCGCGGCGACGCCCTCGACTGCGGCGAACGCCGGCTGGTTGCCGCGGAAGTGCGAGGTGTCGATGTCGAAGCCACGAACGCTGCCAGGCACACCCAACCGCAAGATGCAGAAGTCGTGTCCCGCGCTGCGTTTGCGCCGACTTTCCCAGCCGTCCATCCATTTGCCGCGATCACTGTATTTGTCCGGGATGAACAACGCCGGCTCAGGCAAGTTGAGTCGGCTGACTTCAGCGAAGAAGTCATCGCTGGCGCCCAACGTGCTGCCGCCGAGCTCGGCGGCAACGAGATCGACGAGACCCGGAAAGGCGGCGGTTTGACTCAAGCGTTCACCTCACGTTGCAGTAGCGGTCGACCCCGCGCGGGTGCGTGCTGCCCGGTCTCGAAGGCGCACTGACCGCGTAGCCACGTTTGCTTGACCACGCCGTAGAGCTCGTGGCCCAAGTAAGGAGTCAACTTATGGCGGAAATACAGATCTTCGGAGCGCAACTGATAGCGCGCCTCCGGATCCCAGATCGTGAGGTCTGCCTGAGTGCCGAGCGCGATGCGGCCTTTGCTCTCGAGCCCGGCAAAGTGAGCAGGCGCCCGAGAGAGCCAGTTGCACAGTTGCTCGATGCTGGCGCCCCGGCGGCGTGCCTCGGTCCAAATCGTCGACAAGCCGAGTTGCAGGGACGCTATTCCGCCCCACGCGGACATGAAGTCTCCCGCTTCGAGTTGCTTCAAGTGCGGCACGCAGGGGCTATGGTCGGTCACGACGAAGTCGATGGTGCCCTCCAACAATGCAGCCCACAAGGCCTCGCGGTTGAGGTGTTCACGAATCGGGGGTGCGCATTTGTAGTGCGTGGCGCCATCGGGGATCGCCTCCGACTCGAGGCATAGGTAGTGGGGGCAAGTTTCCGCGGTGATCGGTAAGCCCTCGCGCCGCGCGGCTCGCAAAATGGGTAGGGCGCTGGCCGAGGAGAGGTGAACGATGTGAACTCGGCACCCGGTCTCGCGACACAGGTCGACGAGCAGACGGATCGCGGCATCCTCCCACTCTTTGGGTCGTGAATGGAGGTAGCTCACGTAACGGCGCGGATCCATGTCTTTGACCGGATCACGCGAGCCATCACCCAAGTCGAGTTCTGCGTGTGCCAGCAAGGGCAAGCCCAGCTTCCGAAGAATCGGCATTGCCCGACGCAGGTCTGCCTCGGTCGCGTTCGGAAACTCGTCGATCCCCGAATGCACCAAGAACGCCTTGCAACCCAAGGCCCCCGCGTCGCGCAAGTCGGCCAGGTCGCGAGCGTTGTCAGGCACTACGCCGCCCCAGAAACCAACATCGGTGTGGCACTTGCCTGCACAAGCATCGAGCTTGGCTTGCAGCGCCGTCGCGTTGGTCGTGACTGGCAAAGAGTTGAGCGGCATGTCTACAAGCGTCGTGACGCCACCTGCCAGCGCCGCGCGAGTGGCGCTCTCGAAGCCCTCCCACTCGCTACGACCAGGCTCGTTGATGTGGACGTGACAATCTACGAAACCGGGGCTGATCACCCAGTCCCCGAAGTCCAAAGCGTCTTGGGCCCGCCCCGCGACGATCTCCACGATCCGTTCACCTTCCAACGACAACGTGGCGGGTGTCACGCCCGCGGGTAGCACCACGCGCTTGCTCGATAGGCGAAGCCTCGCCACTCAGAACTCCCTCTCGGCGAATTGGCACAAGCTTTCGAAGTGCTGAGCACGGTCTTCGACGAAGAGCGAGGCGGTTATGCCCGACACCAACCGGATGTTGGAATACTTCATCCCAGAGATGCTCGCTCCCCCGAAGCCGAGACTGAGGAGACAACCAAAGGTGTAGTTGAACAGATGTTGCAAGTATGGGGCAGTCCCCGGGATGCGCTCCGTGAACTCGAAATGAGGGCCGAGGTACGGATGCCGAGCGAGCTCGGCGTCGGTGTCCTCTTCCGGGGGCGTGTACCGATCTTGCCACCGGCAGATCGACGACTCGAAGTTCAAAAGCTCGGGTCGCGCGGCAAGATCCGTGACGAACCCCGTGCCCACGATCACGAAATCGGCATCGAAGGTTTCGCCAGTGGTCTGGATGCGCACGCGCTCACCGACTTGTTCGAAATGGGTCCACGCGGAGCCCGGGTGCAGTCGGAAGTTCGGATGAGCCTTGGCACGCTTCAGCGTATCCGCAGGTGGCAGTTGCCCCATGCGCTGAATTTGGCGAATGAAGCGCCACTTGTCCGCGTCGGGAAGCTCTGCGTGGTGTTTCAAGAAACCTGTAAACTCGGCCCAGCGATAGGGGTTTACGTTGACGAGTTCACGCCGGCGGAACAGCAAGTCGACCTTGGCCGCGCCGTGATCGAGCGCCGTGGCCGCATTGTCGAAGGCGGAAGCTCCTGCGCCCAGTACGACGACGCGCTTGCCCGCGAGCGCCGCAAAGTCGATGTCAGCGCGCGTATGGGCGTAGCAGCGAGCAGACACGTGTTCGCTCAATGCCCTGGGCACTTGCCAAACACCGGAACCGTCTATGCCGGTGGCCAAGATCACGCGCCGTGCGTAGTGCACACCCGAGCTGCGTTCACGCGTGAACGGCACCGCGAACACCCGATCTTCCGGCAAGTATCGCAGCGCGCCTACCTTCGAATCGGGTTGCACCGGGATTTTCAAGGTCTCGCGATACCACGCGAGATAGCGGGCCCAGATCTCCTTCGGGATCAGCCCCAGCGTTTCCCAGCTGCCCGCACCGTGCTCTGCTTCGAACCATGCTCGAGGCGTGAGATTCGGCACTCCGAGATCGGGCCCCGTGACGTGCTTCGGCGTGCGCAACGTGTGCATGCGCGCAAAATTCAGCCACGGCCCAGCGCGGTCCAAGGGATTGTCGTCGAGCAACAACAAGTTCCTGACACGTTCGCGCATCAGGCCGAACGCGGTCGCCAAGCCTCCCTGGCCCGCTCCGACGATGATCACGTCGTAGACGTGATCGCCGTTCGTCGTCCGGCGCGCAGTCAACCAGTCACGGCGCGGGTAGTCGAGTAGCTCAAGGTCACGGTGTACACGATCCGCCAGTAGCTCGTGAGCATGAGGCACTCCTCGTCGATAGCAGCTTCGCGTTGCGCGCAAAGGTTCATTCGTGTTTCAGCCACGTTGCTGGGCATCGAGTTTCGTGTGCAGGGTAACTGGGCGTGCGTTGCGCAGGGGAGCGAGTATTCTTGGGTGAACGATCCCAACTCTGGAGCACTCATGCCACGAGCAGCTGTTAGAAAGGCCCCGAAGTCGAAAGCCAAGGAGGGCGCCAAACCCCGTGCCAGCAAAGCGCCCCAAGCGAGCGGCACGCCCAGCGGACCGACGGCTGAGCGCCACATGTTGAGCGCGATCCGTTTGGCGCTCTCGGGCGTGAAGAACGGTACCGGTGGGCCTTTTGGTGCGGTGATAACCCGCAACGGTAAGGTCGTAGCGCGAGGGAAAAATTGCGTTCCATCGAGTCTCGATCCAACGGCTCACGCCGAGGTCGTCGCCATTCGAGATGCGTGCCGCAAGCTGGGGCGTTTTCGTTTGGACGACTGCGAGTTGTTCACCAGTTGCGAACCGTGCCCGATGTGCTTGGCGGCGATCTACTGGGCTCGAATCCCGAGCGTCTACTACGCCGGGACGCGCGAAGATGCGGCAGCCGTGGGGTTCGATGACGCCTTGATCTACGATGAGTTGGCCCTGCCGCTCGAGCGTCGCGCTTTGCCGCTCAAGCCCCTTTTGCGCGACGCAGCGAAGTCTGCCTTTGCCGCCTGGGCCAGCAAGATGGACCGCGTACCCTATTGAGTGGCGCTGCCTCGAGAGGTCCTGCTACCCTGCGGACCTGCTAGGGTCCTAAATCCAACGTTCGGGACCCTAGCCCGACGAACATGGCGACGAAGCGTTCACCTTCTACCAAACAAACATCCCCCACGCGCAGTAAGTCGAAGACGGCCGCAGCCGGCGCCAAGCCCAGCGCGCGCAAGAAGACTTCTAGCAAAACAAAAGCACCCAAGGCCCGGTCCGGGGTGGCCAAGCATCCGCACGCAGCCGCGGTCGCCGAGTTGCGTGCGTTCGGTTTGACTTATCCCGAAGCGCACACCAAAAGCCCGTGGCCGGGCCACCTGGATCTGGCGGTCAAGGACAAGACATTCGCATACCTGAGCATCGAAGGGGAGCCGCTCCGTATTTCCTGTAAGTTACCACTCAGCGGGGAGTCAGCGTTGTCCTTGGTGTTCACCGAACCGACGGCGTATGGCTTGGGCAAGAGCGGTTGGGTCACGGCCACCTTCAAAGACTCGGAGGCCCCGCCCGTGGAGTTCTTGAAAGCTTGGATCGACGAAAGCTATCGCGCCCAGGCCCCGAAGACATTGGTGAAGAAGCTCCCTTCGACTTGAAGCGGGTCGTGCTTTTGGAGCACCTCACTTCGAGCGGCTACTTTCAATGGGTGCCAGCTTGGGCCGTGCGCTTGGTGGCGGCGGACCCATGCCAGCGTCTGCTGGCGAGACGAAAGAGTAAGAGCCCTGGGTCGAGCCGCTTTCGCGCTCCTCCCTGTTGCGCTTCTGACGCTTCTCGCGCTCGCGCTCCTTGGCCTCTTGTTCTTCGAACGCACGCGTTTCTGCCAGACGGTATTGGCGCGTGATGCAAGCGCGGTTGTTGTGCTTGCAATGCAACGCATGATCGAAGTGACGGGTGATGTGCTTGGCGGTTGCAATGTTGCTGGTGAACAGCCCAGCCGCCAGCACCAGTAGCATTCGCGCCGAGGGTTTCCAGCGCCTCAGCGGCTCGCTCAGTGCAAGCGCGATCCACAGGATCCATTGGAGCATCCAAAGCGGCGTGTATAGGAAGAACTCGTGCCCGTAGACAAAAAGCAGCGCTGCGTGAAAAGCCAACGAACTCCCAACGGCGAACTTTGCTGGCTTGTTGGCTCCGCTACTTAGATTGCTCCAACTTGCCCAGACTAGAAGTGCCACTACGGCAAGTGCAAGCAGCGCTTGTAACGCGGAGTAGCTCGTAAATCTCAGTTCGGTGAAAGTGGCCCAGTCGACGCCAAAGTCCGGGTTGCGATAGAAGCGAGGGCGCGGGACGATCCAGGCATGGCAAACCAGACTCAGCAGCAGATACTCGACGCGTGCGAGGACATCGCCCGCATCGGCGAAACGCGGCATGTAGTGCCGCTCTTGGCTGAGTGCGGCGGGATCGAAGAAGAGGTGCGTGTTGGGGATGAACCGCGATCCCAGTAGTGCCAGAGCCGCCGTTACGAGCACTGTCGCGACGCTCAGGGCGAAGGACTTGACGCAAAGCGCCCACCAATCCATTTTCGACGCGACGCGACGCGGTGCCCAGCCTTCGGCGATGGCAACGAACACGAGGTTGGTCGTCACGGTTCCAAAGGTCAACACTCGGGCCAACAACTGTTGGGGAAGCGGTAGCTCGCGCCGAGCCCAATACAACAAGACAGCGATTGCCAACGCGGAGAAGGCGAAGGTGTCGATGATCGAGAACATGAACAGGCTCGAGCTGGCTGAGGCATAGACCAGCGTGAGCGTCAGTGCTTCTTCTTCCGGCAGCAGCTTGCGCAGCAGTGCGCCTGCAACCGCGACGGCGCCCGCGCCGGCCAATGCAACCGCTACCACCGCTATGATCGCGGGCGATAGCCAGCGCGCGAGTTCAGCTCCGATCGGCAACGTGAGCAGAGTGAACAGAGGGTGCACCGACGTCCGGTGATGTGACGTGTGCCAAGTCGTCAGGTCATCGATGACGCGGGTCACGTCTGCGTCGAAAAGCACGTTCTGGCAGTAGAACAAGCCTCGTTGCTCGAATGCTAAGCCGAGGCTGGCGTAGACGCCAAAAGCGGCGAGGCCAATGACCCACGGCCAATGACGGCCCACACGCAGCAATACCGCTCGTATCGAGGCGGAATTGGAAGTCATCAACAGACGGCGAAGAAGTTGAGGAAGCGCTGGGCGTCGCGGTCGAAGACGTCTGGCTGACGATACACCTTCAAATGAGAGCCTACTTCGGCATTGTTCCAGTGATAGACGCCTGTCAACAGTCCGAACAGGTGACGCGCATCGAGGCTGATCTCCGAGCGCGGTTCGAAGCGAGTGACGTCGGTGTGAACGCCGAAGTGAGGGTTTGCCGGATTGGTATTGAAGACGAACCACTGTTGCTCACCCGACGCGGGTTTGCCGGCGCTGATACACATGAAGTAGTCTTTCTTGGACTGCGACTTGGTGAGCGCCGCTGCGTACGCTTTCTGGGCCAAGCGTTTGAGGGGCAGCGACGCAATCGAGGCCTCGGGCATCCAGGTCTCGTACGCCATGGGACGATTGCGGATCTCCCGAAGGCGCTCTCGCAGGCTGGCTTCCGAATAGGCTTCGTTTCGGATTCGCGTTGCTACCAGCGTTTCCGTATCGATGCTGGCATCGCCGCCATCGTCGAGCACGACGGCGCTGGGATCGAACGCGCGCACCTCGACCGCATCTGCGACCCCGCGAAAGTCATTTAGTGCTGCAAGCTTGCCCCCAAGTAAGTACTTGCCGGCGAAAGGGATGTTCACGCGCGCGCCGATTGCATCTCGCATCCGGCGGTAGCGCCTGAAGAACTCTTCCTTCTTCTGCTGGGAGAGCTCTCGCAATCGAACCGGATCGGTAAAATACGTCTGCGGATAAGGTCCCGCACCCGTGTAACAAAGCAATGCGATTTGTGGCGTCGGACACAGTTCACGGATCGCACTGATTTGGCGCGGGTTGAACAGGTTGTCGTTCATGTTGACGACCCCGTCTGCCCCGTCGCGCACGACCAGCGCAGAATCGATGTCATTGGGATCGATCTCGTCGGGCACTTCGTTTGGTACGAGGTGAATTTCGGTCGAACCCCAAGTCACATGATCGGTGACCGTCGGTGAGAAACCGTCTGCCTGCATCTTGCGCTCGAGGTGCGGGTGAGCGAAGCGAGCGATCAAGAGCTTGGTACTCGGATTGGCGGCGAGATACGAGCGCAAGAACTGAGGATCGTAGTGATCCGGGTGAATGTGCGAGATATAGATGAAATCGACTTTGCCGACTTTGGTGGAGGCTTGCTCGAGTCGCGGGAACTGAAACCAGCTCCCGTCGTACGCGCCGTCGGTGAACCACGGATCGCAGAGAACACGCGCGGCCGGAGTGTCGATGCGGACGCAAGCCGAATAGAAGTAAGTTACTCGAATGGCCATGAGCGTATCGGGCCTTGGTGGTGGTCAACGATTAAGAGAAACGAAGAATTCCTGCCAGCCACCAAACACGCTGGGTCAGGTGTTCTCCTAGCGCATCGGCCGAATCGTACGTTGCGATCGAACGGTGCGTGAGTTCGAATGCAAGGAGTAAGCACAAACCTGGCCAAATTCGTTTCAGTGGGTGAAACGTTGTTCCACCTGCATGCTTCAACGTCGATGACCTCCCCGAAGAGACTTTTGGGGACACTCGATGGGTCAAAACTGGACAACGTTGGCACACTCGAACGCTGTGCCGCTGAGCTTAGCGGGCTAGCAGCATTGCCTAAGCGTGCCGCTAGCCCATGCAGAGCACCTCGCGTAGTTCCAGGGCACTCGCCTAATGTCGGAGCACTTTCGGCTTCGAAATCGCTCCACTTGTGAAACACAATCGACGCAAATGCGACTGCCCTTGAAGCTGACGATTGCTTTGTCTGCGGGAATCCTGGCGATCCACGCGGCAGCCGCTGGGAGTCGGGTGTACCGCGAGAAGGCCCTGTTCGAAGCGGACATCGGTCGGGATGAACGGGTGTTGGGACGAGCACTTGCATACGCGGTGGAACGCGCATGGAACGTCGGAGGGGAGAGCGAGGTCCAAGCGGTGATTGATCACGCAAATGAACGCGAAGCCAACACTCAAGTGAGGTGGCTCGAGCTCAATCCGCGGCCCGGCAAAGCGGCACCGCTAGCCCCGCGGGCGGAACTCTCCGGGTTGGAACGCGGCGAGTCCGTGATCGTCGCTCTTTCCGCGCCAGAGGAAGCGCTGCTCACGTACGTGCCGGTGCATCTGCCCGACGTCGGGTGGCGAGCGATCGAGATCGTGGACGTCTTGCAGGACGAGAAAGCGTACATCGCCCAATCGATTCGCAGCGCAGCGCTGACGGCGCTGGCAGTGGTGGTCGCGTGCGCCAGCGTCTGCTGGCTCATGACCTCGCGCATGGTTCGCGGGCCGTTGGCTCAATTGGCAGGACAAGCACGCGCGGTTGCGGAAGGCGACCTTGGACGGCGGGTCGATGTGCAGGGCAGCGATGAAGTGGTTGCCTTGTGCGTCGAGATGAACCGGATGTGCGAAAGACTCGAAGCCGCATGGGAACACGCCAATGTTGAGGCTCTGGCTCGCGCGGACGCAATCGCGCAGCTGCGGCACGCCGATCGTCTGGCCGCAGTGGGTTTGATTGCCTCGAGTGTGGCTCATGAACTCGGTACTCCGATCAACGTGATCAAAGGTCATTCACAGCTGATTGGCGAAGGCGGCGTAGATCCGACAGCGGAACAGCACCTCGGCGTGATTCATGATCAATGCCTACGCATGACCGGCATCTTGCGCCGTTTGGTCGATTTCTCACGACCGAAGCACAACGCAACCGAGCATTGTGTCGTTAGCGTCGTCGTGAAATCCACGCTCGAGATGATCGAACCGATGGCGCGACGTGCCCGTGTTCACCTACAGGCGCAGTCAGGGGAGGGGGAGCTGGCCGTTGCGATCGCAGCGCCAGCCCTGCAGCAGGTACTTCTGAACTTGCTCGTGAACGCGCTCGAGGCCGCGCCGCGTGGGAGCGGGATCCAGATACGGACGCGCATCGAGTCCGATCGGCGGCGGGGTTCACGCGCTGACGAGCAGCAGGTCGCGCGCATCGATCTCAGCGATCAGGGGCCTGGAATCCCCGCGGAACTTCGCCAGCGCATTTTCGAGCCCTTCTTTACGACCAAGGAGTCGCATGGGGGTACGGGGCTCGGGTTGTTCATCACTAACGGTATCGTCACCGACCACGGCGGCTGGCTCGATGTTCAGACGGGCGCGGCTGGCGGCACGACGTTTTCCGTGTACTTACCTTTGAGCCTCGGAGGAGCGGTTGTTTAATTTGCTGGTGGTCGACGATGACGAGGCCATGTGCGGTATGATCGCTGCCGCACTGCGCCCCGAGGGTTATCGGGTAGACACCGTTCTGGCTCCCGAGGCCGCGCTGGCAAGGCTGGCCGAGCGCGAGTTCGACTGCGTCGTGACCGATTTGCGGATGGGAGTGGCCAGCGGGATCGAATTGTGCGCCGAGATCTCGAGGCTGCGACCCGGTGTACCCGTGATCGTCATGACGGCGTTCGGCAGCATCCGCAGTGCGATCGAGGCCACCCGCGCCGGCGCCTTCGAGTTTCTGGTCAAGCCGTTCGAGTTGGAGGCGCTGCGGCACGTCGTCGGGCGGGCGTTGGAGCATCGTTCGCTTCAGAAACGCGTTCAGCAGCTGGAGCAAACGGTGCAGGCGCTCGAGTCGCCGAACACCATGATCGGAACGAGTGAACCGATGAAGTTGTTGCAGCAACTGATCGGACGTGCTGCAAGCTGCGACGCGGGGGTGCTGGTTCTGGGGGAGAGCGGTACCGGCAAGGAGCTAGTGGCGCGCTCGATCCACGAACGCAGTGCGCGCCGGACCGGTCCGTTCATTGCGGTAAACTGCGCGGCGTTGCCCGAGTCGTTGGTGGAGTCGGAGCTGTTTGGCTACGCCAAGGGCGCGTTCACTGACGCCAGACAAGACAAAGCGGGCTTGTTCGTTCAAGCGCACGGCGGGACGTTGTTCTTCGACGAAATCGGGGAGTTGCCCTTGAGCCTTCAACCGAAGCTGTTGCGGGTGTTGCAGGACCGAACCATCCGCCCGCTGGGCGCATCGGCAGAGATACAGTTCGACACGCGCATCATCGCCTCTACCAACCGTGACCTCGAGCTCGAAGTGGCTGCGGGACGTTTCCGTCAGGATCTGTATTATCGGGTTCAGGTATTGCAGCTGGATTTGCCTCCACTGCGCGTGCGAGGGAACGACATTCTGCTGCTGGCCCGTAAGTTCATCGAGTCGGCCTGTCAGCGCCAGCGTCGCGCGACTCTGCCGTTGGTGGGCGTTGCTGCTCAGAAGCTGTTGGCCTACGACTGGCCGGGCAACGTGCGCGAACTGCAGAACTGCATCGAGCGCGCCGTTGCGTTGAGCGGAGGTGCGGAGCTTACATTGGAGGACTTGCCCGCCCGCGTGGTGAACAGCTCGCCCGAGCCCGTGAACGAGGTTGGCTCCGACGAGTTCGTGTCGCTCGACGAAGTCGAACGACGCTACATTTTGAAGGTGCTTCGTGCAGTTATGGGCAACAAGTCCCTCGCCGCGAAGATCCTAGGCTTGAACCGCAAGACCCTCTATCGAAAACTCGGACAGTACGACGTGGACGTCGACGTGGATCCAAGCGAATAGAGTTGCTATGACAAGCGCGTGACGGCGCTGCGATTCGTGACGAGTGCGGGCGGAGCAGCGTTGGCGCTCGCTCTGTCGTGCGCCAGGCACTCGAGCTCCGGGCACGGCGAAAAGGGCGCTGATGCGCAGGGGTTAACACACGCCCACCACGGCGGTACTGCAGAGCAGGGCCCGGCGGATTCGCGCGATGCTAGGCTAGACGAGCGTGATGCTGCCGCAGCGACGCCCAAAGGCCCGCCGATTGGCAGCACGGTCGATGGCGGAGACGACGTGTTATTTGCGGAGGAGGTGCGCGCACGTTCGGAGTACTGGCTTACGCCGATCGCCGTACGAGGACGACTGATTTCGCAAAGCGGCGAGCCGCTCGCGCATGCGACGTTGAGCCTTTCGGGACGGACCACCTCCAGCGATGCGCAAGGGGAGTTTGCTTTCCCCGACTTGCAGCGCATGAATGGGACGATCGCGATCGAAGCGGATGGTTACAAGTCCGAGCTCATCTTCGTGCACCTCGAACGCTCGGTGCGAGAGGCCAACGTGGTGCTCGATCCGATTGTGCTCGTGAAGGACGAGCCCAACGTCGTGCGTTTCTTGTTCGGCGGGGATACGTCGTTCGGGCGGCGCTTCTTGGACCCCGCAGAGCAGGCGGGGCACCTCGAAATACCGCCTAGTAATCCCAAGGCGCTAATCGATTCGGCCAATCCTGCGCCGGGCACCCGGGCCGCGCTGTCTTTCGTCGCGCCGCTGTTCCAGAGCGCTGAATTTGCGACCGTCAATCTCGAGACACCGGTTACGGGTACACCCAAAGAATACCATCGAACCAAGGCCTACGTGTTTTTCACGTTGCCTGAGTCGTTGAGCGTCTTTGCTTGGCTGGGTGTGCATTATGTGAACATGGGGAACAACCACGTGTTCGATTACCTTACGGACGGGATGCGCGACACGCTGGCGAATCTCGACGAGTACGGTTTGGCGCACAGCGGCGCGGGCTTGGATGTCGCGGATGCTTTCGTTCCGTACCACGAGACGCTGGGGGCGAGTGACTACAGCTTCATGTCGATGACTTCCGTGACCGGCGTCGAGAATCCGCCGCTCTATGTGGCGGGGCTCGACCCGCTGACTGGCGAAGAGAAGGGTGGGGCCGCCGACTTGACGGACACCGAGCGCGTAGCCAAAGCCATCTCTACGGAGCGCGCTTTGGGCTATCTGCCCATCGTGCAGGAGCATGGTGGTGCGGAGTACACGTATTGGCCGACCGAGCACGCTCGCGCGAGCATGTCTTTGGCGATCCAGAGTGGTGCAGCGTTGGTCGTGTCGCACCATCCCCACGTGGCTCAGGGGTTCGCCTTCGAAGACGGCCATTTGATCGTCGAGGGACTCGGCAATCTGTGTTTCGATCAGGCCCGTCACGAGACCATGTTGGGGCTCATGGCGCGCATCGATTTGGACGGTGAGCAAGTCGTCGAGGCGCGGGGGATCCCCGTTTACTTGGAGGACTTCAGGCCGCGACCGATCACCGGCGATTTGGCGTCCCACTTGCTGCATCGGATTGGAGAGCGCTCGGAAGCCGCCAGCGTGAGCATCGAGAACGGCAAGGCGCGCGTGGTGCCCGCTGAGCCCGCTGCGACGGACAGTGTGAGCCGCAGCCAACGGCTCGAGCTCGACGTCGACTCGAGCGGTCAGACCATCGTCGATCTGCGCTCGCGATTCGTGGCAGAGGAATCCTTGCTCGAGGCACGAGTCGCTGCCAACTCTGCCTCGAACGTCGCATTGCAAGCCGGGGAAGACATACTGATCTACGGCGATTTCGAAGACTGGGACGTCGACGACGACTACTTCGAGAGCAAGCGCTGGGATGTCACGGGTCCGGCGAGCTACCCTTGTTTGCACGATCCTTACCGTGGCGCGGCGGCCCTGTGTCTGTACCGTGAGAGCAAGAACAAGAGCGTATCGGTCGTTGCGTTCCGAAATCGTGTGCGTGTCTTGGGTGAAGCGATCGAGAAGCCACAGAAGGATCTATCGTTCGTCGGCTATGTCAGAGGGGACAACGCTGGCAGCGCAGAAATCGAGATGCGTTACTACGCAAGCGAAGGTTCTCGCGAGTTCGGCTCGGAGACGGTATGGCAGCACGCCCCTGGAACGTACTCCTGGGGGATGTTCACCCACGACTTGGTGATGCCTGCCGACGTACCCGACGAAGATCCGGTGACCTACAGCGCGCATGCTTTGCGCTTCTTCGTGACGCACGAGCCGCCCCAAGGGGACGCCGGTATACTCAGGCTCGACGACTTGGCGATCGTCAGCTGGCGTGATCGGGCCGAATCGCTGAGCCTTGCCGATCCCAATCCCATTCAATTCCTACGACTGTTCGCACCCGCCGGACACTACACGCTCGAACTCGTGACCGGGCGGATTCGCGTCAGGCATTGAGTGTTCACGTTCGTCCCGATATCCGCTATGTAGCGGCTGGATGTTGGGTTCTTCTCACGCCGGATCGCGTTCCGCGCTGCCTTGGAACGTGCCGTTCACTTGGGTCGTGGTCCTGATATCGGCCTGGTTATTTCCAAGTCCGTTGCGCGCGGAACCCGTGGTCGCGGATACCCGCGACCATTACACTTTGCTCAAGCAGCGACTCGTCAATCGGCAACTGTTCGAACAGCTGGGCGAACCAGAGCAAGCATATCGCTTGGGGCGAAACTGGGAGTCCGTGGCTTTCGCGGTCGACGGCAGTGTCGCCTCGACGCAGGTATTGTCTGGAGAGTTCAGCCGCTTCCACGGTTACTTCCTGTTCGACACATTTACGGCGCTGAGATCACCCTACGGCGTTGACTTCGACTTGAACCTGGCGCTGTTCAACCCGAGCGCCAGTGACGGCATCCGCGTTTCGTCCTTTGCGATCCCCGGCGGCGCGCTGCATTTCTATCGCGACTTCGAGTTGGGTGGTAAGCACGCACGCATCGACGTGCTCGGCACGGACTTGGACCACGTCACCTTGGGCAACGGCCTACTGCTCGAGCGCTGGCCACTCGAGGGTGCGTTTGCGAACTTCGCGTACGGCGATTGGTACTTGCGCCATTACTTCGGGGGCCGCGTGTTCTGGCCCAACGATGATTTGTACACGCTGCAGTTGGGCGCTCTGGGCGGCAAGTTGGAGGCGATGTTCTCCGGCTGGAAGTTCATGCGTGGCCCCGCGACGTCGAATTACGTCGATCTCTCAGCGCGACTACCGCTGTGGGGTGAACGCTTTCAGGTCGCAGCCGAGTACTCGCTCAACCTGCGTGAGCAGTTACGCAATGCGCTGTTGCTCAAGACCGACTACATCGACAAATTGGGCGATCTGGCTTGGCATATGGGCTACCGTTTTCGTTGGTACCAGCGCGGATTTGGCCCGTATCGTGGTCTTGCCGCTCCGACGACGACTTACAACTTGCCGTATCGGGAGAACGAATACCTCGACAACAGCTTCGAGTACTTTGGTGTCTCGCAAGGCTTCGAGCAATGGTCTCACTCGCTGGTCGCTGAGTTCGAGCTACCCTTGGCTTGGGGGTTTCGGGCGTTCGGAGAGGGTGAAGCGCTGTTCGCATTCGCACGCGAGCCAGCCGGCGAAGCCTACGTGATTGGGAGCCCCCGTGGTCATGCGCTACCGGGGCCTTGGGTCGAAGGTCTGTATCGCACGGGGCTCAAACTTTATCCTTGGCCTGGGTTACCACACCGTTTGAGCGCCGTTTTCACCAACAAACAAGTCGAGACGGGCAGGGCGATGTCGGAGCCGACGGACTTGCGCTTTCGCACTGCCGGCCATTACGTCTCGTTGCAATTGGAGGCAGCGCTGTGAGCGGCTCGACGCGAAGGGGTCGGATCGCGCTCTACCTGGGCTTGGCCGCGTGTAGCGGCGGCTGCACCGCGCCGGAGGTCTCCCCAAGGGATTTGAGGGTCGACTACCAATTACCCGAGCGCCTGCCTGAGCCCGCGCGGGAAGCCGAGTTGCGCTACGCCGTGCTATGGATGAGTTCAACGCCAAGGCGCTTCTGGATTGGACCCCAGGGACGCCTTGCGCCGGGCAGTACGCACTTCGAAGTCAGGTTCGAGGGGTTGCCAGAGCTCGATTTCGATGCGCTGGCCCCGCTCGAACAATTGCATCTGAGCAGCCAAACTCAGTTCGCCGTGGGCGGTGATCAGGTCATCACCGAGTTGGTGGCGGATGTCTATCGACCGCGTCTGGTCGTCTATGAAGACGACAACGGCAACCGCGTTCCCGATGTGTCGGATGATGGTGAACGGATCGTGGAACCGGTGATTGCGATCGACTCGGAGTGGGCCACTGGGATTGCCGCGCTTCGCGATCCGAAGGCGGCCGTGACGGCCCTCAGTCTCGAGAACGCCGAAGCTTACTATGCGACCAACGAGGCCTTCAGTCGTTTCGCCTACGTGACGGGAACGGGGCGACTCGAGCTGACCTCGCCCACTACGATTGCTTTGGCTCCCGGCGCCGGCATCGGCCCGGTTGCCCCGTTCTGTGCGCGCTCCTTGATCAGTGGTTTCGGCGCGACCAAGCTCAGCCTGGTCGTGGACGCACGTCTCGACCTGGTAACCATTTGCGGCGTCGAGTTAGCGGATTGCGAGTCCCGCAGACTCACGAGCTCGGATAGCGACGCTGGACTCGACGGCGGTGACGTCGAGTCCCTCGAGTTCGACGCGGGTGACTTTGGCGCGGGCACACTGGGCGCCAGTACACCCGGCTTCGAGCAATGCCGATACAACGGCTCGCTCGAGGCGTGGACGCGCTGGAACTACGAGACCGAGTGCGACCAGTGCCAATGCCTCACCCGTACGGTGGGGCGCTCACTGGTCGTGTCGCGAGCTGCGGTGCCCGACGGTTGGCCCTGCGGCAAGCGCGTCGCCTATTGCGAGCCCGAGGCGTTACCGCTGTATTCCTTGGCGACCAGTTGTGACCTCGAGCCCGACGCGTCAACGCGGGACGCCCGTTGATGCGTCAGTGCGACCGAGCACGGCTCCCGCGCTCTTCAAGGCGTCGATACCCCGAGCGCGACGCCTCCTTCGCGCGGATCGGCATAACCGTAGGCGTCTTCACCTAGCACCATCACGGCGTTGACGTCTCCGATCGCTAGGTTCGGCTCTGCAAAGACATGGCCCAGCTTCTCGAGCTGAAGCCGGGTCGCCCGTCGTAACGGGCGCAGTGACTCGGAGCGAAGCAGATCGGGCACGAAACCGTGATGTACGCGCGGCGCGTCGACTGACTGCTCGAGGTTCATGTGCCCGTCGATCAGTTGGCGAAGCACTTGCGCCAAAGTACTCGGGATCGTGTCGCCCCCGGGAGTTCCGAGCACCAATGCCAACTGACCTTGGTAGCTCGCGATCGTCGGCGCCATCGAACTCGTCATGCGGCGGCCCGGGGCAGGGGTGTTTTCGCCAACGGTACCAAACGCCGCCACCGAGTTGTTCATCACCACCCCGAGCTCACCAATCGTGTACTTGGCTCCGAAACCGCCCGAAAGTGTCATGGTGCAACTCACGGCGTTACCTTCCCCATCGACGACGGAGAAGTGCGTCGTGTGATCGAGCTCGGCCTTTGCGGCGGCATACAAAGGGTCGAGTTTTTCCGCCGGTGTGACCTCGGTCATGCTGATCGGAAACGGCCTCAGCCAGGTATTCGGATCTGCCCAACGCGCGCGCCGTGCTGCGTCGTCGTAATCGGTCAGCGACTCCGGATCGGCGACATGGAAACGTCGCTCGGCGTGAGCACGCTTCGAGATCTCTATGAATAGGTGCAAACCCTCAGCGGAGTCCGGACTCCACTGCTCTGCGTGGGTCCTTTCGAGCATCGCCAGGATTTGCACGAGCGCGACTCCTCCCGCAGACGTGGGTGACATCACGTCGAGATCGAAGTCGTGGTAGCGGACCGTCAGGGGTCTGCGCAGCACGGGCTGGTAGTCGAGCAGATCTTGCGCAGAGATCCAGCCCCCGTGCTTTTGCATGTATCCAACCAGGCTGGCCGCGGTCGGGCCCGTGTAAAACCCGGAGTCACCCTCCTTGGCGATGCGTTCGAGCACCGTCGCCAGGGCAGGTTGCACCAGGGTTGCCCCGCGGGCTAACGGTCCTTTGGCAGCCCCGAACAACTGCCGCGACGCGGGGTCGTGCTCCAGCACCGACCAAGACCACTTGAGCACTTGGGCTTGCCGTTCACCCAGAGCATGTCCAAGTTTGGCCAGCGCGATCGCAGGCGCCATGACCTTGGCACGCGGCAAACGACCAAAGCGCGCCAGTGCCAAGTTCAGCCCTTTGACGCTGCCCGGGACTCCGCTGGCGCGCGCGTCGTGCGCACCAGCACGAATCATCGCGTCGAAGCCCGCTTGCGTCAGGCTCCGAGGCGCGACCTCCCGAAAGTCGATGGCGACAGTCTCCTGGCCTTTGGCCTTGAACAGCAAGAAACCGCCGCCGCCGATGTTGCCTGCGCTCGGGTGCGTGACGGCCAACGCGTAACCCACCGCGACCGCCGCATCGACCGCATTGCCCCCTGCCTCGAGGACCGAAATACCTGCGCGCGTGGCATTGACCTCGACGCTGCTGACCACCCCGTGGCGGCTGTGGACTACATGTTTTCCTGACGGATCTAGTGGCGGCAGGGCAGATTCGACCGAGGCGCTGGCGGATGAAGGCGGCGCGGAAACCGGATCCAGCGAAGCAACCGGCGCAGGGCTGCTGCCAAGACTTGTCGCCGCTCGTCCAACTGCGTCGCTTCGGGAGCCCTCGTTGCTCGCGCGATTGGGGGCTGCGCCCGGCGGGGTGCAGGTGATCGTGAACCAGGCGAGACAACCTACGGCGAAAGGTCGCCGCGCTCGGTCGAGCAAGGTCATGGCAGTGGCTGGGCGCAGCGAAAGCCGAGATCGGCTCGGCTCGCGTTCGGCACTTCGGAAGCTCGTCGAGTATTGCGGAAGTGACTCGCGTAGCTGCCCGTCCAGGCCGCGCCGCGGACGACTTTGCTCACGCCCGTCGCGGGTCCCTGGGGATCGGTTGCATCGGCATCTGCATAGGGGCCGTAGTTGTCGAAGACCCACTCAGCGACGTTCCCGGCCATGTCGTAAAGGCCGAACCCGGAGCGTCCGTGAGCGAACTTGCCCACCGGCGCCAGCGTCGCGTAACCGTCGTCGGTGTTGGATAGCCCTAGGAGGTTGAGGCGTTGGCCGCGGCTCCAATGCGTGCATTCCTTGCCGCAGGCATTGAGGTATTTGTTGTTGGGTTCGTCGTCACCCCACGGGTACAGGCGCTCGGCCGGTCCACGCGCTGCATATTCCCATTGCGCTTCCGTCGGTAGGTTACCGCCACGGGCTTTGCAGAAAGCCGACGCCGCTTCCCAATCGATGCAGTTGAGCGGGAAGTTGCCCCGCAACTTGCTGTGATAAGTACACAGTGGCTCATAAGCCTTGCGTTCATTTGCGGCGAGCTTCGGCCACTCGACTTTGTTCGACGGGGGCTTGCACTTGCCCTGTGTGACGCACTGCCGATAGCGCTCGACGGTGACTTCGAACTTGTCGATGCAATAGCCGCTCAAAGTGACTTGGTGGCGAGGGTTCGAATCGGGTGGTTCCGCGGAGCTGAGTCCCATGGCAAAGGAACCCGCGGCGATCGCGACCATCCCTTCCGGGCATCCCACGGCGGCCTGACCGCTCGCGCTGGGGGCGGCTGAACTGGATCCGAGTGCTGACGCACTCGCCCTGGCATCCGGTTGCGATGTCCCGCTCAACCCTTCGGCCGCGTTCCTGGCCGACTGAGCGACGTCCTTGGCCGACTGAGCGACGGCCATCAGTGCGTCCCGCGTCTGATCGGAGCCACGCAATCCGCTGACCGAGTAGACGATCGTGGCGCCGGCCACCACCACCAGCAATGCCAGCAGAAACGAGAACCAACCCCCGCTCTTCTTGGCGGGGATCGTCTGTTCACCTGCACCGCCCGTGGCGTAAGTGGTGACCGGTCCAGTGCCGGATGAGCCGCGCGGATTGGAGTCCCGAGGATTCGAGTCTCGCGGCAGCGCAGAGTCTGGGCGAGAGGGCATGCGACCCGCCAGCGCTCCGGCCGCGGCTCGCGCGTCGAGCACCGTTGCTTCGTAAGCACCGGTAATCCGCGGCATCGATGGCGCGGGCCAACTCTGGGGCACTTGTCCAGTGTTCGAGGCAGCCGCCATCACGGCTTGCAGCATCTCGCCCGCGTTTGCATAGCGTTCCTCGGGATGAACGGCGAGCGCGCGCTGGAACACCGCTTCCAGCGCATCGGGCACGTCCGCGCCGCGTGCTCGTGGCGTAGGACGACGCTCTGGGTTACCGGTGCAGAAGCCGAGCTGCACGATGTCGTCGCCTTCGAGCGCGTCCTTGCAAGTCAGCATCTCGACGGCCACCAACGCCATCGCGTACACGTCTGTCCAGGGGCCAGTGGCGCCGTAGCTGCGCGCGAACTGCTCTGGCGCTCCATACTTGGGCGTAAACGAGCTGACGCCTACGCCCGTTTTCGCGAGCGCAGCTTTGATCTGCGTGTTGTCGCTGACCATCTTGGCGACGCCAAAGTCGAGCAACTTGATCGGCGTTTGACTCGAGCGTGCGGCGCTGCCGAGCACGAACAAGTTCGCCGGCTTGACATCGCGATGTGCGACGCCGCGCCGGTGCGCCACCTGCAGTGCTGGCAACACGCGCGCCAGAAATCCGACGCTGTCTTCGACGCTCCACGGCTGTTGCTGCAAGCGATCCTGATCGAGGATGGCCTCGAGCGGTTTGCCGTCGAGCCATTCGAGCACCAAGTACGGGACCCATTGGCCTGCCGCGGTGGTGTAGGCGCCAACGTCGCGCGCCTGCACGATGCTCGCACTCTCGGCGGACAGCTCCGTCAATAGCGCGCCCTCCTGAACGAACGCGCGCTGCAGCTCCTCGCGCTGGTCACGGGGTGCCTGCGACAAGCCCGTGAAGAACTTGATCGCGACGGGCTTGTTCCAAATGATGTGCTGCGCTCGGTAAACGCTAGCGAAGCCGCCTTCGCCGACGAGAATCTCTACCCGATACTTCTCGGCAATCAGCTGTCCTGTTATTCCCAGCGGATCCCGCGCAGCCATGGGGCGATTCAAGGCCTATCCTGCCGCAGCAGCGTTCGCCGTGCAGCCCTTTTCGGCTAGCCCCACCAGCTTTTCCAATGACAGGTGCCGAGTGCAGGGCTATTGGGCCCTTCTACGGAGAACTCGCGTGGTCGATAGCTCGAATCGATTGGATCCATTGTCGGTGGTCGTCCTCACCGTGAGTGACACGCGCACGCAGAGCGACGACACGAGTGGCCAGGCCATCGTCGATGCGGTTAGCGCTGCGGGCCATTCGATCGTCGAGCGCGCGATCCTCAAAGACGACCTTTTGCAGTTGCGCTCGGAGTTCGGCCGTTGGATCTCCGATCCAGGCGTGCAGATCGTGATCAGCACGGGCGGTACGGGCATCACGCGCCGCGATGTGACTCCCGAAGCGCTCGAGCCCTTGATCAGCAAACGCATCGACGGCTTCGGTGAACTGTTCCGCAGTTTGAGCTACGCCGAGATCGGTGCCAGCACGATTCAATCGCGGGCGGTAGGCGCGATCTGCCACACGACGCTCGTGTTTCTACTCCCTGGGTCGACCAACGCCGTACGGTTGGCGCTCGACAAGATTTTGCTGCCCCAGCTCGACCGCCGCACCACGCCCTGCAACTTTGCGAAGTTGCTGCCCCGACTCTAGGTGGTTGCGACAAGAGTCTTTTCGGCTGTTGGCGGAAGGCTGATGTATAGTCTCGACGATGCTTGATGCATGCTTTGGGCGCGGGCGTTCACTCTTACCGTTAACCGCTTCTGGGCTTCTGCTCCTGGTGTCGGCGTGTTCATCGGACTCGGGCAGCGATACTGATTCGCCGAACCACGTCGAGGCCGGCGCTGGTTGCGGCGCGGTCAGCCCCGCAAAACCGTCGAGTAGCGGCAAGCCCGATGCGGGCTCGACCCCGCCGAGCAACGATACCGCCGGCTCTGGGTCACCTGGATCACTGGCAGTGGACGCGGGCGGCACCGAAAGCGGGCAGACCGGGAACGGTCCGTCCGATGGCGATGCGACCGCAATTGAGCCGCCCGATGCGGCGTCCGATCTGCCGAGCCCCGGGCCGTCGGAGATGTCGGACGCCTCGACCTTGGTGTCGGGGTCGTCCAGCGGGACCGACGCCGGATCCAGTTCGGACTCGGACGTCACTGGCGAACAAGCGCCAGACGATGGCGCCATCGGTTGTGGTCCTGCGTCCCAGTGCGCGTCACAGGTTACCGAACTCGAAAGCGAGGGTAACATGCACGTGCCCGAAGGCAGCGAAGTGGAGTATGGCCACAACCCGCCCGCCTCCGGACCTCATTATCCGGTTTGGGCGAAGTTCGAGGCCTACGACAAAGTCGTGCCGCGCAGTTATTGGGTCCACAACTTGGAGCACGGCGGCGTCGTCTTGCTCTACGGACCGAACGCAACCCAAGCCGAGCAGGACCAGTTGCGCGCGGTCTACGATCAGCTGTCCGACTTCGAGTCGTGTGGGACCAAGTTCGCGCTGCTCACACCAGATCCGCTGCTCGACGACCCCATCGCAGTGGTCGCCTGGACTTGGGTCCTCGAAGCCGACTGCGTCGATCCGACGGCGATCAACGCTTTCGTCGAAGCGCACCGGGGCCAGGGTACCGAGGCCGTGTGCGGCGACGGCAGTTTCGAGCCCTGAACCCCACCTGCCTCGTTAATTCGGAGCACTGATTTCAGGGCGACGCCAGGTGTTCGAGACGCCGCTGTAGAGTCTTCTTGGTGGCGTCTTCGAGGGCCGCGACCAACAACGTGAGCTGATTGGGTTGGCCAGCGCCTGCGGGCGGCTGTCTGCGAATGAACTCGGCCAAGTGCCCCTGGCTCACTGCTTCCTGCATGCCGCTCAAGAGTGCGAGCGTGGCACTCTGATCAGCAGCGGGCGGCGCGGCCTTGTTCACCCGGCGGCGTTCCAACTCGATCTCCGTTTGCAGGGTCGCTTGCAGTTCGAGCTTCGCCCGTTCCGTCATGCCGCTCGTGTCGGCGTCTGCGGGCGCTTCGTCGAACGACAGCCCGCGTTCATCGAGCAGACTCAACGTGGTGCGCAAGGTTTGGGTTTCGAGTGCTCGTTGATCATGATTCGCCGTGTCAGCTCCGCTCTTGTCCTGGCAGCCGATGAGCAGCATGAGTAGAACGGCCGCCCTTGTGATTCGCATTGCAGAACCCTGCCTTGGCTTGGCCAGCGTGGGCAATCGAATGCTTGGGGTTACCCGCCCCTTGACCTGCGGGCCGCTGCCCCGTAAACGCCAAATACATGCGCAGCGTCTTCGTTCTGCTCACGTGTTGGTTCCTGGTTGGATGCGAGCAAAAACCCCCCGGGGCCGACGCTTCGGGGACTTCGGTTTCTGCCAGCGGCGGCGCGAGCAAGGGCGTCGTCTCGGCCGGGGCAGTGCAGGGTCAAGCGGCCGCACCGGGCGCCGATGCCCAAACGATTCTGATTGGCGAGGTTGGCTCGTTGAGCGGGGCGCAAGCCACCTTCGGTACTTCGACCCGCAATGGCATCGAATTGGCCGTGGATGAGGTGAACGCCCAAGGGGGCGTCAAAGGCAAGACCTTGGCCGTGCGCGTGTACGATGATCAGGGCAAGCCCGAAGAGGCCGCCAGCGCCGTCACGAGGCTGATCGAGCAGGACGGCGCCAAGGTGATCTTGGGCGAAGTGGCATCGACGAACTCGCTGGCGATGGCGCCCAAGGCTCAAGCCGCAAAAGTGCCGATGATCTCGCCCTCGTCGACGAATCCGAAGGTCACCGAGGTCGGAGACTACATTTTTCGGGTTTGTTTCATCGATCCGTTTCAAGGCCAAGTGATGGCCAAGTTTGCCCGACAAGATCTCAAAGCGGCTTCAGCCGCGGTGCTCAAAGACACCCGCTCCGATTACTCGATGGGGTTGGCCCAAGTCTTCGCCGATCAGTTTGCGGCGCAAGGCGGAGCCATCTCGAGCACCGAGGCCTACGCTCAAGGAGATACTGACTTCCGCGCGCAGCTGACGGCGATCAAGCGAGCCAAGCCCGATGTCGTGTTCATCCCCGGTTACTACACCGACGTCGGCCTGATCGCGCGTCAGGCGCGCGAACTGGGCATCAAGGCGCCCTTGCTCGGCGGTGATGGTTGGGAATCCGAGAAACTGTTCGAACTCGGCGGCAGCGCGATCGAGGGCAGCTATTACTCGAACCACTATTCGATGGACTCGCCCTCGCCGGAGGTCAAGGCCTTCTCGGAGCGCTACAAGCAGCGCTACGGCGCCGTGCCTGATTCGCTGGCGGCCCTTGGTTACGATTCCGCGATGGTCGCAATTGACGCCATGAAGCGCGCACCAGACCTTTCGGGCCCCAGCTTGCGCGACGCCATCGCTCAAACCAAAGGCTTCAAGGGCGTGGCAGGTACGGTCACTCTCGACGACAAGCGCAACGCGATCAAGCCGGCGGTGGTGCTCAAGGTCGGCCAAGGCAAAGTCGAATACGTGACCCAAGTGGCGCCCTGATTGGCGCAGGCTGATAGTGTTACGCCAGCGCGCTTGAATCCGTGCCCGCTCCCAACTGATGGCCGACTTCTTTCAGCATCTGATTAACGGCATCGCAACCGGCACCATCTACGCCCTCGTGGCGTTGGGTTACACGATGGTTTACGGCGTGCTCAAACTCATCAACTTCGCCCACGGCGACGTGATGATGGTGGGCTGTTACTTCGGTTATTGGACCGCGACGAACTTGCCGAAGTCGGCCGGCCAAGGCGGGTTCTCGTTTTTCCAGATCGTGCTCGTGTTCCTGGCTGCGATGGTCGGCTGCGCTTTGTTGGGCTTCACGATCGAGCGCTTTGCTTATCGGCCGTTACGCGACAAGCCGCGTCTGACGGCGCTGATTACGGCGATTGGCGTTTCGTTCGCGCTGTCGTTCGGATTTCAACTCGACATCGGCTTTCTGCCAGGCGCTGCCCCCAAAGCCTTTCCGGAGTTGATACGCCCCAAGGAGGTTTTGATCATCGGCGATCACGACGTCGTGATTTGGAACTGGCAGCTCTTGTCGTTTCTGATTGCGATGGGCTTGATGCTCGGGCTCGAGTACTTGGTCTACCGCACGCGCTTCGGGCGCGCGATGCGAGCCGTGAGCTACGATCACAAGATCAGCGGCTTGATGGGCATACCCACCGACCGCGTGATCGCCTTGACGTTCATGTTGGGTTCGGCGCTGGCAGCCTGCGCGGGTATCCTGTACGCCATCAAGGACACCGCGATCCAGCCGCTGATGGGCCTATACGTCGGGCTGAAGGCATTCGTCGCGGCCGTCATCGGCGGCATCGGTCACGTGCCGGGGGCGATGATCGGCGGATTGTTGCTTGGCCTGATCGAAGAGTTCGTCGTCGGTTACAGCGCATCGAGCTGGCGCGATGCCGTCGCCTTCGCGTTCTTGGTCATCGTTCTTCTAGTGCGACCCCAGGGCCTGTTCGGACGCACCGCGCCGGAGAAGGTGTGAGCTCGTGGTGAACGGCAGCCTTGGCAATGGCAACGGCAGTCCGGAGCGCGTGCCGCACTGGCTGCGGGGCATGCTGCCTGTGCTGCTCGCGATTCCCGTTGCGTGGGCCATCGGCGTGCTTGCCACCGGCGCCCCGTTTGCTTCGTATTTGGCGTCGATTGTGGGCGTCAACGTGATCTTGGCGGTTTCGCTCAACGTCGTGAACGGCATGACCGGGCAATTCTCGATTGGGCATGCCGGGTTCATGGCGGTGGGGGCCTATCTGGCGGGACGCACGAGCGTCGCTTTGAAGTCGCTGCTGATCTCGGGGCTATCCGTAAATCTCTCGGATCAAATCCTATTTTGGCTGGCGCTCGCGCTTGGAGGCGCCAGCGCGGGCTTGTGCGGTTTCATCGTTGGGCTACCGTCGCTGCGTTTACGCGGCGACTACTTGGCGATCGTCACTTTGGGCTTCGGTGAGATCATACGCGTGGTCGTGCAGAATACGCCCGAGCTCGGGGGCGCGCTTGGGCTCAATGGTATTCCGCAGCGAGCAGGCGTCGGGGCTGTTCTGTTCTGCGTCTTCGTCACGGTCTTGATCGCACGCCGCATCAAAGACTCGACTCACGGCCGCGCACTGCTCGCAATCCGCGAGGACGAGATCGCAGCCGAGGCGATGGGCGTGGATACTACGGGCTACAAGGTCAGTGCCTTCGTGGTCTCGGCCTTCTTTGCGGGAATTGCAGGGGCTCTGTTTGCTCACTTCGTTCCGATCATCAATCCCGGCTCTTTCACTTTCGTGAAATCGATGGAGATCGTGGTGATGGTCGTGGCGGGTGGCCTCGGCTCTACCAGTGGTGCGATCACGGCGGCGGTCGTGCTCACACTGCTGCCCGAGGCGATGCGCAGTCTGTTCGTGTCGGGCGCAGACGCCATGCTCGCCCAGCGCGTCGATCAAATCCGTATGCCGATCTATGGACTGTTGCTCGTGCTGCTGATGCTGATGCGCCCACAGGGCTTGTTCGGAACGCGCGAGTGGTGGGAACTGTCTTGGTTTGGTTTGCGCCGGAGCGCCAAACGACCCGAGCCTGGGAGCAGCGCGTGAGAAAGGTCGTACTTTCGGCGCGCGGCGTCGGGGTGAGCTTCGGCGGCTTGGTTGCGCTGAAGGACTTCTCGCTCGACGTGCGCACCGGCGATCTGCTCGGTTTGATTGGCCCCAATGGTGCTGGCAAGACGACGGCATTCAACTTGTTGACTGGGGTTTACGCGCCGAGCGAGGGCGACGTGTTGCTCGCCGACACCCGCGTCAACGGCGCCAAGCCGAGTGCGATCTGTCGCAAAGGCATGGCCCGAACTTTTCAGAACATTCGCTTGTTCAAGCAATTGTCGGTGCTCGACAACGTGCGCGTGGCTTGCGTCGCCGACAGCGCTCGAGCCGTGTTCGGCACGAGCAGCCAACTCGGTCGAGCTTTCAGCAACTACTACGATTGGTGGCGCGCTCTGCTCTTGAGCCCGGGACATCAACGCGAAGAAAATGAGATCACCAAGCGCGCCTTGCGCTTGCTCGACGTGATGGGGTTGCGCGCCAAAGCCGACCACGTTGCGCAGAGTCTGCCCTACGGCGAACAGCGTAGGCTCGAGATTGCTCGCGCCCTCGGTACGCGGCCCAAGGTGCTGCTTTTGGATGAACCCGCGGCAGGCATGAACACGCGCGAAAAAGCCGAACTCATGGACCTGATCCGCGAGTTGCGCGAGCGCTTCTCGCTCGGCATCCTGGTGATCGAGCACGACATGAAGCTGGTGATGGGGATTTGCGAGCGGATCACGGTGTTGAACCGCGGACAAATCATCGCCGTGGGTTCGCCCTCCGAGATCCAAGGCAATCCCAGCGTCGTCGAGGCGTATCTCGGCACGACTGCCGCGCGTTCGGCCCAAGCCAGGCAGGCGGACTGATGGAGGTTTTGGGTGAACACTCGAGACCCAAGGCCTTGCTCGAGGTCCAAGACTTGGCCGTCAGCTATGGCGGTATCAGCGCGCTGCGCGGTATTTCGCTGACGGTGGGTGAGGGCGAGATCGTGAGTTTGGTCGGCGCCAATGGAGCCGGCAAAAGCAGTACTTTGCGCGCGATCAGCGGCATGCTGCGCGTGGCGCGGGGCAAGATCCGATTTGCCGGTAAGGATACGACCGATTGGCCTTCGCATCGGCTAGTGCCGCTTGGGCTCGTGCACGCGCCCGAGGGGCGCGGCATTTTCTTGAACATGAGCGTGCGCGAGAACTTGGAGTTGGGCGCGTATCTGCGGCGCGACGCGCGCGAGATCCAAGCGGATCAACAATACTGCTTCGATCTGTTTCCGGTTCTGTCGCAGCGCATCTCACAGCCCGCAGGCACACTGTCGGGCGGTGAACAGCAAATGCTCGCCATCTCGCGCGCGTTGATGAGCCGGCCCAAGCTACTCTTGTTGGACGAGCCCTCGCTCGGTTTGGCGCCACAAGTGATCGAGCGCATCTTCGAGACGATCGCTGAAGTGAACAAGCGCGGTGTTTCGGTGCTGCTGGTGGAGCAAAACGCGCAGCTGGCGCTCTCGGCCGCGCACTATGCTTATGTGCTCGAGACCGGCGAGTTAGCAATGGCGGGAGGGGGAGCTGATCTGTTGGCTCACCCCGCCGTCAAGCGCGCGTACCTGGGCGAGTGAACGCCGGGGTGAGTGAACGCTGCGCGAGCGCACGAAGCGCGATTGCGAGCGGCAGACCCTCAGGCGCGCGCCGAAGAACGCGCGCGCACGACTTCGACGATCGCCGGCAAGATCGACAGCACGATGATCGCGATCACGACCAAACCAAAGTTCTTCTTCACGATCTCGACGTCTGCGAAGAAGTAACCCGCCGGGGCAAGCACGAGCACCCAAAGCAGGCCGCCCGTGATGTTGAACATGCTGAAGCGCGAGTAGCTCATCTTGCCGATGCCCGCGACGAACGGGGCAAAGGTGCGGACGATGGGCACGAAGCGGGCAATGATCAGCGTCTTGCCACCGTAGCGCTCATAGAATTCGTTGGTGCGCTCGATGTGTTGACGTTTGACGAGGCGCGGGAACTTCTCGGAGAGCGCCACGCCGAGCACCTTGCCCGCCCAATAGTTGCAAGCGTCACCCAACACCGCAGCGAGCACCAGGAGCAAGCACAACAAGGCGATGTTGAGCCGACCCCCCGCCGCGATCGCGCCGGCGGCGAAAAGCAACGAATCGCCGGGTAGAAATGGTGTCACGACCAAGCCCGTTTCACAGAAGACCACGCCGAACAGGATGGCGTAAACGAGCCCTCCGTACTGGGCCACCAAGCCGTCCAAGGCGGTGTCGAGGTGGAGGATCAGGTGAATGAGCTGGGTGATGATTTCCATCGGACTTTGGCTCCACACCACTAAAAGCCGCCGGCCGCAAGCCCCTTCATGGGTTCACAGGGGCCGACCTGCTTCAACCGCGTGACGCCAACTCCGGTAGGAGCCGAATCCCCGGATCTCGAGCTGCCCAATTCGCCAAATCACCCGCAGGCGCTGCCCAGACCAGGGTGCCCAAAGCCCGAGCTTCGCGCACGGTCGAAGGTGAGCCCTCGTGCTCCGAGGCGCTGACCAGGACGTCGGCCGCCGCGATCCACGTCAGCGCATCGACGTGACTGGTGCGCCCGACGAACTGCACGTTGGGGAAGCGTCGTTCGAGCTCGCGCTGCAATGGGCCATCGCCCACCACGACCCAGCGCGCTCCTCGGGGTACGGGGGCGCACTCGAGTGCACAATCGACACGCTTGGACGGTAACAAGCGACCCACCACGACGGCCAAGAACGCGTTCTGTTCTATCTGCAAGCGTCGGCGCGCGTGCTGGCGATCGATCTTTGGCACCTCGATGCGGCAGGGCGCGACGCTGCAAGAGCGCTCGATCTCGGGGACGAGCGCTCGCAAGTCGTGCGCCAGGGCTTCGGAGACGCAACGAAAGAGCACTCGCTGTCGCAGTAGCTGTTTCAGAATACCGACGGACATGCGCCGCGGGAGCAGCATGAGTAGTCGCGCGTCGCTGCCGTGAACGACGATCTCCACCTCACACGCCTGGGTATCGACGCCCGAAAGCACGAGCGGTGCCACCGGTAGCAACCAGTGCAGCACGATGCGCGCGGGTGCCATGCGCCGTAAGCGCTGGCGCACGAGCGCGACGAAACGCGCAATGCCGAACATGCGCCAAGGGGCCGCTCGAAGCCGCGGCACGACGCCGGGCCAGCCAAACGCGCTCTCGCCGCGGGGTAAACTCGCCGAGCAAAGCGCTTGTAGACTTGGGTTACCTGGGCACGAACGTGTGCCGGCCGCAGGCATCAAGACGCTGACTTCGTGACCCTCGCTGACTAGGGCTTGCACCTCTGATTTGACGAAGTGACCGCCAGGATCGCGTTCGGTTGGATACGAGGTCGTGACGACCGCGATGCGCATCTGCCTAGCGCCCGATCTGGGGAACTCGTTCTGGAAGCGCGGCACCGTGCGCGGTGTAGAGCTCGCCGAGTTGTCTGAGGAAACGATAAGTGTAGATGCCGGTGTCGTGGCGATCGCCCCAAGCTAATTTCAAACCGTAGTTACCCACGCCTTCGAGCTCGATCAGCTCGCTGTCGCGCCCTGCTTGAAACGTGATCGGACCGTTGTGGCCTTGGCAGCCTGCGCAGGGGCAGTAACCCCGCAGGATTGCCGTCGGGATCCGGTGGACACTGGCGTCGGGCCAATGCAATTCGACCCAAGGTGCCCCATGGGGTGCTTTGATTTGGGACGGGATTGGGGAGGGATTCACGAGCGAGAATTTGGCAGAGGTAGAAGGGCACGGCTAGCCTGCTGACATGCCCAATCAGCGCCGCGACGCCGCCCCAGCCACGCATTCGGCAACCCCCGAGAAGGAGCGCAGTTTTCGCTTGCGGCACTTGCTGGTCGTGGGCGTCGTGGGACTTGCCTTCTGGCAGCTCGGACCGCGCGCGAAGGCGGCCTGGACGCTGCGCGAACGGGCCACCCAACTGGCCGACTACGCGCTCTGCATGGCGGGGCCGACGGCGCCCGATCTGGTGCGCGAACGCAAACCCGAGTTTGGGGAGCTCGTTCGTCGGCGATTGCTGATCGCAGCGCCCGACGCACAGCCGTTCGCTAAGTGTGCGCCATTTGCGGAAGCGCTTACGGGGTCGACACAGATCTCAGCGGCCCATCTGGCGAAGGCCTCGCAATTCGTCGAATACGGGGTCGAGGGCAGGGATGGGACCGACCAAGGGTTGCGCCTATCCGCCCTCGACGTGTCGATTGCTGCGCTCGGTCCGTGGGTGGCCATGGCCTGGCCCTTCGAGCGGCGCGCCGTAGAACGGTTGATTGTTCCGTCCAGTCACGCCAAGGAGGCCCCACATCCGGTTGCTTTTCCGGCGCCATTGAGTGGCACGGGTCTCGACGCCAATCCCGCCTTGTATCGTTCTGCCTGGACCGAGCAGGGCCGTTGGTTCCTGGCTCGAGGTCAGGGTCCTTCGTTGTCGCTGCTCGAGTCTCCTGATTTGGGTCAAAGCTGGAGACCGGCACCTTTGCGCGCGGAGGGCCTCGAGCGCAACGCGGGGCGTTGCACGGATGGCAGCAGTGAGAATGCCTTTGCTTTCGAGTCGAGCCCGGGGGCTTTGCTCGTACACTCGCTGATGGGCGAACGCATTGCTCATAGCGCGGAGCTCAAGGGTGAGTATGGCATCGTCGCAGCCTCGTGCGATCGCGGCGCATCTGCCTTGGCGCTGGAACCGGCAAATGCCGATCGCGCACAGGGAGCCGAGAGTCGTGTGTTGATCTTGTGCCCGCACTTGGGCAGCTGCGGTCAAATGCCGACACAGCCCGGCTGGCTCAGCGGCGCGTTCGACGTCGCTCGGATCGAAGGCGTCACCGTGCTGACCACCATCAGTCAAGGGGTCGTACGGGTGCGCTCTTCCCGCGACAATGGACAAACTTGGACGTCACCCACGATCGCTTACGACTGGAAGAACCCAACCAATCCCCAAACCGACGTCAAGGTGCCCGTGCGCTTGCTCAAGCTCGGAGGCCGCTTGTTGTTGCATGGTGAGGCGCGTCGTGGCCAGACCTACCCCCTGTTGTTCTCTGACGACTACGGGGCATCGTGGCGGGGTCAGAGCGAGGCCAGTGCGCGCGCTGTGGCTACGACCGTGACGCGCGCTCACGCGACGGTAGCTGCAAATCGCTGAAACCGCCTGGGCGTGGGCGGTCGCAGAGTCGCCCCGGCTAAGCGGCAGCGCTCACGGTTTGGGATTCAGGTCTGGCTGCGGCCTTGACGGTAGGCTTCGACGAACGCGTCGTCGAGCATGCTGCCGAGAACGTCGCGACACTCGGGGTACTGGCTCGCAATCGCGCTGGGACTGCCCTTGGCTGCTTCGACGCTGCCGCTGCTCAGCACAGCCAGCGCACGTGTCGCGCTTTCGGGATCGCCGCTAGCCAACAGAGCGCTGCGGTTGAGCCAGCGCCGCACTGCCAGCGACAGATCAGGCTTGTCGTCCCGAAGCAACGTCAAGACTTCGAGCGCGAGCACCGGTACGTCGTCGTCGATGGTTTTGGATAGCCGCGACGCGACGCGCTGGCGTGTCGTCTCGAACAGCGGCAAGTCGGGGGGGCTCAGGTGCACTTCTACGAAGCAACTCAGGAAGGCCAGCAAGACCGTGTTCAATCGTTTGGGGTCGAGCTGAGCGAAGAGTCCGACGCGTGCCTGGTCGGCTTTCAACGTGCGCCACGCGATGAAATCGAGCACGCCTTGCGGAGCGTCATTCACCCAGTACGAGCCAAGAATCACCCGCGATGGACTGCCCGTGACCAGCGCCAACGTCGGTTCAGCGGAGGTGGTGAATAGTTCTGGAAGGCTAACGCCCATGGCGCGCGATTTCTGCTCGAACGCGATGCGTACCCGATCCCCAGAGACGCGCTTGGGACTGAGCGGCGCCAAATTCAGCTCCAGCGCTTGGTCCAGGATGCCACGCGTTTGCATCAACAGTGTGCGCAGCGCGCTACTCACCGTCGGAGGCGCCAAACGGCCATCCAAATGACGCGACATGGCTCGGCCCTGGACTCCGGCGAACAGGCCGTTGTTCCCTTGGGCCAGCTCTTTTGCGCTGCGCGCTAGCTCTGCCAGGGCGCTGTCGTCCAGCGCGCTAGCGATGGTCTCGAGCTGTTCGAAAATCGACTTGTTGAGCTTCAGTTGCTCCAAAGAGTGGCGGCCTTGTTCGAGCAGCCGCTGACACCAGTCTTTGACGTATTGCGTGCGTTCGGTCGCGATGTAGAAGCGCGCAGCGTCGCCCAAGACTTCGGCTCGCGCGGGCTTTTGCGTCAGCAAATCGGCGTAACTCTGCTCGGCCGCCGGGATCAACTTGGGGGTGCTCGCCTGCAGGCGTGCGATGCGCAGCCACAGCACGAGGTCCTGTTCGCTGTCCTGTTCGCGTTGGCGTCGTTGCTCGAGCAGCTCCACCGCGCGTTCGGGTTGCCCCACGTCGACGTAAGCCTGGAGCATGGCATCGAACGCCACGGGATCGTCGGGCCGGCGCCGCAGGACTTCTTGATGGCAGCGTAAGGCGCGTTTCGGGTTTGCCAGAGGGCCCGTATAGAGCTTGGCCAAGCGCTCGTAGACGTTGGCCTGGACTCCTGGATCCGCGTTCAAACGCGCAACCTGCAACAGCGCATGCTCGGCGCTTTGCGCATCACCGCCTTGTTCACTCAAGGACGCTAGTTGGGTCAGGGCTTCGAGGTTCTCTGGGCTCGCTTTGACGACGAGCAGCAGCGCTTCTTTGGCTTTCTGTGTATCGCCCGCCCCGATCAGCGCTTGACTCTTCATGAGCTGCAACTGCGCGACGTTTTCACGATCGGTCACCGCTTGCAGTCGATGATTGACGAGCGCTTCGAGTTTGCGATGTTCCTGCCGTTCTTGATACAGCGCGCGCAAGCGCTCGAAGGCTGCCGAGTGCGCCGGATCCAACCGCACAGCGTGTTCGAGATCGGCTTGACCGCGTTCACGGTCGTTCACCTCTTCCAGCCACAAGATCGCGGCTGTGTACCAGTGAGCCACCTGGTGAGCGCTCACGCGACTGGTCTGCGCCAAGCGCTCGTAGGCGGTTGCGGCTTGCGCGGGTTGACCCTGTTCCCGCAGCAGCTTGGCGTAGAGCGCCAGGGCGGGTAAATGTCTGGGCTCGGCTTCCAGAGCTTTGCGCACGTGGCTGAGCGCCAACTCGCGGTCCTCCAAGCGCGCCGCCAGTTGGGCCGCGCTCAGTTGCAAGAGCGCCAGATCCGACCCCGCGCGTGGGGTCTCGCTCAAACGCCGCGTCATCTCATAAGCCATCGCAGGCTCGTTCAACACGCGAGCGTGGGCGAGCAGTTGCCTCACGAGCAGCAACGGAATGCGCGGCGAACGTGGCGTTTGCTTGAGCACTGGGTACGCCGCCCCCCAGCCATTTTCCAGTCGCTCCAAGCGTGCGGCCATGCCCACCAGTGCTGGGGCATCTTCCGCGGGCAGTAGCGCCGCGAGGCCGCCGCAGGAGAGCAACAGCTGTTTCGGATCGGCGTGCCAAGTGGCCAAGCCCTCGAGCTCTGCCAACGTCGGCAAATGATCTGGCACGCGCTGAGCTGCGAGGCCCAAGTATTTGATCTGGCGCTCGAACTGTTGTTCTTGTCCTTCCAGCGCGGAAAGCTTGAGGTACAGCTCGGCGAACTCGATCGAGGTACTGGCGTTGACCAGCTGCAGATGCAGCTGCTCCTTGTAAGCCTCCGCGCTCGGCGTCGAGGCCAGGGTCCGCTCGAGGCAGAGTTCGGCCAAGGGCTGGTTACCGCTCGCCATCAGGGCCAAGCGCGCCGAATCGGCCGCGTGCGAGGCGGCCTCGTAGTACCAAGCCGCCTCCAACTGTAACTGCGCACGGCTAGTGGGATCGAGCGCGCTCGTCGCGAGGTACTCACGGCGCTCGGCTCGTTCGCGCGGCTCGAGCTCCAAATTCGCATCGCACAGCTCGCTGAGCGCCAAATCGGTTTGCCAAATCTGCCTTGCTGCTGCGATTCGCTCGTGCGCCAGCGCCCGATCGCCGTCAACGCGCGCTGCGCGTAGAAGGATCAACGCGCGCGCCTGATCATCGATGGGCTGCTCGCGTTGACGCCGCAGCCAGGCTTCTGCCTGCGCATGGTCACGACGCCTCCGCGCTTCGCGTTCACCTACGAACAGCGGCAGGATGGACTGCGGGTCCAAGGTGTGCGCTTGCTCGCACAAGTTGGAGGCATTGATTTGATCCGGATCGCGCAACACCGCTTCCAGGAGCAGCAAGGATTTGCGCTCTCGATTGTCGGCGTTATCGGCCAAGGCCCAGAGCAACTTGCTGACGCGACCCGGAGGCAAGCGTTCGAACAGCGCTCGTGCTGCAGCCTCACCGAACGCGCTCGAACGCAGCGCTTGTGAGTAATATCGATCGGCTAGCGCATGCTCGCGATTGAGCTCACACAGTAACCCGGCACAGTACGCCGCTTGCATCTGCAGCTCCGCCGAGGCCTGGGTCGAGCTCTCCACCAAGGTTGACGCCAATAGTTGGACGTCTTGCTGTTGCCTGGCGCTTTCCATGCGCACTAGCGCCAACAGCGGATGGCCAGGGTGATGCGCCGCGGCCGCTTCGGCCGCTTTTTGCAGTGCCGTGACGCTCGGTACGGCGAGTGCGCGGCCCAGCACGAGCGCGGTCCGTGTCTTCAGATCCCCGAGCTCGGGCAAGGCCAGATCGAGTTCGAACGCCGAGATTACCGCCCAAACCAGTGCGCGATAGTCATCGTGTTTGCGCGCCGTCTCGAGCGACGCCCCGAGATTGGCGGGCTCACGCTCGCTCAATGAGCCGAGCGCCAGGTGGTCGGGTGTCGAGAACGCTCGGTCACTTTCCTCGGCAGCCGCGTCGCGTTCTAGAGCAAACTCGAGTGCGCTCGGGTCCTTGGCTTCGAGCGCGCGGGCCGCCAACATGCGGCGCAGAGCGGGGGCTTCGTTTTCGACGAGCAATTGTCGGAGGATCGCTACCGAGCGCTCCCGCTGGTCAGTCTCGGGGGCGAACAGCGCCGCGGCAAGCCAGCGAGCGCTGCGCGCGAATTCCTTGGCCTCCGCGAGCTCCAACAGTGCCTGGGCCGCATCGATGCGGCTGCCGCGCTCGAGCGCCCTGACCGCGTCGAGGAAACGCACTGCCTTGGAATCCACGTCCTGCTGCGGTGTGCGCTCTGAACCTCGGAGACGCGCAACCGTGGCCGTCGCCTTGTTGACTTGGGTGAACGCGGCCGAAGCGGGCCAACGCAAACTCGGAGGTTTGCTGCTGCTGCCGAGTTGTTTGGCGAGCTTGAACAGGTGCGGGCGAGGATCGGTCGCGTCGATTGCAGAGCCCTGTTCCCAATGACGCAAGGCCAACGGGGTATCCGCCAAGCGCAAGCGCGCGAGCTCCGCGGCGTAAAACGCAGCGTGGGCACGCGCCTTCGGGGTAGGACCCGTCAGCGTTTCGCTACCCAACTGCGCGATCGCGCCGCGCACATCGCCTTGCGCCAAGAGCGTTTGACGCGTTTGGCGCGCGGCCAAAGCCGAGCCGAGTTTGGTCGCCTTCTCGGCTGCTGCTTCGGCTTTCGCTTCCTCGCCCGCCATGGCCCAGAGCTCGCTGGCCACGCTGAAAGTTCGCGCTTTCTTTGCCAAATCGCTGTCGGCCTCGGCCTCGCGTTCGTACCAGGTCGCCCGCGCGATCCACTCTTCGAGCGCTCCTGCCTCTTTTAGGTGAACGCTCGCAGGGCGTTCTTCGAGGCCCGCCGCTGAACGGCGTTCGGGCTCGGCAGCGTCGACCTCGCGAACGGCTGTCGCGCTCTGCAAGGGCTCGGTCAAATCGTCTGCGACGCTCATCGTGCCGCCATTCCGAGTTGCGCGCGCAGCTCCAAGAACTTGGCCGAAAGAACGAAGCGCAGCAGCGGCCAAATGCGATGCTCCAACGCTGGATCGAGCTTACGGTCTTGGGCCAGACGTTCTTCCAAGCGCAACAGCACCCACGAGACGTCGCCCACGGCGACGGCAGCGGCGCGATCGAGTGTCGAACGCGCGGCTTGGGCCCAAACCAACGGGTCATGCTTTTGCAGCTGCTCGGCTTCGAACAGCAGAGCTATTTCTTTTTTCACCTTACGGGGCAAGGTGCGCTTGAGTTGGCGTTCGAACTCGAGCGCGATCGCGAAAGAAGGCCCTTCGAGTTGTATGTCGGCGGCTTTGCACGCGGCGCTGACCAGGGCCGCGTTGTCCACCGCTTCGAAGCCCACGAAGGTGCTGGTGCCGCGCCCGAGACCGAAAACCTGTGCCGCCAAGCGGGCGCGTTGGGACTGCGTCAGGGGAGCTTGCACTTGGTGTCCGAGCACGATGCTGGGCAGCTTCGGATCGGCCACGACCGTCACGCCCTGGGCGTCACTGCCGCCGATGTACAGATCGAATTCCGCGACGCCGAAGGCGTTGGCGAACGCCAACACTTCGGTGCGCAAAGCACCCCCGCCTGGCGCTTTGACTCGATCGCGACGCCCAACTCCGAGCGTTTCGAGGTTTGGCCCTAGTGCCTCGTTCACGTAGGGCCCCACCAACTCCATCAGCCGCGCAAGCGGTCCCTTGTCAGCGGGATCTACGAGACTCGCGCTCGCCAAGCTGGATAGCGTCAGTTTCGGAAAGTGCTCGGCGCGCGCATCGAGTTCGGCCAACTCTTCCCGGAGCTCTTGACTCGTGACGCCGAGCGCGACGAGTGAACCTAGCGCTGCTTGCCGCAACGGGAGATCGTCGAGCGCTTCAGCCACGCGCGCGATCCGGGCAACTTGTTCGGCAGACAAGTCAGGCAGTGGCGCGTGCAGAAGTGCAGCCTTGATTTGTGTGAGCAGGGGCTCGGCGGCGGCTTCCTCCAGCGACTCGTCGAGCACGAAGTCGATGACCTCTGCATCGGTCGGAGCCTCTTGCAAGATTGCGCTGCAAGCGCGCTCCGCCCGCTCTGGGGCCAGCAATTTGTCGCGATAGACGACCAAGAGCAGTCGCGCCGCCTCGCCGCGCCCTGCCAGTGTCTTGCGCTGCACGATCAGTCGTTCGAGCAACTTGGCCGCATCGTCCCAGCGTTCTGCCTTGGCCGTCGTGCGTGCCAAACGCTCCAACACGGCCAGCGTGTCGAGTTTGGCCGCCTCTAGATTCTCTAGTACCTGCAGCGCGCTCGGAATGTCGTCCAGACGCGTTTCGAACAGATCGACGGCTGCGATACCGCTCATCAACCGTTGTTCGGCGGGCGCGTTCTCGGCGGCCGCCAACTCTCGCAGTTCGCTGGCGGCTTCTTGGTGACGGCCTTGCTTGAGGTAGATCTCGCTGCGCAACGCGCGCGCACCGACGTGGGCCGGCTCCAGCAAATTGAGGTTGGTGAGCTCCTCCAAGGCCCGTTCGAGCTCATCCAACTGACGAAAGCTCCGGGCGCGATCCCAATACAAGCCCGCGAGCTCGCTGGCGTCGTTGCTGACCTCGATGCGGCGTTCGAGCAACGCCACCAACGTGCGCGGTTCGCCTGCGTCCTTCAGTAGACCGTAGTAGCGCTGGAAGGCTGGCTTGTGCCGAATGTCGAGCTCCGTTGCGCGCGCGAGCGCGGCTCGCCCTTGAGCTTCGTCCTGCAGGTCGTCCAAGAACAAGCCAGCGGCTTTGCGATAGAAGCTGGCTTGCACCTGCAGGTCGCGGGATAACTCTCCGAGCTTCAGGCACGCTTGAGCCTCGGTCGTGCGTTCTTCCAGGTTCTGGGCAGCTAGACGCAGGCCATCCCAAGCCACGATGTCGTCGGGATAGCTCTTCAACACGGCGCGAAAGCTCGCGAGTGCGGCATCGTGACGTTGGGCGGCGAGTTCGTTCTGGCCCGCCAAGGCCAACGAGAGTGCCTCGTTCTCCTCACCCAGACTGTCGGCAATCCCACCGAGCGCGCTTGCCCGTCGCCGAGGGTCGCATCCCGGAGGGGCGAGTTCGAGGTTGCACAAGCGCGCCTCGGGCGAAACCGCCTCGAGCAACGCGGGCAGCTCGGGTTCGATCAGGAAGCGCAACAGGCGGGTGCCAGCTTCCAGCTGGGTTCGCGCTTCGTCACCCAGCGCTTTGCCGATGTGCTCGCGTGCCAACAGCTCATCGCGCAGATCGAGCGTTGCCAAACTCGTACCCAACCACTCGAGTGCGCCATCCAGCGAACCGGTCGCAGCCCAGACCTTGGCTTGCTGATGTAGCTTTGCGGGTTGAGGGTGAGCTTCGTTCCACAGTTCGCGCAAGCGTGCCGCCTCGGCCACTTCCTTCCCCAGCGCCGACAAGCTCTCGACGTGCTTGAGCGCCGCTAGGTGCTGCGTGCTGGCGCGCCACAGTGCGCGCGCCAACTGAACGGCCTCGCCGCTTTCACTGAGTGACACGTCATCGGCGCGATCGATGCTTTGGGTAGCCACCGACGGATCCTGAGTGTTGACGACGTCCAACGCGAAGCGTTCGATCGCGAAGGCGTCCGTGTCGCCCGTCGCACCGAGTCCGGCTTGGAGCGCCGCGCGTCGGGCTTGCTCGTCGTTGGGCTGTGCCGCGCACAATGCCCATTGCAAGAGCGCGGAGCTCGGGCCGGGCGCGCGCGAACTGGCTCGCTGAAACAATTCGACGGCCTGTGCTTGTTCGCCCGCGCGCCAAGCGATCAGACCGGCTTCGAGCAACAGTGCTGCCCCGAGCTCGGGGTTCAGAATCAACTCGGCGGTGCGAGCAGAAACCATCGCCGATTCCGGGCGCTCGTTGATCGCGCGCAAGGCCGAGGCGAGCTGCTGACCCGAGATCACGTCGTTCGGCCGCGCGCGGTGCAGTTCCCTCAGCAGGGGCAGCGCCGAATCTCGATCTGCCACCGAGAGCTGTCTGAACGCGAGCAAGCCGTGCAGCGCTGCGCGCGTTGCCTCGTCGCTGAGTTCCGCCAAACGACTGAACGCGGCGTTGCTCGCGTCGGCGTTTGCCGCCGAGGGCGTACCCGTGTAAGCGGCCACGGTCGCCGCGAGCCAGGAACCGTCGGGTTCGCGCCCGAGCCGCAGGAGCAAGTTCTTGGCGCGGTCCTCATTGCCACGGGTGAACTCCTGGCGCGCTGCTTCGAGCAACACGCTGGCAGTCTCCTCGAGCCCTTCGTGGCGCAGCAGGCGCTCGGCAGCCTCGCTGCGCCAACGCTCGTCACCCGTGAAATTGGCGAACAAGCGAGCCAAGCGTGCTGCGGTTGCAGGCCCGAGGCCGCTCAGGGCCGCTTGGCTGAGCGCTGCGCGCGCGGCCTCCGGGTTCTGTCCCGACCAACTCCAACACAGCGCGGCGAGCGTGTAGTGCCGCGCGCGAATCGCTTCGTCGCGAGTTTGCGCAGCCGAGCTCTCCCAAGCATCCGCCAAGGCCGCCAGGTCGTCCCCTGCGAGCAGCAGGTGCAGTTGCAGCGCACGGGCGGGTAGGCACTCGGGATTGGCGCTCAGAGCGCGCGTCAGCGCTGCCAGCGCCTGGTCTAGATTACCGGCAGCTTGTTCGGCGTCGGCCAGGCGAAACAAAAGCGCAGCCGGACCAGGTCCGGTTGGCTCCGGCCCTAGCAGACTGTTCACCGCTTGCGACATGCGCACGGTGTTGCCCGCCGCAGCGTTGGCCAGGCACAGTTCGTAGCGCACTGCCGGGTTGTCGCCGAGCAAGCGTTCTGCGCGCGCCAAATTAGCGAGCGCGTGATCGGTATCGCCGAGCTCGCGGCGACGGCGAGCAGCGCGCAGCCACAGTTCGGTTGCCCGCCGTGCCAAGCTTTCGGGATTGATGCCCGAAAGCAGCGCGGGTTCGTGTTGTTCCAGCAGCTGCGTGAGCCATTGGGCGCGCTGTTCGGACAAGTCGAGCGCACGTGGTTCGTCGCCTTGGCTGCGCGCGTGGCGTTCGAGTTCTTCGAGCGCCGCGGCACGCGCTGGGTGAGGTTCCAGCGCCAGCTGTTCCAGCAAGCGCAGCGCGGTGCGTTCATCGCCAGCGGCGATCGCGGCCCGCGCGGCGCGCAATCGAAGCAGAGCTCGATAGTTTGGGTCGTGGGTGCTGCTGGCGCGCGCAGCCGTGACGCGTTTGTATAGCTCACGGTCTTTGTGCTTGCCGGCGAACAACTCCAAACTCAGCCATACGCTAGCGAGTTCGGTGCCGGCTTGTTCGGCCAGTGCGTAAGCCTGCCGCGCTCCCTCGTCGTCGTGACGATGATCGGCGAGGAAATCGCCGCGTGCCAGTTGCGCGCGCACGACTTCCTCGGGCGTGCTCGCGATCCGACCCAAGCGGTCGAGCAGTTTGCCGAGGTTCTGAAATGAGTGACGGCGCTCTACGAGCGCGATCAGCCGCTCGAGCGGTTCGGCTAGGTTGCTGGCGGCGTTCACCGCCGATAGCAAGTCGCGAGCCGCCCCATGGTCGTCGCGGTGCTGCTCTTCGAGCACCCCAACTTCGTAGTGCAACAGGGCGCGCGCCTCGGGCAGCTCTGTGGCTTCCAGCTCCGCCCTCAGATCCGCGGCAACCGACAGCAGTTCCTCTGGGGTAGGGGGGATGGAGCTTGGTCGCAGAGATAGGCGCATTGCGGTTCGGCGTGTAGCCGTTGCCCCGCAGCCTAACGTTTCTGTGCGTTACGCCAAAGACATGCCGTGCGCTTTTACGGATCTTTTGGCTAGGGGGCGGCTGTAAGGCGAGCGGCGATGTCTACCCACCACGGCTATCGGCGCTCGGTCGAACTCGCGGCCGACCCCGATGCTCAATCAACGTTTTTCCCGTTTCTCTCCCGAGAAGATAGACTCTGCTTTGGGTTGTGGTGATGTTTGCCGAGGCTTGATGTTCAAAGTCCAGTGTCCCCAATGTGCGGCGCCATACCAGGTTGACGAACGTCGCGTCCCCCCAACAGGGGTAAACATGCGCTGCCCGAAGTGCGGGCAGTCTTTCGTAGTGACGCAACCTGGAGAGCCGCCGCTGCCCGTCAAAGCACGCACGGGGGTCACCCACAGTGACGTATCGCGGCTACGCACTGGCGACTCGGCGACCATGCTCGGCGTGGCTGCGCCGGTACAGACGCGGCCGGCCGCTCCTGCCGCCGGTGGACCCCCGGCGGTCCCCCCGCGGCCACAAAGCAACTCGTTGAAGAAGACGATGGTGGGGGGGGTCGCAAACAGCGCCGATTTACCGAGCATGCCGCGTCCCGCGCCGCCCCGACCCAAATCGCAGCCCGATGCGGATCTACCCCAAGCGCGGCCGCCGGCGCGTCCCCCAGGGCGGCCCGCGCCGCTGCCGCCGCGGCCCGCGAGTGCCGCTCAAAAGCCCGGCCCCGATACGAGTTTCGATCACAGCATCGAACTGTCGTCAGTGCCCCCCGAGGTCGACGAGTTGGATCTGCCCGCCTCGCGACCCCCACGCGCCCCAGCTCCCGCCGAAGACAAGCACTCGGAGCTCGAACTCGGCTCGGCGCTTGGCGTCGCTGACGACGATGAAGAGGGCTTGCCCGCATCTCTCGGCGGCCTGGATTCGATCCTGCCGGCTTCTTTGAAAGCTTCGGATTCGAACAAGCCGAAACTCGGTGCTAACCCGGCGGGCAAAGCTCCAGCCACGACGAAGGCCAATCCCGTCGCCTCCGCCCAAAAAGCCAACGCACCGACCAAGACGCTGGACCCGCCGGCAACGGCCGCGGGCTCGAGCACCGCGAATCGGCCCCTGTTGGGGCGATCCGTCGAGACCGAGCTGCAGTTGGACTCGATCGCGCCGAGTCTTGGCGCAGGCCCCTCCGTGCGCACGAAGGCCGTGCCTGCGCCGGCCTCCGCAGATTCCCCGGAGTTGCCGGTGCCCATGGAGCCCGAGCCGGCCCAATCGACCTCCGTGATCCCCTTGGAAGAGGTGGAACTCGGCTCGCTGCCGCCGTCGCTCGGCGAGGTCGAGTCCCCGCTCCAGGCTTCGGCGCGCCAGGACTTCGGCATCGACGACGCCATCGAGTTGCCCTCGCCCGCGGCGGACTTCGACAAGGATCTCGTCGGGTTCGAAACGACGCGCGATCACGGGGATTTCGGTTTCCGCGAACCCCTGTCGGGTCCCCCACCGGCGTTTACGACGCCAACCCCCGCGGCCGAACCACTCCCGGACTTGCCCGATCTCGAAGTTGCGCGCCCCGCGCGTAAACCCGCCGCCGCATCGAAGCCCGTGGGCGGCTCGGGTGAGCAGTCGATCGACGACGACCGGTTTGCGCTCGATTCCATTCCACCGAGTCAGCTCGGTGCCGATTCGCCCGTTTCGCGTTCGGACACGCCGAGGTCGATGGCTGAACGCAACTCAGGGCGCGGCGTCGGAGTCGCGAACCCGGGGCTCGGCGGCACGTCCTATGGAGAGTTGGACTTGGGCGGTGATGGGCCCTTGGCCGAGTTCAGCGCTGAGGGGCCTGGGGCGACCAGCATCGACGAGGGCGAAGAGTTCGGTGCGATCCCGCAGGAGAAAACGACGCGCGCGGAAGCTGCAGTCAGTCTCGACGAGCCGCCGGCTCCACGAGCCGCCGAGACCGCGCAAGTGCGCGACCCGATCGAACGTCGACCAGCGCCCGCGCCGGCCTCAGCCGGTGGTAGCAAGAGCCGCAAGTGGATTGTCGTTTCGATCTTGGGAGCGACGGTTGCGCTCAGCAGCTTGGCGTTGTTGCCAGACGTCGGCCCGTTTGGAGCGACCGCGATCTGGGATCTCGTTCACCGCTCGCAGTACGCTTCCGCGCTGACCGACACCGAGCGGAACTTGATCGACGTCCAGCGCGCCGACACGTATTCGGAGTTGGGTCCCGCGCTCGACTTGGTGCAGCGGGCTAGGGCTGCGGCGCCGCGCTACAAACCGCTATTGGCTGAGGCGGCGTTCGCCCATTATGCGCTCGTGGTGCGCTTCGGCGGTTCGGGCGAGGTGCAAGCCGCAGGCAAGGTCTTGCTCGACGCATTGCTGCAATCGGATCCCGATCCGGAGCTGCCCTATCTCCACGCGGCTCGAGCGGCCGAAGCCGTCGTGCGCCGAGACTTCGAGGTCGCAGAGCGCGAGCTCGGCAAGAGCGACCGAAGTTCGCCCGAGATCCAAGCCCTGGCTGCAGAGTTCGCGCTTTCACGCGCGGACGCGGCGGGCGCCAAGCTGGCATGGGCAGAAGCGGCCGCGGCCAATCCCAGCGCCTGGACGCAATATGGTCTCGTGCGCGCGTTGCTGCTCGCTGGTGAACTCGATCCCGCAGAGCAAGCCGCCGACCAAGTGCTCGTGCTCAACCCCAAACATTTCGGCGCGAAGCTCGCGAAGCTCGAAGTCGCGGTGCGCCGCGGCGCCGAGGCCCGAGCGCTCGAGTGGGGGACCAAGGTCAGTAGTGAACTGACCGAAGCCAGCCCGCTCGAGATCGTCAAACTGCATACGCTGCTCGGGCAAGTGCACCTGCAAAAAGGTCGGCTCAGTCGTTCCGAAGCAGAGTTCGCCCAAGCCCTGCAGCTCGATCCGCGCAACTTCGACGCGTTGTTGGGCATGGCAGAGACCAATTTGAAAGCGGGCCGAGTGGCGGCGGCGTTGGGAGGATTCGAAGCCGCGAAGAGCGCGCCCAACGCTACGGCCAAAGCGTCGCTCGGGATCGTGGAGTGTCAATTGGCGCTCGAGCGCATCGAGAAAGCGCGGGCCGAGCTGATGCCGCTGGCACAAGCCTCGCCTCAGGCGCCCCTGGTCATGTACTGGCAGGGCCGGATTGCGTCGGCTTCGGGTGAACGCGAGCAAGCGGAACGCGCTTATCGCGCCGTCGTCGACTCGGGTAGCACCGAGCCGGTGGTCGTCGACGCGGCCGTGGCGCTGGCCGAAGGCCATGCCTCGGCAGGGCAGTTCGACGATGCCGCCAAAGAACTCAGCGCCGTGCAAGCACGTTTTCCGCGCTCGTTGCCGTTGCTCAACGCCGTTGGACGCGTCGCGTTGTCCCAAGGGCGCTATGAGGACGCGCTCACTCAATTCAATGCGGCACAGAAGCTCGATCCTGCCGACGTCACGTCGTTGTTCAATTCCGGCAGTGCCTTGAGGCGCTTGCGGCGCTTCGACGAAGCGTGGGCAGTGTTCCAGCAGGTCGGCAAGCTGGACGCGGAGTTGCCCGGTTTGGCTTTGGAGCGTGGGCAACTGCTCGAGCAGTCGGGCAAGGCCGCCGAGGCGCTGCATGAGTACGAGAGTGCGCTCGCCAAGTCGCCCAAAGATCTGGACCTGATGCAGCGCGTGGGCTGCGGCCGTGTCGGCGCGGGCAATGGCAAGGAAGCGCAAACCGTGCTGGAGGAGGTGTTGCAGAAGCGCCCTCGTTCATCCGAAGCGCTACATTGCTTGGGGCGCGCGTTGTTCTTGCAAGGTCGCAACTTGGAGGCCCTCAAGCGCCTGCAACAAGCCGTCGACATCGATCCGAACCGCGCCGAGTATCACATGTACTTGGGTTGGGTCGCCAACGAGGCTGGCCAAGTCGCCACCGCCAAGCAAGCGCTCAGCACGGCGCTCGATCTCGATCATGGGCTCGGCGATGCGTATTGGCAGCGCGGCGTTCTCAACTTGCGGCAAGGCGGCCCTGCCGATGCGATCTTGGACTTCAAAAAAGCCTTGGAGCTGACCCCGTCGCGCTTCGAAGCGTACGCGGATCTGGCTCAGGCAGAATCGCAGCTCGGTCGCACCAAGGACGCATTGGCCCACTGGCAACGAGCGGTCGAAGCGGATGGCAACAACCCGACCTGGCTGTTTCGTTACGGCAAGCTGTTATCCTCGCAGCACCAAAACGCGGAGGCTGCGGTACGCTTGGAGAAAGCTCTGAGCTTGGCTGCGAAAGAAAATCCGCCACCGGTTTGGGCCTGGGAGGCGCACCGCTTGGCAGCGTTGAGCTTGGGCGAATCGGAGCGTGCGTTACCCCATTGGCGTCAGTTCTTGGAGCTGAGTCCGCCCGACTCGCCGTATCGTGAAGATGCTCGCCGCGCGCTGCAGCGTGCGGGTCAGAACTAGACTTCGCTCAAACGCGTGTCACTGCCGCCAAGCGTTGCAGGTCGCGAAGCAGTTCCGCTTCGCGCTCGAAGTCACCCGAGCTCCGCGCGCTGCGTAGCTCGGCCTCGATTTCGAGTTTCTGTTGCTTGTGTTCCTTGAGCACGAGTTTCTGCAAGTTATCGTTCACCAGACGCCGTGCGACGTTCTCGTCGGCCAGGGTTGGCGCGGCCAACGATTCTGCCACGACGGGTTGTAACTCAGCCGGGAACTGCGCCAGGTTTGCAGCCGGATCGGTCACGTTGCGTTGCAACACCGAAATCGCCAAAGCCAGCGGCCCAGACGCATAGCGCAAGCGGGTCGCGACCTCTTCGGCATTCAGCAAGGCTGGGTATTCGACGAACGCAGACAAGATGATTGCCTCGATCGCGTCGTAGCGCGTGCGTGAACGGATGCTGTCGGGCCCTTCGATTCGGTCCGTGCTCGGCGGCGGCGCTCCGGCTTGACGAACCGCGCGATGCAGCGCCTGCATGCTGCGCACGTCATGGATCCCGAGGCGCGTCGCGATGCGGTCTGCGTGCGTCTGCGCCAGTGCGCGCACCGTCGGATCTTGCTCTGATTTGATCAACTCGAGCACTTGCTGGACCTTGCGGCCTTGGGTTTCTGGATCTGCAGTCGTGAAACCTTGCTCCAAAGTCTGATCGATCAAGTACTCGAGCATCCCGCGCGCGCTCTTGAGCGCTGCGCGCAATGCGTCGGCGCCGCGCTGGCGCACGAATTCATCGGGATCGGTGCCGTCGGGCAAGCTCGCGACGCGCGCCAGCAGGCCTTCGGCTTGGCAGGGCTCGCGCGCAGCGATGCTGGCTTTGCGCCCTGCGGTGTCGGCGTCGAACAACAAGGTAACCCGATGCGTGTAGCGACGAATCTGCGCCGCCTGCTCTTGCGTAAAAGCCGTGCCGAGCGGTGCCACGGCGTTGTCCACGCCGTGGGCGTGCAAGCTCACCACGTCGAAGTTGCCTTCGACCAGCACGCATTCGTCGCTGCGTCGCGCGGCGTCGCGGGCTTGGAACAAGCCGAAGACCATGTCGCGCTTCTTGTAGATTGGGCTTTCGGGCGAGTTGATGTACTTGGCCGGTTCTTCGGTGGCGTTCGGCGCGCTGGCTCCGAGCCGCGCGATCTGCTCGGGGCTCGGGTTCGGCAGACTGCGCCCGCTGAAGCCGACGATGCGACCTCTCAAGTCGAGGATGGCGAACATCAAGCGATGCCGGAATCGATCGTAATGTCCAGGTCCGTTGCGTCGGGGGGCCAAGAGCCCAACGGCTTCGGCGCTGGCGTGACTTAGCCCCGCGCTCTTCAGTGCCTGTGCTAGGTTATCCCAGCCGTAAGGGGCGTAGCCGATGCGAAACGCTTTCAGGGCCTTCGAGGTGGCATCGTCTGCGCTCTGTGGCACGAGCTCCCGCCGCGCGAGCTCCTGCCAGGCCAGCTCTCGCAGTGGGTGATCGTTTAGGCAACGTTCGAAGGCGGCTGCGGCCGCTTCGTTGACCGCATAGTATTCGCGTTGGCGCCGCTCGGCCTCGTTCTCTTGTTTGCGCTCGCTGTCGCTGCGCGTCTCTTCGATGGCGATGCCGAGTCTGCTGGCGAGTTCGCGGATCGCTTCGACGAAGCTGAGCCCTTCGGTCTCCTGCACGAAACGAATGCTGTCGCCCGACGCGTGACAGCCGAAGCAGTGGTAGAAGTTGCGTTCCTCGTTGACGTGGAAGCTCGGACTCTTCTCTTTGTGAAACGGGCACAGGCCCTTGAAACTGCGCCCTGCGCGTTCGAGCTTAACGCGCTCGCCCACGATCTGGACGATGTTCGCGCGCTCCTTGACGCGATTGATGGTGTCTTGGGAGATCAAGTGGCGGGGAGATGGGGGGCTGAAATCGACGGCTTGAAATGAGTCGCGCGCTTGGCCCCGGTGTTCTGTTGGGCCGGGCGGATTCGAGAGCTGCCCGTCTCGAATCGAGCGCAACGTGGTGACGTACCATCTGCGCTGCAGCTCGACACGCGACCTGGACGGGCTAGGGTCGAAAGGCATGCGTCAGGGGCCTGGCCGAGGGGCCGTGTGCCATGTGGTCGCAGCCGCGATTTTTCCACTGGTGCTCACCGTCCGATTCGCTATACGCGCCCCGTCGACTGAACGTCCGCGGAGCCCAAAGCAGCCCATGTCACAAACCAAGAACGTCGGAAAGATCACTCAAGTCATTGGTCCCGTTGTGGACGTGGAATTCGCTCCTGGAGCTTTGCCCGCGATCCTCAACGCCTTGGTCACGACCAACGCGAACATCAACGACAAGCCGGACAACCTCGTCCTCGAAGTCGCCCAGCACTTGGGTGAGTCGGTCGTGCGCGCGATCGCCATGGACGCTACGGAAGGCTTGGTTCGCGGCGCCCCCGTGACGGACCAGGGTGGACCCATCAGCATGCCGGTTGGGCCCGCGACGCTGGGCCGTATTCTGAACGTCGTCGGTGAGCCGGTGGACGAGGCGGGGCCCGTGAAGGCCCAGAAGCGCTTGTCGATTCATCGCCCCGCGCCTCTGTTCGTCGACCAAAGCACGAGCGTCGAGGTCTTCGAGACGGGCATCAAAGTCATCGACTTGCTCGCGCCCTACCGCAAGGGCGGCAAGATCGGTCTGTTTGGGGGTGCCGGCGTCGGCAAGACGGTTCTGATTCAAGAGCTGATCAACAACGTCGCCAAGGCGCACGGTGGTGTGAGCTGTTTCGCTGGCGTCGGTGAGCGCACCCGCGAAGGCAACGACTTGTTCCTCGAAATGCAGGAGTCCAAGCTCGAGACGGGCGAGCCCGTGATCAGCAAGACGGCTCTGATTTACGGTCAGATGAACGAGCCGCCGGGAGCGCGCGCACGCGTCGCGCTGAGCGCGTTGACCTGCGCCGAGTACTTCCGTGACGAAGAGGGGCAAGACGTGCTCCTGTTCATCGACAACATCTTCCGTTTCACGCAGGCCGGCTCCGAAGTGTCCGCACTGCTCGGACGCATGCCGAGCGCGGTGGGTTATCAGCCGACGTTGGCCACCGAGATGGGCGCCCTGCAAGAGCGCATCACCTCCACCACGAAGGGCTCGATCACCAGCGTGCAGGCGATTTACGTGCCCGCTGACGACTTGACCGACCCGGCGCCGGCCACCACCTTCGCGCACTTGGATGCGACCACGGTGCTCTCGCGCGCGATCTCCGAGATCGGCATCTATCCGGCAGTCGACCCGCTCGATTCGACGAGCACGATGTTGGATCCGCAAATCGTTGGTGACGAGCACTACGCCGTGGCGCGCCAGGTCCAAGGCACGCTGCAGCGTTACAAGGATTTGCAGGACATCATCGCGATCCTCGGCATGGACGAGCTCTCCGAGGACGACCGCATGGTCGTCAACCGCGCGCGCCGCATTCAGAAGTTCCTGTCGCAGCCGTTCTTCGTCGCGACCGCGTTCACCGGTGCGCCGGGTAAGTACGTGCCCTTGAAGGACACCATCCAAGGCTTCAAGCAGATCCTCTCCGGATCACTCGACGAGCTGCCCGAGCAGGCGTTCTACATGGTCGGCAACATCGAAGAGGCGAAGGCCAAGGCCGAAGAGCTGCGCAAGAAGGCGTCCTGAAATGGCTGACGCGATCACGCTCGAGATCGTCACTCCCGACGGACGCAAGCTGCAGGAGAGCGTCTCCGCCTTCACGGCGCCCAGCGTCGAAGGTGAATTCGGCGTGTTGCCGGGGCATCGCCCCATGCTCGCCGCGTTGCGCACGGGGATCGTCAGCTACACCGCGGGCGGCAAAGCCACTCAGGTCGCCGTCGGTCCGGGCTTCGCCGAGGTGTTGAACGACAAGGCCGTGCTTTTGACGCAAGCATTCTGCCGCAAAGAGGACGTCGATCCCGTCGCGGTGCGGCTCAATCTCAAAGACGCCGACGAAGCTCTGGACAAGTTCCAAGGCGATCCCGGCTCGCCCGAGCACGTGGAATTGGTCGCCAAGGAACTGTGGGCTGCAGCACAGCTCGAGCTGTACGGGGATGCGCCGCCGCCCACCGTGCGCACCGTCTACGAGATGGCTGGCGTGCCCAACTACCTGGCGGACGAATCCGACGACTCACGCGATTCGAATTGAGCCGCAGCTGGTGAACACCCGCAGGTAAGCGTCCGTTTTAGAGGCCCGCGTCCAGATCGGCGGCCGAGCGTAACGCCGCCGATTGGACCGCGGGATCGTACACCGTGAAAGGGCGGTCGAGCAGAACTCGAGTGCCCACCACGACGCGGATGTTCCATAGGCCCAGCGGATCGCCGGGCTTGAACGCCAGCGCCTGTTCGAATTGGCGTTCACCTCTAGCAACCTCGGCTGAACCCAACTCGGTCACCCGTTGTTCGGGCTTGGAGACTTCGAGCTCGCCGGCTTTGCGTCGACCTGGCCGGCTGATCTCCCATTGGACCAGGGTGGCCGTCGCCAAGGGCGCGCTGAACTCGATGCGGAATCCGAGGCGCTGTTTCGCGCTGTTCAGCTCGAACGGCAAGAAGGTGCGCCGTTGGATTTGGCCACCGTAAAGGACACCAAAGGCAGCGCGTCCCGCGGGGGCTGGGGTGTCCTTCGCGGGACAGGCTAACAGTCCGAGTCCGAGCAGGGCCCAGCTCCACACGAGGATCCCCGGCCTCGAGCTCAAGGTTCGGCCTTGTCTGTGGCGTGCCCGGCTTGCCACTCTTCGACGACCTGGGTCATGCGCGCGAAGTCCACGACGCTGAGCGTCTCGCCGCGCGCGTCCAAGCTGATTTGCGCGCGCGCGGCGAGTTGAATCAAGGTGTCGCGGTCGCACAGGCCGGCGCTCTGCCAGGCGTTGCGCAGCACCTTGCGGCGCTCGTGAAAAGCCGCGCGCACCAACGCGCGGAAGGCGGGGGTCTCCTCTGCAATCGGCTTGGCGTGTGGCGAAAGCACGACCACTGCAGAGTCGACGTTCGGTTGCGGATAGAAGGCACCGCGCCGGACAATCAGCGTGCGCTCGATGGCAAACGCCGCTTGGCAGAACACGCTCAGCCCTCCATAGGTTTTGCTGCCGGGAGCTGCGGCGAGGCGGTCGGCAACTTCGCGCTGCACCAAGAACACAGCGCGCCGGATCTGGGCCTGTGCGGCGATTGCATTCTGGAGCAGGGGGCCCGTGATCTGATAGGGCAGGTTGCCCATCAAGACGCGGGGTCTGTCAGAGGTGAACACCTGTTCGAGCACCAGCTCTTTGGCATCCATCTCCAAGATTCGGAGGTCGCCCGTGGAGAGCTGCTCCGCGAACAACTCGCGGAGGACGGGCACCAAATCGCGATCCCGCTCCACGGCAATCACCTGGTGCCCGCGGCGCAAGAGCAGTGCCGTCAAGCCGCCGAGACCTGCGCCGATCTCGATCACTTCCGACGGCTCTTGGCCAACCAGACCCGCGATCCGGTCCACCAAATGCTCGTCGGTCAGGAAGTTCTGACCGAAGCTCTTCTTCGGCTGCAACCCAAAGCGTTGCAGAGTGGCCTTGGGCTGCGGGAAGTCGGGCGGACCGGCCGTGAGCGTCGTGGAATTCATGCTGCAGGCTCCTCGGCATTTGCGAGGGCCGAGCGCTCCGGCAGACGTCGCGGTTTGGGCGGGCTGATCACGTGTATACCCAATGCGCGTAGTGCGCGGTGACCTGCGTTCTCTCGCGTGCGCGACGCCAATTCCAGCGCAAAGCGCACGGTCTGTGTGATGCGCGCCTCCGGCTCCGAGAGCCCCGTGTCCAGCGAGATGGGCAGCCAGCACAGATCGGTGCCGCGATGGGGTAATGCGCTGAGACCCGAGAGCAGCGCAGCTTGCTGAGTTGGGTCGGGCAGGGGTGAACAGACTACGACTCGATCGGGCCGTGGTTTCGATTGGAGCATCGATTTCAATTCGCTGAGCAACAGCGCGTCGGTGCGCGCACGATCCGGCTCGAGACGCGGCACGACGTCCAAGCCAAATGCGGCGAGATAGCGTCGTAAGGAGCGTTCGCGTGCGCTCGGAGCGAGCGGCGCGTCATTGACGAACGGCGCGCGTCCGATCTCGCCCGCTGCCAGACTTGCCACGGCGTCCAGGTCGCTCATCGGCACGCTCGCGGCGCGATTGGGATCTACGGGTCGCAGGTGCTCGAGCACGCGCCCTGCGACCTCGGTCTCGTCGAGTCCGCTGCGATCGCTGTCGTGACATGCCGTGGCGAAGCTCAAAGCTTCGAGCAGAATCGCGTCGTGTGCCGGGCCCGAGTCGGGGCGCAACCAGGCCAAGCGCCGGCGCCCGACGATGGCCAACCCGACTTTGTTGCCCTGCTGCAGCTCGCGTTGCGCCAAGGCCGCTACTTGCTCGATCGCGACGTCGAGCGGCGCTTGACCGCTCAACCCCGCCCACAGTTCGACGGACGCATCGAGTGCGAGCCAAACTACTTCGCGCTCTTCGAGATCGAACTCGCGCACCATCAACCGACCGCGCCGCGCCGTGGCTTTCCAAGCGATGCGCTTGAACGCATCCCCCGCTTGGTATTCCCGCAACTCGCGCAGTTCGTAGTGACCGCCTTTGGAGATGCCGGGTCGGCCTTGCTCGGCGCGCAAACGACTGCGTCCGCCCTTGGCGGGGCGCGCGGCCGTCGCGTACAGCCGCGGCAACACCTCGATCCCGAAGGGGTTGGAAAAAGTTAACGGTACTTCGTACAGACCTGGGCCGCCGCGCACTTCCAAACTCAAGCCGTACAAGCCATGCTTGCCGACGCGAGTCGCCGCGACCTCGACCGTTACGGCGAGCCGACCCCCAGCGGGCACTTCGCCCGACACGGGCTCGATCGTCACGGACAAGTGTGGCGAATGCAAAGAACGCAGCGCGACGTAGCGTGCAGCGCGATCGTCGCGATTGCGCACCTCGGCCTTCAGCTGAATCGTCTCACCGCGTCCGACGCGCAGCGAGCGCGCTTGCTCGCGCCAGATCATCTCGAAGCCCGCGCTGCGCACGCGGGCTACCGAGAGCAACGTTACGGCGCGCGCGATCAAGAGGCCCAAAACCAAAGAGCCACCCCAAGCCACGATCGGCGCTTGTTCGACGAATAGACCGATCGCCACCAGGCCGAGCGCGGTGAACGTCAGATCGACGGCGGTGCGTGTGGGGTGCAGCTGCACGGCTAACCCAGTCACTCAGCCTACGCGTTGGGTGCGGTGGTAACCCACCTTGACCAGCGCTTCTTCGATGATCTTGCCCCGCGCTCGCGCGTCCGCTTCGAGTTCGGGCACCAGGACCAAGCGGTGACCCAGGACGGCAGGGGCCACGGCGCGCACGTCATCGGGCGTCAGATAGGGACGTGCGCGCAGCACCGCGTGACTTTTCGCGGCGCGCACTAGGCTCAGGGTCGCGCGGGGTGAACAGCCGAGCACGACCTTGGAATGGGCGCGCGTGAAGCGACACAGTGCCGCCGCATATTCGAGCACGTCGTCCTCGACGTGAACGCGTGCGGCTATCTTTTGAAGCTCCGCGCAATCCTCCGCGGTCAGTACCTTGCGCAGCGTGGGCGCCACGCTACCGTGCATCTTGAGCATCAACACTTCGTCGGCCGGTGTTGGATAGCCGATCTCGATGCGCACCAGGAATCGATCGATCTGCGCTTCGGGCAAAGGGAAGGTGCCCTCGAGATCGATCGGGTTCTGAGTGGCCAACACCAAGAACGGATTGGGCAGTTCGAAACGGTCACCTTCGATCGTGACCTGCTGCTCTTGCATCGCCTCGAGCAACGCACTTTGCGTCTTGGCGGGTGCGCGGTTGATTTCGTCGGCCAAGACGACATTCGCGAAGATCGGGCCCGCGCGCAGTTTGAAAGCGTTCTGCTTGGGATCGAAGACGTAGGTGCCCGTGATGTCTTGGGGCAGCAAGTCCGGAGTGAATTGCACGCGCCGCATACTGCAGCCCAAGGTGTCGCTGAAGGCCTTGACGAGCGTCGTCTTGGCCACGCCGGGCACGCCCTCGAGCAATGCGTGACCGCGTGTGAGCAACGCGATCATCATCATCTCTACCGGGGCCGTGTCTCCGACGTAAACTCGCGCCACCTCGCGCTCTAGCTGTTGGATGCGTTCTTGGGCTCCTAAGACTTCCGTCAAAGCCAAGGGTTGGTTCAAGGGGTACTCCTGGACTGGGCGCGCAGTTGCTCCACGGTGCTTTCGAGCACTGCGTGCATTTGCTTGAGCGACAAAGAGGCGGGGGGCACGGCGTTGGGCGTGAGCAGGGATTGCTCGGCTCCGCGCATTTGGGCAAGGGTTGTGCTCAAGCGCAAGAGCAGTGCGCCATCCAAGCGCGCATCGCGTTTGAGCTGATCGAGCAAGGCCTCGTGATTTGCGTTGCGCGGCAATCCCAAGTGCTCGCGTAAGAACGTCTCGATCGCGTTCTTGAGTTCGAGCACCACCAAGGCCTCGGACGTTCCCGGCCGCGAAAGGACGGCGGCTTTGCCCATGGTTCCACCTTGTGCGACGAGGGCCGGGCTGCTCGCAAATCGCGGCACCGGTCGCTGGTAAACGCTGCCCGACACGCGCCAAGCGGCCCAGCACAACCCAAGACAGACGCACACGGCGAGCCCCCAAGCGACGCGCTCAGGCAAACCGTCCTTGCGCACCGAAGCCAACGCGTCGGACGCGTTTTCCAGGGCCTCCAGCGCGCGTTGCTGCAACGTTTCGCTACCCCCGTAGTGTCCCGTCTGCGCAAAATCGTTGGTGAAGATGTAGAGCTTACCCTGGCGAGCGCCCCAGCCGTCGTCTTGCAGCAGGTAATCGATCAACCCCGAGGCGAGCTTCTTGTTGCCGTCGAAGGTCATCATCAGATCGATGAAGACCGAGGGATCGGCCATGGCGAACAAGCGTCCACAATGACTGCGTGGGCGTTGGTCTTTGCGGGGCACCGGACTCTGTTCGAGTCCGCAGCTGCCGACGTCTCCGATCACGCCGATTACCGCCAACAAGTGCTGCTTTCCGGCGCGGTCGGCCAGTTCCAGGATCGGCGTCAACTCGACGTCGGGATCGGTGGTCAACGCAGCGGGATGATTGGTCACGACCCGATCGATGCCCTCGACGATGGGGTGCGTGGCTTCCGTGCCCTTGCCGTAACTCGATGCCGGGTGCGCCAGTTGCAGCTGAGGATTGTTCTGCAACATCTCCAAGGGCTCACCTGGAGCACTCACCCGGTGAATGCGAAAGCGATTGAGCAACGGTTCCGAGTTACCGAAGTCGTCGAGCACCGCCAGGCGTCCCCCCTGAGTCAAAAAGGAGCTCACCTCACCGAATTGGAGCCGTGTCTGAGGGTAAAGGATCAACACCCCGTCGGCAGGGGTCAATTGGGACCAATCGAGTGCCGCGCCTAGCACGACTCGCTCTGTGCCCAGCTTTTTTCGGGCAAGCTTCAGTAGTTCGCTGCTCGAGTCCCACTTCGAGGCGCTGAACTCGAAGGCGGCGAATGCTACCGGCCACACCGCGTAGCTGCACGAAATCACGGCGATCAACAGCGCGAACCTAAGCCCCCAACTGCGCATTTCGACGCGCGGGGCCAAACGGATGCGGGCTGACCACATGGCGCCGAGAGTGCCATGGATCGCAGCAAACTCGCAGGGTTTGTGCGGGACGCTGCCAGCATCACCTCGGAAATACCCAAGCAACCTCGACCTGCGAGCCGCTGCGTGGATTTGAGATCTCTTGCAAACTTGACCTCGCCAGGTAGCGGGCTAGATTGTCTTTCATCGACTCCCTTTGGGTCGAAGACGGCAGCCGATGTTACCTCCCTTCATCATTGAGCAGATCCGTCGCCGCGAACAAGAAGAGCGGCTGCGTCGTGAGGCGCAGCGTCCAGTCGTAGAGCTCCCGATCGACGCCTACCGCCCCATCCGCGAGACTGACGAAGAAGCAGACGCGGGGCGCGGTGTGGTGATCATCGAGCTCTGACTCGCAGTGCAGCTCGGATTGGCCGAGCTGACTGATTCCTTGGAGCCCGGTTAGCCGAACTCCCGCTCTTCCAAAACGTGGCGACTGATTCGATCCTTCGGGATCGTCGTCCGAGAGGGTTTCCCTCCGAGGCTGGGTAACTTTCCCCGTTTTTCTCGGGGATTTGGGGTTATGGCCCTTGCATCGTGGGTTGAACACCGTTGCATTTGGGGTCGAGCGCGGGGCGTCCGAGACGGCTAATCCCGGGCCGTGTCCGACGCGAAAAGCCCTCGTTGCAATTGGCAGTCGAGCTGACTACTAGGGTGACCCGTTGCGGAAGCGTGCGCCAAGTCGGCGCGCCATCCCGAGCGCGGACCTGGATTGTCTTCGGTTGGGCAGTTCCGCCGAAGACGCCTCAATGCCTGCCTCTCGAGCGCCGACAGCGGTACGACCAAGGGTTCCACTAACAGCCCAGCACACCTTGTGGGTGAGCATGCTTGGTTCTCAGCTCGCGCTCGGTTGCTTCTCGACCGACGAAGGCGTCTTGCCGTCGCCCCAGCAGCTGAACTTCCCGGTCGGGTTGGCGCTCGATCCGAGTGGCGATCGACTCTACGTCGCCAACAGCGACTTCGATCTGCGTTTCAACGGCGGCGTGCTCCAAGTCCTGGATGCCGCGCGCATTCGCGAGTTCCTGCCTGCTTCGTGCAGCGACGCCAGCCCTTGCCCTTCGGGGCGGAGCTGTTCGTTCTCTGGCGGTGAGGGCAGTACGCTCTGCGTCGATGCCCGCGGTTCGGCGTGCGCTGAGCTCGGGACTCAGAGCGCCGTCGAGCGGGCCCAACATCCGGGCATCTGCGCGCCACTGCCGCTCGACACGCAGGGCGTCGTGCTGGACGCTGCGCTGATCGCGCCGTTCGTCGCGGACGTCAAGTACATCCCCCCGGCCAGCGACGGCAGCCGTGGGGCACGTCTCGTGATGCCGGTGCGCGGTGACGCAACGGTGCACTGGGCCGACGTCAGTGGCAGCGACGGCAAAGGCAAGGAGCTCGACTGCGGTCAGGCCGCGCACTTCGCGGCGTGCGACGCGCGCCATCGCACCGGCGACGGTGCGGACGAAGAAGCGCCGGATGGCGACAAGTTACCCACTGAACCGTTCGGCATTGCCGTCACGGGTGATGGTAACTCCGTGTTCATCGGTCATCAGTCGCAGGGCAAAGTCAGCGTGTTCAGCAACGGCTCCAAAGGGCTGCGCTTGGAATCGGTGTTGACCGGCTTGCCCAGTAACCCCATGGGGTTGGCCGTGGTCAAGCCCCCGCGCGCCGCGGCCTTGCTCGGCGCGGATTACCAACCCGGCGTGTTGGTCAGCTTTCGCTACTCGAACGGCGTGCCGGACATGGAGCTCTTGCGCTACCACGATGCAGCGTCGGCTGCGCCTGGCAATCCTTACTTGAGCCGTTCCGGTTTCGCCGTGGTCACCCCCAACGGCGGCGGCTTCGATTCGCGTGGGGTCGCGATCGACAGTCGCGTGCGCGATGCCTGTGAAGCCGCGTGTGATGAACAAGCCTGCGCAGAGCCGACTGCCGATGCGTGCAACGCGTGCTTGCTCGATTGCGCGACTGTCCCGCTCGACGTCTACGTCGCCAATCGCTCGCCGCACTCGCTCTTGATCGCACAGACCAGGGCCAGCTTCGATGCGCTCGGCCGGGACGACGTGCCGAACTTCTCCGACACGATCGCCTTGCGTGGTGGGCCCTCACGCGTGGTGGTCGCCAACGTCACTGGCGCAAGCGGTGAGCCCGAGACGCGCGTGTTCGTGGTCGCCTTCAACGCGCAGCTCGTCTACGTCTTCGACCCGGTGACGCGTCGGCTCGAAGCCCACATCGAGACTGGGCCCGGACCGCAAGCTCTGACCGTCGACGAAAAGCGCGGACTGGCTTACATCGCGCACTTTACAGACTCGTACTTGAGCGTCGTCGATTTGGATCGCCGCCACAGCACCTACGCCCGCGTGCTGCTCAACGTCGGTCTGCCCCAGGCACCCCGTTCCTCCAAATGAGCGCTCGAGATCCCCAAGACCTGCGCGCTTCGAGTCGTTGTCCCACGAGTAGCTCGATGTTCATGAATCAGCGCCTCTTCGCTTTGCTCTCGGTCGCGCCTCTGTTCGGAGCGTGCACGCAGACGCCGACTCCGGTCGCTACTCCGAGTTTGCGCGCCGCCGGTGACGTCAGCATCTTGTGCGCGGCGCCCGACTCCGACGGGAACTACCAGGGCAGGCCCGTCGACGCGTGTCCCGACTACCTCGCGCAAGAAAGCCGGAAGTTGTTTGCGTTGGTCACTCAGCAAGAGACCGGCGAAGTCGCGGTGGTCGATGCGAGCTACTGCCAAGACGGCGGAACGTGCACCGGTGGCGTTCTCGACCTCGAGCACACTCAACCCGGCATCAACTTCTTGCCCGTGGGCGCCGAACCCCTCGGCATCGCCTCGACGCCGGGCGGAGCGGCGAGTTTCGTTGGCGTGCGCGATACGGGGCGCGAAGGGATCTTTGCGCTGCCCACGCGCTGCATTGGGCCCAGGCCCGAGGGCGAAGCGATTCGCGATTTGCGCATGTGGCCCGCGTGTCGCCTGCCCGCTGCGCCCTCGCACATCGAGGTGATCGTCGATCAAGAGCGCGCAACCGCTTGCTCTGGCGCAGCCGATACGGATTCGGCGAGCACGCAGAAATACGAGTGCTCGACGGATCTGAGCCGCGAGTTTGGCCCCAAGGGCCGCCGCAAACTGCTCGTGCTGCTGCCTGATCTCGGGCAGTTGGTCACGATCGACGCCCAGCAGCTGTTGGATCGCAAACCGGGCAGCTTCGACGCTTGTCCGATCGAGCAGACGCTCAGTTTCAAGGTCGAGTTACCCGACGAGCAGCCAGCGCTGATCTTACCCGATGACTTGAAGGGCGCGGACGAGAGCTGCTTGCCCAAGCCGTCGGCTCACATGCCGCCCTCGGCCAGCTTCGTGCCGTTGCCCACGGACATCGCCCTCGAGCCGGGACGCGCGTACGTCGCGGATACCCAAGCACCGGTCGTTCACGTGCTCGATACGAGTGACGCATGTGGCTTGAAAGAGTTGGCGCCGCTCTTGCCGACGAGTTACGCGCGTCCGGGCGCGCCCAGCGTCACGCGTCGTGTTGCGGTCAGCCCCGAGACCTCGCGCGGCAAGAAGTTTCTGTACGCCGTCGACGACAGTGAAGACTCCAACGCGGGTAGCGTGATGATCTTCGACCTGAGCCCCGGCGCAAAATCACGCACGCCGCTGCTCCGCCCCGGCTCGCTCTGGATTCCGACCGAACCGCCCGACCGTATCCAGTTCGGTCAAGAGGTGCGCGACATCGAGTTCGTTCACCAGGACCAGCCACTGGCTTCCGATGGAGTTGCCGTGGAGGGTGTACAGTGCGACCCCGATCCCAAGAGCAATGGACTCGGCACTTCGTACCAGCCCGATGGTACCGACTATGGGCCTTCGCCTTCGCGTTTGCGCGGCACGTTCGCGGCTTTGGCGCTCGAGAGCGGCTACGTCAACATCATCGACGTCGAAGATTTGGATGCCGCTTGCCGGCGGCCGCGCACGACGAACGCGCTTTCGGATTGGGACGCCTACGGCTGCAGCAACGACACGTTGCTGGGGCCGCTCGAACGCGCGGGTACGGCCAGCGTGACGGACGAGCTCAGCTGCCGTTTGGTCGAGCCGCACCGTGCGCGCGCGGCGTTTGCTTTCGACACCAGCGAAGTCGCTGGCGGCAACGCGCCGTTCCTGCGTTCGTTTCCGCAGCTGCGTGCCAAAGACGGCAGCTCGCTCGCGGTCGACCAAAGCGAACGCGGCAAGCTCCATCCGCGCATGCTCGGCGTGAATTTCAAAGCCAGTCCGGACGGCGCAACCGACCAAGGCGATGCTCTGTTGTACGTAGGCGCGACGCTCTACACCAATCAGGACGCAGCCCAGGATCGTCTCGAGATCGACCCCGCTGACGCGCAACGCAACAGCGTGGTGTTACCCTTCTGGGAACCGCGCGCGTATCCCAACGGCGGAGTTTCGACGGTGACGTTCGAAGGCGTGCTGCGCACGCCCTCCGACGCCAGCTACGAGGTCGTAGCGAGCGCGGATCTCGGCCCCCAAATCACCGGGCTGCCCGAACAACGTTACGGCGTCTTTCGGGGTGGGGTAAACGCGCACTATTGCGAGTCGGGCGTCGAAGACGCGCCGCTGATGGCCGAGCGCAGCGCCCACCTCAATCCCGCCTTGTCCAGCGACGAATTGGCGGTACTGGGTAAACACTACGCCGATACGGTGCAAATCACCACGGAACTGTTGGACGAGGACGACAGCTATTGGGACAAGAGCCCTGGCAAGACCTGCGGCGCGGCGTATCAAAGCGCGAAGAACGCGGTCGTCGGGCACAAGCTGTGCGAGTTGTTCTTCGGCACCCAAGAGCTGCCCGATGCGCATCGTGAAATGCAGATCCTGCGGGCCTTCAGCGATCGCCTCGTGGTCGACCCCAAAGCCCCCAAAGACGCAACCGAACGCGAAGCTGCGCTCGATCTGGTTGCGTGCTGCTTTCCCGGTGGGGTCGACGTGCAAGTGCGCGCGACCGACAATTGGATCGTCGGCACCAACGGCTCCATCTCGCACAAGATCAAGACCAACCCGGACACCCTGGCCTGCGAACAGAGCTGCGATCCAGTCGACACTTATCGCGAGAGTCGCGTCTTCGAGATCTCTTGTGCGGGTGACGACTGCAAGGCGCCGGGCGGTGAGCTAGCGATCGGCCCCAGCGCGTTTTCTGCGGCGGACGCGGACAGCGCCTCCAATTTGCCCTCGCGCGTGTGTGTGCTGGATAAACATCCGGTCGGTGGTGTGCAACCGGGCGCAGGCGCGGGTGCTTGCATCTACCCCGGCCTGACCGCGCGCTTCGCCCTGTATCGAGGTCTTGCTCCAAGTGAACGCGACATGCAGTTCAGTTGGTCGACCGTCGGCGGCTTCTCACCGTTCTCGGTCGACTTGTATCAAGCATCCAATCGCCGTGTCTCGATGCCCGAGAAAGTGATCTTCGTGCCGGCGATCAATCGCTTGATCGTGGCAGAGGGTGGCGCCAGCGGCCTGTTCTTCTTGGGGCTCAAGAACGACGACGGGGCACCGGGTCTCTCGTTCGGCGTCGCTCAATAACCCGCGCGCACACCATGGCTGCCAAGGGCACACCAGTCATGGAGCAGCATGCTCGCGCAAAGCGCGAGCACCCCGACGCGATCGTGTTTTTTCGCTTGGGCGACTTCTACGAGATGTTCGGCGAGGACGCGATCTTGTGCTCGCGTCTGTTGAACTTGACGCTCACCAGTCGTGAGAAGGGTAAGCCCAACGAAGTGCCCATGGCGGGCGTGCCCCATCACGCGGCCCACGCTTACATCGGACGTTTGCTCGCGCTTGGGCACCGCATCGCGCTGTGCGAGCAGATGGCAGATCCGAAGCTGTGCAAGGGCATCGTGCCGCGCGAGGTGGTGCGTGTTCTCACTCCGGGTCTCATCACGCACGACGAACACTTGGTTGCGGCCCAGAACAACTGGCTCGCAACGTTGCACGTGGGTCGCGAGCGCGTCGGCATCGCGCTGTTGGACATCTCGACGGGCGAGCTGCGCAGCGCGGCGCTCGCAGACGTAGCGGCTGCGCTGGCCGAGCTGTCGCACGCCGCGCCGCGCGAAGTGCTGTGCGGCGCAGAAGCTGGGGCTTGCAGCGAAGCGGAATTGCTTTCCGATGTGCAGCGCGTTCTAGCTACCCGCGCCGTTCACTTGGACGCGCCCATCGACGCCGAGCAGCTCGCCACAACGCTGGAAGCGTTGCAAACTGACGCCCAATCGCTCGACCCCCAACAAAAATACGCTGTCGCGCGCGCTTTGCGCTTCGCTGCGGCGTGCACCCCCGGAGTCGAGTTGCCGGTGCGTGCGATCGCGCGTTTTTCACCGAGCGACTCGCTGGTCATCGATCCCAACGCACAACGCCACTTGGAGCTGTTGGAGTCGAATTCGGGCGATCCCAAGGCGACATTACTCTCGGCCATCAACTTCACAGAAAGCCCAATGGGCGGACGCTTGCTCAGGCAGCGGCTGTTGTCGCCGCTGTTGGATCCGCGCGAGATCGGGCGGCGTTTGGACGCGGTGGAGCTGTGGGTGAGCGAGAGCGTTGCTCGCTCCAAGTTACGCACGGCGCTGAGCGAGCTCGGAGATCTGGAGCGCCTGATCGCGCGCGTGATCTTGGGCGAGACGAGTCCCAAGGATCTGGGTGCGATTCGGGATGGGCTGGGAGCCGCGGCTAGCGCGCTCGCGATCGTCGCGAAGCTTTCAGCCAACGCCAAGAAGATCCTCGAGTTCGAGCCCGAACCCGAAGCGCTGGCAGTGCTGGGACAACGCTTGAAGGATGCGTTGGTCGAGCGCCCGCCGGCGGCCAACAAGGAGGGAGCCGTTTTTCGTTCGGGCTTCGACCCCGAGTTGACCGAACTCGATCAGCTCAAGCGCAATGGCTCCGAACTGATCGTCGCGCTGGAAGCGCGCTTGCGAGAAGCGACCAACATCACGAGCCTCAAAGCTCGCTACACCCGTGTCTTCGGTTGGTACTTGGAAGTCAGCAAGAGCGCCTTGTCCAAGGTGCCGAAGAGTTGGCGCCGCAAGCAAACGGTCGCTGGGGGTGAACGGTTCACGCTCGACGAACTGGACGAACTGGCTGAACGCATCGCAAGCGCCGAGGAGAGTCATCGAGCTCGCGAACGGGCTCTGCTCAAAGAGCTCACGCAGGCCGTCGCCGAGCAAGCTGCCAGCATCACGCACGTGGCGCGGCGACTCGCAGAGTGGGATGTCGCACAGAGCTTCGCCGAGCTTGCTCAGCGCCACGACTACGTGCGGCCGGCGATCGATTCGTCGGGCAAGCTCGTGATCTTGGAGGGGCGTCATCCCGTCGTGGAGCGCCTGGGGGCCAACCCATCCGCTGGCGGTGGCTTCGTGCCCAACGACGTACAGCTCGATTTGGAGCAGGGACGGTTGTGGGTGATCACCGGGCCGAACATGGCCGGCAAGAGCACGTTCTTGCGCCAAGTCGCGCTGATCTCGATCTTGGCTCAAGTCGGTAGCTACGTGCCAGCCAAGCAGGCCGAGATCGGGGTGGTGGATCGCGTGCTGTCCCGGGTTGGTGCCAGTGATAACCTGGCACAGGGACAAAGCACGTTCATGGTCGAGATGCAGGAAACGGCCGAGATCTTGCGCGCGGCGACGCCGCGCTCACTCGTGATCTTGGACGAGATTGGACGCGGCACCAGCACCTTCGACGGCTTGGCGATTGCGTGGGCCGTGGCTGAGCACTTGGATCAAGTGTGTCGCTGCCGCGCTCTGTTCGCGACGCACTACCACGAGCTCACCGCCCTGGCCGATCAGAGTCAGCACATCGAGAATCACAGCGTGAGCGCGCGCGAACAAGGCGGCGACGTCGTGTTCCTGCATCGTTTGATCGCGGGACCTGCCAGCCAGAGCTACGGCGTTGCGGTGGCCAAGCTCGCGGGCTTGCCGGAGTCGGTGCTCGGTCGTGCGCGCACGCTACTCAGCGCTTTCGAGGGCAAAGATTCGGGATCAACCGTCGCGCCTCACAAGCCGCGTCGAGTCGGCAACGTGAATCAGTTGAGTCTGTTCGGCTCGGCGCCGACAGCCGTTGCGCCGCCGGTGCGGTCTCCAGGTGAATCCGAAGTCTTGCACAGCCTGCGTAACAGCGACCCCAATCGCTTGTCGCCGCTAGAGGCTTTGCAACTGCTGATCAGTCTTCGCTCCAAGTTGTGACTCCGAGGGACTCGGGTCCTGAACGCTTCGAGTAGAGGAGGCCGAAGGTACCACGGCATCGTCGCTCGTGGCGACGTCGATGCAGCAGCGATTGCGGCCACTCGACTTGGCGTTGTAAAGCGCCTGATCCGCTTCCTCGATCAGCACTGCGAAGTCGAGTTGTGTCGAGAGTAACTCGTGAGGCCAAGTTCTGCCGCCGATACTGACGGTGACGTGAATGGGACCGTCGGGTCCGTCGATCTTCAACTCTTGGACTTGGGAGCGCAGCCGCTCCGCGATGTTGCTGACGGCTTCGCGCGTCGCGCCCGGCAGCAGCACGACGAACTCCTCACCCCCGTAGCGGCCGATGAAGTCCGTGTCGCGGATTCTGCCCGTGAGCTCTTTGGCAACCGCTCGCAACACTTGATCGCCAACGGCATGGCCTTGGGTGTCGTTGACGCGTTTGAAATGATCGACGTCCACGACGAGCACGCCCAAAGCCGTGCGATCGCGAATCGAGCGTCCCACTTCGACGGCGGAGCGACGCATCAGCTCACCGCGGTTGGCCACGCGGGTCAAAGCGTCGACCGTGGCCAGGTCGCGCAACTCGGCTTCTTCGGTTTGGACGTCGAGCTGGCGCTCGACGCGCGCGATCAGTTCTTCGGAGTAAAAGGGAACGCGCACGAAATCCGTGGCTCCGCTGTAGAACGCGTTGACCAAATCGCGCCGCGCCGCAGTCGCCACCAGGGCGATCACCTTTGGCGTAGTGCCCGGCGGTAAGCGCTTCAGCGCATCGAGAATTCGATAGGCGCCACGTTCCGGCAAATGGAAATCGAGCAACAGCAAGCTGCAGCTGTCTTGTCTCAGCGCCTCGATTAACCCATCGACGTCGGCGAATACTCGGTGCAGATAGCCGTTGCGGAGCAAGCTGGCGTTGATCTGCTTCTGTACCCCTGCGTCGGCAATCACCGAGAACACGCGCTTGGTGCGGTTTGCCGTCACCCGTGCGAGCAGCGTGTGCGCGAGCTGTCGCAACGTGCCCGGGTCGAACGGTTTGTTGAAGTACTCGACGGCGCCGGCTTCCATCGAGCGCAAGCGCTCGGCTTCGTCGGGCTTCGATGAGATCATGATCACCGGGATCCCGAGCGTCGACGCATTGGCGCTGAGCACGCGACAAACGCCGTAGCCGTCCATCTTGGGCATCTCGATGTCGAGAGTGATCAAGTCCGGTTTGCGCTGTGCGACCTTGGCGATGGCGTCCAAGCCATGCTCCGCTTCCTGCGTCGTGGCGTCGAACTCACTCAAATCGGCCAAGATCTGCCGTCGCATCAGTGGCGAATCATCGACGACCAGGATGTGCGGCTTGTACGCGGACATGAACCTCCTCACGGATCAAGCGGCACGATCGGCCAAATGCTTCAGCCTCCCGCCCCACGATCGTCGTAAGAGTCTGCGCCCACACCGGCGCGGCGTCTAGCGCGCCGCTCGGGTCCCGAACGAGAGCCCCAGCAATTGCGGTTCAGGCTCGAGTTCCACGCCGAAGCGATCGAAAACCGTATCGCGCACATGTCGGGCCCAGGCGACGACTTCGGCAGAAGTTGCTCCCGAGTGCGCGACCACGCACAACGTATGCTTGGTCGACAGCCCGACGTTGCCCGAGCGCGCGCCCTTGGCGAACCCCGCCTGTTCGATCAGCCACGCCGCGGGGACTTTGAACCGACCATCGGTCTCACTGAAAGCTGGAGGTCGTGCCGGCAACGCTCGCGTGAGCAACGCTTGGAACTCGGATGCTTCGAGGATTGGATTGGTGAAGAACGAGCCGCAGCTCTGGCCATTGGGATCGGCCGCGTCGAGCAGCATCGACTTGCTCTTGCGCAACTCGAGCACGCAAGCCCGCAGCTGCTCGGCCGTTGGCTGCGCCAGGGCTCGGGCGGCGAGTGCCCGCAGAAGCTCGGGATAACTTGGCGCGTCTGGTAACCCGTGCCGTAAAGCGAAGCAGACTTCCAGTATCGCGTAGCGTCCGCGATCGCGTTCTTTGAAGCGGCTAGTGCGGTACCCAAACTCGCATTGCTCGGCGCTGAAGCTCAGGACCTCGTGCGACTCGAGCTCGAGACAAGTTACGGAGACCAACGTCTGAGAGACTTCTTGGCCGTAGGCGCCGACGTTCTGCAACGGCGTCGCGCCGACCGTTCCGGGAATGCCGCTCAAGCACTCGACGCCGACGAGCCCGCGCTGGCAACACTCGAGCACGAGCGCGTCCCAAGTTTCGCCCGCGCCCGCGTGAACCAGCATCCGGTCCGCCAGAGCTTCGAAGCGCAGACCCGTAATCCGCACTTTGATGATCAATCCGTCGAAACCCGAATCCGCGCAGACTAGATTGCTGCCGCCACCGAGCAGAAACACAGCGAGCCCTCGTTCACGGGCCCAATCGAGACATTGGTTGAGTTGGTCCCGTGTCGTGACTTCACAGAACCAGCGAGCGGGACCTCCTGTCCCGATCGAACAGTGTTCGGACAACGGCTCCAGTTCCGACAATCCCGGGGGGCGAGGGACGGGGGGCATCGCCGGACTTATGCACGACGCTTCGCGGCGCGGCGAGAAAGTCGACCCGCCTGGTCGCTCGGACGGCACACGGCCTTTTTCGGGCACGGCCCGACGGCTTTCGGGGTGCGCTTGCCCTGCCATGACGGGGTCGTGCTATGAACGCGCGCGCGAACCCGCGGGGTGCGCAGTTGAGAAAGTTTGACCGGATGACGAAACCTTGGGTAGTGCGTCAGCGTGGGCAGCGGGCGGGGGGCTCGCCCGGACGCTCCCTAGAGGGTTACGTCGGTGCCGGAGATCCCAAAGGAACCCATGACGTTTACAGAAGCTGCTGTGCAGGTGCTGCGCCTAGTAGGCAAACCGCTGCACTACAAAGAGATAACAGACGTAGCGATTGAGAAAGAACTCTTGAGTCACGTGGGCAAAAGCCCGGAAGTGACGATGGGCGCCCGGCTCGCCGCGGTGGTCAAGAAGACTGGACCGGACAATCCGCTCACCCGAGTGAAGCCCGGTGTGTTCGCACTCGCAGAGTGGGACGCGCAAACCATCGAGCAAGGCCTGAACGATCGCACGCCAGCCTTGCGCAAGCTCGCCAAACTCGAGGCTGAGCAGGCAACCCTGCCCGGCTTGGACAAGGAAGACAGCCAGCGCACCGATGGGGATGCAGAGGCTGCCGCCGTCGAAGTGCCGCGCAACTTGGGCGAAGACGAGATCGCTCGCGCCGAGTTGACCGCTGCTGCCACCGAACTGTTCGCCGCCGAGGACGACGATGACGAGCCGCTGCTCGGTCGCGACGAAGAGGAGAGCGAAAGCGCTGACGATGATTCCGAGGGTGGCCGCCGACGCCGCCGCCGACGCCGCCGTGGCCGCGGCGGGGAGCGCGATGACGACGATTTGCCGTCGTACACCGTCTCCGAAGCTTCGGATGACGTGCTCGCCGATGTGACTCAGGAGGCGCGTGAGCGTCCCGAGCGCGGGGAGCGTCCCGAGCGTGAGCGTGGCGAACGCGCAGAACGAGCTCCCGAGCGTGAGCGCGAGCGCAACCAAGATCGTGAGCGCGGTGCCGAGCGTGAGCGCGGTGATCGCGAACGAAATCAGGAACGCGGCGCCGAGCGCGAGCGCAACCAGGATCGCGAGCGCGGTGCCGAGCGTGAACGCGGACAGGACCGTGAGCGCGCCGAGCGCGATGCCAAAGCGCGTCCTGCGGTGCCGGACGAGACTCAAGATTTGCCTTTCTTGTGCGAGCAAGCGCTCGGCAATTACCGGCGTCAGGGCGGGGCGAGTTTGCGACAGTTGGCCGACGCGTTAGTGCGCAAGGTGCGCGGCGCGGGTGATGTGACGCAGCTGTCGCAGTGGCTGTCCGCGGTGGTTCGCACTGATAACTTGAGGCGTCAAGCGTGCGGCGATCGGCCGCGCTTTCGCTTGGGACCCAATGGGCGCATCGGCCTGTGGGAGTGGGTGCTCGATCGCGATCAGGTCCGCCTCGAGAAAGAGGCGCGCGTCGCGATTGAGCGCTATCAGGAAGCCGGGCAACAGCGCCTCGCGCGGCGTTTGCTGGAGATGCCGGCGCGGGCCTTCGGCGAATTCGCGATCTTGTTGTTGGAAGCGCAAGAGTTCAGCCAGTTCCGTCCCATCAAGCGACCCGTGGGTAATGCCTCCGACCTGTGTTACGCGGCAACTCAACGGACGGCGACGGGTGAACTGCCGGTCGCGCTCAGCATTCGACGCGACGGCCGCGACGTGGGGCGCGAGCAAGTCGTCGAATTGCGCGGCTCGCTGCATTACTATGGCTCGGTCTCGGTCGGAGTGATCGTGACCGCCGGACAAGTCATGAGCGGTGCTCGTGAGGAAGCCCAGGTTCCTGGTGCAACCCCGATCCACTTCATTGACGGCACTAAGCTGGCGAAGACCTGCGATCACTCCGGCATTGGCGTCGTGCGGCACACGCTGTCCATCACGCTGCCAGACGTCGAGATGTTCGAGGCCTTGCGCGGCACCTGATCGTGAACCCAAGTCTGCTACGCCGAGTGCGCTCTCGAGCGCAGGGACGGCAATTCGGTCGATGGACGGTGTTGCTGCCCTGGGCCCTGTTCGTCTCGGCGTGCTGGCCCGCGGCCAAAGCCCCGGCGTCGCAGTTTCCGAGCGCGGAGCCCGCGCTCGAGCAACTGCGCGCCCAGCACTCTTGCAGTCGTGCCCTGCGGGGTGAGGCGAAGATAGACAGCTTCAGCCCTCAAGGCCGGCTCAAAGTTGGTGCGCTGTTCATGCTCGAACATCCGCAGAGCTTACGCCTGGATCTGCTCAGTCCTCTGGGCGGCACTCTGGGCACACTGACGTCGGATGGTGCCCGCTTCGCGCTGTTGGATCAGAAGGAGCGGCGCTTCTACGTGGGTAGCGCCAACCAATGCAACATCGAGCGCTTCCTGCAAGTGCCCGTGCCTCCGGCAGCGCTCGCGCAGCTGATGGCGGGTGAAGCGCCCGTGCTCGTGCACGAACCGAATGCGGCGACGATCGCTTGGAGCGACGGGCACTATCGAATCGAGATCGACAGCCGCCACGGCGCACACGAAACGATCGAGCTCGAACCGCACGCCAGTGACTTTGCCAAGCCGTATGCCGAGCAGCGCTTGCGGGTGATCCGCGTGCGCGTGGAGCAGCAGGGGGTAACCCTCTACGAAGCGGAGCTCGCGGGGTACCACTCGGGAGCGATGGCGACATCACGGATCGATCCTTTTGGGCTCGATCCACAGGTCGATCCGAGTGGACCCGTGTGTCACGTCGAGGTCCCGAGCCGAATTCGCTTCAACGTTCCGGTCTCGGAGCGCGACGTCGTGTTCGAGTCGACCGCGCTCGAACACAACCCGCCGCTCTTGCCCGAATCGTTTACCCAATCCCCTCCAGCCGGAGTCGCGATCAAAGCGGCGCCGTGCGATTGAGCGCGGCCTGTTGCTCGGAGAACTCGAACTGCTCGCTCACGAGCGTGTTCAACAGTAACCCCGCTTCGTCATCGTCTCCCGGCCATTCACCGTTGCCGAGCAGCACGAGTCCGAACTGATTGTCGGGGTCGAAGACCACATACGACAGTGCGCCAGGGTCGGAGCCGTTGTGTTGTATCAACCTGCGTGCCGGCGCACCGGGAGCGGCTTCGATTTGCACGATCTCCCAGAACACTCCGATCTGGTTTGCGTCCCCGAAGCTCCTCTGTGGAGTGAACGCAAGCTCGACGGACTCGGGTCGCAAGATGCGTGTGCCGCCCAATTGCCCACCGCCGAGTAACGCGGCCAGCAGCTTGCCGAGATCGTTGGCGCTGCTGCGCAGCCCGCCATCGGGGTACGTGGCTAGTTCGTAGAAGGGATAAGCGTTCAAGCTCTGCGCGTCGGGATCCCAATACGTTGGCGTCGCGATGTTCTCGCGCGTCAATTCGGCGCTGTAAAACGATGTGTTGCTCAGACCCAGCGGTTGAAAAAACTCGCCCTTCGAAAAGTCGGCGAGCGAAGTGCCGGTCGCGAGCTGCAGGGCGTAGCCAGCGAGCGCTGCTCCCACGTTGCTGTATTCGAAGACGCTGCCCGGGGGCGTGGCTTGGAAGTTGTCACTCGAATAGTAGGCGCCATCGCTGCTGAGGTAAGCGCCAAGGAAGCCGCCGAGATCGACTGGAACGTCCACGCTGCAGCCCACATCGGGAGCGAACGAGTCGGCCAAAAGGATGTGAGAGCCTGCGTCGCCTAGGTTCTCGGTACTGTAATAGGAGCAGGCATAGAACGCAGAATCACGAATCGAGCTCTGATGCGTGACCAAGTCCGAGAGCTTGATCTCGCTGGCGAAGGGGGCGCCGAGGCTGAAGTCGTCGCTTGCCGCCAGCAAGTCCGCGACGTGCGTGTCCAAGGTGAGCAGGCCTTGCTCGCGCGCGCGCAGTAGCGATAACCCCGTGATTGGTTTGGTCACGGAAGCGAGCCAAAACGACGTGTCCGCGGTCGCGGCCCGCTGGGTCTCGGGATCCGCATAGCCGAAAGCGCTGGACCAAGTGACACCGTGGACGTCGAAGGTCGATAGCGCTACGGCCGGCAGGTGAATTCTCGCCATCAACTCGAGGGCGGCCTGCTCGAGATCGTCCGCGGTGATTGGCGGCCTCGCGTCGGGTTGATTGCTCGCATCGGGTTGACGGCTAGCGTCGGCGGAAGTCGCGCTGGGTGAACTCGCGTCCAAGCCACTGGCGTCGCCCCCGAGCGTGTTCGAAGTTGGGTGCGAGGCATCCTCGATTTGCGTCAGCGAACTGGCGTCGATGATCTCGGGCGTTGAGCTCGGGCGCGTATCGGATCCGTCCGAGCCGTCACCAATAGGGCCGCCGTCGGTGTTGGGCGAGGGTTGCGAGGGTCCGGTAGCTGGGACTGCTGCGCTCGTTGAGCCAGAGTCGAACTTGCTTCCGCCAGTCGTCCCAGCGTCCTCTTTGGCTCTGCCTACCGCGGTGTCGTCGCTACACGAAAGAGCTGTCGCCTCGAGCAACAAGACGAACACGGATGAGACTCGATTCATGGTACCTCCCGAGCCGCCCTGCGCGGCGCTCTGTGTACCCGCGAGCTCGCCAAATGTTCAAAGCGTCGTCGCTTTTCTCTCGGACCGCGGTTCGCAACGCAGTGAAACGCGACGCGCGCGTCGATCGAGCCGTCAGCTGGCGTCGCTGCCGAGCGCGGACAAGATGCGGCCCGGACAGTCGCTGATCAGCGCGTTTACTCCCAGCGCTGACAAAGAACGGGCCTGATCCGGATCGTTGACCGTCCAAACGTTGAAGCAGGCGTCTCCTGGAAGGCCTTTGCGGATCGGGGAAGACAAAAGGGCAGACGCCTCGGGGTGCAATGCTTGGTAGCCGAGAAACTCACTCCAACCCAAGCGGAACAACGCCGCGTGACGCGCCGAGAAGATCAATGCGCTCGGCACGCGTGTATCGCGCACGCGGAACTTGCCGAGCAAGCGCGGGTGGAAGGACGACACGAGCGCCCACTCTGGCGCATCCCTGAACTCTGCTAGAAGCTTCGCCACCACCTCGGCAACGTCATCGGCCCTAGCTGACGCCGTCTTGAGTTCGATGTTCAGCAACTGCCCGTTGGCGTGCGCCCAGTGCAAAATTTGCTCTAGGCGCGGGATCGGTTCCCCGCCCTCGACGCGAACGCGGTCGAGCGCGCTCGAGCTCATACGCCGCACTTCGCCGGGTTCGCGACCGGCAGTAACCCGCGACAAGTCGAGGTCGTGCACGACGTAAGCGACACCGTCGGAGCTCAGTTGCACGTCGAGTTCGGTGCCGTCGGCACCCTCGCGCCGGGCGAGCTCGAACGCGGCGAGCGTATTCTCTGGCGCCGCGTGGCGCGCGCCGCGGTGGCCGAGCACCAATGGCCGTGAGGGGCCGCGCCGCCAGCGCCCTGGCAATATCGGGTTTGCTTCAACCAGCATCGAGTTCCTGCGCAATCGTCGTGGCGATCATCTGAGCGCGGCTTCGCTCTCCCTCGGGCAGTGAGACGCCGCCAACGACGGAATGACCTCCGCCGCCGTAGCGCGCGCAGATCGAGCTGATGTCCAGAGCGCTGCTCTGACCGCACCACGGGTTGTATCCCACCGAGATCCGGAAGCCGTTCTTCACTCGCACCACCATCACAGAGTAGACGGACTGGGGGAACAGTGCATAGGTGATGAACTTGCCAATCAGCTTGAACGGCTTGTCCGTCAAGTCGACGTAAACCACACGGCCGCGTTGTTCGGCCTTGCTCTGTACGGCTTCTACGAATTGGTCGTGGCGTTCCCCGATCGGTGTGTAGAGTTGGGAAATCGCCTTGTCCGAGGCCACCTCCTCGAGCGGCCGAGCCAAGAGCTCGGGGATCCAACGCGCGAAGAAGGCGTCGTCTGCGTGGTTTTCCACGACACTCACCAGCCGCTTGATCGGACTGCTGAAGGAGACGGCTGCTTCGGGGGTCGCGAACGCAGCAGAGTCGACCCTATCGGCCCACTCCAACAGTTGTTCACACCCGAGCTCTACCCCAAGCTCGCGTGCTGCGACCTGGTGGATCAGTTTGGTGCAAGAAGAGCAGTCCGCATCGTAGTAGTAACGAGCACCAAGCGCCCGCTGCTGCTCGAAGAACTCGCGGTCCGCGCTGCTCTTGAACGCGGTGCGATGATGGTCGAAGTACCAATTGACTCGCGCTGACGGCGTGTAGCGGTAGTCCAAGATCGCGTTCTGTTCACCTACGAGCGACGCCTCGTCCGGCGTTGGCTGTCCGGGAGCGTAGCCGCAAGCGCGGTATTGTAGGGACAGCTGTCTCGATTCGAGACGCTGCAAGAGGCGGGTGAATAACGCCGCGCTGCACAGCCCGTCGAAGCAGTGCCCGTGGGCGGCGATCACGACCTTCATGTAGGTCGCAATACCACAGTTGGCGTGGCTTGGAACCTGCGCGTACCAGTCTGCTGGTTCGAGAGTCAGCCGGCGTCCGAATCCGCCTTCTTCGAGCCAGAATCCTGCGACTTTTCCTCATCCTTGGGCTTCTCTTCAGGGTCCGGGATGAGGAAGGTGCATTGGGCCGCCTGTTCGGGCTCGTCGACGATGTCGCAGATCCGCTTCGCATCGCTGTCGCTGAAGTCATCCCCGCACTGCTTCGGAGTCGCCTTGCGACCGTGGCGTTTGGCGCACGTACCCGCCGCCGTGATCGCGTCGACACAGTCTTTGATTTTGTTTTGCCGCGGAACGTCGTCCACCGCCAACCCGTGCAAGCAATGGTCCTGATAGTGCTGCTTGCAAGCCTCGACGTCGCGCACGAGGCCGCACGACACGCCCGCCTGGCAGCGCGCGAACTCGATGTCGCGGCATTCGGTCATGCCTACAGCCTTGGTGCCGCAGCCGATGGCCAAGAGCACCGGCAGCAAGCGCGCGAATTCGAACAGCGCACGTCCGAGGTTCGCGCTTGCCCGTTTGGGCAGCGGGCGCTTCTGCACGGGTTGCGAGTCCAACAGGTTGCCGACCGTCATTTACGTTCGGGCTATCATGGCATGCTGGCGCTGCGCGAGAGATTTTCCGATGGCAGGGGACGCGGGATGCTCTAAGAGCCGAACATGACTCGTGCGATGGTGCTCTGCGCCGGCCTCGGCACGCGCTTGCGGCCACTGACGGACCACCTGCCCAAGCCGCTGTTACCGCTTGGCGACCGGCCCATTCTCGCGCACATCACTGGCACTTTGGCCGCTTTTGGCTTTCGATCCGCGGTCGTCAACGCGTACCACCGAGCCCAAATGATCGTCGACTTTGCCGCGGCAAGTCATGAGGGTGGGTTCGAGGTTTACACCAGCGTGGAGCAGTCGCTGCTGGGAACCGCGGGCGGACTTCGACTGGCGAGCCCCCAACTGCAGTGGCCGGTCATCAGCTGGAACGGCGACATCTGGACTCAACCCCCGCTGGCTGCGCTGCTTGCTCGGGACGCGGAACATGCGATTTGTCTGGTGGTTGCACCGGCGCGGGACCGCGGGACCGTTGGCCTCGACGAAAAGGGCCACGTGGTGCGCCTTCGAGGTGAACAGTTCGGCGTGGAGCAGCGTGGGGTCGACTACATCGGCATTCTCAGCCTGCGCGACGATTGCAGGCAGTCATTGCCTGAGCACGGCTGCCTGATTGCGGACGTGTGTTTGCCGTTGTTGCGTAGGGGCGGCACGATCGCGACGCTCGAGTCACCCGAACCGTGGTTCGACATCGGCTCTGCTAGGGGCTATTGGGCAGCCACCCGGCATTGGCTCGCGACGCGCGACCCCAATGCGGCCACTGCCCGCTGGCCGTGGCCGGATAGTTACCTCGCCCCGGGTGTGAACTTGGCGCCTGGGGTGAGCGTTGAACAGAGCGTGATTGGGGCAAACGCCGAGGTCAGCGGCCAGGGCGTGATCCGGCGCTGCATCCTGTTGCCCGGAGCGCAGGCCCAGGCTCCGCTCGCCGACGTGATCGTATTGCCCGACGGCAGTATGGTTTCGCACACGGCTGACGCCGGATCAGCAGCATGACCCTGCAACTCGAATCCCTGCACGTCGAGTCCCTGAATGTCGAAGCGAAGCCACTGTTGCTCGCTCAACGCGTCTGGGACCAAGAGTGTCCGGCGTTGCTCTGGACTCAGACGGGCAACGGGCCCAGTTACATTGCGTGTAACCCTGTAGCACACAGTTTTGGCCTGGATCCCGAACCCGAGCTGCAGCTCGGCGCTCGGCTCGGCTCTCACGCACATGTGCCGCGCTGGTTCGGTGTGCTGCCTTATGAAGATGAGCGGGCTCGCCTCGAGCGTAGCGCTTTTACCCCAGCAGAAACACGGCCCACCCCCCTCATCGCTCGCGCCCAATGGTGGCGCTATCCCGCGGTGGCGTGCATCCAGGAGGGGCGCGTGTCCGTCGTCGGGGACGATCCGAAGGCGGTGCGGCAGCTCGCTGAATGCCTTACTCGCGGCAAGCCTTGTTCACTCGACGCACGGGTCGAACTGCTCGAGCAGAACGTCGATCTCGAGGCGCATCGAAGACGCATCGTGCAGGCAAAGGAACGAATTTTCGCGGGCGATTTGTACGAGGTCAACCTGGCGCGACGCCTCGAACTGCAGGTCGAGGGCAACGCTCTCGGGCTGCTCGAGCAAATCGGTCGCTGGGCAAAGGCCGAGTACGCAGCTGCGCTCGTCATGCCCGACGGTTGTGAAGTGATCAGCACCTCGCCCGAATTGTTCCTGGAACTCGGCGCCGACCGCACGCTGCGCACCTTGCCGATCAAAGGGACTCGGCCGCGCGGAGTCGATGCGGAGGCAGATCGTCAGATCGCGGCCGAACTCGATGCCGATCCCAAGGAACGCGCTGAGTTGGCGATGGTGATCGACATCGAGCGAAACGATCTGGGTCGCGTCGCCGAACTCGGGTCCGTGCGCGCTTCGGCGCCGTACGTGACTCGGCTTCAAAGCGTCTTTCACCGTCAAGCGGAGGTGTCCGCACGGCTGCTGCCCGATTTGGATCGCCTGGCTCTGTTGCGTGCGACTTTGCCCAGCGGAAGCGTAACCGGCGCCCCCAAGGTACGCGCGATGGAGATCATCGCCGAACTCGAGAGTGAGCGTCGCGGGTTATACACGGGCGCCTTCGGTTTCGTGGGTCAAGACGGCGGACTCGAGCTCGCGATGGCGATCCGCACGTTGCAGCGGCGAGGTTCGCTCGCTCATTACTTCGTAGGGGGAGGCATCGTCGCCGACAGCGACCCCGATCGCGAAGTGCTCGAAACCGACTGGAAAGCGCTGCAGATTTACAAGGCGCTATCTACGCGCTGAACCTGCCTGCTCTCAGCGCACGAAGGGATCAATCGTCTCTATCGAGCCATCGGCTCGATGCCGAAGCTCCGTCAGCTTGATGTTGCGCAGGTGAGTTTTCCCCGACAACTCCACGTCGTGGTAGAAGAGGTACCACTTGCCGCGAAACTCGACGATTGAGTGGTGATTCGTCCAACCAAGCACGGGTTCCAGCACCTTGCCTCGAACGGTGAACGGGCCGTAAGGGGAATTGCCCGTTGCGTAAACGATGTTGTGCGTATCACCCGTCGAGTACGAGTAGTAATAGACGCCGTTGTGCTTGTGCAGCCAAGAGGCCTCGAAGAAGCGGCGCTCGTTGTCGCCCGCCAAGAGCGGCTTGCCCGCTTCGTCCAGTAGCAAGATATCCCTCGGCGCCTCCGACAAGGACTTCATGTCCTGGGCGAGGCGAGCGACCTTGGGCATGATGGCTGTTGCTTCGGCTGCCGGATAACGGTCTTCCGCGACGTAAGCGCCGCTGTTCCAACGTTGCAGTTGGCCGCCCCAGATGCCCCCGAAGTACAAGTAGTGAGAGCCGTCGCTGTCTTCGAACACGGCCGGATCGATGCTGAAGGTTCCGGCGATGGCTTCGGGTTCCGCCGTGAATGGTCCCTGCGGGTTATCACTGATGGCAACGCCGATGCGGAAAACCCCGGCGTGATCTTTGGCGGGAAAGTACAAGTAGTACTTGCCCGCCTTGCGGGCTGCGTCCGGCGCCCAGAGCTGACGCTGGGCCCATGGAATCTGCGAGATCTCCAGCGCTACTCCGTGATCGACCACCGCCTCGCCAGGCGCGGCCATCGAATAGACGTGGTAGTCGCGCATGTCGAAGTGGCTGCCCAGATCGTCCTCGGGAACGTTGGCTTCGATGTCGTGCGACGGGTACACATAGAGTCGACCATCGAAGACGTGGGCAGACGGATCCGCCGTGAAAAGGTCGCGGACGAGCGGCGGATTGCGAAATTTATGAGAGGTCACGGACACGGTCGGCTCAGGGCAGGGCGTTTGCAAGTTCGGCGTTGGTGCTATCGGATTTGGCTCGAACGAACGCCTTGATTTGGTCGCTGTCTTGTTTCACGCGCTCGGCCTCGTCGCTCGGGGCCACGCTGGAGAGCTGCTCTAACAGACGATCGATGCGTTTGGACAGATAATCCGGACTCAGAATCGACGCTGAAAGCTCGCGGTAGCGATCGATGTAGCGTTGCCGATAGCGCTCGATCGCCATCAAGCGCCGCACGAGGGGCCGCTCCGAGCCCTCCAAGGTATTCGGATCTCGCCCTTCGAAGTGGTCGAACTCGTGAAAGATCGAGGCGTGGTCGCCCATCTCGTGCAGCCCGTTCTGGCCGCTCTGGAACGTCGCATCCATGTCCCAGGGTAAGAAGATCCAGCGTCCGGTCACGGGGCTCGCGTACAGCCAGTAGTTCTTCGGGCGCTGGGGATAACTATCCCAATTGGAAACGAAGTTCGACACCACGAGATAGTCGATGAACTTCTCCGTATCGAAATTGTCGCTGAACCAAGCGTCGAGTCGGTCGTCGCTCGTGTCGTTCAAGCCGTCGATGAAGTCGCGCAGCTGGCTGTAGTCGCCGGCCAGAGCGCCGTCGTTGTTCAGCTTCTTGTTGTAGTGCAAGTAGTAGTCGGAATCGGCCGCGCCGAGTTTCGTGAGCAGTGCGAAGTACTTCGTCTCGTTGGGGAAGTCAGTCGCTGCTTTGTACAGATCACCTGCGGCACTCCCGAATACTTCTTTGAGCCAAGCTTTGTTGTCTGGGTCCTCGAAACGGAGATACAGCCCGAAGTCCTGTCCATTCACTCGCAGCAATACATGCTGCGCTGAAGGAACCCTGACGCCAGCGAATTTCATCAGATCGTAGCTGAGCTTTTGGCGCAAATGGGGTTCGCGGTTGAAGTTCCACTCGCGCCGTCCGAGGTACGGCTGATCCTTGGCGAACTTGACCTTCCAATTGCGTTCGCCGGGCTTGCCCCCTTGAATCAAGTTTTGCAGTGCATACGCGCCGCGATAGTTGAGCTGGACGCTGAAGCGCGTGCCCGTCTCATCCGTGAATTGACCCGCGACGTCGGCGGCGTGCCACGGATCTCTGTCGAGCGATTGTAGCGCCGTGTCGTCGATCGTGATCTCGAGCGTCGGTAGCGAGCTTGGGAGCTCGTTGTCGTCAATCGTGATCGCAGGCTCCGTGCGCATGGGCTCGGGCTCGTTCGAAGTGGAGCTTCGAGCATTGCTGTCGGAGCTGCAGCCGGCGCTCACGATCAGGCCAACGACGAGCAAGCAAGATCTGAAGTGCTTCACATGAATCCGAGTGCTTCGAGACCTTGGAGAATGCCGGCAGCGTGCCGCTGCGTGGCGAAGAACGTCATTTCGCGACCGCGCAGATCGTCCAACTCGCCATGCCCATTGCCGACGACGATGCCGTACCATTCGCAGCACAGCATGCTGCGGTCATTGCCCGAGTCTCCCGCGGCGACGGCGCGGCGCGCTGGGATGGTCCAATGCTCGAGCAAATGTCGAACCGCGCCGCCCTTGGCGCCGTTGTCGGGGGCAATGTCCAAGTACTCGTCATGTGAAAAACCGATTTGAGTGCAGAAGGGTAACGTCGCGAGCGCGTTTTGCACGAGTGCTCGCTGGGCGGGGTTGTTCTGCGCCCAGTAGGAGACCTTGTGTACGTGCTGCTCGTCTTCGGGTTGTAAACGCAAGAACGGCAAGGGTTCGAGACAGGCGCGCACGCGCTCGGCATCGAAGCCCGACGCCGCCAGGCGCGCTCTGTACTCGGCCTGGGCAGGCAGGTGCTCTCTGATCTCGAGCTCGGCGCCGACACTGGTAACCAGTGCATCGAAGTCATCCAGCGCGAAGCCTTGCTCGGTCAGTACTTCGATGCAGCTTTGCCGCGTGCGACCGGTTGCGATCACCCAGTACAGTCGCCCACCTTGCGCTTGCAATCGCGCCCGCTCCGCCCGCAGGGTGCTTTTCAGTCGGGCCGTGCTGTCCGTCTCTCCAATCAGGGTTCCGTCGATGTCGGTGATCAAGCACCAGACCGGCTCTTCTCGATGTCTTCTCACGAATGCGCTCAGCTGTTGGTGCTTGGGTTACCCTGCTGTTGCAGGATGCGGTTCAATGTGCTCGGGAAGTCCTCGTCGCTGGCCCCATCGTTGGTCGAAAACAGCGCTTGGACCTGCGCCGAGTGATCGCTCAGTTGGCTCGCGAGGCCTAGCAGCGCAGTCTGTTCCATTTGCAACGCCCTGGCCGAACCGAGTACGCGCTCGAGCAGATCAGCGCGCGGCTCGCGCCCCAAGCGCAGTTCGTTGATGCCGGCCACGACCCGTACGATGTGGCAGTCGATCCACTGCTCATCGCCGCCCAGAGCGGGCTCGTCCTGGTGTAAACATACGAGCGCAAGGGAGCGCGGTAAATTGAAGCTGCCGAGCGCCAAGGCCCCGATATTCGCGCGCGTCGCAGACAACACGCTCTCGATCGTTTGATTGTCGGGCAGCGCCAACTTGCCCCCGATCACCAGTGCTGCGAGTGAACGCAGCGCCAACGATTTGCCCACGTCGTGCAGTAGCCCCGCTAGGAAAATTCCATCGGATGCTTTGCGTGCAGCGGCCATTGCCACGAACGAGCAGCAGAAGGCTTCGGTCATGGCGCAATGGAACAAGCGCTCCCACCAGCCAGGGAACAGGTCGTGCTCGATGCGCGCCTCCATGTCGAACAAGGCACGACACGCAACGCCGACTGCCGCGTTGGCGACCTTCTTCAGACCGAGCAGCGTCACTGCTTGGCGGACACTGTTTACAGGCGTGGAGCGTCGGTTCAGCGCAGAGTTGGCGAGCTTCAGCACCGCAGTACACACGCCTGGGTCCCGCTCAATCAGGTGCGAGAGGCGCGTCACGTCGACATCGGGGTGCTCGGCCAAATCCATGATGCGCGTTGCCATCGACGGGAACGACGTCGGCTCCGGCAGGTGCTCACGGAAGTGCTCTTCGACCCACTGGGCGAGCTCTTCCGCGTCGTTGACGACAGGGGGCAGATCCGAGCCGACCATCGTGCTTTGGACCATAGCAGACTCTACCCGCGGCGCGTCGTCATTGCAGGTGGTGCCACTCGGTCGCCATGTTGTCGTCGGTCACGATTGGCGCGTCCTTTGTGCGGGCCAGCAGACTTTCGTGACTCTCAAGGCGTGCCTCTTCGGGCGGCCCTTCTCGGTCCAAGGTCGAAAGGGCGCGATCCAACGCGCCCTGGTCTGAAGGTAGGTCGAACACCGACCGACCGTCGATGCGATAGTTCTCGAGCAGTTGCTGCCAACGACTGCGATCGGGGTGGAAGGTCTCGTTGCCCACGACCACAGTATTGAAGAAGCGATAGGCGAAGGGAAACGTTCGAACGGCCGTTTGATACACGCTGTCCGAGCCGGTGGTGTTAATCAGCGCGATGCCATGCGCGTTCAAATGTGCGCCGATCGCACGCAGGAATTCCTGTGACAACAAGTTGGTGCTGTGGGCTCGCCAATGGAACGTAGTGTTCATCACGATCGCGTCGAACTTCCGTTCGGGGTGGGCTGCCAGCCAGCGACGACCATCGTCGATCACCAACTCCAATTTCGGATTGTCGAGCAGCGGAGAGACGGCGGGGTGAGCGCCCATCAAGCCGAGGTAACCGGGGTTGATCTCGACGACCGTCAGACGTTCCACGTTGGGATGGCTGATCAGCACCTGCGCCCACGACCCCGAGGCCAAGCCGATCGTCAATACCTGGCGCGGCTGAGCGTGGAACGCCCCCAACGCGAAAGGCCGAATCAGCATGTTTCGATCGTGGACCAGGTCTACGCTGTAGATTCCGTCATAGACGCCGCCGCCGTAGACCGTGCCATCGTCCTGGACTGCCACCACGCCGTGCTTGTTTTCGACGACGCTGGTGAACGCATTGGCGTCGTGACGATCGACGCTAGGTGGAAGTAAGCGCTCGTACAATCCGGCGTAAGCCTGTCGCCCTCCCAACAGCAGCACGATCAAGCCGCTGCCCCAGATCAGCTGCCGTGCGTTGGGGCGGGGCAGGGCCTGTAGCTTGGGTGAGCGGTTGGACGAGGCTTGCCTGGCGATCCAGAGCGCAAGTCCGCATCCGAGCCATGCCAGGCAGAACGAAATGCTGCCCAAGCTCATGAGGTCCATCAGCACGAAGCCGGTCAGCAAGCTGCCCAAGGTCGAACCGATGATGTTGGCGACGTACAAGTAGCTGACCCGGGCGCCACTCTTGGCGTTGGCTTGCACGCACAAGTGGCCCAACAAGGGAAACAGTGCGCCGAGGGCGCTGGCGGCCAGCGCCAAGAGCGGTAGAGCCCAAACGTAGTGCGCGTGTGGGGTTATCAACGAGACGAGTGGCGTGACCCAGAAGGCGAGTGCGTTGGCGGCCAGGGTGAGCGTTGCCAATGCGGCGAGTCCCGAGCGCGTGCTGCTTGGGTTCGAGCGACGGCAATAGCGCCCGGCGGCACTCGAGCCGAAGGCAATTCCGACGAGGTAGCTGCCTAGGAGCAATGGAAATGCATACGCGCTCCCGCCCGATGCGAAACCGAAAACACGCGACCAGAGGATCTCGTGGGACAGCGCGATGAAGCCGCCGAGGCCCGAGAGCCAAAGGCCTGCGCGCAGCGGCAAGGGGCGAGCCACATCGAGCTCGGGCGTGGAGGCTGGCGTGTGATTCGGTGCTGCCAGCTTTGCTGCATCGTCCTTTGAAGGATCGTCGAGAGTGTTGGGCGAGCGAGGCTTGGCGAGCGACGCGGCCGCGCCAGCGACCAGCAGATTGAGCAGGGCGGCCGCATTGACCGAACCCTGCATGCCCAGCTGAGGCAACAGGATCCACGCCGCTGCGAAGCACGCGACTGCAGAGCCCAGGGTGTTCACGAAGTACAGCGTGCCCAGGCTCTGTCCCACGTTCTTTTGGCTTTCGACCAAGTGCTTGACCAGAAGCGGCATCGTCGCTCCCATCAAACAAGTGGGAACCAGCACCAGCACGAAAGTGAGGAGCCCGGTGTGCAACGTATCTGCTCCGAGCGTGCGCTCACCGACCCATTGGAACAAGTGCAGGGACTGCAGGCCGAAAGCGCCGATCACCAGTTCGAACGCAGCGAACAGCAGCACTGGCCGCACGCGTGCTCGCAGCGAAAGCCAGCCCCCGAGCAGACTGCCAAGACCGAGGCCCAACATGAAGGCCGCGACCACCACCGTGATCGCCTCTACGTTCACGCCGTACAGAGCGAACAGTGCTCGCTGCCACACGAGTTGGTAAACGAGCGCGGGGAAGCCCGAGACGAAAAAAGTGAGCAGCAGTCTGGGGTCGGGGCTACGCGGCGCGCTCGCGAGCGGGCTTGGGTCGAGGCTCGGCACGGCCTGGCAATACTCTCGCGGGCTGTCCTGGTGGAAGGTCCAAAGCGCTTTTCGGACGCCACCGGAGCCGCCGCATGGGCTGCGGCCAAGCAAGATCCCCTGCTGCCTGGAACTTGGCCCACCGGCGAGAGGCCTGGCTAGGGTGGCGTCTGGCGCCCAGACTCCTGGGAGCCAGGCTTGTCAGCGAGGTAACAGCGGTCATGAACGTGAGGAATCTGGAGCAGATTCAGGAAGAGTCGGGACGCGGTGGGCTACCCTTCGGGACGCTGCTCTTGTCCGCGCTGGCAGGCGGTGCCCTGGTGGTCGCTGCGATGGCGACGTTTCAGCGCGCCGAACCGCCGCGACAGGCCACCCAAGATCCGCTGGCCGAGTTGATCGAGCGTTCGCAGCAGGCTCCCAAGGCTACGCCCCTGGTCGTGCCCGAGGCTAACGTTACGTTTCCCCGGACGTTGAGCGATGACGGTTCGCCGACCACGGCTCTGGCTGCCGTAAAGGACGAGCAAGGACGGCTCTTGGAACGCGTGGCCCCGAGCATCGAGGCCCCCAAGGCCGGCCCAGCCGACGCGCTGCCCAAAGCACCGCTACCGGCAGGCGATCTGCTCGGCGCGACGAAGGTCACGACGGCTCCGAGCGACGAATTGGGGCAGCTTGCCAAGAGCGTCAGTGACGATCAAGGCGAACTGGCTCCGCCAGGTGAACAAGGGGGCTACGAAATCCAAGTTGCGAGCTTCCAGAATCCCGTGGAAGCCGACGCGTTCGTCGAGGAGCTGCGCAAGCGTGGCCACCGCGCCTACCGCCAAGCGGCGTACGTCCCCGATCGTGGCCTTTGGCATCGCGTGCGCATCGGGTCCTTCAAGTACAAGGTGCAAGCGCTCGAGTACCAAAAGAAGCTCGAACGCGACGAGCGCATCTCTGGGTTCCTGGTCGATCCCGATCAGGTCAAGCGCCAGGAGGCGATCCGCGACGCCAAGATGCAAGCGCGTCAGGACAAGCAGCGGCGACACCCGCACTCGGTTTTGGGCGAAGGCTCGGACTGAACCTGAGGGCCAAGACCGTTACTCCAGGACTATTACTCCAGGACCATTACTTCTTCTCTTGTTTGCGCATCACTTGTTGACGCGCGAGTGCCTGGATGTTGGCGGGCACGTTCTTGCTCTTGGTCAGCGCACGCATGTCGTTGTCGCGCAAATGCGGCAGCAAGCGCGCCGAGAAGGTGAGTGGTGTCTTGGGGTTGGTCACCAAGTTGTGTTTGACTTGGTAGCTACGCGTAAAATTGCGGTTCATCGCGATGATGCGCAACACGTCTTCGGAGATGTTGCGGTTGGCCGCGACGATGGCGGCCTCGGTGTCCGTCATTTGTGGGCTCGATGCCGCAGCGGCCGCGACCAGACGATTCGTGTCTCGAATCAGCAGCATGCGTTCGGCGCCCGTGCCAAGTACGGCGCGGCGGATCTTCTGACTCACCGTCATCTGTTGGTGCTGTTGGTGCAAGGGCAGGAACTTCTCTCTGAGATGCTCCTCGCCCTCGTCGTCCGTATCGTGGGTGTCCTCGACCTGAGGATCGAGCGTCGCTTCCTGTGCGAGCGCTTCGGTCTGTTGAAATAACACGTCGTCGAACGTGGGCTCCCCCGTCGGTTCGATGATCAGTTCGTTCAGGATCGCTTGGGCCGCTTGCTTGTAGGCGGGGATGTCGAGTTCGACGTGATTGCGCACCGCGAGCTCCAGTATTCGGTCTGCCGTCGACATGCGCACGCGTCGATTCAAATACAAACGCTCGATGGCTTTCGGAAACTTGAGCAACAGTTGTTCGTTGGTCGCGATCAACTCGCCGATGACCTCGTTAGCCTGCGTCGCCAAACGCTCGACGGTCGCTTGGTCGAGGGACGGCATGCGCAGCACACGCTCGACCAGGTTGGGTTCGAAAGGCAGGAGATCGAGCAGCACCTCGATCACGGAGGGTTGCAGGTTGCTCGCCAGCGCTCCGTCGAAGATCGTGCTGGGCAGTTTGGGGAAGCTGGCTTTGGCGGAGCTCGCGATCTCGGCATCGGCGTGACGCGTCAAGGCCGCGACGACGCTGATCACGTCTGTGGGTGTTGCTCCCATGATGACGCCCTTGGCGGCGAGGGCGACTGCTTTTGCCGGAGCTCCAGGCGACAACAACTTCTGTGCGATCGGAGACAGCTGGCCGGGATCAATCTCTGGCATCGGCGCCCATCCTGCGCCCAGTGCCGAGCCCTTGCAAACCGAATGCACTCGTCGCGAGCGCCACCCGAATGCCACTTACCTACCTTTCTCCTCCAAAGTGCGGATCTCTGGGTGCACGCACGGCAGGGACGGGTTGCCCTGTGCGTATGACGGGACTATCTTGCCCGAGCTGACGCGGAGGTTGTTTTCAGAATGGGTATCTTCGATTTCGTGAAGGGTGGTGTGCAGCGCATGATGATCGCCCGGCCCGATACGGCCAAAGAGGCGATCGTCTACAAGCATCCGGATCAGAACTTCCCCTTTTGGTCGCAACTGACGGTCGATTCCGACGAGCTGGTGCTGTTCTTCAAGGACGGCGCGTACGTCGGCTATTTGGGGCCGGGTCGCCACACGCTGGATACCCAGAACATTCCCTTCTTGGGCTCCCTGGTCGACAAGTTCACCGGTGGCAACGTCTTCATCAGCGAACTCTATTTCGTAACGACGCGGCCGCTCTACAACCAGACCTTCGGCGGACCGATCGGATCGATGCGCGATCCCGAACTCGACATTCGCGTGAACCCGCGCGCTTTCGGCACTTATTCTTTCAGAGTCGTCGATGCGCTCAAGTTCGTGACGGAGTTCGTTGGCCAAACGGGCGCTGCCGATCCCGATCGCGCGATGCAATGGGTGCGTGATCAGTTGATGATGGGCGTCAAAGCGACGTTGGCTCGGCTGATCAAAGAGGGCGAGATGACGATGATGGACTTTGGCACTGCCGGAGCCGACGTCGCTCGAGCGATCGTTCAGAGTTGCCCGGATCTGACGCGCATCGGCGTGACGGTTCTGGAAATCGCCAAGCTCAATCTCAATCTGTCGGACGAAGATCAGGCGCGCATCGATCAATTCCAGGACCAGATCGTTCAAGCCAAGATCAACGCGCGCAAAGCGAAGATTGGCGTTTCGCAAGCCGAAGCGGAAATGGAAGCGCAGAAGTTCCGTGACGATCGGCAGTTCCAAAACCGCGCCCAGTACGTCAACAACCTGGATCTGAACCGCTATCAGCAGTTCGCTGGGGCCGAGGCCATGTTGGGGGTTGGGGCCGGAATGGCCAAAGGCGGCGAGGGCGGCGGCGCACCGGCAGCCTTGGCGGGCGCCGGGTTGGTAGCGGGCTTGGGCATGGGTGCCGGCATGCAGTACGGGATGCACCCAGGTTACGGTCCGCCCGGCTTTGCCCCGCCAGGTTATGGGCCCCCGGGCTATCCTGGGCAGGCTCCGGGTTATCCTCCTGGGCAGGCGCCAGGTTATCCCCCAGCGGGTTATGCGGCTGGGCCGCAGCAGGGTTATCCGCAGCAGCCTTATCCCCAGCAGGGTTATCCGCAACAGCCCTATCCCCAGCAACCATTTCCGCAGCAGGGCTATCCGCAGGGAGCGGCCCAGCCTGGGGCGCCGCAGCAGGGCTATCCGCAGCAGGGTTACGCGCCTCAAGGCGCGCCCGCAGTGCCCGCAACTCCGCCCGCAGCGCCGCCGGTCGCTCCGACGGCAGCGGCGCAAGCTGCCGCGCCAGGTGCCTGTGGAAAGTGTGGCGCTGCGAATCCAGCGGGTGCGCGCTTCTGCGCAGAGTGCGGGAATGGATTGAAACCCGGCTCTTGAGTCGGCGGATGGTGCGCGCTTTTGGGCGTTGCACCAATCGCCGCGTCGACGAGTGCTAACCCCAACGGACGAAACTTCGAATCTTTCACGCCTCGAGAGCGTGAAATTTCGTTCTAATGCTTGCAAACTGGATGCCCCCAGGCTCCTGATCCCGGTGCGATGGCAAAGCCGCAGCTTCTCCTCGTCGATGCAGACCCACGCAGCGTGCGCGTGCTGGAAGTCAGCCTCAAGAACGAGGGTTTCAGTGTAACGACCGCAACTGACGGCGCGGACGCGCTCGAGAAACTCGAGTTCGCCCAACCGGATTTGATCCTGACCGACACGCGGTTGCCCCGCATGGACGGGTTCCAGCTCGTGCGTCAGCTCAAGGCCAAGTCCGAGTTCGCGAACATCCCGATCGTCTTTCTGACGGCGGAAACATCGATCGAGGACAAGGTTCGAGGTTTGGAATTGGGCGTCGAGGATTACCTCACCAAGCCGATCTTCGTTCGAGAGCTGATCACGCGTGTCAACATTCTGTTGGCGCGCAAGACGCAGCAGCGTATCGCGACCGCCAAGGTCACTTCGCGCACGCGCTTCAGCGGCACGCTCGACGACATGGGCGTCGTCGATCTGCTGCAAACCCTCGAGGTCAGCCGCAAGAGCGGCATGGCACGCATTTCGAGCGGCCAGCGAGAAGTGATCGTGTACTTCCGCGACGGCAAGGTGATCGACGCCGAGCACGGACGATTGCGCGGCGAAGAAGCGATCTACCGCGCGTTGCTGTGGACGAACGGTAGTTTCGAAGTGCAGTTCCGGTCGATCGACAATGCTGAGGTCGTGACGACTTCGACGCAAGCGTTGTTGATGGAGGGCATGCGTCGCGTCGACGAATGGGGACGCCTGGCGGAGCAGTTGCCCTCGAGCACGGCCGTGTTCGACGTACGCAGTGATCAGCTGCTGGAACGGCTGCCCGAGATCCCAGATGAATTGAACGGCATCATTCGTCTGCTCGATGGAACTCGTTCACTGATGGCGGTCATCGATGAATCGCCCTTCGAGGATTTGTCGACGCTTCAAGCGATTTCCAAGCTTCACTTCGAGGGCTTGTTGGTGCAGGCGGCCGACGTGCAGGACGAGGCCAGTGTCGTGCCGGGCCGTTCGCACCAGTCGGGCTCCATTCGATCCGTCGAAGAGTCGAGCGACGATCAGCACGTCTCGGTCAGACCGTCGGCGCCCCCCGTCGAGGTCGCGGGCGAGGGCATGCGTGTGCGTGTGAGCATTCCCGCCGGTGCTCCACCGGGCACCAGCGCCTTCGATTTGGCCGCCGTGGCTGCTGCCGTTCACGAACCGCGCAACAGCGACGATCTGGCTCCGCTCGAGGCGCGTGCTCCGTCCGAGCCACCCGCTGTCAACTACGACGATGATCAGGTGGCGCGAAAGGCGACGCGTGCGTCGCAGTTGATGGTCAGTCGGGTCCCGTCGCTGCCTCCATTGTCGCGTCGCTCCGAGCCGCGTCGCGAACCGCAGCGCATGTCGTTGCGGGTGACCGAAGCTCCGGAATCCCAAGCGGGAGAGCCCAGTCTGCGGCGCTCCGCCGACGATGGTTTCGGTCAAGAATCGCCGACTGGGCCAACCGCGACTCCGATCGTGCCGCGCTCTGAAATCGCGGTCGCCTACGGTTCGATCGCTGGAAAAACTCGCGCCGACCGCTTGGGTCTCGGAACGATGCCTGGACTCGGTTCGGGATCGAGCGAGCCGGCTCCTTTGACGCCTCGCGTAGCGCGACCCGCGATGGAACCCGTCGCCGCACCGGAGGCAATCAAGGGCACCCTCGGCGCAGTCGCTGAGGCGCTCGTCCAGCGGCAAGCCCC
>DATAHU010000079.1:0-4665 GCA_036263015.1 Polyangiaceae bacterium | reverse complement strand
GACAGGGTCACGCGCACGACCAGGCCACGCTGCGTTTCCAGACGCAAGTCCTCGTTGGGCGATGCTTGAGTGCTGCTCGATTGCATTGGACGCTCGGCACTTTACTCCCAAAGCCGTGGGCTTGGCAGGCGCGTCCACGGCAGCAGAGCGGCCCAATTAGAACAGATTCGTTCGCTACTGACCGTAGGCGCGCGACGCTATGTTCTATCGCGTCATTGCTGGCCGCGCGCCTCATTGTCACAGTGACGACGTCATGCACGAGCAACAAGTCGAGATCTCAACCCCTGGTGGCATCCAGTGGAATCGTTTGACGCGCAAAGGTAACGCCCGGCTCTGCAGGCAGTGCGACAAACTGGTGCACGACCTTTCCGCGCTGACCGAAGCCCGAGCGCCAGCTCTCCTCGAATCGGAGAGTGGCGGCCTGTGCGTGCGTTACCTTTACGACGCCACTGGAGCAATCCGGTTCGACCAGGCACCACTTGTGAAGCCTGGAGGAATAAACCTCGCCCTGAGGCAGGCCGTTCCAGGGCTTTACCGCTCTCGGCGCTCAGCGTAGAAAGGGCATCGAGCATGAGCCGAGCGCGTTCCCACTCGCAGAAGTCCAAGCGCTCGAGCACGCGGCCGAGCGCTTGCGTTGGCGTCGTCGAGCACAGCAATCGCGTGACGCTGGTCACGATAGCGACCACTGGTGAACTGCTCGATCGGCGGGACGTCGTGCTGACCGAACCTAGCCTTTCTACCCATCCGCATCACCACGAAGGTTCCTGGGCGCTGGGTCGCTACTTGAACACACCGGGGGCGCACCCCGTTCCGCTGGCCGAGGTGGTCGCCTTGGTCGAGCGGGTGCGGGCTTCGGCAGAACGCGGAGCACGAGCCGCGCTCGCCAACTTGGCTAGCGCGGTTTCGGTGCCCATTGCGCGCATCGCGTTACGAAAGTGCCCGCCAATGCCGGCGACGATCGAACTAATCATTGCCGATAACCGCGCGCAGACGGTTGCAGACTCGGTCATGTACCGGCAAGCGGTCGCCCGCGCCGCAAGTGAACGTGGTTGGTTCGTGCGTTGGTACGATCGGGAGACGGCCTTCGCAGACGCCTCGCGAGCGCTCGGCGTCGAAGTCGACACGCGGCTCCGCGTCATGGGCCGCGACGCGGGCCCGCCGTGGCAGGCGAAACACAAGCTTGCTGCGGCCGTAGCGCTTGCCGCGCTCGGATGCTGAGTCCAGCTGCGTCCTCGCTGGACGTGTCAAACTACAAATGTCGTTGACAAACCGGCGATCAACAACGACACTTGTAGTCGATGCGTTCGAATCCATTGACCGAGCTCCAGCTCGAACTGATGCAAGCCTTGTGGAAGCTCGGTGCCGGTTCGGTATCGGATGTGCAAGCAGCCTTGGAACAAAGCGGTCGTCCGCTGGCAGTAACCACGATCGCGACTTTGCTGAAGCGTTTGGAGAAACAGGGCTGGGTGCGCCACAAAGCCGAAGGCCGCCAGTTCATTTACCAGCCCAAAGTGCGCCAAGAGCAGGCGGCCAAGAGCGCACTGCAGCGCTTGGTCAACTCGTTCTTCGGCGGAAGCATCTCGAGCGTTGCGGCGGAACTGTTGGACTCGGAAAACGTCACACGCGAAGACTTGCAGCGCATGCGCCAACTGCTCGAGAAGAAGGATCCGTAGACATGCAATCCTTGGTCGAGGCCCTTGCGTTCGGCATTGTCCCTCAGGGCGCGGTCACGTGGCTCTGCACGTACCTGTTGCACTCGACGTTCGTGGCGAGCTTGGCCTTGTTGGTGGCTCGACGCGACTCGATGCGACGGGCCGCGCAAAGCCTCCTTTTGTGTGCGCTAGTGTTTCCGCTGCTGACCGCCAGCGCCCAAGCGTGTTGGGTTGTGGGTGAACAATCCAGACCAGACAGCTTCCGTTCTAGCGTCGAGCTACCAGTTTCCCAGGCCACGGGCCCAGCCTCGACTCTGCTGACGGCGCTCGGCGCCGGGTTGATGTGCGCTTGGCTGGGCCTAGCTCTGGTGCGCGGTCACGCGGTTTACGGCGGGCTGCGACGGCTACGGGCAGCCCTGAGGGTGCGAGTGAAGTCGACGGACGCGCAACTCGAGATGGCGCTCGCCGGGTTGAGCAGCAGGGCCGGGCTTCGTGGTTCCGTTCGCTTGTCGCACAGCATGCAGTTGGCTTCTCCTGCCGTAGTTAGCGCTAGTGAAATCTGCATTCCCTCGAGCTTGCAGCAAACTCTCACCCACGACGAACTGCGAGCGGTGTTGGCCCATGAGGTGGCGCACTTGGTGCGTTTGGATTGGCTCTGGTTCCCGCTCGTGGCGCTACTGGACTGCGCGTTGTGCGTCCAGCCATTGAACCGCCTGCTGGCAAGGACGTTGCGCAATCAAGCAGAATTGGACTGCGACGAACGTGCCGCCGCATTGTTGGGCGAATCGAAGAGCCTGGCACGTGCTTTGGTGCGGGTAGCCGAGACCTGCGTTGCTCGTCGCGAGGTGCAGGTGCTGCCACTGATGAACGGCACCCGGAACAGCATCGTGCACCGAGTCGAACGTCTGTTGAACCGGAGCCAACTGCACGGGTCAAGGCGCAAAACGCCCTGGGCGTTGTTGCCCTTGTATCTACTGGTGACCCCTTGTGGTTTCGTATTGCCCCGCGCCAACGACGTAGCTGGGTCCAACGTCGCAACGGCTCTCACGTTCACCAACGAGGAGCAGCTCGAGCTGTATGCCCAACGGCACCAGTTGGACGTACAGCTCCAGGAACAGTTGTGGGAACGGGGCGTCTCGGAGGAGGCCGACTCGATCCACGAGTTGCAAGCAGAGATTCGACAGCTAGACGCATTGCTGCAGAACTCCCGCGCCCAATAGCGCGCTGCGAGCGACGCCCCGGTGTGTCGCAAAACAACAACAGAAAGGCAGAGCATGACTTGGCGAAAGAATCGTCCCGGAAGGCTGACGCGCGTCCGCACGACGCTGTTGGAAGGCGCAGTATTGGCATTGGTTGTGGGTTGTCAGCAGTCGGTTGCGCCGGCCTCCCCGACCACTGCGGACGCGTTAACCTCGCTTCCGAGCGGAGCCCAAACGACCGCTCGCCCCGACGAGCGCGCAGTCGTGGTTCAAACGTCATGGCCAATCCAAGATCGAACGTTGTTTCCAGAAACGGCTCTGTTCGACCCACAGACGCAGCATTTGCTCGTCGGCTCGGTACGGCAAGGCGCCGTCTTCTCGATCACCCGCGACGGCAAGAGCACACCGCTGGTCACAGATGAACGGCTGTGTTCGGTGCTCGGCATTGCCGCCGACTGGAAACGTCGCCGACTCTTCGCCCTCAACACCGAGCTTGGGGTTGCTCTGCGCCGCTGCGCCCCGTCGCGCAACGTGGCCGCAGTCGGGGTTTACGATTTGGACTCCGGTGCAGCGCTGAACTACGTGTCGCTGGCCGACCTCAGCACCGCTCCCGAGCACCTGGCCAATGCCATTGCGCTCGACGAGCAGGGCAACGCATACATTTCCGACAGCTTCGCAGGGGCCGTCTATCGCTTGGACGTCGAAGGACACGCGAGTCTATTTGCGAAGAACGGCCAGTTTCTAGGCCCGGGTATAGGCCTCAATGGCTTGGTCGTGCACCCAAGCGGTTACTTGTTGGTCGTCAAGAAGAGCGACGGCGCGTTGTTTCGGATCCCGCTCGCCTCCCCCAAAGACGTCACGCGCGTGGCGCTGTCGTCTGCGTTGTTTGGGGCTGACGGCATCGCGCTCACTCCGGCAGGTGAATTGATCGTGGTCGCTAACGAAGTGCCCGCACAACGCAGCAACAGAGCTTGGATCCTGAAGAGCACGGACGACTGGGCGTCGGCCAGCGCACGCGAGCAACTCGAACTCGCGGACGACTATCCCACGAGCCCGCTACTGATTGGGCAGCGCTTGCTGGTGCTCCACTCACAGCTCCGGGACTTACTATCGTCCGATCCCAACGCGCTCACCAACGGTCGCGCAGCCGCGCTCGACTCCGTGTTGGACTTCGGGTCAATCGGTGGTGACGCGACGCGTGAAGGCTCGCAAGGAGTAAGCTCCGAGCGCGATGCCACGCCGGTTGCCTTCGTGCTGGCCGAGCTCCAGTTGGAGCAAAGTATGAACGACGATGCGTTCATGCGCCTCGGGACGGAGCTCGAGCAACAGGCCGGGGTTCAGAACGTCACCTGGTTGGTCGAAACGGGTCTGACCCGAGCAAACGCGTTCCTGAGTTTCGACTCGCGCACCCACGCGCAAGACTTCGTCGATGGCTACTTCGCGAACTACTCGCGCCGCTTCGGGGTTGGTCAATCGAGCAAGATCTTCGATGCTACTGAAACCGCGGACGCCAGCCGTGACATGAATTCGGTGTTCTATGGTGCTCAGCTGCCGAAAGAACCCGAGGCCTTCGTTTACACGGAAGTGCAAGTCAATCTCGCCTTCAGCAATGTGCCGTGGCCCGTGCGGGATCCTCTCATTCGCGCCAACCCAGGGTTCTTGGCCAAGACGTGGCTGAGCGGTGCCAATACCCACACGGTGGGAGGGCTCTATGCCTTCGACACATTAACCAACGCCAAACACTTCGCTCAAGTCTACTTTCCTGAAGTGGTCGCCAAGCAACACGCGGCCTTTTCGGCATTCGTATTTCAGGC
>DATAHU010000078.1:0-9522 GCA_036263015.1 Polyangiaceae bacterium | reverse complement strand
TTGCCGTGGGCACTCAAAACATTCCCGAGAACTGGTTCGCGAGAATGCGCTTGAACGCCACATCCGAGGCCTTCGAGCTGTGGTGTCGCGTGACACGCTGCGAGCAGACCCACAACGGCGTGATGATCGCCTTCCAACCCTACGCGCTGACCAGCGAACCACAGACGCGCTGGCAGGGATTGGTGCAATCCGTATCCGCCCACGCCGCGTGAACCAAACGCGCTGAGCGCTCAGCGAACCCACATTCGGCGGGGTCAATCGTCTTTCTTGGCTTCTGCGTCGCGTTCGAGGAACGCGCCGTCCACCTTGGCCGTCAACTGCTCTTTCCGAAGCGCTTCGCGTGCTCGTTCGAGTTTCGTGCGCCCGTGTAGACGGCGATGGGTCTCCGCGCGCTTCGCGCGTTCGAGCTTCAGCTTCTTCTTGCGAAACTTGTTGAGATTGACGACTTCGCCCATTGCAACCCAAAGCTAGCACGGCTGAAGCCTGAGCTGGCAGCCCGTGGTGCAAATGAGCGCGCACGAACGCGCTGGGATTAGCCGCCCCCTGACGTGCAGCGCTCGACCCCAGTCCTGTCGGCTCGACCTCGTACGCGTCGTGCACGAAGGGGTCAATGCTGGGGCACGCAGAATGCACACATAGCGACGCTCTACGTGGCGCGGTCGATTCACTTATAGCACGCACCCGCAACGTGGAGCGCCCATCATCAACACCGAGTACGAACGCGGTAAGCGCAAGAAGCGTGATACGATGACAAGCACCGCAGAGGCGGAGACTCGCCCCGAGCCAACTCGCACGAAGCGCGCGCTCTACGCCGCAGAGCGTTCAGCGCGAAGCCCACTAGCCGGCTCGAGCAAACCGAGCGAAGCACTGGATGTGACGAATTGAGCGATTGAGCGATCGAGCGATTGAGGCAGCGTCTTGATGTCGTCACCATGTCCGGATCAAAGGTGACCTTCCGTCACTCGATACGCCAATTGCTGCGTCGCGCCGTCAAGGTCTGCGATGTTGAAATCGAATGCAGGTCGAGATTTGAGTTACGAGAGCTCCCCTAGCGTTAACAGTGTTAATACTGGAGTAGCTCGCTCGCTGTACCTGTTACTCTCAGACGCTGATCGTTAACGTCTCTGGCGGGGGCGCGTTTGCCCCGTTGGGAGATGTTGTATGAAATTCATCACGAATGTAGCAATTTTCGGCATGGGGTTATCAGTGTTCGCCTGTGGCGCTACCGATTCGGCGCAGCCTGACGAACAGGCAGGGGCACAAGCACAGGCAGCGGGCGAAGGAGCACCGGCAGCACAAGCCGCCGCGCCAGCAAGCGAGCCAACTCAGCTGGCGACGTTCGAGGTCGGTGGCTATCAGCACACCTTCATCGACAATGGGGATACGATCGGAATCACTGTGGCTGGTTCAGATTCACATGGACTCCCGCTGGTGTTCCAGCTGCTCCAGCAAAACGGCGAACTGACCTCGCTCGAGTTGTACTTGGCAATGGCGCCGAAAGAGGCGGCGGTGCCTTCGCGCTTGATTGAGGCACACGACGTCGAGGCCAGCGCGCTGGGGCGCGCGGACACTGCTGTGCGCAACGTGATCATCGATCCGAATGCGGTCGTGGAAAAAGGCACTTTGACGAACTGCAAGAACTGGACATCCACGAAGCGCGGCGGCAGCAGTCCGACGCTTCTCGGCTCGACGCCAACCGCTAACTCGACTTTGTCGATGGGCATCGGCACTGCCACGACGAACCGCGTTGCGGCCGCGATTTGCAACACGACTTGGGGTCAAAGCGATTCTGGCCTTTCGGCGAACGTCGAACGATCGCCTCAAGGTAGCTCGACTTGGACGCAAGTTGGTTCCGTGGGGGATTCGGGCAGCGTGTTCGTGTTCCCCTGCAACTGCAATGCGAGCGACGGCCCCAGCTTCAACTCGTGGGCTTACGTCGAAGGACCCAGCGCATCGGCGCGCCGCTTCCGGATCAACGGCTTCTTCTTGGGTGCCGGTCACGCCTACTACTTGGCGATTGCGTACTAACGAGTCTGGTATGTCACGACTGACAGTGCGTCAAAGTGTCCTCTTGGCGCTTGGCGCACTGTGCGGGACGTGCAGCTTGGCCTGCAGCTCATACAACGGAGGCTCATCCAACAGCGACACTTCGGAGGTCGCTGTTGGCCGCGAGGCGATCATTTACGGCACTGACGATCGGGTTGACCTCGAGAGTTATCCGGACGCCAAGATCCGCGATCTCGGCTTGCGCCTAGTTGGCGCGTTGATCTCGCGCGAGTACGTGCAATCGTTACCCGACGGCAGCTACGCGCTCAATGGCCCTACCCTCGGTCAGCGGCTCGATCTTTGCCCCGAAGAACCGGACCTGGATGAGCCCTCGTTGTCGCACTGCACGGCGGTACTCGCAGAGAACAACACGGCCATCACTGCCGGCCACTGCGTGGATGAGCAGACGAAGGGTGACAGCGTGTTCGTGCAAGGTTACCTCGCGGGAGTAACCTTGGGCCCAGTCGACGCCGATAGAGTCCACTCGATCGTGCGGGTGTTGTCCTGGCACAACGGCGACATCGATAGCGACTCGGGCAACGACTTTGCGATCGTGGAACTGGATAGCGCTGACAAACTCCCTGCCCTCGCTTTCGCGGCGCCGCCCCCGCTGATCGAAACGGGGGAAGCCGTGGTAGTCGTGGGGACGAGTGAAGGCTTGCCCGTCAGGGCCGAGGCTGGGGGTAAGGTATACGATGCCTCACCCGCCGACTATTTCGAAGTCAGCAGCGATACCTTTCAGGGGGGATCGGGTTCTGCCGTGTTCACTGCTTCAGGTGAATATGCGGGTGTTTTGGTTGGAGGTAGCCCCGACTACACTTGGGACGACGAGCGCAAGTGCTCGCTGCGCAGGCGTCTCGACGCCCCCGCAGAGCGTGGGGAGCTCGTGGTGCGGGCCACGGTCATCGAGGCGGCGCTCGAAAGCGCTTTGCGCGACGCCGGCGAAAAGCCCGCCTGCTCGCTGAGACCCGCACGGGGTAACCCGCGAGGCGTTGCGTTTGGAGCTGGGCTGATCTTCCTTGCAGGCGGTTGGCGCCGCTCACGACGCAGGCGATGGGACGTCGACGATTCGAAAGTCAGTGCTTCCTGGTTCGTTCGAGGTTCGCGTCTTCGCACGTGCCCTGATAGGTGACGTCGAACTGGCAGCGGACTTCCTCTGGCGCTTCCATGACGATGCGCGGCTGAGGTCGATTCCCTTCTACGCCCGCGGTTGCCGCGATGCGGCATCGAGCGGTGTACTGGTCGCGTAGGGGATTGAACTAGCCCCGCGCACGGATTTCAGGGATGGAGGCGTTACGTGTGGTGCGCCGCTAGTCGTATACGCTGACCATGAGAACTCACGTTGGTTTTAGGGGCGGTCTAACGTTTACTCTTCTCGTCCTTGCAGCGGCCAGCTGCGGGAAGGCACCGGAACAGAGTCCGGCGCTCGCACCTGCTGAGCCGAGTGCCGAACCACCGGCACCGCCGATCGCTGCTCGGGTTGAGGCTCAACCCTCAGCCAGCACGACCGGTGAGCCTGCACCTGCAGCGCCCAGCGAATACCCTCTGTGTCAAGGGCAGGCTGTCGCGCAAGCGGATCAGGCGCCGCGCACTGGGGCCGTCGCTCTACAACTTTCGCCCGCCTTTTTGGATCAAATGACGCAATGCCGTGCGGAGGACGTACCCCCTGCCGACATCATTTCTCAGGCTGGCGATGGCAGCATCAACGAGAAGGGCGACTGCGCGTTCGCAAGCGTTGGGGTGAGCTGTCACTATCACTCTGGCTCCGAGTTCGTCACCGCCGGCACCGCGAAGCAGACGCCGGGCCAAGGTGAACTGCACTGCATCTTTCCGAGCTCGGATCCCAAGAGCCCACACGTCTTCGGCGGGCATGTCACTTGTCGCGATCCGGCTCAGGGCACACCCGGCGCCCATTCCGACAAACACGAGGTCAAAGCGGGCGCCAGTTGCTCAGCGGCCATTCTGCAAGAACTTCAACATTGTCAGAGTTCGCGCTGCTGCGACGACGGCACGCTGACCAATCCCATTGCTGACCTCGTGCGTGAGGGTCGCAATGACGTCCGCCCGGACTTTAGAATCTGTAGCGACACACTGACGATCGACTGCGGGCTGCTGGCAAACTTCACGCCCCACAACGCCAATAGTCCCGCGCTCGGCGGGGTCGGCAAACCCGTTTTCGTGGCAAAGCCTACGCCAGCTAGCTCCAAGCTGGCGGTGTCCAAACACTGACGTACACGTTCCTGGCTTGCAACCGTGATCGCGAGCGCAGTCTTGCCCACGCCACCAGGTCCAACAAGAGACGTCACCGGAGCCTGGGTGACGCTCTCGCTGACGTCTCTGATCTCGCTTTCCCTGCCGACGAGCCGTCGCGGACGCAAAGTCGGACGCGCAGACGCTTCGATCACGTCGGCGTCTTGGGGCGAGGCAGGCTCGTCGGCACGGAAAAGGTCGGGCGCGTGCGGACGCAACCGCGCGAGATCAAGGCAAGGTTCCGAGTGTTGCGCACCCCGACGCTTGCCCAGGCGAAATCGTTCCGCTGATCTCGGCGGTCCCGTCAGAGGTGTTGATGCGGATTCGGCCCGCGCCGCCACCGCCACCGGGCACTTCGTTGTTGTTGACGTAGACCCCAGCAGCACCGTTGGGTTCGTCCGCCGAGCTACCTTGTCCCCCGTTGTTCGCGCCTTCGCCAAGCGCTGCAGTCGCGCTCGCATTGGCGTCGCTGCCGCCGGAGCCGCCCGAGGACATACCGCCTCCGCCACCGTTAGCCGCAAGCACTCCATCGATCGCGACGCGCGGTGCTTCGAGCAGCAATGCGCCACCCGAGCCGCCGCCTCCGCCACCGTTGCGCCCCCCACCACCACCCGCGTCCACGACACCCGTGATACCAATTTGTATCTCGACGCCCGCGACCAGTTGCAGCGCCCCACCTCCAGCTCCGCCGTTTTCGCTGCCGCCCCCCGAACCACCCAAGAGCGGAATCAAGGCTTCGTTGCCGTAGGTCGGGCCGCCAGGTAACGCTGGGCTCTCCCCCTCAGGCGCGCTGGCATCGCCTCCGACGCCGCAGTAACTGCCACCACTGCTCGGCCAGAACACGCCCTCTTGTCCCGCGCCAGGACCATTCGCAGGCGCGAAGCCGCCCGCAAAATGTTCATGTTTGAGAGCGGAGGCCGTGATTCGACCGAACACGCGCAGCGTGTCGTCCGCAACCAAGACCAACGGCAGTGCACCTGACACGCGCAGAATCCCGCCCATGTCGACTTGCAGGGATTTCACGCGCATCACTCCGAGTCGCGACGCTCCTTCGGGTTCGACGACCTCGAAGCTGAACGTTCCCTCCGAGTCAGGGCAATCGAAACGTCCGCTTTCCGTGTCGATCGTGCAATCGCCCGCGATCCTGAGATCGCCCGCGGGCGATGGCGGCAACAAATCGGGGCTGAGGTTGGACAACGTCAGCTCCGGGGCCTCGTCAGAGCTCGCGTCGCTCCCCCGATCGGAGTCGTTCGTGCCCCCGTCGGCGTCGCTCGTGGGCTGTGCGGTTGCGGCATCCGCGCTCGAGGTCTCGGCGGTCCCGGCGTCAGGCTCCGCTTGCGATCCGTTTTCGCTGCTGGAGATTGTGCCGCCATCGTCCTTGCTCTGGGTTTCGCTCGGCTGGGTCTCGCCCGGTTGGGTTTCGGCGGGTTGGGTTTCCTCGGGCTTGCTGGGTTCGGCACTCCCCGAGTCGGTCTTCGAGTCCGAGTCGGTCGGTGTGCACTCGTCCGTCACCTTGGTCCCTTGTTCGTCGTTGCTCTGGCTGCACGCGGCAACTCCGAGCACAAGGGCCACACTTGCCGCAACAGTTTTGGAAGAGTTGATTTTGATCATGTCCGTGCCTCGGGGGGTGTGTACGCGAAATCGCGACTCACCTTCCTCACAAAATCTCGATGCGGCGGGCATGCGGAGGCCGCGACGCTCTCGTTCACGCCTGAGGCCGCTTGGGTACCTGCCACAGATTAACTGGGGGTTCACGCTTCGCCCGCCGCGGCGGCCGCGTGTTGCGCGTCTGCTGATTTGGGGCCGGGCTGCCACAACGCGTCAATGAGCATCAGTTCGGGGCAGTTTCCGCTCCGGCGCAGTTTCCGCTGCGGCGCAGGGTCCCGCTACGCATAACGGCCGCTCCGTACCGCTCGCGCCGCCTCGGACAACAGCGCGATGCCCTATCCGCGCGTCGCCAGCTCGTTGACCGCCTCGAGGTTGCTCGCCGACACGCGACCGTTCACCTGGATCGTAGAACGGCGCTCTCCGGACCAACCGCTGCATAGTTGGCGACCAACAGAAAGCCATCGCGGTGCGCGACGATGCCGTTCAAGCTCATCGCGCCCGGGGCTGCAGGAGCGCGCGGAGTGAACAGCGGGGACTGGGCCCAAGCAGCGGGCGAAATTCCGACGTGTTGCGCGAAGCGCCGGGCGAAGGTGGCCCGCGATTGGCGCACGTGACACTCTGCTAACAGCATCGGGGTTGAAAGCCATGACGACGCGCACCCAAGGCGCGTTGGCAGGCCGACGATGAGGCGCGCGAGCGCTCGCGCGAGCGCGCGGCCCCTCGCGCCGTGACTGCAACAAGGTACCAGTCGCATGAAATCATTCATGAAAATCCGCTGGCACGTGAGTTGCTCTAGTGAGCGACCGGAGCGCACCGAGAGCGTGTGCGCCCAGCAACCGGAGAACTTCAAGTCATGCGGATTTCAACTATCACTAGAGGTGCCCTAGGGCTCGGCTTTGCGCTGGGTATCGTGTCCTGCGGCGCTGCGACCACCGACCCCCCGACGGCCCAAGAGCAAGCGCAGGCCTACGCCGACTCCAACCTCTCGTCCTCGGACGCAGCCATGGTGGCCTGCATCACCAACGACTGCATACCTCGGCGCCAAGACGAGTTTGACGACGTGAGGGCGCTCTTTGGAGCCTGCCAGCAGGAGTGCAAGCAACAGCAAGCCGAAGCGCAATCGCCCTGTTGTGAGCAGCGCTGCGAGCAGATGAAGGATCACCCGAACCATTGGCAACGCTGCATCAACTATTGCGAGGCGAGCGGCTGCAGCACCGATGCACCGTCAAGCTCCACTGCCGACGGCACCGCCCCTGAGGGAACCACCACTGACGGAACCACCGATGGCATCGCTGATGATGGCACCACCCCTGATGGAAACACGGATGGCACCTCCGATGACGGAACCACCGATGATGGCACCACTGACGGAACCACCGATGGCATCGCTGATGATGGCACCACGGATGAGGCGAACGATGGCACCACTGACGGAACCACCGATGGCATCGCTGATGATGGCACCACGGATGAGGCGAACGATGGCACCACGGATGAGGCGAGCGATGGCACCGCGGATGGCACCCCCGATGAGACCGCAGCGGCAGAGCCGGCCGCTCCTTCAGAAGAGGAGCTTCAGCAATGCGTAGACGCCTGCAACACCAACTGCGGCAATCTGATCACCTCTGATGGCCAAGACCATGGTTATCAAGGCTGCGTCGATCAGTGTCCAGCAGACTGCCAACGCAAGCTCGCTCCGCCGCCGCCACCTGAACCACCACCGCCCGCTCCTGAGCCGCCGTCACATGAGGAACAAGTCGCTCAGTGCGTACAGACCTGCACCCAGGGCTGCGGCAATCTGATCACCTCTGCCGGCGAAGACTTCGGTTACCAAGGCTGCGCAGATCAATGTCCGGCCGACTGCGAACGCGACCTCACTCCGCCGCCGCCACCCGAGCCGCCACCGCCCCCTCCCACGCACGAGGAACAAGTCGCTCAGTGCGTACAAACCTGCACCTCCAACTGCGGCAATCTGATCACCTCTGCCGGCGAAGACTTCGGTTACCAAAGCTGCGCAGATGAATGTCCGGCGGACTGCGAACGCGACCTCAACCCGCCGCCTCCGCCTGAACCGCCGCCGCCTCCGCCTGAGCCAACCCCAGAAGAACTAGAAGCACAACGCCAGCAGTGCATGCAAACCTGCAACTCCAACTGCGGCAATCTGATCACCTCTGATGGCCAAGACCATGGCTACCAAGGTTGCGTCGATGGGTGTCCTGCAAACTGTGGCGGGAATTGACGCGCCCCGGCGCGTAGGGTCGTGAGGTTGTGTCGTGAGGCAACACGGCGGGTCGGTCACGCTCACTCGAACGGAGGAGCTCTTGGACCGCCGCCGTGTTGGACTCACTCGCGGGTTGTTTTGGATCGCGCGTAGATTTCAGCTGCTTGGACTAGAAGCCCAGGGAGTGCTGCAGGTTAAGCTTCCGAGTCTCGCGAGACTCTCCACGAAGTAGGGCTTGGTCGCCCGCTCGCGTCGCTGCTTGGCCAGCTCGAAACGGGTTCCGCAGTCCTTTGCAAACTGGGCGAGTCCCCTCTCGGCCCACAAAGTCCACGCAAGACGCGCCCCGAGCTCGGCTCGTTGTTCCAGGTTGAGCACTTCTCGGTGCAGCTCCAAGTATCGTTCGAGGCGCACGTAGAACGAGAGTATTATCGACAGAGCATCGGTCAGGTCTATCGCCCGCCCGTTCTCGTCGCGAGTCTGAAACTCAAAAGGCGGCTCTCGAATCTCATTCAGCACCCAATAATCAATGAATCGTTTGCGCAACGGCGCATCGCCTTCGATCCGCTGCAGGCATTCGAGTGCGCGCAGCCGGCTCTCGAGCATGTCTCGGGTCACGTAGGCCGCATGGAGCTGGTCCGCAAGCAAGATGGCCTCGCGCTCGGCCTTCCTGGACGCATCCTTTGCTTGTTCCTGGCCTTGTCGTACCTGCAAGTAAACTGCGGCAAGTGCCGCGGCCGTTGCGGCTCCGTTGAACAAGGAAATGACATCACCCGCACCGAGCGCTTCTCGAGGAACATCAAACCATGCGTCCCATGGCAGCTGAATGGCGATCACTGCCGAGAGGATGAACGAAACGCCGATAACCAGAGGGACGAACAACGCGCGAAGCGTTCCGCTTTTGGCGTTCGCCCAAAAGATGACGGTGAGCAGGGGCACGCCTACGCTCAGAAGCGTCCCGGCCAAAATCGCGGACCATGGGGTGGGGCTCATGCGAGCCGATTGTACATGGCCGCCGTGCCCCAACAACACCTCCGCCACTGAGGGCCGCCCGCACTGCGCGAGAGGTCTATCGCGTCGATCGGAGATTGCTAGAGCACCGAACAGGTTGAAACCCGAGCAAAGACAACGGAGACCGAAGCGAGCCGCACGCCTGAGGCGCGAGCACCACAGAACTGCTGAAGCAATTTGAGGAGCGGAGCAACGAGGCCGTGCGGTAGAGCGAGAGGGTCTACAGTATTTGCCGGGCTTTCAAGCTGTTCGGTGCTCTAAGCAGCCCCTCACGCCGCCCGCTGACGGCGCTTGCCACGGCTTTGGCGCAGTACGAGACCGCCCAGTAACCCAAGGGCAGCAGTGAGCGCACCGCGCGACTGCGTTGATTCTGCGCCGACCACCGTGCA
>DATAHU010000077.1:0-33632 GCA_036263015.1 Polyangiaceae bacterium | reverse complement strand
ACCGTTGATAGCCGTGTCGAGTTAGCAGCGGCCGAGCCTCTGGCTGCTGTTCCGACTACCCAGGAGCCCGCGCGTCCCGAGTTGCGGCTCGCGGTGGGGGGTGAAGTCGGTTTGCTCTTCCCGTTCGGAATCGACGGCCTGCTGCTGCTCGAGCGCGGTCAGCAGCACAGTCTCGATCTCGATCTGTCTTGGCAGCCATCGGCCTATTGGCAGTCGTATTCGGTGGGCGGGGCGTACCATCCGTTCGGTAACGCTTGGTTCGCGGGTGGGCGCGTGCGCTGGTTGCAACTGCACGCGCCCTGGAGTCGCGGCTATGATTCGGACTTCGACAACGTGCTGGGCCTCGGCCTCGAACTTGGGGCGCGGGGTTGGTTCGACCGCGGGCAGCGCGTGCTCGGCACAGCTGCACTGGGCGTACTGTTCGTCCCAAGCGGTGATACCTCACTGCCCGTGCTTTACACGCTGAGCCTTGGGGTCGCGTGGGGTGCCGTGAGAACACCCTTGGGCGGAAGTTGAGCGCGCGGCTCAGCGCGCGCACGCTCTGCCGCGACTGGAGGGGTCGACGCTGCGCCGAGGAAGGGCCTGGTTCGAAGGAAAGCGGTTTGCGTACTTGCTTTTGCTGGGGCTGGAGGAGCAAATGCGCAAATGCCGTTTGCACAGGGGCATGTCGCTCACCGCTTCCGAACCGAGCAAGGTGAACGCTGGATCGTGGCACAAGCCCGACTTCGGCGAAGTTACGACCTGGGAGCTGTTTGCCAAGCGCAATCACGAACGCTCGATGGCTCTGACTACCGAGCGAGAGAAGGAAAAGCGCAGTGCGTTGCTCGGTGCGCTGAAGGGCTTTCTCAATGCTACGGAGTTCGTTCAACCAGACCCCGACGATACCAAGCACTATTTGCTGTTTGCGTGCGTGAGCCAATCCAATCCGTGGATGCGTTCACTCGAAGACGTTCTGAGCAGCGTAGAGATGTACATGACGGTGACCGGCGCCATCACGTGCCCGGTCTTGACGCACATGGGCATTACCCGCGTGGCGGGTTGCCGCAACCCAACGAAAGGGCTCGCGGTTCGTTTCCACGCCTTGACCGCTTGGGCCTTGACCCGAGGCACGCTGCGCGATCGCGCCGTTCGTCCCAAGTACATGCTGACCGCGCCTTTGAGTTACATGGGTGAGTTGTTGGGCAAGGTGGGCGGCAAGGATCTGAAGTTCAGCAAGACGGGCCAGGGCTGGGGACAAACGATCAAAGCCGTGTTGCCGGATGAAACGACACTGACCTGCTCTACACTAGTGCTGCCCTGGCTGACGAAGCTGGCGTTCACTCATGACAAGCCCATGATCATCGAATACGCCGAACTGGCCAAGCTCGCCGACCCATTGTGAGGGTTGAAAATCACGCGTTGCCGCGCGCTCGGTCACGCCGCCTGTGATAGAAATCCCTGAGATTCAAGGCGACAGACAGAATCGCGACGCAGGCAAATGTCATGACCGTGAGCGTGTTGACGGTGCTTTGAGTCAATCGCAAGCCGAAGCCGTCGACCAAGAGGTAGTGAATGAACGACCGCGGCGCGACCGGAACTCCGCGTGCCGCGCGGAGCTTCCACTGCCAGTCCGTCAATAGGCAGTAACCCATGCCATAGAGCAGACCGAGCCCGTACCACGACGCGCAAGTGGCCGCGGCCAGCCACAAGTGCCAACGGCGCAAAGCCGACGGGATCCACAACAGCAGATTGCCGAGCACGATCGACACGTGGACGATCGTCAACAGCCCGTCGCCGATTGCCAAGAGCAAGTTCACGCAGGCAAAGTCTACTGCCAAATACCGCTCGTCGTCGCGCGCGGCACGCGCGTCTCTATGGCGAGCCTTCCCGCGCGTCGGTTGCGCCTATGGATCGTACCGAGTGGGCACAGGGCGTTTTCTCGAAGGATCCTGCGAGTCCTTGGCGCGTGCGCTGACATGCCTCGTGGGTCCGATAGCAATACGGCATCACCCACATGTCGCCGATGGCGTAAAAACAATGGACCTCCCTGACGGCTTCACAGAGCTTTTGAAAGCCGAGGGCGCGACGTTCCTCGGCGCAGCGCATCAGGTCTTCATGACACTGCGACGACGTGTCGTTCGGCGCGCGCTCCAAACAGAAGAATGCAGTGTGAAGCTGCGCTGCTTGCACACCGTAGAACTCTTCGGGCAGCGACGCTGCCGTGGGCGACGGAGCAATGTCAGGGGCGTCGGTCGCTGACGTTTCGGTGTGCGAGGTAACTTGGGACGTCGAATAAGCTGCGGCCGTGCCGAGCGGGGAGGAAGTACGTTGCTTCGTCTTCGTCTTCGTCTTCGTCGGCAAAGGCGGGGCAGCGGCTCGTGTACTGCTCGAGGCCAGAGGCTCAGCACTCGCCAAGGCGCCCGCTTCGGAAGGCGCGTTCGAGCCAGGGGCAGAACCTGCGCAGGCCGGTGCGCTCGCGATCAACGCCACGACTAGGGCCCACAACGGACGCGCAAGGGGGCCAACCCCCGAAAGCGGGACGGGCTGAGCATACGAGCGACGGCGCACGACGTCAGTGTAGAGCGCGCGCCTTGCCTGCGCTTGAACATCGTTGCGCGTTCGTCGAAGTGAGTCCCCCTACTGCTCGCAGCCGCACACCTCGTGACGAGGCTCTGCCTACTGCCAGGGTTCCATTCTGCGTCTTGTCACCCGGCCTCCACTTTGTCCGATTCGTTCAATGCTCGGTGCGGCCTTTGCGGCAGATTGGGGACATGAACACATCCAAACTCGCAGGTCTCGTTTACTACTCACCCAACCCCGTGGCGCTCGCGGACTTCTATCGTGAAGCTTTGGGCGTTACGTTGAGTGCCTCGGCGCACGGACACGTCGGCAACCACATCGAAGGACTGCTGGGCGATGTTCACGTCGCGATCTGGGATCAGAAGCAAGGACACGGTGTTTCGCCGCTCGTGCCCTCGTTTCGCTGTGGTGCGCTGGAGCAAGTCAGTGATAATGCCGTGCGCATGGGCGCCAAACCGTTGCATCGTCCGATCGAGATTGGGGAGGGCAAGCGGGTGGTCACGCTGCTCGATCCCGACGCTCGCGCGTTCCGCTTGATCAGTTTTGCCGCGCCATGACGGAGTATCGACCAGTGGGCGCCGTGGCGCACGGGGGCGCCGTTAGCCAGCGGCTGCAACCGTGCGCCGCACTCGGCCCCTACGTGGTCACCTATTTCACGCAGCAAGTGCCCGCTGGGGCGTCCGCCAGCGTGCGGACGCTGCCAGAGGGCTGTGCGGATATTCTGTTCGACTTGGTGCACTGCCGCGCTTGGTTGAACGGTCCGAGACTCACCGCGCGCGTGTTTAGGCACCTGGGGCCCGCTCATTTCATCGGCGCTCAGCTGAGTCCCGGCGCGGCACATCTGCTATCGTCGATTGCTGCCCGACAGTTGGTCGAGACCGAACGCCCATTGGCAGAGGTCACGGGTCTCGACGTCGGGGCTCTGATCTCGAAACTGAACAGTTCACCCCCGGCGGAAGTCTTGGACGCGCTGTTGCTCGAGCGATTGGGGCAGCGCGTCGTCGATTCCCGCGTCAGTGCGGCGATGGCGCGGATCTTGGCACAGCAGGGGGCAGAGCCGACCGCACGCACTGCTGCCGCTGTCGCAACGAGTGAACGCAACCTCACGCGGCTCTTTCACGAGTGGATCGGGATTGCGCCCAAAGTGATCGCGCGCACGGTGCGTTTTCAATACGTCTTGGAGCGTCTGGCCACTGGCAAAGCGCCGCGCTGGAGCGCGTTGGCTGCCGAACTCGGCTATTCGGATCAGGCCCACTTGATTCGAGACTTCGTGGCTTTCGCCGGCCACAGTCCATCAGCCTGGCGACACCAAGGGCCGTAGCCTTTTGCCGCGCTGATGTCGCTTGGCAGGTTGCCGGCTGAGATTGACGACCGAAGGCTGCGACCACGTAGGCCACCCGGTCGAACCGCTAGCAACGCCATGCGGCATTTGTTAGGGACCGAGCATGCAATCCGTGGCCCCCAGCGCGCTGAGAGTTCTGCTTTGTGCGGCGAGCGCGTCGCTCTGGGCGTGTGCCGCGGGGAACGCCTCGGACTCCGCGCCCAAAGTTGCACCTGAATGCGGCGCCGTGAGCGCTCCAGTACCCCCGCCACCCAGCGCCACGAGTGAACAAGTGGGGGCGCCACCGGTGGCGCAGGCTGCGACCACCAGCCATGCTGTCGACGACGCGCCTCTGAGCGCTACGGACGCGCCGCTCGATTTACGCGGCGACGGCTGCGAACCAGAGCTCTATCCCGAGCAAGATCCCACGCAGGGCCCGTTCTCCTTCCAGGACAAGGACGGTCGCTTTGGCTACAAGGATGCCAAAGGCAACGTCGTGATCCCTGCGCAACTTCAAGTTGCGTATCCCTTCCTCGAGCAGGGGGTCGGCGCGGGCGTGCTGAACGATCAGTGCGTGTTCTTCGATCGCAGCGGCAGAGTCATCGCCCGGGCGTTCGTATTCGACAACGGCCCTGACTATTTTTCTCAGGGTCGCGCGCGTATCGTTCAGGACGGTAAGCTCGGCTTCATCGACAAGAGCGGCGCGGTCGTGATCCCACCCCGGTTCGACTTCGCAACGCCGTTCTGCGCAGGCCGAGCTCAGGTTTGCGTGGGCTGCAAACGTGTCCCAACCGACGATGAGCATGCCACCTACGAAGGCGGGCGTTGGTGGGTGATAGACGAACGGGGTGAACCGGTGAATTCCGGCCGCTGACAACGCAGCAGCGAATCTGCGTCAGCCCGGGGAAAGAAACACGGCGCGCACCCGAAAGCGCGCGCCGTACCACGTCCCTCTCGAATCAACCCGCGTCGGCCGTCGTCGAGGTCGAAGGAGCCGGCGCTTCCGTGGGCTCCGGGGCCACCGATGCGTCCATCACGGTCGTGGGGGTCGGGGTCGTCATCGTGCCCGTTGGCATCGGGGTCGGGGTTGGACCCGGCACACCGCCGTCCATCGACGCGGGAGTCATCGGGGCTCCGCACACCTGTGCGTTGCAAGCTAGGCCCTCGGCACAGCCGCCGCCACCGCCGCCGCCGAAGCCGCCACCCATGCCCATGCAGCACGCTTGACCGTCCGCACCGCAGTCGGTCTGGCAAGTCCCGGTACCGCCGCCGATGCACAAGCCGTCGCCGCAAACCCGCATGTCGCAACAGGCCTCGCCTGCAGCACCACACGTGCTGCACACGGCGCCGCCGAAGCCGCCACCGCCGAAGCCGCCACCGCCGCCGCCGCCCGAACACACCAGTCCGTCGTCGCAGACATTACCGTCGCAACAGCCATTGCCTTCGACGCCGCAGGTCCCGCAGGTCCCGCCACCGCAGACCAAGTCGCCGGTGCATTGGGTCGCGCCGAAGCAGCAAGCCTGTCCGTCTTCGCCACACGGTGCACAAGTGCCGTCCATGCCACAGGCCATGCCCTCACCGCAGCTGTTGGGACCGCCGCAACAGAGTTGGCCCTCGGCTCCGCACGCGGCGCACTTCATGTCGTCGCCGCAAGCAAAGCCAGTGTCACACTGGCCGCCGCCACCACCAAACCCGCCGAAGCCACCGGAACAGCACGCTTCGCCGTCGCCGCCGCAATCCCCGCAAACGCCGCGATCCATCTGGGTCGCGCCGATGCAACCGAGCTCGCCCTGGCAGGTCGAACCTTCACAGCAACGCTGATCTTTGGCACCGCAACCTTCACAGGCTCCGGCTCCGCACAACCCATCTGTTTCATCGCCGCAGGCTTGACCGGTGCCAACGCAGGCATTGGCGACGCAGCACGAATCGCCTTCGCAGGTGTCGTCAGAGCAACACGCTTCGCCGACCCCGCCGCAAGGAGAGCAAGTGCCCGCGCCACAGACCAAACCGTCACCGCAGCTTCCGCCGCTGCAGCACGGGCCACCGGCCTCACCGCAGGCGAGGCAACGGCCGCCACTGCAGGACAGGGTGCCGTCGTCGCAGGTTCCGCCAAACCCAGCCCCAGGTGGAGGCATCCCCCCGGCGGCCGCTGCAGTGCAGCACGCCTGACCCGCTGCGCCGCAAGCAGGATCCGCAGCCGCCGTGCCCGTCGCGGCCGGCGTTGCAGACATCGTCGGGGTCGACGGCGTCGTGTCGCCCTTACCGGGTGCGCTGTCGTCGGGCTTGCTGCTGCTGCTCGACGAAGAGCTGGGCGAGTCGTTCTTGCCCGAGGTCTTGCCGACATCATCGCCGCTCGACTCGCCGCCGCACGCGCTGACTGTAAGCGCACAAAGCACGAGCCCAAAGCTCACCACCAATCGCGCGCAGGGGATGCGCATCGCCAAACTCAAACTCATGGGAGACTGCCCTTTTCAGAAGGAGTAAACGCGCGACCAACAATACGAGCTGGTGCGCTCACGGCGGCAGTAACCGCAGAGCGGGATTCGAGACACCTTGTCGGCTTCGGTGAGACAAAAGTTACAATTGAGACCAGGTCAAAAAAATCGCCCCACACTCTCGCGCGTTCTTCTGTCGAGCCGCGATGCGTCAAGCCCGCCCTTCGAGTGAAGCAACAGTGCCGTGCATGACCGGGCATCGGCGGATCGAGGCGCTATTGGCTCGGCAGTTCCGAGAACCCAGCCAGGGCATAGCCGTCGTGCAGAAGGTCCACCCCACACTGCAGGCCCGCTGCCCATTCGATGAAGCGGGTTACCATCGCTTTGCCCTGAAAATAGCCGCCGTGCTGCGGCGCGATGGTCCCTATGTCGAAACGCCTCACCATTTTGGGGTGTGAACCACGGATGAGCGTTCACCCTGCGCGCGATGGCATGGCTCTAACGGTTGCCAGGTCGTGCCTTGGAGCGCACGAGTGAGCCCGAGCGCGCGCCGGCGACGATGGTCTGAACTGCTGCCTCGAGCAAGTCGGCTTTCAGTCGACCTTGGGAGCGCACGTTCCAGGCCTCTACGATCGCGTCCAGCATTCCGAGCAGCAGTTTCGGATCGGTGCCCTTGGGCAGTTCGCCACGCCCGATCGCTCGCGTGACCATCGCGTACCAAGCTGCGCTCCGTTCGCTGACGGTGTCCCCTATGATCGAGGCGACCTCGGGATCGTGCTTCTCGGAAAGCAGTCGCGCCCAGGCACGACCCTCGACCCGGCCTTTGAAACTCAGCTTGTGCTTGAAGGCTTGCGCGAGGTCTCGTTCCAACGAACCCGTGTCCGGCAAGGGTACACCATGGCCGAATCTGCGCATCGATTCGACGGCTGCTGTCACCAACGACGCCTTGCTCGGCCAGCGCCGGTAAATCGTGGTCTTGTTGACTTGGGCGACCGTGCCCACCACGTCCATGCGAAACGCCCGATAACCCGACTCGGCCAACTCGGCGACCCCCGCTACGAGCACCCGTTCTACCACGCGCTCGCTGCGTCCGCCGAGGACACCTCTGGTTCGTCGCGTCGCGCCCTCTGGTTCGATCGCTACGACCTCATCGCTCGATGCTCTGGCAATCACTCGGTTTGCCAGCAACGATGCCCGGGCCTTGGTGAGATGGCAAGTGCTAGTTGCCATCTCGCGACGTTGCGGCTACCGTTACTTGGCAACACGGAGTTGCCTTTCGGAGATGTCCATGACTTGGTCCCACTTGCTCGCGTACTTCTTCGCTGGTGCTTTCTCCGCAAACTTCGTTCCCCACTTCGTCTCGGGGGTGCTGGGGCGCACGTTTCCGACGCCCTTCGGCTCGCCCCCGTTCCGCGGGCAGTCGTCGTCGCGAGTGAATGTCCTGTACAGCTTGTTCAATCTCGCCGTCGCCTACACGCTGCTGTTTCACCTTGGAGAGTTCGAGCCCAGGCGTGCGCTGCACGCGTCTGTCTACGGCCTCGGTCTGGGAGCAATGTCGCTCTTGATCACGCGCTCGTTGGCACGCATCGAGCGCATGGGGCTTTAGAGTCGTCACATTGCGGCAGGACGCGCTCATATCTGGCGCTGTCCCGTTACCTGGCGGCGATCACGTGTGCGGCCGATTCCGTGACGCGCGAGGGCTGGAAATTCAGGTCAACCGGACATTTCTACTCGGGCGATGCACGGTTACGAGGGGTCAGCCTGACAACGGCCCCCAGCGGCACGCACCAAGACTTTTCTAAGGATCCCTGAACCGATCAGCGGGCATAACTGTACTTGGCGGCGTCAAGCGGAACGCAGCCATCGCTCCCTTCAGAGTCTGGGCGCCAGCGTCCGGGTCGCGATCCACCAAAATCCACAACAGAGACAATGATCCCAATGACTAATAGAACCAGCCTTCTCGTTGCTTCTCTGGTTCCACTGCTATCTACCCTTTGCTTGGCGGCTTGCGGCAATGAATCTCCCAAGTCCGACGCCGTCACGGCCGATAGCGTGAGCAGTACAGGCGCTACGACCTCCGGTGTACCCAGCGCTGGTCCCACCGTTGCCAACACGCCGCCGGGAGCTAGCAGCGTCAGCCCCGCTGTTAACCCGCAACCGGGCGTGGTCACCACACCGCCCAGCCCAGTCACCAACGGCCCAACGCCGACGGTTATCGGCGCAGGGGGTGCGGGCGGCATGCCTAGCACCGGCCCTGCCGTTGTCCCGGGTAGCTCTGGAGGTACGCCAGGCGTCGTTACGCCAAGCAATAGCGGCGGTGCGCCCAGCACGCCCCCCGGGCCCGTCGTTGCTGGCGGTGCTGGAGGAACTGCGCCGGCCGTAACCACGAGCGGCCCCGATATGGGCCCCGCCCCGAGCAACGTCACGGGCGTCAACGTTCAGCTCGACAAGGTTCGCCAACCCATTCAGGGCTTTGGTCTGAACAGCGCGTTGATGCCGAACGACAAGACCCTGCCGATGGACGATCTCTACGGCCTCGAGGGGGACAAGGCCATCGGCTTGTCGATCTTGCGCGTCGGCATGACTCCGGATGGCAACCTCACCGGCAAGTACGTGGCGGAAGCAAAGAGCCACGGTGCGAAGGTCATCGGCTCGTGCTGGAGCCCGCCTGGGGACTGCAAGGACAACGGCTCGACGCAGAACGGCGGGCACGTGAAGAAGGAATGCTACAACGATTGGGCGGACAAGATCGCCAACTTCGCCGAAGCGCAGGGCCTCTACGCGATGTCGATCGCGAACGAGTCTGACTTTGCTTCTTGCCCGGGCAACCCCGTCTGCACCGACGCTTATGACACCACGGTGTACACCGCGGCGGAGATGGTGGAGTGGGTTCAAGTCGCGGGCCCGAAGCTCAAGGCAAAGAACATCAAGGTGATTGCTCCCGAAGCCTCGGAGTGGATCCACGCTTGGAGCAACGCTTCGGGCACGGGTTCGACCGTAGCGAGCCACCCGGACAGCTCTGATCCCTTGAAGTGTGGTTGCTTCGCTGCCGCTCCGGACGAAACGGGGTGTGCGCAGACTTGCCTCGACGGTAACGGTTACGATTACGGTCATTGGCTTGCGAAGAATCAGACGGCGTGGGACTCGTTCGACATCTTCGGCGTGCACGAATACGACTCACAAGTCGCGTTCCCGTGGCCGAGCGACGTGAACGGTGGCGTCCGTAACAAGGAAGTCTGGCAGACGGAAATGTCCGGCGTGATGCATTGGCCGGAGCAGGGTCCGTCGACGGACATCAACAATGGTCTTGCCGTCGCCGGTTGGATCCACTCGGCGCTCACCGTCGGCGAGGCGTCGGCCTGGCTCTACTGGTGGTACGAGGCATACTTCCAAGACGACAACGAAGGCCTCGGTCTGACGAAGGGCGGCTCGACGATCGCCAAGCGCTACTACGCGCTCGGTCAATACAGCAAGTTCGTGCGTCCCGAGTTCAATGCGGTCACGGTTGCCGGCGCGGATGACCCGAACGTTCTGATCTCGGCCTATTCGGGGGCTGACAACAAAGTCGTCGTCGTGGCCATCAACAAGGGCGATTCCACGGCGGAGTTCCCGATCACCATTACCGGTGGCACTGCGCCGGCGTCGCTCACTCCGTATGCGACCAACGCTATGGAAAATATCAAAGCGGGCACCGCGGTCGCAGTGGCGGACGGCGTGTTCACTGCGTCCCTTGGCGCCAAGTCGATCACGAGCTTCGTGACGGAATAAGCGCGAGCAAGCGACGGCGGCTGCCGCATCAAAGAGGCCTTCGAGCGAGCTCACTACGAGCTGCTCGGAGGCCTCGCCGCATTTCGGCAAGTTTGCCGCGACGGCAGAGCTGTGCTCGAAGTGGCGCGACCTTGGTGTGTGACGAGTGAACACGGAGTCAGCTGCCGTACACCTCGAGGAGTCGCGCAAACACGTCCAGGTCGCGCGCGCCTTCGAGGTTCTGGTCACTGCGAAACGCCGCGAGGGCGTCGTCGAAGACGTCACTCGCTTTGCCGTCGACTTCGGCGCGAAAGTAACCCAGCTGCAACAGGCGAAGCTGGGCGCCTCGCACGGTATCGGCTGCGGGAAAGGGTGTATCGCGCACCGTCAAGATACGTCGAAGTCCAACTTCGCGCACCTCGACCGTGACTTCACCCACGCCCGATGGAATCACGGCTTGAAGCAAACCATCGGGCCCGAGTTTACCTCCCGCCAGGACCGCCTTCGGTGAAGAGAGCAAGAACTCCTTACCGCTCAGAGGATTTCCGCCCTGCACGAGCTTGAGTCGAATGACACGGATGCTCGAGCCGCCATCCGCGACGTTGATTGAAACGGAGCGCTTCAGCCATTCAGGGTAGGCTTCGCGAGTCTTGGGCGGGATATCCGAGTCGGGGGCGTGCACGAAGAACAGTTCGACGCGGCGATCGAGTGAGTCTTCCTTGTCGTTGGGCGCTGCCGCGTCCATCTGCGAGGTGCTGTCGTCGAGCGGGAAGTCCTCGCCGCATCCGATGGCCGTCAGTGCGGTGCTCGTCGGAAGCGTGGTGTCGTCGACCGCCATGTACAGTTTGATCAGTTTCTCACGCGTCTTGGGGCCCATGATCCCATCGTCCTTGAGCCCATTTTCCCGCTGGAACCAGGTCGTCGGCGAGATCTCGGAAGGTCGCTGCTCGAAGCCCTTCATGCGTGACAACATCAAGAAATCCTCGTGCTCCCCCCAGCGTTGTGCGCTGGGCACGCTCGAGTCGAACATCTCGAGCCAACTGGGCACGTAGTCCATGAGGTAGGCGGCAACCATGTCGGCACGCTTCTGGCTCAAGGGGTCGTTGATGTCGGGTTCACCCGTCGTGTCCGTATGCCCAAAGAGCACGACTTCACCGTCCGGATGACGCTCGTATTGCGCCTTGGCTTGCTTCAGCAAGTCGAGCGTACCCGGCAAGATGAACGCCTTGTTGGTATCGAAGAACAACCCGAGCAAGCGCAGGCATTCGACTTCGCCCACCAATTGCAAACGAAACGTTTTGCCGGCTGGGAGCTTCACGCCCTTCTTCAGTTGCGCGCGGCTCAATCGGCGCTCTTCCTGATCCGTATCGCTCATGACTCCTGCCTGTCGCCCCGAGCCGCGAGCGCCACTGCAAATAAGGACAAACTCAGTCCCCAAGCTGCCAGCTCGGCGCGCCACAGCCAGACTTGAAACTCTACGTGTGGAGCACTCGGGGCTTCCCAGAAGAGACCGGTGAACACGCCCGGAAGAGAGCCGAGCAGAAACTGCAGAAGGGCCCCGAGGGGAAACCAAGGCCAAGCCGCGCGGCTCAACGCAGCCAACTTGCCGGCAGCACCGTTACGCAAGGGCGTAGGGTGGGCGAGCTGCCGCGACAAGAGCCCTCGGGCCAGCGCGCCGTACAGCGCGCCAAACGGCAGCATCAGGCCCCAGCGCACCGTAGCCGCGAAGGGGCTCCACGGGCCGCTCGGTGGAGGTAAACACAACAGCGCGAAGATTGGCAGGCTCCCGACCATGCAGTGAACGGTGAACAGAAGCTCACGACGAGCAAGAGGGATCCTGGCCACGGCCGCTCCCGCACTCAACAACAGCGCCGAGACGAGTGCGTGACTCGCGCGAAATTCGGTTTCGTGTCCCCAGTCGAACACGAAGCGCAGGAATTGATGCAGCGAGAACGCGATTAGCCCGATGCTCGTCCCGAGCGGTGGCACCCTTGGGTTGGTCGTCGGCTCTTGGACGGAGTTCATGCGGCTCAGCCTTTTGCGAACGGGATGAGACGCCGTACGCAGCCAAGGACATCGTTCAGAAAGTCGGTGCTCTGAAAGCAGCCAGCGTGCTCGACTGGACGCGAAGGCAGGAGGGTGGTCTTGGGTCTTGCGTGGCGAAACTCGGCGCTGGCGCGTGGCACCGTTCCATCTCCGTCCTGATCTTGGGTTACGCGGTTGAGCGGCAAGATGATGTCTTTGCTGAGTGCGTCGAAGCTGGAATCCGTTCGCTTGGTGGAACCGAAAACCGAGAACGTGCGGGGATGCGCGTTGTCTTTCGACGGATCGGCAAAGCGTTGATGGAATTGCCGTGCTTTCTCGACGTTGACACGCAGGCGCTGGAGGTCAGCTTTGCTGACGTCCGTGTTGAGAAAATCCTCCAAGTCGCTGATGTCGTGCATCAGCCCGGGGGGTTGGTCGAGCAGATAAACATCATACAGGTCGCTGAATCTCGTCGAGCTAGCGCCTTGGGAAATCTCACGATTGTCCGTCGCCAATCCGTCGAGCTCCAGTCGCAGGAACACGTCGGGATAGTCATTGCTGGGTAACAGTTCGAGTGGACCCCTCAAGCCGCTCTGCGTCGCCGCATAGTCGAGCGGGGTGATCCCCATGATTTCGCTGAGTCCGATGGCGGGGATCCAATCCAGCAAGCTTGCCCCCTGCTGCGGCGAATCGAGAATGAAGTTGGCGCCCGTTTGAAAGCGGCGATACGCAACCGCCGCTCCGCACGACGGTTGAACCGTGTGAACGACGCCCGCAACCTTGTCGAGCATGCCGTCCAACAGTGCGCTGCGCGTCACGAGGCCGCCCATGCTGTGGGTCACGACGATGACCTGTTGCGCGCCTTTGACCTCGCTCAGGATCTTCTTCACCGTGTTGTGCAAATCCTTGCCGCTATCTCGATTGGTCGTACGCCAGTCGTAACCGTGTACGAACACCGGGTGCAGCACGCTGCCTTTCTCATCGGTGTTCAGCCCGATCTCCAGCGACAAGAGGATGGCGTCATAGAAGGACCATACGACTTTGCCCCAGCCGCGTTTCTCGAAGAACTCGTTGCGCGTCGTACTCGTACCCGGCGGGATTGAGGTGCTGGCATGCAGCGCAAGGATCGGCCGTGCATCGAGATCAGCGATCACTTTCGCCGACAAGTCGCGGAGCGGAAAACCCGGGAAATCGCAATTGAGTCTTCTGACGATGTCGAAACGACTGGCGACCAACCAACGCGCGAACCCGGCACTGTCCGGATCCCAATTCGGGCCGTCATCCAGAAAAAGCCGGGTACCCATCACGCCTGGCACGAACACGATCGGCACGATCTTGTGCTCGAGGGTGTCAAACGACGCTGCTCCTGGCGCGTGCTCTTGAATGTCACCCATTGGTTCTCACGCTCCCAACACTTCGCCTCCGACGATCCTGTGCGCTCGTCAATTGCGGTTCGTTCATCTCCACCATTCGCCGCGCGCCGCCTCTGTCTCGCGCAGCAGCTGGGGCCAGCTGTGCGCGAGGCTCGGCATCAGCCGCAGATCGCCGGTGCACCGAAGTTGAAGTCCCAACCCCCAACTGCCTCGGGGATTCATGGTTCGATAGACCGCCTGCGCGACGTGACAGTGGGGGCCCAGTCCGAGCTTCGAGGGCTCGAGGCGCCGCACGCTGAAGTGGCCGTAGTCGAAGATCTCGAAGGCGTCGGCGGTCGCGTTGCGAATCTCTTCGGCCTCCTCGATGAGAGGTGAGAGATCCAACGGCGCGAACTCGGCGCTCGTCTCCCAGCTTACGATCAACGATGCGCCGGGTGCTGCGTAGCTGAATCGACGAGGGGGGATCCAGTTCGGAGCGCGGCGCACGAGAACGTCGAGTGCCACCCAACAAGGAGCCTGCCACGCACCGATCGGCGCAAAGCCTTGCAGCAGGCGCTCGAGCTCCGCGTCAGACACCGCCCCCTCGACCATCAGCGTGCGGAACTGCCCGCGCCAAGCCAGCGTGAGCACGTGCAATTCGGGTTCTCGGCGCCCAGGGTCGGGGGGTAGGCCGTAGCCCTGGATGCGGAAGCTAGGATGCGCGTAAGAGCGTATCGGCAGCGGGGCATATCCTGCCATTCTTTGCCACGCCTGCTGCAGCCAGGTCGCGGCGTCGTCGAGCTTCTGCCTTTCGAGGACGAACTGCAGTGAGCGATTCGCCTCGCCAAACGCATAGTACGAGCGGTCGACGAATTCGACCGGCAGCGCGAACACGACCCCGTAAGGAGCTTGCTCTGGTTCTATCGCTGGAGGAGTCGTCATCGCCGCTCGCACTCAGGCGTCCTTCGACGCCGCGCCAGCGGCATATTGCAGCGCGCAAAACCGGGAAGCAATCAAAAGGGGGCCGAGAGCGAAACTCGCGGAAACCGCACTGGCTTCGCTCGCACGCCAGACGTTTACTTGCGCCAGCAAAGATAATCCACGTCGAACGCGGCCGGATCGGCCGTGTAGTCCGTGGGGTTATCGCCGCCGGAGTTGAACGTAAACCCAATGCCATTCACGTCGGTGGGATCGAAGTCGGAACCTTGAGCAGTCTCGCAGGTCACCGTGGCTTCGAACCAATCGTTGCTCGGAGCTGGTACGACGTTCCAGTCGTTGTGACCGGTGCCCCAAGAGTCGCTGAAGAGGTAGACTTGGACGCCCCCCGCCATGGTTTGCGGGTTCTCGACGAAGCCGGACTTCAGTCGCACTCGAGCCACGAGCTCCCAGCCCGTGCAATCGACGGTGCCGCCCGGGATGTCGCCCACCCACCCGTACTGTTGCACGGCGGTCGAGAACGGCACGGTCACGCTGAAGAGGCCGTTGGCGATGGTCGGGTGCACGCTGGTTTCCCAGGAGGCGGGATCCGTACCGCCGCCCGTGGCGACGACACCCCAAGACGCGTTGAAGTCGACCAGCGACTCACAGGTCGGAATCGTCCCAGCGTCGATCACGGTGCTCGTGCCGCTGCTGCCCGCATCGTCGGCAGTTGCCGTAGACTGACCGGCGTCAGGGACGGCTGCGTCACTCGACGTGGTTTCATCGCCCGCGTCGGGGGCAACGCTCGCGTCTTTGGTGTCTGTCGTCACCCCCCCGTCCGGGCCCGTTTCCCCGCTACCCGTAGTCGCACCGGCGTCGCTGCCGCCTTGACCCCCGGCGCCGCCAGTTCCCATGGGCTCACCGGTGCTGCGCCAACACAACTGATCGACTGCAAACGCCGCCGTGGTTGCCGTGTAAGAGGTCGCATCGGCGCCGCCGCTGTTGAACGTAAACCCAATGCCGTTCACGAGTGTTGGATCGAAATCGGAGTCCGTGGCCGCCGCGCATCCGACCGTTGCCTCGAACCAGTTGTCGCTGGGCGCCGGAACGTTGTTCCAAACAGCCAGGCTATTGCTCCAGTTGTTGCTGAACAGATACATCAATACGCCGCCCGGCATGTTCGTCGGATCGGCGACGAATCCAGACGACAACCGCACACGCGCGACGAGCTCCCGGCCCGTGCAATCGATGGGCCCGTTCGGGTAGTCACCATTCCACCCGAATTGTTGCGCGGAAGAGGTGAATGGCACGTCCACGCTGAACAAGCCGTTCGCGATGCTCGGCACCACGCTGGTCTCCCAGTCCGCGGGGCTCGTCCCGCCCCCCGTCGCGACGACGCCCCACGCTTCGTCGAAGCTCACTACGACGTCGCAATCGGGGATCTCGCCGAGGCCTCCGCTGCCACCGCTGGCACTGGGCGCAGTGCTGGGCATTTCGGGTGTTCCTCCGGCACCCCCAGTGTTCACCGGCGGCCCGATCGGGATCGAGACTGTGACGCTTGGGGTTGGGGCGCTGGGCGAGCCCACCGGGCTGGGCGTGGAACTCACTACCGGAGTAACGCTGACGTTTGGCCCAGGCGGAGTGGTCGTCGTTGGCGCAGGAGTTTCCACGCCGCCGTCTGCGCTTCCCGTCAAACTCACAAAGTCCGGCGAGGGACTGGTGTCATCACCGCAACCGGCTGCGACCAGCGCCGTCGAGAACATTACGAGATCGAGTAAACTTGCGCGCTTCATTGGAGCTCCTTGCCGAACCAAGTGCCCTCGGGCTCACCCTTCGGTTCACGGCGAGGCGGATTCAAGCCGCGCTCGGCACCAGTGACCAGGCAAAACTGTGCGTAGGTCTCTAGGGTTGCAGTCTCGGTGCACACACTGTGAGCACGAGTGTCGTCTTGGGGCGGAAAGGGCGTAAATCCGTGTCCGGTATTCACCCGTCGAGTGTGAAATAGAACGCCGCCCCTTGGTTCGGCGCGGCCTCCGGCCAGATCCGACCCCCGTGACGAGTCACGATGCGGTGAACCGTTGCCAGCCCGACTCCGTTCCCTTCGAATTCTGTGGCGCGATGCAGACGCTCGAAGACTTGGAACAACTTGGGCGCGTACTTCATGTTGAAGCCTGCGCCATTGTCCCGCACGCAGTAGACGGTGTGGCCTTCCGTGTTGCGTTCGGCGCTGATGCTGATCTCCGGGAGCTCGCGCTTCTGAGAGTACTTGAAGGCGTTGCTGAGAAGATTGGCAAAGACTTGCCGGATCAGCGCCGCGTCCGCGACGCAATCGGGGAGTTCACCTACGAGGACCTTCGCACGCTGGCGTTGGGCGGGCGCGATTTCCTGCAAGCAATCGTTCACGATGCTGTTCACGTCAATGGTCTGCTTGTGCAGCGATTGCCGACTCAAACGCGAGAACGCCAGTAGCGCATCGATCAAACGACCCATGCGCAGACCGCTTTGACTGATTGCGTCGAGTTGTTCGAGAGCGGCGGTGGGCAAGGACTTGCCGAAGTCTTCCACTAGGGCTTGAGCGAAGCCATTGACCGCGCGCAGCGGCTCGCGCAAATCATGGGATACCGAATAGCTGAACGCTTCCAGTTCACGATTGGCATTGGCCAACTCCGCGGTCCGTTCTTCGACACGCTGCTCGAGATCTGCGTTCAGCTTTTGGATGTCAGATTCGTAGCGCTTGCGCGCTGTGACATCCGAAACCGTGCCGTGCCAGGTGGTGCCGCCATCGGGGTCGCGCACCGGGGCAGAGTGGGCCTCGATCCAGATCTCGCCAAGATCCGGAGCGTTCACCCGCCACTGGTGTTGCCAGAGCGTCAAAGCCTCCGCTGAAGCCCGCACCGAAAGGCCCAACGCGGGTATGTCTTCCGGATTGGCCAGGACGAAGAAAGGCCCCGCGTCGACCGCCAGCTGCTCGGGATCGACCTTGAAGGTTTTCACGAACGCGGGGCTCACGTAGGGGAACGTCGAGCGGCCGTCGGGGGTCTGCCTGATCGAATACAACATTTGCGGAGAGGCGTCCGCCAAGCGCGTGAGCCGGGTCTTTTCGGCGTGCAGCGCTGCGCGTGTTTGAATCGCTTCGTGGATGTCGTCAACCGTGCCGACCCAGGCGATCGGCCCGTCTTTTCCGAGCACCGGACGCGCTCGAGTCTCGAACCAACGATATTCGCCGGTCGCGAGCTTGAGTCGGTATTCGACGCGGAATTCGTGCCCACGGGCCACGGCATCGCGCCACGCGAGCACGGCCGCTTCGCGATCATCGGGGTGGACGGCCACGAACCAACCTTGGTTCGCATGTTCACCGCGCTCCACTCCCAAAAGAGCCAACAACCGTGGATCGATGTAGTTGGGCTGACCTTCGACTCCGCTCGTCCAAAGGTATTGCGGCAACGCATCGATCACCATCTGCCGCCAAGTGTCGCCGTTGATTTCCATCATGCACCTGCGCTTGCGCTCGACGAGTCAACCTCGGCCAAGGCGCGCGCGAGGCTGTTCAACAAGGTCTCGGTTTGAAAAGGCTTGATCAAAAATTCGCTCACGCCGAGGTCCATGAAGCTCTTCCGGCTCTGCGCTGACAGCGCCGCGGTCATCACGAGGATGGGTAGGGTAGCGTTGCGCTTGCGTAGCTCTTGCACCAGTCGCAGGCCGTCTACTCCGGGCATCGCCAAGTCCGTCACCACGGCGCTCACCTCGGGGGGGTTCGTATCCAGCAGCGTCAAGGCCGAGGCGCCATCCGAAGCTTGGACTACTCGGTAACCTACCCGACTGATGCAAGCGCCGAGCACTTCCAGGATCGCGCGTTCATCATCGACGATCAGCACGAGCTGGCCACGCCCCCCCGGACGTCCCTGGACCAAGCTCTGCGCGGGCAGGTCTTGTACCGAACCCGTGTATTGGCGCAGCCAAACTCTGAACTCGGTGCCGAACCCGACACGGGATTCGACCTGCACGAAGCCACCGTAGCTTTGTACGATACCCAGCACCGACGACAGGCCTAGGCCGGTGCCGTGCTCGAGGCCCTTGGTCGTGAAGAACGGATCGAAAATGCTATCGAGGTGGTCGGCGGCGATCCCGCTCCCCGTGTCTCTCACCGACAACACCACGTGTGGCCCGGGCACGCTCCCCGGGTGGCGCCGCGTGAGTTCGGGGCTGGCCTCTTGCTGCTCCAACCCGATGCGCAGCACGCCACCGCCGCGCATTGCGTCGCGCGCGTTGACGCACAAGTTCAAGAGGATCTGCTGAAGCTGGGTCGGATCGGCCAGCACGGCCAACTGCGGGTCCGATACCTGCGTGCGCACCTCGAGGTCTTTGGGGAAGGTCTCGCGCATCATGGCGCAGACCTCATGGATGACGGATTGTGGCAGCAAAGGGATGCGTTGATTGTTCGTGCCGCGTCCGAACATCAACAGCTGCCGAAGCACATGCGCGCCGCGCAGCGCGCTGGTCTCGATCATTTGCAGCACCTCGAGCCCGGTGGGCGTCGTGATCTCTTCACGCAACAAGTGCTGGGCCATCATGATCGGCAGCAGGATGTTGTTCAGGTCGTGCGCAATGCCCGCCGAGAGTCTGCCTAGGCTTTCGAGGCGCGCTGCGCGCAATAGCCGCTCCTCCAGCAAGCGGTTTTCTTTGCGTAGGGCGGCTTGACTCAAGGCGGTTCTAATGGCTGTGGGTAAACGCGACAGGCGATCCTTGAGCAAATAATCGGCTGCGCCCTCGCGCATCGCTGTGACGGCGAGTTCTTCGCCGATCGCGCCAGAGATCAAAATGAAGGGCACGTCCGGGTAGCGCTGTTTGAGTAGCGCCAATGCCGACAAACCATCGAAGCCGGGTAACTCGTAATCCGAGAGCACCAAGTCTGGTTCGGTCTTCAGGGCATCGAGGAACGTCTCCTCGTCGTAGACCTGGCGCACGTCGCACTCCAAGCCGCCGCGGCGTAGCTCACGCAATACCAGCTGTGCGTCGTAGGGGGCGTCTTCGACCAGGATGATCTCGAGCGCTTCGCTCATCGAGTTTGACCAGACGCTTGATTGACGGGCGCTTGATTGAGCAGCATCCAATACATGCCGAGCTCTACGACGGCTTTCATGAAGCCATCGAACTCTACGGGTTTCACGATGTAGCTATTGACGCCGAGATTGTAACTTTCGACGATGTCGCGCTGCTCGTGCGAGGACGTCAGCACCACGACGGGGATGGCCCGGGTCTCGCTGTCGGTCTTGAGAGTTCGCAAGACTTCGAGGCCGTCGATTTTGGGCAGCTTCAGGTCGAGCAACACCAGACGCGGCGCGGCTTGCCCCGCGCGCCCGGCATAGGCCCCGCGCGCATAGACGAAGTCCAACGCCTCTTCACCATCGCGCGCGACTTCGATGCGATTGGCAATGTTAATCTTTGCCAGTGCCCTGAGCGTCAACCGCAAATCCGTATCACTATCTTCGACCAACAATATTTCGACCGGTAGCCCGCCGCCCATAGTCTCCTCCGAGCATAGCCGCGAGGCATTAGGGCAGAATTGCGCAAACCACGCCAGCCTGCAGGCAAGTGCGAATATTTTCGAACGGTTACCGAGCGATGGCCCGGCTCTTGGGCAGACTGGGGGCCAATCCGGATTTGGCTGACGCCCTAATTGGCATCATCCCTCGGCGCCCCCGACGTGCTTTGCTTCCAAGCATGAACCTGCGCCTGTTGATCGACGGGATCGTGCGGCAGACGACCGTGTTGATTGCACAGCTGTCCACGACGTCGGGCGTTCGCTCGCCGCTGGTGCAAGTGGCGGACCAAGTCTTCTTGCAGCTCAGCCGTGAGCTGGAAAGCCAAGGTGTGACGCGTGCGGTGGCCGCCGACATGTTCGGCATGGCACTGCGTGCTTATCAGAAGAAAATCGCGCGCGTCGCGGAGAGCGCCTCGGTGCAGGGCATGACCCTGTGGGAGGCCATCTACGACTTCGTCGAGACCGAGAGCCCTACGCGCTCGCGCCTGTTGGAGCGTTTCCGCAACGACGGCGAGCGGGAAGTCTTGGCGGTGCTGCGCGACTTGGTCAGCAACGGCATGGTGTTCGTCACGGGCGAAGGCGCCAACGCGGCCTATGGCATCACGAGTGAACGCATGCAGAGTCAAGTTTTGCAGGCGCGCGACTTCGAAGCCACCGTGCACGTGGTCTGGCTGAAGGTTTTTCAAGGCGTCGGGACGGCTGCCGAGCTCGCGACCTCGCTCGGTATCGCGGAAGAGGAAGTGCGAAATGCCTTGGACGAGCTGCACAAGAGCGGCCGCATCAAACATCAGGAGGGCCGCTGGTCAACGCGACGCGTGCACATCCCGATGGGCGCCGTGGCCGGCACCGAAGCCGCCATGCTCGACCATTTTCGCGCCGTCTGCAACGTGCTCACGGCGCGCAGTCGCGCCTCCTTGGAAGCAGAACCTGATGCGAGCGCCAGCTCCAAGGCGAACTCGGGCGACGGTGGCTCTACGTTTTGCTTCGCCATTCACCCAGGGCATCCCCACGAACAGGAGGTGCTGAACCTCCTGAAGCGTTCGCGGACAGAAGTTCAACGCTTGTGGGACGCCGTCGCGGCGCACAACCAAGCGCGCGAGCCAGAGCCGGACACGCGCTACGTCACTTTTTACTGCGGCCAAGTCACGGCCGGCACGGACGATGGATCGGAGACTAAAGAATGAGTAAGTCGAGCTTGGGCGTTGTCAGTTGCGAAACTAGCCGTAAATCTTCTGCGCGCAAGTGGCGGGAGTTGAGCCGCGTATTTCTCTTCTGCGCCCTTGGCGCCATGGCTTTCGCCTGTGGTTCCGAAGCGGACCCAGGCGGCGACAGCAGCACCCACTTCTGGCGCGAATGCAGCGCCGACGAGCAATGCGGCAGTGATTTGCAATGCTTGTGCGGACATTGCTCCAATGCCTGCAATCGCGCCACCGATTGCGCGGATCCTACCGCGGTTTGTGTCAGCGCCCAGGACGACTTGGCCTGTTCGCTTGGCGGAAACCTGTGTGCGTTGGGTGAATCACTCGGCAGCGACGCCAGTGTCGAGCCCCCTCCGCCTCCCACTTCCAGCGACGACCTCGACGTGCCGAGCTCGGGTGAGCCCGAGCCGAGCGACGCAGCTAGCCCCAACTTCAGCGGCGAAATCCCAGCGACGTCGGTCGCTCCGTCCGCGACGCCGGATGCCGGCACGAGCACGGGCCCCATGGATCAGAGCTCGCCAGTCGACTCCGGCGCGGCCAGCCCGAGCGACGCAAGCAGTGGTTCGACGAGCGGCTGGACTCAGGTCCAAATCGTCGACGAAGCTGCGGGTTCTGCCTTCTCCCCCGCCGTCACGCTCGACGCGCAGGGCAACGCCGTGGCGGTTTGGAGCTCCAGCGTCTCCGACGGCGGCTATACCATCGTCGCCAAGTACTACTCTGACGACCAGGGCTGGGATGAGGGAACCACTCTCGCAACGAGCTCGACCCTCCTCACTGGAGTTTGTATCGCAGGTAACCCGGATGGCGCAGCCGTTGCTGCCTGGATCGCCATGGGGGACAGCACTTCCCAACTCTGGGCTGCAACGTTCACTCCCGACGCTGGCTGGGTCGAGCCGGTCGCGATCGGTCCGGAATCACCCTCCGTAAGTGCTGCGGACTGCGCGGTTGATACTCAGGGCAACGCGCTGCTGGTCTTCAGCGACCACGACGGAAACAAGTCACTGTTGCACGCTGCGCGTTTCGAGGCGGGCGCGGGCTGGGGCGACGCCGAGCGCTTGGACCAAACGGACTTCAACGTGTCGGCCGCGAGCCTCGCGTTCGACGGCTCGGGCAACGCTCTGGTGTTGTGGAATGCGTGGCTGGGCAATCAAAGCGAACTCTGGTCGAACCGGTACCTGGCAGGCGAAGGTTGGCAGGCGCCGGTGTCCCTCGTTGCAGCCGCCGAAACGAACTTGCAGAGCGTGGACGTAGCCCTCGATGACGCGGGTGATGGCATCGGGGTGTGGACCGAGCAAACGACCGATGGGACCCAAACGACGGCTTGGGCTGGGGCGTTCACCGCCGATGGCAACTGGGGCGAGGCCGAGCAACTCACGACGGGCAGCGCTGGTCTGTCGGGCCTTGCCGTCGGCATCAGCAACGCGGGGGTGGCAGTCACGGTTTGGGAAGCGCTGAGTCAGGCCCCAATGACCGAGAACGAACCCATGCAGCAGAATCGCATCTGGTCGCGCCAGCTCGTCGAGTCGGTGTGGAGCGAGCCTGGGCTGTTGGCAGAGGACGCCGCGCACGTGTCGCTCGCCGTGAGCGGTGGCGGCCGCGCTGTGGCTGTCTGGCGAACACCGCTCGACTACATGGTCGACGGTGACATCGTTGGAGCAATCTTCGACGAAGGCGCGGGCTTCGGTACTGCAACGACCTTCGCCGAAGCTTCAGACGGGGACTCGCTGAGCGCCTGGGCGAGCATCAACGACGAAGGACGCGCGCGCATCGTTTGGCAACACACGACCGGCGGTGAGGGCAACATCGTCTCAAACGAATTGAGATGACTAGCGAACCCCAGCAGGCGAGACAGCGACTCAGAGCGGGTGAGTTCACAGGGTCTGTGGGGTTCGGGCTGCCCGCCAAGGATCTAAACCTCAGCAGTCAGCCCGACGGAATAACTCAAGTGAGGCGGGTGCGCGGCTGGGATTAGCAACCGCTTGAGGGAAGCGTGGCGTTTTTGTACCGTAGGACGGCGGGGCGACTAGCGTTTGCCCCTCCCGGACCTGCTCATGTCTCGCACGTTTCAATCCGCCGCTCGTTCGCTGTTGCTGGCCGGATGTGCCGTCGTCGCCCTGCTTTGGAGCGTGGCTGCTCATGCGCAGGCCGAAGCGTCTCAGAAGGAGGAGCGTCGAGTCGCGTTGGTGATCGGCAACTCCACCTACGAAACCTCGCCGCTCAAGAATCCCGAGAGTGACGCGAGGCTGATGGCCGCGACGCTACAAGAGCTGGGGTTCGAAGTGATCCTCAAGCTCAACGCCAACCAAAACGAGATGAAGCGGGCGATTGAGGAATTCGGACGCACGCTCAACGGGGGAGGCGTTGGACTCTTCTACTTTGCGGGCCACGGCATCCAACTCAAGGGGCGAAATTACCTGATCCCGATCGGCGCCAACATCAGTGACGAAGGTGAAGTCGATATCGAGTCGGTCGATGTGGCCCGGGTCTTGGCCAAGATGGATAGCGCTAAGAATCGCGTCAATCTGGTGATGTTGGATGCCTGCCGCAACAATCCGTTTCAACGCAGCTTTCGCTCCGTCGATCGGGGCTTGGCGTTCGTCAGCGCCCCGCAGGGGACCTTGATCGCCTATGCGACTGCGCCAGGCGACGTCGCTCAGGATGGTGCCGGCGAAAACGGCACCTACACGGCCGCGCTGGTGGAAGAGATGCGCGCTGCGCCCGCCCCGATCGAACAAGTGCTCAAGCGCGTACGCTCGCGGGTCAAGGAGATGACCAGCGGGACGCAAGTGCCCTGGGAGTCCTCGTCGCTCGAGGGAGAATTCTATTTTCGTCTGCCGGGGGACACCCGCGAGCCTGCGGTCGTTCCGGTCGTGCCCAAGCCACGAGCCGCACCACCTCCAGCGCGGAAGGAAAAAGCCGGTCCCCCCGCGGTCCCTCCGGCTCACAAGGCGTCGCGCAACATCATCCCGGACCCCCCGCCGGACCCTTTGAGGACCGATCCCGAATACGACACGGGCACAAAGCGCCGCAGCTCCGGCTCTACCGGGCGTGGCTTAGGTTACCTCTCCATCGGCTTGGGTAGCGCAGGGCTCGCGCTCGGCGTCACGACGAAGTTGCTCTCCAATGACACGCAGCAGACTCTCGATGCGGTCTGCCGAGACGGCCAATGCCCCGAAAGCGTCTCGAGCGACGTCGATCGCTTCAAACTCTACAAGACACTCAACACGGTGGGCTACGTCGCGGGAGGGGGCCTGCTCGGCCTCGGCATCGTGTTGGTGATAGCGTCGGGCGACGATGATCGGTCCGAGGGCGTACACCCTTATTTCGACGGCCGTGAAGGAGGCGTGTTTGGGCGCTTCTAATTTCTCATTGGGGAGCAAGCGTGAGCGTTCGTGGCTCGCGATTGGCCTCGCGTGGGTGACGGCTACGGCGTGTGTGACGGGTCACTATGAAGTCGATCCCAGCATCGCCGGCCCGAGCCGCACTGACGAAAGCGCTGCTCGTGACGACAGCACCGCCAGTGACGATGGCGTTACCAGCGATGATGGAGTGGCCAGCGACGAAAGCGCCGCCAGTGACGATAGCGCCGCCAGCGACGACAGCGTCGACAAACCAACACCGGTTTCCAACGCGAAAGAGTGCTCAGCGCCTTGCGCCGGGGGTGAGGTCGTTTCCGGCTGTGAAGATGCGTTGACGAGTGACGATGACAATTGCGGGATCTGCGGGCGTAAGTGTCCGGAGGGCTGTCAGGACGGTGCCTGCATTCCGGAAACGCTGTTTCCACTGGACAGCCTGCAAGAGTCTAACAGTGCCGTGTCTTGGACGTCGTTCGCCTTTCACGACGACTATGTGTACTACAGCGTAGAAACTGCCGGCCAGGACGACCACACTTTTCAGATCAAGCGACGCCCGCTCGAGGGCGGCACGACCGAAACCGTGGTCAGCAATGAGGTCACTGCGTACTTCAACTTCACGGTCGACGACGATGGGCTGTATTGGGTCACCTACTACGCGCCCAACTTCAAATCGTTGTGCACCGTCAAATCACAAGCGCACGATTCGACCACCAAGGTGACGATCGTGTCGGGTGAGTTCAATTGCGACCAATCGCCGATTGCGACCAACGACACGACGCTGTTTTGGGGGAGCCGAGATCGGACGGGGCAGGGCAGTTCATCGGTGGATTCAGCGACCAAGCCCGATGGCGAGCCGATGGTGTTCGGCCCTGGCGATCCCTACACCCTGGTGCTTGCGGGTGATCTGGTGTTCTGGGGTGACCAAGGCACCGTTCGCAGTCAGGCGCTCGACGGGACGGCCAAGTCCGAATACGAGATCAGCGAGAGTAATCTCGTCCGGCTCGCGACCGACGGCAAGTTCGTCTACTGGAACTATGGCCCAGTGATCGGCAGTCAAGCGATTCATCGCGTCGCGGCCTCGGGCGGTGACGTGGAAGTCGTCGTCAAGACCTTGCCGAGCTTCAAGGCGATCACAGTGGATGCCGACCACGTCTACTACGCGACCTACACCGACGTGTATCGAGTGCCGAGCGAGGGAGGGCCCAGCGTGCTGATGGTCGCAGGCAAGTCGAGCGAGCAGCTCGTGCTTCAAGGAGAATACCTCTATTTCCTTTCCGAAGATGGTCTCGAACGGGTCCCAAAGTAATGTCGCCAACCAGAGTGGTGCGAGATTCTGCACCGTTCGAGCGTCGGGGACCGACTAGACCCTGCGGGATCACGTGAAGCGATGCCTTTTGCGTCTCTCGCCGCTGTTTGCGCTGGCCTGCTCTGGGGCAACGCCGCGCGGTACCCGAGTGGACGCCAGCGCGCATTTCTGTGCGCGCCGCATGTTGGTGGTAGTCCAAGCGAGCCCGCGTCTCGACCCAGCGTTGCTCGGTCAGGCACTGCGTGATGATCTGCAGAATCGCAGTGTGCAAGCGACGGCCATCAAGCTCGAGCCCGATGTGCAACTGACGGACCCTGTGGTGGGTCAGTCGCTATCGCAATTGGCGCCGGACTCGTTGTTGATGGTCAATTGGGACGAAAGCGTGATCGTCCAGAACTACGCGTACGGCGCGCATGTAGATTCTGAGATGTCCAAACTGCGCGCGTCTCTGTATCGGCTCACGCCGGAGCACAATCTCGTCGAGGTCTGGCGTTCGGCGTTCGATGGCCATAGTCAACGCAACGAACACGCGATGGAAGAGGGTGACGCTGTTAGCATCGCGGGGGCGATCACCAACGAAGCGGCGCGCTCGCACCTGTTGGCGCCCTGCCGTCGTTGAGCGTCGAGGGCCTTTCTCGACGACCGGATCGGGCACCCTGTGCGTGAAGCCGGCAAGCGGCAACATCTCGAGCTATTTACCGGCACGAAATAGTGCCCGACTCAGCGTTGGCTTTCGTACGGGGACACTTGTTGGACAACCTGTAACTATTTAAATTAATTACATAAACAAGTATTTTTAGAACATGTTCTGAATTTGGGGCAGAGGCCCTGTTGGCTGCCGTACGTTCTGTGCATGGGGACGCCAGAAACTCCGTTCAAAACCCGCAAGGGCGCCAGAACTCAGGCTCGTGTGCTGGCCGTGGCGATCAAGCTGTTTCAGAAGCGCGGCTTCGACAAGACCAGCATGCGCGACATCGCAACTCAGTCCAAGCTCGGCCTCGGCGCGCTGTACTACTACTTTGCCAGCAAGCATGCGTTCGTGCAGGCGTTCTACCAGCAGGTAAACGCCGAGGTCAGAAGCGCCTACGAGCGCACGCGTCCGTCTGAGGAGTCGCTCTCGGGGCAGCTGCGCCACTTGTTCGAGCTCAAGGTGGTGCACTTGGAGCCGCATCGCGAGCTGTTTCGCGTATTGCTCAAGCAGACGCTCGATCCGAGTTCTGCGCTCAGTCCGCTGAGCCCCGACGACAGTGCAGCGCGCGAGCAGAACATCGACCTATTCGAGCGGCTGCTGAGCGAATATCGACCCACGCTCGCGGCCAGCGAGCGGCGTCACTACGCTGCCGCGCTGTGGGTTCTGCATCTGGGTTGGCTTCTGTATTGGGCGCTGGATCCATCGCCCGCGCAGAGGCGCAGCCATGAACTGCTCGACAAGCTGCTCGCTGGGCTGCGTTTCGCCGAGACGCTGGCCCGAGTGCCCGGTTTCGCAAACGTCGAACGAGAGGCCGTGAGCGCACTGGCAGCTCTCGTGCCTACTTCCTCGACCCAGGAGAGATCATGAAGTCTATTTTCCAACGTAGAAGCTCTTGGCCGTCTAGCCTCGTAACCGGCTTGATCGGCTGGAACGCCTTCGTGCTCATCGTCGTGCTGGTCATGGGTTATCATGGAAGCCCGTTCCCCGTGTTCGGCTACGCCTCTAGCGTAGGCGTACTGCAGGTCGTCACGATGCGCCTGGGTTTTGGATTGCTCCGCCTGGAACGCCGGGTCGCCCATGGCGCAGTGTGGGGTGCACTCATCGGTACGGCTCTGGCTCTCGCATTGCGTTCGCTACTTCCGTTTTGGCAAGACAAGCTCGCTTGGCTGCTCGCGACGGCGCTGTACACCGGCGCCCCCGTCGGTGCCTTTCTTTCGTACTTTCAGCGCGACGATCAGCAGATCTTGGAGCAAACGAGGGGCGAGCGGCGCTTCGGGCGCGACGCGCACTGGCTCGAGCCATTTGCTTTCGGCGCCTTGATCTACGCGTCGGCGTTTGTGCTCGAACTCGTGAAGCTGGGCTTCTTCGTCGTTCCCGTGGGGGCGATGGTCGGCGTATTCGCAGCCGGTGCCAGTCACTTCAGCCCCGACCGCTTGAAGAACCATGCGGCGTGGTTCGGGGTCGTCGGCCTCGTGGGCGCAGGGTTTGGCGTGGCGAGCGGCTGGCTCTTCCGCCAATTCAGCCTGTCCTTCGATCCGCTGGTGCACGGAGCGTGTGCGGGGGCCGCAACGTTCGTGATCACCTTTCTGCGCGGTCGCAGCTTGGCGCGTCGCTTCGGCACTTTGGGGGAGGGCAGGCCATGAGCCCGTTTGCCGTGTTCACCCACACCCTGCATCTGGCCGCGACCTGCACCTCGCTCGGTGGCTTGGCCTACGCGCGGCTGGTGTTATCCCCGAACCTGAAAGCGTTGCCAGAAGCAGAACGAGCGCCCTTCTTGAAGGCAATGCTGCGGCGCTATGCTTACATCAAGTGGAGCGGTGTGCTCACGGTTGCAATCACAGGTTGCGTGCAGTGGTTGAATGTCTTCCCCACGGTGGCGGACCGGAGCGCGTACCTGTTGGCCTTCGCCGTCAAGATGGTCGGTGCGGTCGGCCTGTTCGGTGTAACCGCCGCTCTGGCGCTCTCCGACTTGGGTGTGGGCAAGTTGAACGAGCGCCGTGCTTTATGGTCTGGAGTGAACATCGCCTTTGGCCTGCTGATCTTGGCGGGCGCTGCGGCCATGCGCAGCATTCGCTCGTGAGCAAACTTGCCATTGCGGTTTCGAGCCCGCTGTGGGGCGGAGGGTCGAGCGTCGCTCGGCTGGGCTACTTCTGCTCGCGTGCGAAGCTCGACCAGGCCGCCCGCGCCGTGGCCAATTCAGTGCCGGTCGCCTGCTTGGTTCGCAAGTAGGCCACGAGCGCGTCCACGGTCGTCAGATCTTTGGGAAAATTCTCGTCTCGCCCCGCGGAGCGCGCCCATTCCCCCAGGGGTGTTCTCTGGTTCTTCTGCTTTGCAAGCCACTCGTGGAACGGCGCGAACTTCTTCATGAGAGTCGGTGTAGCGGGTCACGCGCCGGGCCACCAGTGTTGACGCACTCCGCACGTCAAATGGCTTGGGTCTTGCGGTGGAGTGGAGCAATGCGGACGCGAACCTGCTAGGAGCGCACATGCGCGAAGCACTCGGCGTCATGGATCACGAGTCGACGTCGACCAGCGACTACCTGGACCGCTTGATGCGGCGCAATTGCTTCGAGGCCTTGTGGCCGCTGTTTGCCAAAGCTCAACGCCCCGCGAAGGAGTTGACGGAGAGCTACTCTGCGCTCGTACACCTGCGACCCTTCATGCGGGCAGGCGAGGCTTGTCGCGTGGTGCACGTCGGCGATGGTGCGCACGCCAGAACGGCAGCCCTGTTCTCGCTGAAGAGCAAGACCCACAACATCAGCGTCGATCCCGCGTTGAACCTCGCGCTAGTCGAGGATTGGCGCGAGCGCTTTGGAATCGTGAGAATGGACCTGCACAAGGCGCGTATCGAGGACGTTGCCCAAGAGCTCAACGCACTGCCCGCCATGCGCACCCTCGTCACTTTCGTTCACGCGCACGTTGGCGTGGAACAGGTGCTGACCCGATTGCGCTGGGACGTGGCGTTCACGTTGGCGTGCTGTGTACCCGGTAAACAGCTGAGTCGAAACCACGTCGTCCGCGAAGGCGAAGACACGAACGTGCTTTCTAGCGGGCGTCAGTACCAGGTTCTTGTGAACGAAGAGCGAGCAGTGGACCGAGGCTGCCACAGCTGACTAGTTTGAGCCGAGCCGCGCGGCCTTCAGAAGACGGCCCGAGCATCCGCGTGGGACTAACGCGCTCTCGCAAAGCAGCAGGCACCAAGCGAATCCTAGGGCCAACGTAACGGCCGCGCGCCGCGGCAGTTTCGTCGAGGTTGCGCGCGCTTCAATCTGAGGCCTCGCACGACCTAGGAGATGACAAGGCCCGAGCGGGCGCTCATGCTCCGGACGCAATGACCGCAGGGCCGTCCGCTGCGAGCGACACGACTGAACTTGGGTCTTCAGAGCCCAACTCGATTGAGGCCAACGCGCCTTCGAGCGCGAGCGGGCTTGAAAAAGGCGAGTTGTTGCGCTTACAACGACGTTCGGACGCCAAGGGACTGACGCGGCTTTTGGGGCATCTGTTGGCGATTGCTGCAAGCGTCAGTCTGTATACCTTTGCCATGCAACGAGGATGGCACTGGGCAGTCGTCGGGCTTTGTCTCGCTGCCTATGGCTTCACGCTCGTGACGTGCTTCGCAGCCATGCACGAATGCGTGCACCGCACGGCCTTCAAAAGCCATTCATTGAACGATACCGTGGGCTGGTTCGCGGGATTGCTGTCGTTTTACAACAGCACGTACTACCGCCCGTACCACGCCTGGCATCATCGCTACACGCAGATACCGGGCAAAGATCCCGAACTCGAAGACCCGAAACCTGCGGATTGGTCGAGTTACTTGATCGAGCTGAGCGGTGTGACTTGGTGGCTCGGCAAGTTGGGCACTTACGCCAAGCTCGGACGAGGCAAGGTCTCGGGTTATCCCTTCTTGAACGAGCAAAACGCCAGAGCGGTGGTGCGCTCGGTTCGCTTGCAGCTCGCAGCTTACGGCGCGGCAATCGCAGTTTCCGTCGGGCTGGGTCAGGCCTATTTCGTTTCGTATTGGCTGTTACCCGTTGCTCTCGCGCAGCCACTGCTGCGCGCCATTCTGCTCGCGGAGCACACCGGCTGCACGCTCGATGACAACGCGCTGACCAATACGCGCACGACTCACACGCTCATGCCGATTCGATACTTGATGTGGGAAATGCCCTATCATGCCGAGCACCACCGGCATCCCGCGTTGCCATTCTTCGCGCTCCGGGAAGCGCACGTGACGTTGCGGCCCCATTTGTCGCACGTTGCGGATCGCGGCTATGGCGGGATGCACAGGGAGTTGCTGCGAACCTTCAAGTCGAAATCTCAGTCGCAATCGGCCGCTCGAGTCCAACCGAATCATGAACCCAGGCACTGACGAGCAAGGCGCCAAGGTTTTCGCGTTGGGTGATTTCAGGCTGCAGAGTGGCAAAGTCTTGGCTGACGCCAAGCTCGTGTACCAGACTTACGGGTCGCTCGCGCCCGATCGCTCGAACGTGGTGCTCTATCCCACGTCGTTCGGTGCGCAGCACTCCGACACCGAGTGGTTGGTGAAAGCAGGCGGCATTCTCGACTCCTCGCGCTGGTTCGTCGTGATCCCGAACATGTTCGGCAACGGCTTGTCGACGTCGCCCAGTCACTTGCCCCCCGGGAGCGAGTTCAATGTCAGCCACTACGACAACGTGGCGGCGCAAGACCGGCTCCTCGGCGAGGTGTTCGGCGTCCAACGACTGGCGCTGGTGTACGGTTGGTCGATGGGCGCTCAACAGGCTTACCATTGGGCGGTCATTCACCCAGAGCGCGTAGAGCGAATCGCGACTCTGTGCGGCACGGCGCGCACCAGCGAACACAACAAACTCTTCTTGTTGAGCTTGCAGGCAGCGCTGCTTGCCGACCCAGCCTGGGACGGGAACTCGTTCGTGGCGACACCAGAACGCGGCTTTCGCGCTTTTGCGCGGATCTACGCCAGTTGGGCCGCGTCACAAGCGTTCTATCGTGACGGCTTGTATCGGCAGCTCGGCTACCGCGATCTCGACGACTATCTGACGCGCGCGTGGGAGCCGAGTTATCGGCGGCGGCACCCCGCCGACCTGCTTGCGATGCTCGGCACTTGGATGGCCTGCGACGTGTCGGACAATCCTGTGCACCAGGGAGACCTCCACGAAGCATTGAGTTCCATTCGCGCCAAAGCTTTAGTGATGCCGAGCACCACCGATCTCTACTTCCCGTTGGAAGATTGCGCTCTGGACGCTGCCGCGATCCCCGATGCGCGTCTATTACCGATTCCTTCGATCTGGGGGCATCGCGCCGGAAATCCCTATCAAAACCCCGAAGATGAGGCGTTCATCCGCGCCGCGATCGAGGATTTGATGCAACAACCCTAACGATCTTTGTTTCGATCCGCCAAGGAGCCCACCGTGAACGCGCTATCCACGATTGCTGCAGACAAAGGCATCAAATACTTTCTGGTCTCCTTCAGCGATTTGCGCGGCGTCCAGCGAGCCAAGCTGGTGCCCGCGGCCAGCATCGATCGCATCGCGGAACAAGGCGCGGGCTTCGCTGGCTTCGCCACGTGGCTCGACATGACGCCTGCCGATGCCGACATGTTGGCGATGCCCGATGCGTCGAGCTTGATTCAGTTGCCGTGGAAGCCTGAGGTAGCCTGGCTCGCGGGCGAGTTGGTCATGAACTCCAAAACCGTGGAGCAATCCCCGCGTCGCGTTTTGATTCGACAGTTGGAGCGTGCGCGAAAGCTCGGCTACAGCGTCAAGACCGGGGTCGAGTGTGAGTTCTTCGTATTGTCGCCCGAGGGGAACGCTTTGGGCGACTCTAGGGATTACCAAAGCAAACCTTGTTACGATCAGCAATCCTTGATGCGCCGCTACGATCTGATCTCCAAGATCTGCGACTGCATGTTGCAGTTGGGTTGGGGGCCCTATCAAAACGATCACGAGGACGCCAACGGCCAATTCGAGATGAACTGGGACTACGGCGACGCATTGGTCACGGCCGATCGCCACGCGTTCTTCAAGTACATGGTCAAGAGCTTGGCTGAAGCCGAGGGATTGCGCGCGACTTTCATGCCCAAGCCGTTTGCCAACTTGTCGGGCAACGGCTGCCATGTACACATGTCGCTGTGGGACAACGCCACGCAGAAGAACCTATTCATGGACGAGACAGGTGAGCTCGGTCTCTCGCGTACTGCGTACCAGTACATGGCCGGTCTGCTGCATCACGCCGAAGCCTTGTGCGCGATCACCAATCCCAGCGTCAACTCCTTCAAACGCATCAATGGATCTCCGACCTTGTCTGGCGCGACTTGGTCACCCAACACGATCAGTTACACGGGTAACAATCGCACGCACATGATTCGCATCCCCGACGTAGATCGCTTCGAACTGCGACTCGCGGACGGCGCGGCCAACCCCTATTTGCTTCAAGCCGTCTTGATCGCCAGCGGGCTCGACGGCATAGAAAACGAGCGTGACCCCGGACCCCGCCGCGACAACAACATGTACACCGAGCCTTTGCCCGCAGCCGAAGTGCAGCGTCTGCCGAGCAACCTATTGGAAGCGGTGCGAGCGCTAGGCAACAACCAAGCTCTCTCGCGCGCGTTGGGCGCCGAATTCGTGGCCGCGTACACCAAGCTCAAGGAACACGAGTGGCACGAACATCACGCTCAAATCTCGGAGTGGGAACGCAAAATGACGCTCGATTGTTGAGCCTGAGCCGATGGCGCTCAGATCCACCTCAAGCGTAGAGCTCGCTGTCAGCCGCTGCGCGAGGTGATGGGCGCGCGGGTAATGGGGTTGATGACGAGTGGGTGCGGCGCTGGATTTGGCGGGCGATGTGAACGTCCTGGGTGCGCGGTGTCGCTAGGTGGTATTGGTGTGCTCCGGACTCAGGGCGTTCGCGAATCGGTAGGCGCAGTGCCTGCGTGCCGTGGCCGCCGCGTGCACTTCTTGCGCAGGGTTAACTGCTGCAAGCTGTAGATCGTTCCCGGCGGTTGCGCGCTCACCCGTCGGGCACGCTGCTTGCTCATTGGCTCTGCCATGCAGGAAACAGCAGAGCAGCGCCAGTGTCGGATGGTGTCGTCGGAATCGGGTAAACGTAAACCTGTGGCGTGGGTGACTCGATGAAGGTCGTGCAGTACGTCAGGCACGTGGGGAGCCGTGAGTTGTCTCCGGA
>DATAHU010000076.1:0-11120 GCA_036263015.1 Polyangiaceae bacterium | reverse complement strand
AACCGCGTGATGCACGAACAATTCCTACCCCTGGCGAGCAGTTGCTACGAGGCACTCTTGGAGAGTCAACCCCGAGCGCAAGGCAATGTCGAATTGAGGTTTTCCGTGATGGGTGATCAGGCCGTCGGTGGCGTCGTGGTCGACGTCGCGTTGGGCGACGGCACCACGCTATCGGACAACGCCTTTGCTACCTGCATCCACGAATCGATGTACTCCGTAGTCTTCGACCCGCCCCCGCCCGGGCATCCGACGTTGACGGTTACGCAATCGTTCGAGTTGTCACCCTGAGTAACGTGCCGACAACGCCACATCGCTGTCTTCGTGAGCATCTCCGCGTGCGCGCGACCCAAAGGGGGTGAGCTCGCGTAGCCGTTCAGCGAAGCGAGTGTGGAGCGACGACCGAAAGTCATTGAGCGCTACGATCACATCCGTGGGGTGCGGCGACGAGATGCGGGCTTGCGGATCACACTTTACTTGCGACCGAGGGCTAGGTCGAGGCGGTTCGGGTGCCGGACGTGAGACGCTCTTTTGAAGCCAGGTTCCGAGCCTCGCGCTGCTACGTCGAGTGCCGGCACAGGGTTGATTTGGCTGAGCAATGGTGGCCGGCGCTGCTCATCGGTTGCTCGAGTTCGAGCCTGTGATACGAAGGGAGCAGTATCGGATTCGATAGCGTCCAACAAATGGTCGAGCACGAGATCAACGAAGCGCGGATCGCGCACGAGGACACCGAGGCGCTGTTGCTCCAATGGGTGAAGCAACGCGGGCCGTGGTTCGTCTTGACCGGCGCAGGCTGCAGCACGGACAGCGGCATCCCGGCGTACCGCGATCGCGATGGAGTCTGGCGCCACAGCCCGCCTATCACTTACCAGCAGTTCGCTGGCAGCGCGTCGGCACGCGCGCGTTATTGGTTGCGCAGCATGAGCGGCTTTCCTCGCATGTCGGCCGCGTCGCCCAACGCTGCGCACCACGCGTTGGCGCGCTTGCAGGCGCTGGGCAAGGTCAGCCTCTTGGTCACCCAGAACGTGGACGGCTTGCACCACAAGGCCGGCAGCGATCCCGTTCTCGAATTGCACGGAAGCTTGGCGGAAGTCTCCTGCATGGCTTGCCGCGCGGTGTGGTCGCGCGCCGAATACCAGGAAGAACTGTTCACCCACAACCCTTACGCGCCGACGAACCTGGGCATGGACAAGCCGGATGGAGACGTCGACCTCGAGCCGAGCAGTGAACACACCTTTGAGGTCCCAGCTTGTCGCGCTTGCGGTGGGGTCGTTCGCCCGAACGTCGTCTTTTTCGGCGAGGGAGTTCCCAGGGAGAAAGTCGATCGCTCGTATGCTGCCGTCGAGCAGAGCGCTGGCACGATCGTGGTGGGCAGCTCGCTGGCAGTGTTCTCCGGCTATCGCTTCGTCAAAGCCACCGCACAGCGCGGCCGCCCGGTGTTGCTCATCAATCAGGGGATCGGCCGCGCCGACGCGCTGGCAGCCCTCAGAGTCGATGCGCCCTGCGGTGCCACGCTCGAGCAGCTGACGCGTTCACTTGGTGCCGACGCTTAGAGTTGGTCTGACCCGCTCTTTGATTGGTCCAGGTTCGAGCAGCGCCGCCGCTCGATGCCCCATTCCTCTCATTTCAGGCCTCTGCTTGGCAACAAGCAACGGCGACCGTAACCCTGGGCCACCCAACCGTTTGATTCGCGGTTGAACAAGGAAGTAACGTGGAGGCAAAGCGTAGTTGCACTCGCCGCGTTGTGCCTGGAGCACGGCTGTTCCTCGTTTGCACTCACCGGAACCGGAGACCCATGAGACTTCAACACAAGACCTCTCTGCTTACCCTAGCCATTCTTGCCATAGGTCAGCGCGCCAACGCGGGCATCTCGGACGAGTTCGAGATCAAGGCCGCGCCCGAACCGTTTCCGGCCTATGGCGCCACGAGTACTGACGCAATCCTGCTCGAGACCCCGTCGGGCAAGATTGTCTTCGTAAACAGTCGGATCGAGGTGTTCGATGCAGGAGCATCGCCTCCAACATTGCTCGCCACGCACACGGTCCCGCGCATGCCCAAGCCCCAGAATACGTCGGGCGACTATCTCCGCTACGGCGTCGGACCTTGTGGCGACCAGGAGTGTTTGATCGCCACGACCATCGACAACGGCACCCTGATCGCCCAGCGCTTGGAGCTCGATACCCTCACCTGGCTCGATGAAGAGCCGTTCTATTTGACCGACTCGCTCCACGAAACCCCGAAACCTGGTCCCTCGACTCGCCGTCTGGTCTGGAACGGCGACGCATACATGCTCTGTTCGGTCGCTGACGTCGATACGGCCACTGGCGTGCTGTGCCGCAGCTTCGACGAATCGTTTCAGGCCTTGGGTGAACAGTTCTTCGCTTCGGCAAATCCAACGCTGTTTTCTCTCGTGTCGGCTAGCAATTCGTTCGCGGTCACCTGGGCCGGTGACGACCCGCTGGGCGAGTCGGCGGCAACGCACTGCGACAACGCCCAGATAACGAGTCCTGCGCTGGCAAGAACCGTCGTGCTCGACGCTGCTAGCGCCGAGCCGCTCGGCGCGCCGACCCGGCTTGGTCTGACGGGGGGACTCGTTACAGGGATACAAACCGTGCCCGAAGCCGATGGGTACCTCTCGTTGTGGCGGGGAACAGGCGATGAGCTCTGCGCGAGACGCGTTGGGGCACAAGGCGATGCGGGGGATACCTTCATGTCGGATCCTGGCGTCGGGACTTTCAGCGCGACCGACGCGGGTGATCGCGGAACGCTGGTCAGCGTTGCAGGCAATCCAAACAGTAAGGGAATCGACATTCCCGTTGGCGCGGAGTCTTTCGAAGACGTTACCACCGCACCCTACGCGGTCTTGCGAAGCTTGGATGACGGGACCGTGATCGGGATATCGGACAACCCCGGTAGCCTCCAGCTCTGGAGCTACGATCAAGACTCCGCGGGATACGCTCAGACGGGATACCTGCCCACGAGCATTGATTATCCAAACTTCATCTGGCCGCTGCTCGCACACGACAAGAAGACGCAGACGTTCTTCGCCGCCTGGTTCGAATCTACGACCGAGCCGTCCGAACCCCTGAGCGCGCCCGCCGCCCAAGCGCCAGGACCTGGGCCCCTTTGGTCCTCAGCGCTACGGGTGAATTTGTATGAACCTGGAGCAGATAGTCCCAAGAACGACAAACCGCTCGTGATTGCTCCCGGTGCCAGCCTTGGCTTCTACGATGGGGTCGAACCGGTAATCGACAGCACTGCAGGCGTGGCCCTGCTCGCCTACGTGGCTGCAAAACCCGACTACACCTATGTCCTCGTGGGACAGCGCGTGGCCGCGGACGGCACTGTGCTCGACGAGGAAGCGGTCGCGCTGGACAACTCCGCCAACGCCCAGGCGCTCGTCATCGGCCACAACTCCACGCGGCTTTTCCTCTCCTACCGCGGCGAAAGTGATTGGGTCACGCTTTCGATTGATCCAACGACTGACAAGCTCGCAGCAACCGCACTCCCCCAAGGCACGGCAATCCCCTACGGCGCGCCAGTAGGGGACGCGTTGGCGGCTGTGGTCAAGACCGACTTGGGCTACGTCGAGAGCATCGTCGATGCCGAAACGCTCGAACCGCGGGCAACACCCGACCCGAAGACTTTCGACCCGCCCATGAACACCGGTGCGCCTGGCTACTATCTGGTACCAGGCACGTCCAAATTCGAGGCGGTGTACCTCTCTGACGCGAATACCGAATGCGTGGCGTTCGACAGCAAAGGTAAGCCGCTCTCCACAGCCCCCTGCAACGTGAATGGCGTCGACGTCGGCCCTGCCTCGAACGACGCTGTACCCGGTCCCTCGGGCCTCGGCCGCGTCGGCACGACCGCGAGCAACGGCTACGTGTTGTCTGCCTGGCCAACAGGGGACCGAAACAGCATCGAGGTCTTTGCCGAATCGAGTGAACAGTCCCAGACGCTGACGTTCCCTGGCGACCAACGGAAGATCGAGGGACAGGTGGTGCTCCAAGGCGGCGACCACTTGGCGCTCGCGCTCTACCCGGGTGAGTGGCTCAGCAACACCAGCGAATCCGCGACCAATCTGTACGCACGCTGGATCGACGTCGAGGGTGACACCATCGTAGGTCCGTCACAGGGCGCCGCTGACGGCGATGGCGGCGTCGCTGCCGGCCCTGACGGATCGCAAGACGACACGGCGCCAAGCGCCGACATGTCCTCTGACGACGCGGACTCGGGCACGGCTTCGTCCGCATCGGGTCATGAAAACGGCGATGCCGGAGCGGTGCCAGCCGCTGACCACGAGGATGACGCCAAGGACGACCAAGCCGACGCTGGTGCAAACGCTGGCAAGCCCAGCAAAGGCGGCAACAACGATGACTCCGCAGACGGCGGCGTGGAAGCGAATGATGCCGGCTCGAGCAGCGAAGGCGACGAAGGCTCGGACGATTCGGGCTGCGGCTGCGCGCTGCCCGGAGCGCAGCACGCGGGCCTCGGCCACGCGGGCTGGTTGCTAGCAGGACTCGGCTTCGCGGCAAGACGTCGCCGGTACTCCAAGTAATCAGCTAGGTCGCATGGCAAAGGCGGGGTCACGCATCGAGCGCGGGCCCCGCGCTATCGAAAAACGGAACCCTCCGTTTTCGATTCTGTGATGCAGAACCGCCAGGTGCGTTCGCAAGTCCTCGTATTTGGTTAACTGTCCACTTGGCACAGTTACTGCTTATTGGAGAAGCAGCGCAAACGCGCGACGTGTTCGCACAGGGGCCATCCCTCCCCCCTCATAGGCCCCTGTGCCCTTCAACGCCCACCAAGGTCCCCCCTCCCTTGGTGGGCTTTTCTTTTGGCTGAAGAGCTACCTCAAACCTGGTCGCCAAGGCAGCGGCAGGGTTATCGACTGATCGGGTGTGGCCGTTCTTTGGTGCGCACCCAGCGTGTGCACGGAGGACACATGAAGACGAAAGAGTCGGGCGACCCCTTCACCGACGCCGAAGCGGCGAAGATGGTCCACCATCCTGACGACACTTGGCTGCCCTACGAAAACGGTTCACCAGAGCTCCGTCTGTACCGCAAGTTCGTGCGCGAGTTCATCGGCAGCAGCAAGCTCGTCAGAGCTCAGCGAACGGGTGCCGAGTGGCACGTCGACAAGAAGCTGAAGCACGTCTGGAAGCGCTATTGCGGCGACCAAGCTTACAAGCACATGAGCGACGCCGAAAAGCGCGGCGTGATGGGCAAGGCGCTTTGGGACGCCGTCGGCATTCACCACCCACTCGAAAGTGTCGAGCAAGACTACGCCAAACGCGAGAGCGCCAAGCTCTCTAGTACGTTCAATCCGAGCCTCGCGGACAAGGTAGCGCTGGGACTCGGAGAGGCGCTCGCAAACAAGGCCTCGCTCGGCATCTATGGCCTCGTGAAGATCGGCAATCATTTGCGCGACGGCGCGCGGCGCCAGGAAATCGCAGAGACGTACGCGCGACGCTTCGGCGGCACGGGCACGGGCTCCGACGATCTCGACATGAACAGCATCCGCTCACTCGACGACGATGGCGCGCTGGGCGTCGCTGCGTCGTTCTTGGCGCTGAAGCTCGAGCGATTCACCCGCCGGCAGACGACCTTGCTCGCCGCCCAATCCCTGGCCGTCGCAGGCAATGCCTTCTCGGTCGTACCCGGCTTGGGGCAAGGGCTCTCGGTCGCTTCGACGGTCGTCTCGGGCGCGGTGACCGCCGAACAAGCCTTCCGCAACCTGAGCAAGCGCATCACGGGCAACCTGGGGGTCGCGCGTGAGACGATGGCCGTTTCACTGTGGGGACTAGGTAACCGTTGCCACGGCCCAAGCCTGCAGTTCTTGCAGGAGCTCGGGATCTTGGACGAAGACGGATACCTTCGCTACGCGGGCTTCTTCGATCGCAACAACATGCGCGTCGCGTCGAACTTCATCGCGAGCGAGCTCAAGTCGACGGGCAAGTCCTAGCGCCGCGAACGAGAAACTCGGGAAGCGCAACTCTCCGATCTGCAGTCAAGTCGGGAGCTGCCTAAGCATCAATGACTCCAATCAGGGGCGTCATGCGCTCGCGAGCTTTGCCACCAGCGCGGCCCGTGATTGAACGCCGAATTGGCGGTAGATCTGCTTTGTGTAGTGATTGACCGTGTGCGGGCTGATGCCGAGTCGCGCTGCGATCTCTTTATCCGAAAGACCGGCGCGCAGGTGCCGCAACGTATCGAGCTGGCGTGGCGACAAGCGCGCGACGAGCAGCTCGTTCACGTCCTTGGCCGGCGCGGCCAAGATGTTTTGACATTGCGCGTGGAACAGTTGCAACAGCGCGCGGTCCCCTTCGTCGAAAGGTCGATCGTTGCGCTCGCGATAGAACCCCAAGCCTTGCACCACGGAAGGCGAGGAACCGCGCAGACTCGAAAACAAGCCGTGATCGATGCACGCGGGCAACATGAACCCCTCGACGTACTCGGAGCCGTACCAAGCACGGTCGTCCACGAGCTCGTTGCGCGTGCCGGTGGCCAAGCTACCTGCGCTCAATGGACAAGCCTGCGCCAACTGCCGCAACGCCGGGTGCCACATGCTGCCGTTCCTGGCGAGCGCCTCAATCGTTGCCAGCGTCGTTCCATCCCAGCCATCGAGCACGACGGCCGTGAAAGCACCACGTCCACTGGGCTCGAAGTCGCAATCGGTGACGCAGCCGCCGACGGCCGCGTGCAAGATTCCGCGCAGTCCGGCGATCACGTGCTGACGTCGCTCACTCACGGGCACTTCAGCCGCCTCTGCCAATAGGCGCACCAACCGCTGCACTTGCCCGACACGCAGAGCGCTCGACAGTTGGGACAGAGCGAAGCTACTGATCACTGCACGCTCCTGCTCAGCGAATCGCAGACACCGCGGCATCCGCCAAGCGCGGCTGCCCGCGCAAGCCCGTCAACTCACGCAGCCGTTCGGCTACTGCCGCCTCCTCGGGAGTCGGTTCACCAACGGCACGATCCAGAATTTGGGCGAATCGGCGAAACGCTGCCGTTACGCGATCGACCATCTGCATGGCGCGCTCGCGCGCGTGTGGCGACAAGTGCAGCGTTCGCAGTGCTTCGTCGTCATTGTGCAGCGTGTGGGCAGCCTCTCCCTCGGCGTGTTTCGTGCCGAGCGCCGAGAGGGCCGAACCCAGCCCGACACGGCCAAAGTGCGCAATCATTCGAGGCAAGAACACCTTTCCGCCTTCCTCCAAGGCAATTGGGAGGGCTACGCGCTCCAAGTCCGACGCGGCCAGGAACACTTCGCTCATCAGCTCGTAGCACACTTCGCGCGCCGGCAGATAAGCGGAATCGAACACGGCCTCTACATCCGGCAAACCGCCGAAGGCGAGTCTCAGATCGTCATTGAACCAGGCATCGTGTCCCGCGTCTTCCGCTTGGTGCGTCTGGACGATTTTCCGTAATTCTGGATCGCTGACGCGCGCCAGGTTAAGCCGTGTGATGTCTTGAAACGTGTTTGACCAGAACGTCAGGTGTCTCAGCATCTGTAACGAGCGAGCAGGCGCTGGATCAGCCGCGAGCGTGCGGAACAACGCTTGGTCGGCGAGCTCACCGAGCTGAGCAGCGGCGTAGGCTTGCAGGTGAATCATCGGAGATTTTGGTTCCCGTTGAAGAGGTTTTCCGGATCGTAGCGATGCTTGATTTGCAAGAGACGCGCGTAAACCTCTGGCGAGTAGGCGCTGCGCACACGCGCGGGGCCTTCATCACCCAGCAAATTGACGTAACCACCGCCTGCTGAGGCGGGGACGAGCGAACGCCACAAGGTCTTGGCCCACTCGCGGTGCCGCTCCGCGCCGCCATCCGCGAGCTCCCAGCCAGCGACGATTGTGGCCAAGAACGGGGCGTGACGATACGAGAATGCAGTCGAGTCTGCGGGACGTCGTGCGATCGCGCCGCCGAGCGGATTGATCAGTGAGAGCGAGAGCGGGGAAGTTGCGCGTTCACAAGAGCCCGTCAGCGCCGACACGGGGATCGATCGCAGCCACTCGCTTCGGCTGGCATAGCCAAGTCCGAAGGGAGCATTGGCGTCAGTCAAACTCTGAAGCTCGGTATACGCCATTGGTGCGACGCTATCGGACAGAGCGCGCACGCGACGCAAAGGCGCCAGCGCTGCCGTGGCCTCGGGACCCGGAGTCCCCACGTAACAGACCCGTAGCGCGAGCAGGGGTTGCTCGCGCACCACGAACGCGGCCGCCCACGACACTTGGTCGTGCAGCTGGGGCGTCAACGCTTCGACGTTTCCGAGGACCTCTGCGGCAGCTGCCAGCGGGTAGGTCAGCACGCCCGCGAGCAAGCTCGGCGGCACGGGATGAAGTCGAAAGTAGAGCTGGGTGACCACACCAAAATTGCCCCCTCCCCCACGCAAGGCCCAGAGCAAGTCGGGATGCGAGGCATCGTCGGCATGGATCCGTTCACCATCCGCGGTTACGAGTTCAACCCCCAGCAGGTTGTCGCAGCTCATGCCGTAGATCCGCGATAGCCAGCCAAGCCCTCCACCCAAGGTGAGCCCTGCCACGCCCACCGTCGATGTGTCGCCACCGGGAGTCGCGAGTTGGTGCGGACTCGTCGCCGCGTCGACCTGCGCCCACTTGGCTCCACCACCGACCCGCGCGACGCGGCGTACGGGATCAACCTCGACGCCACAGAGGTTGCGCAGGTCGATCACGACTCCAGCTTCGCACACTCCGTGTCCAGCCAAGCTGTGCCCCCCACCGCGAACCGCAAGCGGCAGATCGTGGCGCCGCGCATGAGCGATGGCGAGGCGTACATCTGAAGCATCTAGACACTGAGCGATCAGCGCTGGCCTATGATCGTAGACTCCGTTCCACACGCGCCGCGCTTCGGCATAAGCGTCGCTGCCTTGAACGAGTTGCAGCCCCTTGAAACCGGCGATCATACGAGTTCATCCAGCGTTCGCCAGACGGCAGTGTGGACATTGACGACCCCCCGCACGAACGACTGCATCTCGTCGTTGGCCCGCACAGGAACGCGATCGTCCAAGTGCAGCGCGAGCTGGGATGCGATCGCATGAGCGGCGGCGCGCGCGCCGGGGTTTGGATTGATACCAAACCGGGACAACAGTGGCTGAACCGCGTTGGCCACCGAAGGCTCGCGCAGTAGGCGCGGGTGCAGCTGCACGGGTCGATCGGCCAGCAGCGCAAGCGGAGTGGCGAATGTGAACGGATCCGGCGTCGGCGCAGGAATCGATCCAGCGTCGTAGACGCGAGCGGCTTCGGTGGCGAGGTAGACCGTCAGCCGCGGTGTACCCGGCGCGTGTCGCAGGGCGATCCAACTTTGCAATCCGGTCGCCGCATCGAGCGGCCGCCGCGCCGCCGCCTCCACCACCGCTCGGTACCGGTCCGACTCGAGCCCGAGCGTACCGAGGTACTCCGAAACTCGCTCGACCGCGGCTGCGTCGTGCGGGGCGTATGCGCAGATCGGGACATACGCCGTAACCACCATTTCGCTGGGGGAAGCGCTCGTGAACGCGTGACAGGTGAACGGAGCGCGCGCGAGCATCGCTTGGTCTCCGCCACGCATGGCTCGAGCAAACTCCAGCACGCTGCCCGGCGCGTGATTGCTTGCTCCTTCACAAGCCACCTCCAGGTCCGCCGCGGTTGCGCCATGATGATGCACGTACACCTTTACCCGTGCGTTTTTGGCCGCGTCCAAATCGAGTGCGAAGTACTTGAGCTCGTCCAAGTGTGGACCGCGCCGCGTGGCGGCCCCGAGCTTGGGCTGGATCTCGAAGCGCCGCAGCGCCTCGTCCACGAGCGACGGCGCGAGGGCTGGGCCCTGGGCATTGGGATTGAGGTAAGCCTTGAACTGCGGCGGCGCGTCGGCAGCGAACACGATCGAACTCCAAACCGCGAACGCACCTTGCGGATGTTTGGGCAAGAACAGATCTTCGATTGCACGAAAGCGCCGCAGGTCGGCGCCGTTTCGCGATTCGATCTGCCGGTGAAACAGGAGTCCCGCTTCCCGAAAGTGCGAAAGGTTTGCCTCCGCGCCTTGGGGTTCGAACAGCACGCGCAGCGCCGCCTTCTGATCGAGCGTTACGGAGAGCTCGACCGGAGAGTGGTCGTCCGAAATCTCGGAGCTCCAACCCAAAGGGCTGTGAATCCAGGGGCCGACGATGTCCCTGAACGTACTCCCAATGCTTTCTGCATCGAGCCCCAACGGCCCGCACAGCGAGTCGATGCGATCCACCACTTGGTCGGTGAGTGCCATGGCTTTCATGAAGCCGGATCCAAGCATGTCCCAGCCCACCCGCTTAAGTCCCTAAAACTAGGGAATGAACTGCGCGGGGCTATGCCATGACAAGCGCTGGAAACATCACTCGCGACCCCAAGTAACCTCTCTAGTTATTGTTGAGTGGGGATGGGTCGAGCTCTGCTGCAAGCCGAGCGGCGCCTCCCAGCCGTGGGATTGGTGGCGCCCCGACGGACGCGTCCCGACACGACGGCGAGCGCGGACCGCGCAGGCTCGGCCCAAACCCAATTGCGCTACATGGGTGTCGTCCCAAACGGCTTGGAAGTCGTTCGTCGCCGACTCGTCGAAAGGACTCAGCAGGGTCGCTTGCTCGTCCTCGGAGCCCCAAGTGGTGGCAGGTGAACACCAACTCTCGACACCATCAAAGCCGCAGAAAGTGTCCGGCGCGCAGTCGTGAAGCGACAAGAACGGCGTGCCCGCAGGCAACTCATCGAGCTCACGGACGCCGACTTCGCCGAGATTTCGAACGACCGAGCCCCGCCCTTCGCCCGCCGATCAGGCCTAGCAAAGCCGCCAGCGACGCCAGCGGCAGCCCGGGTGCGGGGCGCTCGCCCCTGGCGTAGGCGCACCCGCTCGCCTGCTCGGAGCCGGTGTTCGGCGTCGACGTCACTGACGCTTGCGGCTCCGCACCAAGCGCAGCGGGCGCCGCGGCGCTTGGCGCGTCACCGGATTGCACCTGTGGCGTCGACTGCGCAGGGCCGGACGGCGAGCTCGCGGGCGCAGCGCTCGGGGTCTGTGGCCGAGCAGCGCTGGACGCTGGCTGTGCCGTCGGTAGGTTTACGCTGCCCCCAGCCGTTTGGGCAGGCGCCATCGTAAACCCG
>DATAHU010000075.1:0-8322 GCA_036263015.1 Polyangiaceae bacterium | reverse complement strand
AAAGCACGACGAGCAAGGTCCGTTTGGTCTGTTCAAGCTGACTCATCACGACACCGATTGCGGGTTCTGACTTCATGCTGCAACGTGCGTTCCGGTCCCACCTGGGGCTGGCACTGTTATCGATTCCGTCCTGCTCGCACGCGACGCCAGTGGCGTCCGCCAGTGGGGTGGAAGTAACCCAGAGCAGCCCTAACTCCGAAAACACCCTGCTTACGGACACGCATCTTACGCTTCCGCATCGGAGCGCGATCGCGTCGGCACCCCCCGCATCTGCTGCTTGCGAAGCGCTGGCCGTCGCCTATTGCGATCGCTTCAAGGCCTGTGCGCCGCTCATCCTGCACGCGGAACTCGGGGATCGCGCAGCTTGCGTCGAGGGTTGGGCTGCCTGGTGCACGCGCGCCCAAACCGCGCCAGGCTCCGCTTTTTCCGATCTCGAGGTCGAAGCTTGCGAAGCCGGGATCCGGGCCGTTCAATGCCCGCATTGGCGCGCCTTCAAAGATCTGACGCTCGATGCCTGTCACCCCAAGGGTGCCGTAGAAGATGAACAGGCCTGCTTGGTGGACGCACAATGCGCCAGTGGGTTTTGCATGCTCGATCCGATGCGCAGCGACGCCGCTTGCGGCAAGTGCGAGCCGCGTTCGGAGAGCGGCGGCGAATGTTATGTGCAGCCCGAAACGACGGAGCGAGGTTGCCCAATCGGCTCCATCTGCTCGCGAGGGCTCTGCGTCGGGCCGCTCGCCGACGAAGGCGAGAAGTGTGGGCCCGCTACGCCCTGGTCCTCTGATTGCTACGGCGATGGCATGTTGTTTCCGCAAGCCGACACAGGCTGCGTTGGCATGTGGGAGTCAGCGGACGGGTTTGGTACCTGCGAACGTGATCACGACGTGGATCCGTGCGGCAACGACGCTGCCTGCGCTCCGAAGCGCATAGGCCCGGGCGGAGCGTGCGGGTACCAGGACGGCGAGAATAGGGAGTGTGCGTTCCCCTTGCTGTGCGTAGCGGGTTCATGTGCCTGGGCCGACCCCGAGTGCCGCTGAGCTCCCTTTCTGCAACACTGTCAGGCTATCGGTTTGTGTCTGGCGGGGGGCACCTTGCGGAAGTCGCCAAAATTCTGGTCGCGTTTAGCGATTGGGAACGATCCGGGCTAAACTCGGGCCCTCGTCCGAGCCGTCTTTCACTCTGGAGCCGAGGACCCATGCCGCCACGCAGCGAACCCGCAGGCGAGCCCACGCGGGCACTCGCTCGAATTCTCGTGGTGGAAGACGAGAAGATCGTCGCGCGGGACCTGTCTACCACCCTTACGGACCTCGGCTACAGCGTAGTGAGCGACGTCGCCACCGGGGAGGGGGCCATCTGGGCTGCGAGAAGCCTCAACCCGGATCTCGTGTTGATGGACATTCGGCTACAAGGGCGAATGGACGGCGTCGAGGCAGCCGCGACCATCACTCGCGAGCGAACGATTCCGATCATCTATCTGACAGCTCACTCCGACAGCGACACCCTGCGCCGCGCCAAGACTACAGCACCCTTCGGCTACCTGGTGAAGCCATTCAGCGGTCCCGAGCTTCGCTGTGCGATCGAGATCGCCTTGCATCGCCATCAGATCGACGCAAGCCTTCGCGAACGCGAACGACAACTCGCCGAAGCGCTGCGCAGCGTGGAAGACGGAATCCTCGCGCGCGACCAGGAACAGTCGCCGCTCAAAAGCTCCGATCAGGAAACGCCGGGTGAGATCGACAACTCGAATCGGGCACTCGAGCGCCAGGTCGTCGAACGAACACAGCAGCTCGAAGCCGCCAACAAGGAGCTCGAAGCCTTCAGCTACTCGGTCGCGCACGACTTACGCGCGCCACTGCGTGGAATCGACGGCTTCAGCCAAGCCTTGATCGAGAGTCACGCGGCCAAGTTGGGGCCCGAGGGTTTGGAGCACCTACGCCACTTGCGTGGCTCAGCGAAACGCATGAGTCACCTGATCGAGGACTTGTTGCGCCTATCCCGAGTCGCAAGAAGTGAACTAAAGCGAACGCGGGTCGATCTTTCGCAACAGGCGCGCGCTATCCGCGATGACTTGATTACGAGCGACAAGGAGCGCAACGTGGTTTTCACGATCCAAGACGGGGTCTCGGTCGAAGGTGACGAACAGCTGTTGCGCATCGTTCTGGAAAACCTGCTGCGCAACGCTTGGAAGTTCACGGCCAACAAACCCCAAGCACAGATCCACTTCGGCAGCGTCGAAATTGACGGTCGGAGCGTTTGTCAGGTCAAAGACAACGGCGCCGGGTTCGACTCAGCCTACGCGCACAAACTCTTCCGAGCCTTTCAACGGCTGCACACCGAGCGCGAATTCGAAGGGACTGGCATCGGTTTGGCGATCGTCCATCGTATCGTCACCCGACACGGTGGACGGATTTGGGCCGAGGCTGCTCCTGACGTAGGAGCGACGTTCTCGTTCAGCGTGTGATCGATACGAGGCGGGGATGACGGAGAGCGCACGCGACAGCTCACCCTACAGCGAAACACGCTACCGTGCTGCCGTGTCTCGGCAAGCGCTGCTTCGAGCGCGCTTTCAGCTCATGGCTCGCGGCGCAGGGGCGGTCGCTGCATTACTCGGCGCCCTCGCGCTCAGTGGCTGGATTTTTGGGATCCCAATTCTGACCAGCACGGTGCCTGGCTTCACCGCGATGAAGGTGACCACCGCACTGTCGTTCATCTTCTGCGGCGGCGCCTTGCTGCTACAAGTCGATTCGGGAGCTGATCGAAGACGAGACTTGGGTCGGCTGTGTGCGGTCTCGGTGACGCTCATCGCCCTATTGACGCTTGCCGAATACAGCTTCGACTTCGACGCGGGCATCGAGCAGCTCTTGCTTCGCGATTTCGGCGGCGAACTTCAGGCGAAGCACCCAGGGCGCATGGCACCCATGACAGCCGTCAGCCTCGCGCTGCTCGGCACCGCGCTGTTCTTCTTCGATTCGCCCCACCAGAGACACGGCCGCGTGACGACCGTCTCAGCCCTGTTTGGGCTGCTGATCGGCTTCTTGGCGCTGACGGGCTACGTGCTCAATGCACACGTGCTGTTTGGAGTCGCAGGTTACCGTTCGATGGCGCTGCCCACCGCAGTGGGGATCGTGCTGCTCGCTCTGGGTTCGATCCTCGGGCGCCCCGAGCGCGGCGTGGCAGCGGTTCTGGCAGAGCATAGCCCGTCTGGAGCGGCCATTCGCCGGCTCTTGCCGCTCGTGTTCGTCCTCCCACTGACGGTCGCATGGTTTCGACTGCAGGGTCAGTACGCGGGCTTGTATGGAACCGAGTTCGGCTTGGCGTTGATGGTGACCGTCTGCACGAGCATCATCGGTGCACTCGCGCTCTGGAACGCCCATGTGCAAAGTCGCTCTCAGCGCTTGCACGAGGACGCTGCGCGTGACGAACGTTTTCTGTTCGAGCTCTCGGAAGCGCTGCGCGTCTCGAGCGCTGGCCCGGAATCGATCTTCCAGATCTCGGAGATGCTCGCGAAGTATCTGAACCTTTCACGCTGCGCGTTGATCGAGGTCGATGTCGCCAAGCATGAAGTCGTGATTCGGCAGGACTACCACCGCGACTTGCCGTCGATCGCTGGCCGACGCCCGCTGACCGCCTACAACACCGAGGCCTGGGCCGAGGCGCGCGCCGGAAGGACGATCATCAGCAACGATACGCAGAGCGATCCACGTACCGCCGCGCACTACGAGCGCGACTACGGTCCAGCCGGGATCCGTGCACGCGTCGCGGTACCCTTGTTGAGGAATGGCACTTGGGCTTCGTTGTTCTTCGTGAGCAGCCACGAGCCACGGCATTGGGCCTCACGCGAGGTGCAATTGGTCCAGTCCGTCGCAGAGCGAGCGTGGCTCTGGCTCGAGCGGCTCAGCGCTTTGGAAGATTTGCGCAAGCGCGAACTGGATCTGGCAGTGACCATGAAGAGCATCGGAGACGCAGTGATCACTACCGACGACAACGGTTGTGTGCTGTTGATGAATCCGATCGCGGAGCAACTCACTGGGTGGCCGCTGAGCGAAGCCAAGGGCAAGCCGCTCGACGAGGTATTTCGGGTCGTCGACGAGGAAACACGCGCCGTCATCGAGTCCCCTGCTGCGAGCGTATTGCGTGAGAGAAAGGTGATTGGCCTCGCCAATCACGCGGTACTGGTCCCGCGCGCCGCTGTCGAGCGCCCCATCTCCGATAGCGCCGCTCCAATCCTGAACCTCGAGGGAAGCCTGCAAGGTGTGGTTTTGGTCTTTCGCGATGCGACCGCAAGCCGCGAAGCAGAGCGAGCCTTGGCGGCGAGTGAGGAGAAGTATCGCGACCTGTACGAGAACGCGCCCGACATGTACGTGTCCGTGAATGCCGACACCAAGCAGATCGTCGACTGCAACCGCGCCGTCCTGAACACCCTCGGCTACACCCGCGATGAACTCGTCGGCAAACCGGTGCTCGAGCTCTACGACCAGAGTTGTGCTGCCGATGCGCGCGAAGCCATCAAACGACTCAGACAGGTGGGCGAGCTGCGCGACCTAGAATTCATCCTTTGCGCCAAGGACGGCGCTCGCATCGACGTCAGCCTCAACGTCTCCGCCTTGCGTAACGCCGCTGGCGAGATCGTTAGCAGTCGTTCGGTTTGGCGTGACATCACTGCGCGCAAGCGGCTCGAGCGCGAACTGGCGCTGATGGCCAAAGTGACCGACCTGTTTCGCTCGTCAGGTGAACCCGGTGAACGAGGTGAAATCCTACGCCGCGTCTCGCAGGCATTGGCGGAACACATCGGCGCGTCGCGCGCGCTGTTCGCAGACATCGACGTCGCACACAACCTGGTTTCAATCGAAGGTGATTACCATCGCCAGGATCTGCCGAGCTTGTCTGGGACTCTACCCTTGTCCGAGTATGCGACCCCTGAAGCGCTGGTGGAGTTCCAAGCCGCCCGCACGATGGTCAATCAGGACACCAGCCGAGATCCGCTCACCATCTCGCGCAAAGAATCGTACGCCGCCATCGGGATCTCGTCGGTGATCTCGGTACCTTTGTTGCGCGATTCCCAATGGGCGGCAACGCTCGTCGTCTGCGCTTCCGAGGTGCGGGCTTGGAAGGACTACGAGGTCGCCTTCATCGAGCGTTTGGCAGAGCGAACTTGGCTCTGGGTCGAGCATTTGAGAATGAGTGCAGCGAGGCGCGCGCTGGAAGCAGAGGAAGCCGCCCGTGCCAGCAACGAGCGATTCCGCGCCATCGTCGAGTCGGTCGAGTACGCCATCGTGATGCTCGACCGTAATGGGATGATCATCAGCTGGAACCCCGGCGCACAGCAGATCTATGGCTATACGCCGGAGGAGATCCTCGGACGACACTTTTCCCGCTTGCATCCCGAGCAGGAGCGAGACGCCGGTGGCACCGCGACGCTTCTGGACGACGCAATTGCCGTAGGGCAATTCGAGCTCGAAGGCCCGAGGCGTAGAAAGGATGGGACAACGTTCTGGGCGAGCGTCTTGATGACCGTCTTGCGCGACGCCGATCGCCAACCTGCAAGGTTCGTCAAGATCACCCGTGACTTCAGCGAGCGTCGTGCTGCTGCCGAGGAACTGAAACGCAATGCCGAACGCCTCGAAGCCAGCTTGAAAGAACGCGAGATCTTGCTCCAGGAGGTTCACCACCGAGTCAAGAACAACCTGCAAGTGATTGCGAGTCTGATCAACATGCAGATCCGTCAGGTTGCAGACCGGGCCGCACGTGGCGCGCTCGACGAATGCCAGTCGCGCGTTCAGGCCATAGCCCTGATTCACGAGAAGCTCTACCAGTCGAAGGATTACTCACGTGTTCCCTTCTCGGAGTATGCAAAGAGCCTAGCTGGGACCATCTTTCACGCGACGGGCGTATCACCAACGGCGATCTCGCTCGAGCTAGACTTCGAAGCCCTTTCACTCGCGGTGGACAAGGCAATTCCCTGCGGCTTGATTCTCAATGAACTCATCACCAATGCTTTGAAGCACGGCTTTCCGGAGGGCAGGGCAGGACGGATCCACGTCGATTTGCGCAAGAGCGAGGCGCAATGCCTCGTGCTTTCCGTCTCTGACGACGGAATTGGGCTTCCCGCAGACTTCGACATCGAGCAATCTACATCACTGGGGATGCAACTGGTCTCGACTCTCGTCGAACAGCTCAACGGCCATCTGGCGATCAGGCGGCACGAGGGCACGACCTTTATCGTCACCTTTCCAACTGAGTGATGCCATGAGTTCTCAGCCAGCCAAGTCGATTTTGATCGTCGAAGACGAGCGGATCGTCGCGAAGGACATCCAGCAAACCCTTCGGGAACTTGGCTATGACGCTTATGCCATCGCTGCGTCCGCGGACGAGGCCATCGCCAGAGCCACGGAGAAATGCCCCGACCTGGTGTTGATGGATATCCGCATCAAAGGAAACCGCGACGGGATCGAAACTGCCGAGATCTTGCAAAGCCGATTCGGCGTCCCCGTCGTATACCTGACGGCACACGCCGACGAAGCGACGCTCGACCGAGCAAAGAAGACGCAACCTCACGGTTACCTGCTCAAGCCAGTGAAGTGGGCAGAGCTGCGAAGCATGGTCGAGGTCTCAATCCATCGGCACCAGATGGAGAAGCGCTTGCACGAGCGTGAACGCTGGTTCGAGGCGACGCTGGAGTCGGTCGCGGACGCGGTGATCACCTACGACGCACAGGGCAACGTCACCTCGATGAATCCCGTGGCCGAACGTCTCACGGGTATCAGTGAGGCGGATGCCGCCGGCAGACCCGCGCGCGAAATCGCGTCGACCGACAATCTGCCCGCGGTGAGCGAGGCGCAGTCGCGAAGCGGCGTCATGGTGTTCCGCGACAACAGCGAACAACAGGCGTTGCAGAAGAAGCTCGAGCTCTCCGATCGATTGGCTTCATTGGGCGCAATGGCGGCCGGAGTGGCGCACGAAGTGAACAATCCGCTGGCGGTCGTGATGGCCAACGCTGCGTTGAGCCACACGGAGTTGAGCCAGCTGCTCGCCGAGGCCGAAAGTGGGCAGGCGCCGAGCCCAGCGACGGTTGCGCGGCTGCGCGAAACGATTCAGGCGGTGACTGAAATCAGATCCTCGACGAGCCGCATTGCGCGCATCGTTGCCGATCTGAAGTCGTTCTCGCGCCCCGAAGAGGCGACGAGTGAACAGGCCGATGTGAAGCGGACGGTGGCCTGGGCGGTACGGGCTACGGCTTTGGAAGTGCGGCATCGCGCGCGAGTGTCGACGCGGATAGCCGAGGTGCCGCCGGTTGCCCTAGACGAGACACGCCTCGGACAAGTGCTGGTCAATCTGCTGATCAATGCGGCTCACGCGATCGAGATCGGCAGCGCTGACACCAACGAGATAGCGATTGTCGCGAAGACCGAAGCCGAGCAAGTGACGATCGAAGTGACCGACACGGGCTCGGGAATGCCTGAGCATGTCGTGTCGCGGATCTTCGAACCCTTCTTCACGACCAAACCCGTAGGCCTCGGAACGGGGCTCGGGTTGTCTATCTGCCGCGGGATCGTCTCCTCCGTGGGCGGCAGTCTCCAAGTCGAAAGCACACCAGGTCAAGGCAGTACGTTTCGGGTCAGGTTGCCAACCGCCGCGACCAGAATTTCGATTCCGCCTCCAGCAATCCCAGCACCGGACAAGCCTCGGCGAGGGCGCATCCTGGTGATCGACGACGAAGAACTCGTGCTGCGCGTGATGGGGCGAATTCTCAAAGATCACGAACTCGTGTGTGTGCCCAACGTGCGTGAGGCGCTCAAAGCGCTGAATGAGGGCCCCCCGTTCGACATCATCTTCAGTGATCTGATGATGCCAGACGTGACCGGGATGGACTTGTACGATGAGCTATTGCGCACCCGCGCCGACGACGCGCGTCGCCTAGTCTTTCTGAGCGGAGGCGCCCTCACACCGATGGTCGCTGACTTCTTGGCGAGCGTGCCCAACACGCATCTGGAGAAGCCGTTCCAAGTCGACGGTCTGCGAACCATCGTTCAACAATTGCTCGCCACGCGCACGACCTCGTGAGCGCGGGCAACGAAGTTGCAGAGCAAGCCGGCTAAGCCTTCAGCGTCCCGACGCGCGTCGAGCTTCTGATAGCGCAGGCCCGGCCCCACCCCAGTCTGTTGAAAATGACTTGCAATATCAGGTTGGGGGAATTAGTCCTGGGTCGACACTGCGAGCGCCTGGTCAAGGGCGCCTACGAACGCCAGCGCGCGTCTTCCGCAGTGGTACCCACAAGTGAACATGATCCATTCGAACATGAAATCGAGCGCCCATTTCGCGGGC
>DATAHU010000074.1:0-120359 GCA_036263015.1 Polyangiaceae bacterium | reverse complement strand
TGTCCGGGTCCAGCAGACGGCCGTGCTCAGCCCGATTGCGCGGCCCTGGAGGGTCCAGCACACTCGTCGAGTGAAGCCAGCCCTACACGTGTTGCTCGCCTGTTACGCCCTGGCCTGTTCGGAGGCTCACGAATCGAACGGTGCCTCAGCCGAGACGGAAGCGGGCACACCCCACCCGGATGCGCCAACCCAGGAGATGCCCGATGGCGCTCCGCACGCCGATCCTACGACAGCAACCGAGCCCACGACTTCGGGCACTCCCACGACCCCGAGCAATCCCACGACCCCGGGCTGCTCCGATCCGGTCCCGCACGTCCCTGCGCCCCCATCCCCAGACCCCTCGGACACCAGTCCGCCGCCGCCCCCGCCCGCACCGGATTCGAAGCCAGATTCGACGGATGCTGGGGCCATGCCTGCCACAAGTTCACGCCCAACGTGCAAGCGCGGGCTCGCTTACGGCCACAACTCGAAAGCGGATCTAGAAGTACTCTCGCCTGCAGTGGCTTGGTGGTACAACTGGGCGGTCGAACCCGATGACGCCTGGCGCGACGGCGACTACGCGACACTCGGTGTGGAGTTCGTACCCATGATTTGGGGTGGCGACTTCTCCGTCGGCGACGTGACCGCGAAACTTCCAACAGGCACCAAAGCGCTGCTCGGCTTCAACGAACCCAACTTTGGTTCCCAATCGAACCTGAGCGCCAAGGATGCCGCCGCGAAATGGCCGGATGTCGAGGCCATCGCCGACCAGAGCGGAGCGCTGCTCGTCTCACCAGCCGTCAACTTCTGCGGGGGCGATTGCCAGGACACCGATCCGTTCAACTACCTCGACGAGTTCTTCGCGGCTTGTGAGGGTTGTCGCGTCGACAAAGTCGCGTTCCACATCTACGTCGGCTGTAACCCCGACGGCGACAACAAGGCCGAGTGGTTGATCAACCACGTCGAGACGTACAAGTCGCGCTTCGAGCAGCCGCTGTGGCTGACGGAATTCGCGTGCAACGATGCCAAGAACGAAGACGAGCAGATCGCCTTTCTGAAAGATGCGGTGGACTACCTCGAGGCCGAGCCCCGAGTCGAGCGATACTCTTGGTTCTCGGGGCGCTTCGACGGCATCCCCCATGTCGACTTGTTATCCTCTGACGGTGAATTGACCAAGCTGGGTGAAGCGTACGTCGCGGCGCCCAAAGCCGAGGGCTGCCCGTGATGAGAAGCGACACGTCCATGCCCAGCTGTTCTGTGCGCTAGGTCCATTCGACGAGCAGCTCGGCCGAGTGCGCTCCCTGGCTCTTGATTCGTACGCTGCCCTGCACCCCCGCGTGCTGCAGCGTGCCTTCGAACACGCCGACGTGATGGCAATCGAGGAAGTGATACACGTTCTCGACGCTGAAGCGCATACGCCGGGGTGCCGATTCAATCACGCGGCAGCGACTGCCCGGCAAATTGATCTCGTACGTCTTGGCGATCGCTCCGAGTGCCGCGTCCACCTCACTCGAGGAGCCCAGCGTCACCTTGCCCAACGTCGAGGTCGCGAACGCGCGCGGGCCGGCAGCGCCGAGCAAGCGCAACCCTTGGCGCAGTGGACGCGCGGGATAGAACAGCTGCGCCGCCTGTACCAAAACCGTGCCAAACTCTCGCAGTGAGTAGAACCCAAACTGCATGTAGCGGTCACGAGTAAACGTCAGCTGCGTGCCTCGACGACGAGCAGCCTCCTGCACGGCGAGGTAGAACATCCCAGCGATGGTCGCGCTCTCTGGGATCTCCGAAATGAGTTTGTCGGCGTTCAATGGGGCTGCCCAGGGCGGCTCGAAAAAACCGAAATCATCTGACGGCATCACTTTTACGATTGCCCAAGTGACGCCTCGGGCTCTACGGAATTTGAGCTCGAACGCGCAAATCCCATGAAGCGGCGCACGCGTTGCGTCCACGCGGCTCGCGCTCGTGCCAACAACTGCAGGCCTGACCCATTTCGGGCCGTTCAGAGCAGCTCTTCACGCACGATCTTGGACTGCACCACTTGGCGACCGGCGGCTCCGATGTCGACCAGATCGCCATTGATGTTCACGAGTTCGACCTGAGGCATGATGTACGGAAGCTTCGTAGTCTCACCGCCGGAACGCGTGGGGTCGAGCACCTCGCCGACCTGCAGCTTGGGCTTGAGCGAGAGCAGCGCGATGTTCGGCGAGTCCTCGTGTTCGCGGCGCTTGAGCGGCAGATTCAACAACGAAACGCCCATCCCTGGACTGCGACCGCTCGGTAACTTTACTCGCGACACGACCTCGACCAGCGTGCGAATGGGGTGCCCGCTGGGATTGCTTCGCTGTCGTCCGCGCAACTCGGCCAGCGCACGGCTGCCCACTGCTTTCCAAGCCTCGGCATCGCCGTTTGCATCGACCAGGTCTACGCTCAGGACCAGGCCGCGTGGATCGGTGAGGATGCTGAAACGTGCCGTGGATCGGGGCGGTGCCGTGCCCATGGCTGCTTGGGTCAACGTGCTCGTCAGCCAACTCGCGCTGCTCGTTCCTTTGGCCTGGTCTTGCTCGTTGAGCCCCGCAGCCAGATTCCGCTCCACGCGTCGCTCTGCCAGCGCATCTCGGGATTCGTTGCTTGCCTCGGGGGCATCTGCTTGTCCCTTCGGATACACGGTACCCTCGGGCCACAACCAAGGACTGGCCTGTCCCACCCCCATCTGTGCCAAGTTCAAGTGCGGGGCAACGGCCTCGGTTGCAATCGCGCTGGCACTCGAGGCTGTTGCAGAGGCTCCTTCAGGGGCGACCGGCGCGGGTGGCGGCGCGGCTGAACCCGCGCTAAGCGTTGCCTCCGATTGAGTCGGAAGCGCGGACCGTGCCGTCGGAGTTCGGGTTGCCGCTGCGCGCGACCCGACGCTCGAAGCAAGCCTCGATTCGTTTACCTGAGGCAATGACACGAGAGCGCTCTCGGTCGTCGGCTCTGCCTCGACTTCTACGAACGAAAGCTGCTGCCAGGCCGCTTGCACTTCCTGAGCGCTGGGCGCGACGCGCGGGACGGAGGCGCAAACGAGCCAGGCGAGGCCTAGCGCATGAATCGCCACCCCGAGCGCGACGAAACGTCCAAAGCGGAGCTCGGTCACCCCGCAAGGATAAGTAGTCCGACGCTGCGTGCCACGAAAAAACTGCCGCGCGCGCCGCGACACCCGTGCCGCCTTGCGTCGCTGGCGCCCAAGCCGCGCGAAGCGTTGGGCTTTTTCGTGGCTCTCGGGGGCACTTGTTGGTGCTCTACCGGGGCCCTGGTGTAGCTTCCCATGCCGTGCGTCTCGCCGAGTTGTTGTGTCCGTTGGCTGCCGCAGCCGATGCGGGCGCGGCCCTGCCGCCAGACACCGCGCAACGCACGGCGCTGATCGCAATCGGTATCGGACGGCAGCTCGGCATGCCGAGTGCACAATTGTCCAATTTGCTCTACGCGAGTTTGCTGCGTCACATCGGCTGCAGCGCGACCGCCCATGAAGAGACGCGCCTGATGGGGGATGAGCAGGAGCTGCGCAGTTCGATGACCGGCGTGGATGCGGCTTCACCCGTAGAGTTGTTCAAAGGCGCTGCGCGTGGTTTCGCCAAAGGGCGCTCGCGTTTACAGCGCGCACGCAGCGTGGGCAACTTCATGCTGCGCGCTCCAGTAGCCGTGCCGCGCATCTTCGCTGCGCGCTGTGAGGTCTCGGTCCGCTTGGCCGAGCGTCTCGGCTTTGGTGAAGAGGTGTTGCGCGCGTTGGATGAAACCTACGAGCGTTTCGACGGCAAGGGTGTCCCTCACCGCAAACGCGGCGCAACTCTCGGCCGCACCAGCACGGTGCTCGCAGTTGCAGAATCGGTTGCGAGCTTCGTGCGTTTACCTGGCGGTGAAGCGCTGGCATTCGAGACGCTTCGCAAGCGCGCGGGCGGCGAGTTCGATCCGAGCGTGGTGCTCGCCTTGAACGCCGCACGCGACGAGATCGTTGGACCGGCACGACGGGACGCTCCGCTATCGACATTGCTCGAGCTCGAGCCCGCCCCGCGTCGCTATGTGCAGGACCCGAAAGGGGTCGCGCTCGTGCTGGCCGATTTTGCGGACATGAAGTCGACGTTCACGCTCGGACATTCGCGCCGGGTGGCAAGCTTGGCGCGGCGCGCGGCGCAACGCCTCGGCGCTTCCGACGCTGAATTGGAAGCGCTCGAGTTGGCGGGCCTGTTGCACGACCTCGGACGAATCAGTGTGTCGAACGCGATCTGGGACAAGCCAGGTCCACTCGACCGAGGTGAATGGGAGAAGGTTCACGCTCATCCACAATTTACGGAACGGGTGCTGTCGATCGCAGAGCCCTTCGCCGAACTGGCGCGCTTGGCTTCTGCCGATCACGAGCGCATGGACGGCGGCGGTTACCCACGGGGAGCCGCGCCGACCTGTCTGCAGCGAGTGTTGGCTGCGGCAGACCTGGTGCAAGCGTTGCTCGAACCCCGGCCTCATCGGCCCGCTCACTCCGCCGAGCTTGCTGCAAAAATCGCGGTGAGCGAAGCCAATGCCGGTCGTTTGGACTCGCGTGCCGTCAATGCGGTGCTCGAAGTGTTGGGCCAGTCGACTCTGCGCGCGAATTCACCCGAAGGACTTACCGAACGCGAAATCCAAGTGTTGAAGCTCTTGGCCCAAGGCTTCGTCGACAAGGAGATCGCGACCAAGCTCGGGATTTCACATCGCACCGTGCACCATCACAATCAGAGCATCTTCTCCAAACTCGGCGTCACGACGCGCAGCGCGGCGGCCCTGTTCGCCGTCGAAAACGCCTTGTTGTAGGTCGCGCCATCCCGTGGCTCGAGCAAGGCATAGGCAATCCTACCGATGCCGGCGCGGCCAACAGCTCGTAGCTTCGATGTGTCGGAGCCGCCGCGCACCACTTCTGATGTCCAGAGGCGTACGCGAGGCGCACCAACCACGGAGCAACTTGGCCATGCGCATGATGATGAAAGTGACGATCCCGATACTGGCCGCCAACCGAGCCGTTCTCGACGGCAGTGCCGGACGTATCTTCCAACGAGCATTCGAAACCCTACGACCCGAAGCCACTTACTTCTTTCCGAGCGAGGAGGGTCGGACGGTATTGTTCTTCATCGACGTCAAAGAGAACAGCGACGTGCCCGCGATCGCAGATCCGTTTTTCAAGGGACTCGATGCGCACGTGACCTTCACGCCCGTGATGAACCCCGAGGATTTCCGCCAAGGGCTGGCCAAGCTCAGCCACTAGTGTGCACGCGGCTGCGCTCGGGCCTTGCGATTTGGATCGCGGCACAATACGCGCACGCTGTGGGAACCAGAATCGCAGTCCCGCTGGTCGCGCTGTGCGCGCTCGTCTCGAGCTGTAATCCTGCCGAGCGCGCACTCGACCTCGCCCTGGCGACCACGCGCTTGCCGACGACTCCGGGTGTCGAGCGCTACTTCTCTGATTGGCCAAAGTCCGCCGATCCGAAGCTCGTGGGGCAGCGCTTGCTGCAACAGTTCGTGGGCCAAGCATCGGACGGGACGAAACACTACAAAGAAGCGTGCGCCTGGTACGGGGCGCTGCGAGTCGCGGCCCTGCTCGGCGACTCATCCCGAGAGCAACAGCTCGTGGAGCGTTATCGGCCCTACCGAGCCAGCTACGACGAGTTGTTCGCCAGCGACGGCCATGTCGATCAAAACGTGTTCGGCATCGTGCCCTTGGAACTCGCAAAGCGGCACTCTGAGCCAGCATTCACCGATGACGGACTAGAGCTCGCTGATCATCAACTCGCCAACCTGGGCGAGCAGATCCGCTTCGCGATCGACGACATGTACATGATCACCGGCCTGCAAATGCAAGCCTACCGAGTATCGGGAGATGCAGCCCACCTGAACGACGCAGCGGACACCATGGTTTTGTACTTGGACGCGCTGCAACAAGCCGACGGCACGTTCTTTCATCGCGACAGCGTCCCGATCCGCTGGGGCCGTGGCAACGGCTGGGTCGCCTCGGGCTTGACGGAGCTATTGGCAGACCTCCCACCCGAGCACCCGCGCCATGCAGCAGTGCTGGAGGGCTATCTGCGTATGATGAACGGGCTGTTGGCGTACCAGATTCAGAGCGGCGAGGGTCAGGGTCTGTGGCGCCAAGTGCTCGACTACGAGGGCGCAGGCAATTGGCCCGAGACCTCTGGCAGTGCGATGTTCACCAATGCGCTGATCACCGGTGTCCGGCGCGGGCTGCTCGATCCCCAAATCTTCGCCGGCCCCGCGCGTGAGGCCTGGATTGCGCTCGTAAGTTACCTCGAACCCGACGCCAAGCTGACGAACGTCAGCAACTGGATGTATCAAGGCGACGTGGACCGCTATCTCGCGCGAGAGCGCCTCAGCGGCGACAACCACGGCCAAGCCCCCATGCTGTGGACAGTGGCCGCGCTGCTAGAACCGCCAGGGTGAGGCAACAGGGAGACCCAGCCGGCGACGCAAGTGACTCCACCGGAGCGTCCAGATCGATTACAAAGCGGCGTCTCGCGACTCTAGGAGCAGCCCATGTCGATCTTGGACCACGTCACCTTGAATGTTCGAAACTATGCAGTATCGAAAGCGTTCTTCGAAAAGGCTCTAGCCCCACTCGGCATCCGTCCACTGATGGAGTTCGGCGAAGCGTGCGGCTTCGGTCGCGAGCGCAAGCCTGACTTCTGGCTCGGCACGGGGCCCACGACGTTTCAGACTGCAGAGCAGTTGAAGCTGATCACGCCGACGCACATCGCCTTCGCCGCCAAGAGCCGCGCCGAAGTGGATGCCTTTCATCAGGCAGCGCTGGCCGCAGGCGGCAAAGACTTCGGTGCTCCGGGCCTGCGCCCGCAGTATCATCCGAACTACTACGGCGCGTTCGTGCTGGATCCCGACGGGCACAACATCGAAGCGGTTTTCCACGAGGCAGTTTGAGCCCTCTCGGGCACAGCCCGCGACGCGCCGCGAACAACTTCGAAGTGGCGCGGTCAGAAGCGTGCGCTGTCCCGGGCGAACGTGACGTCGACGAGCAGCTCGGCTTTGAGGCGCCCAGCCCGAACACCGGGATCAGAGCGGAGTATTTCCATCGCTAGCGCGCGATCGTTCGTGGTCAGCAGGCCCAAGCCGAGCACGTCCTGGCCGTCCATGAAGGCGCTCACCGCGCGCAGTTTGCCAGATTTGAGCAGCGTAAACATGTTGCGCGCATGCTCCCATTGTAGCGGCACGCTCGCAGGATCATCGAAAGCGGGCCCGCGCCGAATCACAAATGCCAGGCCTTGGGTAGCCGAGCCCAACAGTTGCTGCATCGCCTCGTCCGTCACCTTGACGGGTTGGGCGCTGGCTTCGGTGGCTTGTAGCCCCACCCGGTTGCCTTCACAGTCGATGAAGATCGCGACATTGCCCGCTTGATCGGAAAGAAATGTCTTCGGCATCACGACCTTGCCTCCAGCGATGCTGACTTTTTCGAGCAGTTCGTCGATTCGCCCGGTGGCGTCCAAGTAGACGAGCGGTCCCGTACTGGAAGGTTCGTAACCCTCGCCCTGCACGAGCGCTCCCGTGTTGTAGAGGTTCTTCGCGGGGAACATCGCGTAGCGCATGCCCCCGAGTTCGAGGTTCACGAGCTCGACGCCGAGCACCTTCTCGTAAAAAGCCTGGGCGCGGGCGAGATCTTTGGCGGGAATTTCAATCCAATTGCTGAGGTGATCCATGAACTGCTCCTTCGGTTTGCCGGTCGAACTTCGAACGCGGCGGCGATGGGTGGAGCATGCTGCCCGCAAGCGACCCCGTATTGCATGGATGGGAACAGGCGCCGACAAAGCCAAGCGGGCCGCCTTGACGCTCCAGGCGAAGCGAGGGTCGTTTCAGCGTGTCGGGAGGTAGAAGATGCGCCCGAACTCGTTCTCGAGGCGCGCAAACTCACCGGGTGAGTGCCCGGTGAAGCGCTTAAACGTGCGAATGAAATGCGACTGATCGTAAAAGATGTCGAGCGCATCGCGACGTAAGGCCTCTGCCGACCAATTGTTCGAAAAGCGTCGATACAGGCGCTCGAAAGCCAGTACCCCGCCGAGTCGCTTCGGCGGCAACCCGACATAGCGCACGAACAGCGCGTGCAAGTAGCGCCGGGAGTAGCCCATGCGCTTCTCGAGGTCGTTTACTTCCATCTGGTAACCCGCCTGCTGCATCAGGCCGAGCGCACTGGGGACGATGTCCGGCAACGCACGACTGCTTTGGAAGCGCTCGAGTAGAAAGTCTTCGACGATGCGCACTGCCTCGGGAACGTCCTCGGCAGAGCCCACGCGCGCAGCCAACTCTTTGCCCGCGCGGCCGAGCGCATCGGCAACGGGCACAATCTTCTCCGTCAACTCGACAGCGCTCAACCCGAAGAAGCGCGACAGGCCGTGGGGAAGAAACTCGACGCCGATGCTCGCCGTAGGCTCGACACTCGTGGAGATGATGCTGGGCTCCTCCCAAAGTCCGATCAAGACGGGATCACCCGGACCGTGATCTCGAGTTTGCGTCTCCCCCAAGCGCTGCGCCTTGAGGGCGTTGCGATAAGGGACGATGAGTTTGTGTCGACCGTTCGGCACCACCACCCGCGCGTCGCCAGCCGGCAAACCTTGGTCGCTCTCGAACACCCAGAAGTGATGGATGAACGGGGCCAACAGAGGGTGCGGCGCAATCGTCGAGAGGCGCATGCTGGGCGACCCGAGCTTGCCACGCTCGGCGCAGTTTTGGGGTCGTTTTTCCCCTCAGCGCCCGGTTTTGAGATCCGCTGCTAGTGGCCACCGCTATAGTCGCGGCCATGCGAGCTCCGTTCCAACTCAGTGAAATCGAGAATGTGACAGTGGTGGGCGCAGGCCAAATGGGCCAAGGCATCGCCGAGGTGTGCGCGGCACAGGGTTACAAGGTCTGGCTGTGCGACGGAACACTCGAGCTCGCGCAAAGCGGGCACGAACGGATCCGTGCCCGGCTCGAACAGAGCGTGCTGCGCGGCAAAGCGACGGCCGAGGCGACGGCCAAGATCGTTGCGACCATCGAACCCCAAGCCATCGAGACCGCCGCACAGCGCGCCCAGCTCGTGATCGAGGCGATCAGCGAGCAACCCCTGGCGAAGCTCCAACTGTTCTCGAACTTGGATCGCTGGGCACCAGCCAACGCGCTACTCTGCTCCAACACGTCGTCGATTTCGCTGACCAAGCTGGCGGCCGTGACGTCGCGGCCCGAGCTCGTCGTGGGCGTGCATTTCATGAACCCGGTGCCAGTGATGCGCTTGGTCGAACTCGTGCGCGGTCTGGTTACCTCCGATGCGACCCACCAGGTTGCCAAAGGGTTTGCAGAGAAGCTTGGCAAGGTGGTGGTCACGAGCCGCGATCGGCCGGGGTTCATCGTCAACCGCGTGCTGATCCCGTTCTTGAACGAGGCCTGCATTGCGCTCGAAGAGGGCGTCGCGGGCGTGGAAGATCTCGATACGGCGATAACCTTGGGCCTCAATCACAAGATGGGCCCACTGCGTCTCGCGGATTGGATTGGACTCGATACGGTGCTCGCGATCGCGGAGGTCTTGCAGCGTGAACTCGGTGACGACAAGTATCGGCCCGCGGTCTTGCTCAGAAACCTCGTCGCGGCGGGGCACCTCGGGTTCAAGACGCAGCGCGGGTTCTACGTCTACGCAGAAGGCAAGCCGGTCTCGGTCAATCCGTGCCTGTAAACTCGGAAGCATGAACATCGGCACCAAACGCATCGACGGCTTCGTGCTGGCGCTGCTCGCTGCAGCTTGCTTGGCGGCGCTGGTGCCGTGGCTCGGCGCGGTCGAGGGTCCTTTGCACCCCCGGTTGCTCAATCGCGCGGGGGTGTGGCTGATCTATTTTGCGCAGGGGTTGTTGTTGTCGCTCGCCGAGTTTCGACACGCGGGCTCAGCGTGGCGGGTGCACGTCTTGATTCAAGGGCTCACGTTCTTGGGCTTTCCGTTGCTCGGTATCGCTCTGCTGACGCTGACTCGGCCCTGGACTGGTCTCGATTTGGGGGTCGGACTCTTGTTTCTGTGCGCGTTGCCTTCGACCGTCACCTCGTCCGTGGCGCTGACCGCGTTGGCGCGCGGCCACACCTCGCTCGCGGTCGTCAACGCGGCGCTCTCGAGTATGCTCGGAGTCGTCATCACCCCGTTGTGGCTGACGCTCGCCCTGCCCGTCGCGGCGCGCAGTGCGCCACTCGGTCCGGTGTTCGTCGATCTCGCGTTGATCATGGTCTTACCGCTCGCGCTCGGGCAACTGCTTCGGCCCTGGCTTGGCTTTTGGGCTACTCAGCGACGGCGCGCGTTCGGCACGCTCGATCGCGCAATCGTGGTGCTGTTGGTGTTCACGGCGCTGGCAGATTCGTTTCACAAGCGGGTTTGGTTCGAACAGGGGCCGCGGGCAACGCTGGTGGCCGCGTTCGCCTCGATCGCGTGTCTCGGACTTGCGCTTTGGGCCGCACTCAAACTCTCGTCGCTGATGCGGCTAACGAACACCGATCGCAGCGCAGTGGTCTTCTGCAGCGCGACCAAGAGCCTCGTCACGGGCGTCCCCCTCGCCCAGTTGCTCTTCGGCAATGACGGACATGTAGGCGTCGTTCTGTTACCCATCCTCGTCTATCACCCGCTGCAGCTCGTGGTCTGCAGTGGGTTGGCCCGCAAATGGGGCGCTGCCGAGGGCTGAAGGCGCACAACGACCCGGAATACGAGCACAGCGCAATCTTCTGCCAAGCGCTGCTCACGTCGTCAGCCTTGGATACGAACTTCGACTGATCAAAGTCTGGTCGCCGGGCATATTAACGACCTATGCGGTTCTCCCTGTCCCGGGTGCTTTTCGTTGCCATGAGCTTCGGAACCGCCTGCGCGAGCGATCCCTCGAGCGCCGAAGACCAAGGCCCTACTGATGCGCCCGAGTCCTCGTCGACTTCCCCGACCGTGGGCGACGGCAGCAACGCGCCGCTGGGCGGCGTTGGCACCGATCAAACCGGCGGCCCTTCCGGCGTCGCCTTGCCCGGCGACCCAACTTCGGCAGGTTCAGCCGGGCCGGGCACCAACCCTGCTGCTTCACCGGGTTCACCTGGCGCCGTCATGAGCACCGGTCCCGATGGCCTTGTAGCTCCGGGAACGAGCGGGGAGCCTTCGTCGCCCAGCGCAGGCAATCCGACGGATGGCCCCACGGCGCCCGTGTTACCCTTCGAAGCCGCTTCGAACTTCGCGGTCATCCGCAAGGTCAAGCGCGTGTTGACGGGACTGTCGCCGACGGATGAAGAGGCCATGGGCGGGACGGATCCGTCGCGCCTGCAAGCTTTGATCGATGATTGGATGAAGACGCCCGAATTCGAGGCGCGCATGTTGACGTTCTTCTCGAACGCCTTTCAGCAATCGTCGCTCGCGCAACTCGACTTCGAGTTTCAACTGCGCAAACGCCCCGGCGCGTTCGATCTGTCTTACAACATCTTCGGGGATTCTGCCTTCCCGCTGTTATTTCAGAACCTCAAAGAGAGTTTCGCTCGCACCTGCTTGCAGTTGATCTCTGAAGGTCGGCCTTTCAGCGAGGTGTTGACCACCGATCGCTTCATGCTCACGACGGCATTGAAGAGTCTCTACATGCAGATAGAGATGCCGTACGACATCCACGACTGGTCGTTCAAGTTCAACCACGGTGAGCGCCCGCCGATCGAAGACACGCTGAATCCCGATAGTCCGAACTACATGGTCTGGGGTTACGAAGCTCCGACGACGACCACCGCCGATCGCGTGTTCAAGCCAGGAGAAATCTGCGCCGGCGACACGTCGAAGATCTCTGAGTGGCCCGGCAACACCTTGCTGTTCCAAGTGCTGCTCGGCTCAATCCCGCGCGACTCGACCAACAACTCCCTCGGCATCACCGATCTCGGCTGCATGGAGCACCCGGCCAAGCCGTACTTCACGCCCGACGATCTGAGCGATTGGCAAATGGTCCAGATCGTGAACTCGGGTACACCGCTCGCCTCGTACGACTTGCCGGCGCTGCGCGCCTCGGGCGGAACCTTGAGTTCGAAATTACCGCGCATCGGTTTCTTCACCACGCCGGCCTTCATGGCGGTTTGGAACACCAATGACAGCAACCAGCACCGGGTTACCGCTAACCAGGCGCTGCTAGTCGCGCTGGGCGAAGGCTTTACGAGCCTCGATTCGGCAATCGCAACGCCGCCCGATCTGACGGCGGTCGATGGTCAGCACGCAGTCGAGAACTCGGCGTGTTACGGCTGTCACCAGAGCTTGGACCCCATGCGCCAGTTCTGGAACAACGCTTACAGTTACTCGGACCAGGTTGCGGGTCGAGCCGGGGCGCCCGCGAGCTTCGGGTTTGCCAACGTGCAACAGAACGGCGAAACACTAGCGGACTTCGGCGGCTTCTTGGGGCAGGTCTCGGATGAACAAGTCAGCGGCGATGCGTTGAACCGCTTCGCGCTCGAGCTGACGCAGAAGCTTTGTTTCTTGGCCAACTCCAGTCGCTGTGAGTCGACCGATCCCGAAATGCGGCGCGTCGCTCACGCGTTCGAAGACAGCAGCTACGACTTTCACGCCTTGGTGCGCGAGTTGTTCTCGTCGAGCCTGGTGACTTACGCGACCTCGACCCAAACCGCGGACACGGTCGGGACGACGATCAGCATCGCGCGTCGGGATCAACTCTGCCAGTCGTTGTCGCACCGCTTGGGCAGAGCAGACTTGTGTGAGATCGAAATGCCCACCCCGACGAACGTCACCACGGCGATGAATCGCTTGGCAGGCGCCCTGCCCGCGGACGGGTTCAGTCGCGGTTCGCAGTACCCAGTGACGCCACCCGACCCGAACTTGTTCTACCGCGCGGCGAGCGAACTGGTGTGTGAAGCCATCGCCGTCAAAGTCGTCGACAGTGACGACCCGGTGTATACCTCGGACGCGAGCGATGACGCGCTGCTCGACATGGTCTCGACCGTGATGGGCCTTGTGCCCTCCGAGCCCAAGTACCAGCCCGCGCTCGAAATCTTGCAACAGCATTTGAGCGCGGCACAGGACGGCGGGGCATCGGCGACCGATGCACTGCGTTCGACGTTTGCGGCAGCCTGCGAATCACCTGTGACTTTGGCGGTGGGACTGTGAGGGCTAGGACTATGAGCAGTGGGACCATGAGCAAGCGGAACTCCACGCGACGTCGGTTCTTGTTGGGTGGATCACTCGCCGCAGGTGGCTTGGGCTTGCGTGCCATGGCCACTGGCTTACCCGCATGGTTCCTCGCGGATCCCCTGCGGGCGAGCGCAGACGATTTGGCGTGTGCAGCAGACGCCGCCGACAAGCTGCAGTTCTTGATCGTCAGCGCCTCGAGCGCCGGCGATTCGGTTTCCTGCAACTGCCCAGGCACGTACGACGATGACGCGATCATTCATCCGAGCCAAGACGAGTTTGCCGCGGCTGACTTCAGCTTTGGCACGCAGACTGTCAAAGCTGCTCAGATCTGGACCACGCTCTCCGACGCGGTGCGTGGGCGCAGCAACTTTTTCCATCACATCACCGGTGGTACGGTGCACGGCGATCACCCAGCGGTGATGCGCTTCCTCGGCCGTTCGAGTGGCGGCGAGATGTGGCCGTCCATCTACGCCAAGCACTTGGCGCCCTGCCTGGGCACCGTACAAGCCGAGCCCGTCGCGGTCGGCGCAAACGGTAACGCGCTCGAGTTCTTGTCGTATTCGGGACGCACTTTGCCGACGGTCGCGCCGATGCAGCTGAAGCAGCTGCTGACCGGCTCGGCACGCGATCCATTGGTGGGTCTGCGCCCACTGCGCGATCAGACACTGAGCGACCTCAATACGCTTTTGAAAGAGGACGGCACGGCCGCGCAGCGCGCGTTCCTCGACGCGATGGCAGCAAGTCAAACCCAAGTGCGTCAACTCTCGGAGAGCTTGGCCTCGACGCTGACGGCGATCGGCGACGATCGCGTGCAAGGCCAGGCATTGGCTGCTGCGGCATTGATCGCAGCCAAGGTCACGCCCGTGGTCACGTTGCACGTGCCCTTCGGCGGGGACAACCACGAGGACGGCGACCTGTACGACGAGTGGTTCGACCACACCGATCACGACTCGAGCAAACGCGGCGTTGCAGGGATACAGGCCATCGCCGACGCGCTTGCAGATCTGGATTTGACCGACAAAGTAACGTTCGCGACGATGAACGTCTTCGGGCGCGATCTGAGTGGCACGCCCAAAGTACAAGGGCGCTCGGGACGTGATCACTTCGGCAACCACTCCGTGATGTTCATGTTCGGCAAGAATGTTGCGCCGGGGGTTACCGGGGGCACGACGGAGATTTCCGGAGGAGTCTTCGGCGCGGCCGATATCGACTCCAGCTCTGGGGGCAAGCTTGCCTCGGGGGGCGACATCGCGCGCGCTGACACCCACGTCGCAGCCGCCAAGACTCTGGGCGTCGCCCTCGGCATAGACCCTGGCGCCCTCGACGCCGACTTCACTGACGCCGGGGCGATCCCGTACGTGAAGGCTTCGGTAGTGGGCTGAGCCTGTCGCGCCTACTCGCGCCTTCAAAGGCGTTGTCTACGCACCCACACTGACGTCCGTTTGGTTCAGATTGACGCTCGTGGTTGTAGTGTCGTGGTCACGCTAGCCCGCTCGTGGGTGAACCGTGCGGAGTTGGCGTCGGGAACACGGTTGCGCAGGCTCCGGGTAGTGCTTGAGTGAAGCGGACGTTTCGAACGCCGCCCCGGCGTGGCGCTGCCCTGTCTTTTTCTCACTCATGGTTACTCGACGCGCGCACTCTCTGCACACCCTGACTGCCCTCAGCTCCTGGCTCGCGCTCTCGGCGTGCGGGCAAAAACACGCGGACTTACTCAGTGACGATCCCGCGAGTTCAGAGGGGCCCGACGCGGCCGCATCCGAGGCTGACAAAGCTGCGGGGCCGAGCTCACACCACAAGCCCAGTAAACCTGCGGCGGGCGGTGTCGAGACGGACGCCGGCAGCGCGGACGCACCGAATGCAGCCGAGCCCAAGGGCGGGTCGAGCGATGGCGGTCTCAGCGGTTCACCCACGAACGCTAGTCAGAATGGCGAGCCGAACGGTACGGACCCCAGCCTGCCCGCTGCCAATGGCGAAAGTGTCGACGCGGGCGGGCAGGACGCCGCGCTCTGTGGCGGCTCGGTTTGCACGACCGGTCACGTGTGTTGTCCCTCTGGGTTACCGTGCGCCGATAGTTGCGTGCCCGACTGTCGCGACGGCGCGCCGTGCCCCTCGAACCTCGAGTGCAGTGAGACGTCGGGGGTGTGTGAACCTGCCGGGGGCATGACGATGCCTTCGGGTCCCAGCGCGCCGTCCGGCTCGATGCCAGCGGACCCGGGCGGGCCACCGAGTGGGTCGGGGAGTCAACCGCCGCCTGGCGGCTCGATGACGGGTCCCGGGGGCAGCGGGCCGCAACCCGGGGGCTCGATGACGGGTCCCGGGGGCAGCGGGCCGCAACCCAGTGGTTCGATGAGCGGGCCTGCGCCTTCGGGCAGCATGGGGGGTCCTGGGGGCCCCGGCGGTGGTGATCCCGGAATGGGAGGCGCGGGTTCCGCTGGCGGCGCCTCCGGCAGCGAAAGCTGCGACGTACCGAGCGGAGACGGCGCCTTGGAAGCGTTCTATTCCAAGGGTTCGGTCGCCAATGCATTCTGGCAAGGCAACAGCGCTGCGATCGATTGCGACACCTTTGCGATCGGTGATCCGACGGTTTCCGACGGCGCAGCGAAAGCCGGCAAGGTCCACGTCTACGCCTGGGACGGCGCCGCGTGGAGTGAACAGGATCATCTGGCAATCACCTCGCCATACACCGTCGATCTGTTCGGCAGCAGCGTCGCATTGGAGGGCGACACGCTGGTGGCGGGCGCCCCTCATCGAAACGCGTGCGACAAACCAGACTGCACTCAGTCGGTCGGCATGGCGTATATCTTCACGCGCAGCGGCTCGACTTGGACACAGACGAAGGAGCTGGCGTCGGCTTCCCAACACTATCTGGCACTTTACGGCATGAGTGTGGCGATCTCGGGCAGTACGATCGCGGTAGCCGCACCGTGGCAACGCGTGCCAACCGTCAACGACGACGGCAGTACCAGCACCAAGAACCAGGGCGGCATGGTGGAGATCTGGACCAAGGGGCCGAAGAACTGGGTCTACAGCACCAACATCATTGCTCCGGGTTTACAAAGCAGCGAATACGCCGGCACGGGCTTGGCCTTGTCGGGCGAAACTCTGGTCATCGGCGCGCCAGGTAACCTCGATCAATCCATTGCGCGACCGGGCCGAGTATTCGTGTACTCGGGCGCGGGCAGCACTTGGGAGCACCAAGCCACGCTCTTGGCAGACGATGGCGACAAGGGCGACGGCTTCGGTCATAGCGTGGCTTACGCAAGCGATTTGGTCGTTGTCGGCGCCCCTCAACGCAACCTCACGGTTTCTGCAGGAGATGCCGGAGGACTCTTGGCAGACGTGGGAGGGGTCTACGTCTTCAGCGGTTCGGGCGCAGATCTGACTCAGACCGCAATCCTCGAGGCCCCGAACGCGGTCGCTGGCGCGGAGTTCGGTTACTCCTTGGCCGCTGTGTCCTCGACGCGCGTCGTCGTGGGCGCCCCTGGGGTCAAGTCGGTCTATGTCTTCGACCAACTGGACGGCACGTGGACACTGACCGCCACTCACACGGCCTGCTCGGACGGTCTCGGCGGCGGGTCGCTGGCGGCCTTCGGCAACTTTGCCGTGACGGCAACCAAAGAGGATAGCCCCGGGGCATGGTTGATCGATCTCGCCGATCCGGACACTAGCTGCATCGAATGAACGAGCTAGCAGCCAGACTCGACTGAACCCCGACCAAAGTTGGACCCAACGGGGCCCCAAGGAAACTGCCCACGGCGCTGGCACGCTGAAGGCGCCAATGCTACAGACGCCGCGCGATGCGAGTCGAGATCTGGAGCGACATGATTTGCCCTTGGTGCTACCTCGGTAAGCATCGTTTCGAACAAGCTCTGCGTCAGATTTCGACACCTCAGCCGGTCGAGCTCGTCTGGCGTTCCTATCAGCTGGACCCCGGAGCACCGCGCGAAATCGCCGGCACGCTGAACCAGTGGTTGGCAAAACGCTACGGCTTCAGCTTGGCCCAAGCAGAAGGCGCACACGCGCGCCTCGAACAACTCGGACGTGCCGAGGGGCTCGCTTACGACTTCGCGCGGGCACGTCCCGGCAACACGCTCGACGCGCATCGCCTCGTACACCTAGCGCGGTCAACAGCCTCGGGACACTCCGGCCAAACCGTGACTGCACTCGTAGATCGCTTGATGCAGGGGTATTTTTGTCAGGCCTTGCCGATTGGCAATCCGGCGGAGCTCGAGCGAGTGGCGATCGAGGTGGGTCTCGATCCCGAAAGAGTGCGCGCGGTCTTGGCGAGCGATGAGTTCGCGGCCGAAGTTCGCGCGGACCAGAACGCGGCCAGGGCTCGAAACCTGAGCGGGGTGCCCGCTTTCGTGATCGATGGTCAATCCGTCGTGTCCGGCGCCCAGAGCGTGGCGACGTTCGTAGCGGCATTGAAACAAGCCGGAGCCAGCGTGGATCATGACCAGGGGCCCGAGGCGAACGTCTGCAATCCGCGCGACCTCAATTGAATTCGATCAGAGAATTCGAAGGCCTGGCGGTCCCCCATCCCGTGCCGGATTGAATTCGTTCGAACAATCGAAGTGACGGGCTTGCGCTTGGCTTGCCGCTGGCTATATGGCGCCCAGCTAGTGGTGGTCTGCGCGGAACGAGACGGATATCCAAAGTAGTCACGTTCCGGCACTCTCTCTCTAAAGAAACGTAAAGTTGTCGCCAAGTACATGCGTAGACTCTTGTAGCGCGTAGTGCCGCGGGGTACCTGCTGACGACGCGACTTCGAGTTTGGACGATTCCATGAACCTGACGAGATCATTCGGTGGTGCAATGGTGTTCGGCGCGCGACTAGGTTGGCTGATGGTTGCCGGGTTGGCAGCGGTCTGGCTGACAGCAGGCGAGGCCCGAGCCACTCAACCTTTGGACACCTTCGTAACCGGCGCCCGCAAGACGGGCTTCGATGCCAGAGAGACCCGCGCAGTGACGGCCCAGCGAGAGGCCGAAGCCGAGTTGGCGGAGCGCCGGTTGTGGCCCACCTTTGGTGTGCGTGGTGTTTACACCCGCAATCAGTACGAGGCAGCGGCGCAGCTGCCAGGCTCCAGCACGCGCTTGGTCATCACGCCGCAAAATCAATTCGACGCTTTCTTTCAGGTGGACCTACCCATCGTCGATCTACCCACTCGGCATCGGGCCAGCGCAGCTGAGCATCAGGCGCATGCCGCGGCCAAGCAACAAGACGTGACGGGCCAAGACCTCGAGCGCAACGTGGCTCGGCTTTACTTCCAATTCGAGGGGGCAAAAGCATTGAAGGAGGCTGCCAATCTCGGAATCGCGGCCTCCCAAGCCAACGTCGACAACGTCGCCACGCGCCGTTCTCTCGGCGCGGCGACTGACCTCGACTACGAGCGCGCCATGGCCGCCCTCGAGCAGTCGCGCCAAGATCTGGCAGACGCCGACCTGATGTTGACGCTCTCGGCGCGGGCACTCGAGACAGCGAGTGGCATCACCCCACAAGCCGAGGGCGCTGCGCTGCCGGACGATGATCTACACAGCGAAGCAGCGCTCGAGCGCTGGCAACAGCGCGCTCAAAAGCTCCCCAGCTTGGATGCAGCCGCCGATCGAGCTCGAGCTCTGGTGGAGAACCGCAAAGCTGCCGATACGACTTACTACCCAACCCTGGCTGCCTCGGCTCAAGAGCGCGTCACCAACGCCACTGGCTTTGCCGGTCATGTCGCCTCGTACAACGTGCAGTTGGTATTGGCCTGGCGCCTCGACACCACGACCAGCAACAACATCGATGCTCAGAACGCTCAACTCGAACAGAATCGCGTTCAAAACGAACGCCTGAGCCGCAACATCAGCGACGCCGTGTTCGAGACTTACCAGCGCGTGCAAACCGGCATCGCGCGGTGTCGCTCGACCCGCGCCAAGCTCGCAGCCGCCAGTCGTGCAGCCCAACTGGCCCAAGACCGCTTCGGCGTGGGCGCTGCAACTCAACTCGACGTCACGTTGGCTCAACGTGAAGCCTTCTTAGCTTCGGCCGCAAACATCCAAGCCAACGCAGACTTGGCGTATGCACGCGCCGCACTGCGGCTCGCTGCGGGAATGTCGGCCACCGATCGGAGCATGCCATGACAGTGCTTGATAAGTTTGAATTGATTCTTTCCTCGAAGCCCAATCGCTCTTCGAACAACGGTTGGCTCACGGCTCTACTGATGCTGACCGCGATTGCCTTCGTAGGTTGCAAAGGCAAGGAGACCGAGGCTGGCGCAGCGGCGGCCTCGATGACGGAGTTGCCGAGCGTTGCCGTTCAAACCGAAGCCGTGACGGAAGTCGAGGTGCCCAAAGTGCTGCGCCTCACGGGCACGCTCAAGGGCAACCAAGAGACGGACCTGGCAGCCAATGCCAACGGCAAGATTCTCTCGACCACGGTCGAGCGCGGACAAGCCATCAACAAGGGCGACATCTTGGCCAAGGTCGATACCCGCGCGCTGGTGTTGTCGGCGGCCGAGGCTCGAGCACAAGCCAAGAGCGTCGAAGCTCAACAAGCGCAGGCCAAGCTCGAGTGCGACCGTTACGAAGCGCTCAAGGCCAAGGGCGCAGTCACGGATCTCGAGTACCAACAGAAACTGACTCAGTGCCAGACTCTGCCCTTGTCGGCGGAGGCCGCCAATGTGCGCGCTAGGTTAGCGGCTCAGAACGTCGGTGACGGAGTGATCCGAGCACCGTTCGCCGGGGTCGTCACCGAGCGCTACGTCGAGGTCGGACAGTTTCTGCGTCAAGACTCGCGGGTAGCAACGATCGTCGCGCTCGACCCGATTCGCTTGCAGCTGGCCGTTCCCGAAGCCGAAGTCGGTCACGTGACGCAGGATGCGCTCGTGAGTTTCAAGGTGTCGGCGTATCCAGAGCGCACCTTTCAGGGCAAGATCCGCTTCATCTCGGGCGCCCTCCGCCCGTCGACCCGCGATTTGATCGTCGAAGCGCTGGTGGACAACGCCGACAAAGCCCTGCGGCCCGGAATGTTCGCGGATGCGGCACTCACCGTCGGGTCGCGCAAATTGCCGAGTATTCTCAACACGGCACTGCTCAGTCGAGACGACACCGAGCGCGCGTTCTTCGTCGTCGATGGTCGGATCGAGGAGCGCGTGCTCGCCTTGGGGCCCACGGCAGGGGCGCGCACGTCGATCGAACACGGCGGACGCTTGGACGAACGCTTCGTCGTCGGAGATCTTTCGCAGCTAGTGAACGGACAACCCGTCAAGTGACGGCGTGCAGTCGAGCTACGATCTGGAAACTGGAGATTCAATCGCTCGAGCCTTGGAGATGCCGACATGCAATGGCTAGCTAGAATTTGTGTGCAGCGTCCGGTGTTCGCCGGAGTCTTGATGTTGATCATCTTCGTGCTGGGCGGCGTGGGCTACACGCGGCTCGGCCTCGATCAGTTCCCCAACATCGATCTGCCCTTCGTGTTGGTTCGAACCAATCTCGAAGGTGCGGCCCCCGAAGAGATCGAGACCGACATCACCGACAAGATCGAGGGCGCGGTAAACACCATCGACGGCATCGACGAGCTGAAGTCCACCTCGTCGGAAGGCTTCTCGCAGGTCGCGATCGCGTTCAAGCTCGACAAGAACACGGATGTTGCGGCTCAAGACGTGCGCGACAAGGTGAACGGTGTCTTGCGCGAGTTACCGAAGGGCATCGATCCGCCGGTCGTGAGCCGCGTCGATCCTCAAGCCGCGCCCGTATTGCTCGTCGCACTGCGCTCCAAGTTTCCGGTGCGCGACGTGACCGAAGTCGCGGACAAGCGCGTGCGCCGTCAAATCGAGAGTATTTCTGGCGTCGGCCAAGTGACGATCGTCGGTGGTCGCTCGCGCCAGATCCACGTCTGGCTCGATCCCGTCAAGCTGCAAGCCTACGGGTTGACCTCGGTCGACGTGCAACGCGCGATCGGAAGTCAAAATCTCAACACCCCCGGCGGTTCGATGGAAACCGGGCCAGAGTCGATCACGCTGCGCATCGCGGGCCGCGTGGAGTCGGTCGATGCACTATCTCGCATCGTCGTGCGCAACACCTCGGGCTCGCCGATCCGCGTTGGTGACGTTGCCCGCGTCGAAGACGGTCAAGAGCAGCTGTCGAGCATTGCTTCCTACGACGGCGAACGCACGGTGCTCTTGTCGGTGCGCAAACAATCGGGCACCAACACGGTCGACGTCGTCGACCAAGTCAAAGCACGGCTCGACGAGATCAAGCGCTCGTTACCCCGCGGCATGCAGCTCGACATCGTGCGCGACAACTCCGGCGCGATTCGCACCAGCGTTGGTTCGGTCAAGGAGCACTTGGTGGTCGGGGCAGTGCTCGCGGCGATCGTCGTGTTGCTCTTCCTGGGCAGCGTGCGCAGCACGCTGATCGCGGCGATCTCGATTCCGATCTCGATCGTCGGCACTTTTGCCTTGATGTGGGCCCAGGGCTTCACGCTCAACATGATCACCCTGCTGGCCTTGGCGTTGGCCGTGGGCATCGTGATCGACGACGCGATCGTCGTCTTGGAGAACATCGTGCGCTATGTCGAGGAAAAGGGCGTAAAGCCCTTCCCCGCCGCGGTGCTCGCGACGCGGGAAATCGGACTCGCGGTGCTCGCGACGACCTTGTCGCTGATGGCGGTGTTCGTGCCAGTGGCGTTCGTGGGCGGTATCCCCGGTCGATTCTTGAAGAACTTCGGTTACACGATGGCGTTCGCCGTCGGGGTCTCGCTGTTCGTCAGCTTCACGCTGACCCCGACGATGGCAGCGCGCCTACTGCGCGCTGCTGACGGCAAGGGTCACAAGACGGGCTCCTTGGCTCGACTCGTGAATGTCTTCTACAGCCCGATCGAGCGCTTGTATCTCGCGATCCTCAAGTGGTGCATGGCTCACCGTTGGTTGGTCGTGTTGATCTGCTGCGGCGCGCTCGGCTCGTGTGGGCCGCTGATGAAGCGCGTACCCAAGGGTTTCGTACCGCAGGACGACCAGGCACAATTCGAAGTCAGCGTGCGCACTCCCGAGGGCACCAGCGCGGACGAAACCGCGCTGATTTCCGAGCGCATCGCGCTGCAGATCCGTGCGCTCAAGACGGTGCAGCACACAGTGGTCACGGTCGCGGGAGGTGACGCCAAGACCCAGAACCTGGCGGCCGTCTACGTCGTGCTCGTCGATCCCCATGAGCGCAAGCAGTCGCAGCAAGAGATCATGAGCGTCGTGCGCGAGACCATCGTCAAGCAGCTACCGCCCCAGCTGCGCGCGAGCGTGCAAGAAGTTGCCATGATCAGCACGGGCGCATCTACCGCTGCAGTGCAGTACGTGTTAGCCGGTCCGGATTTACACGAACTCGAACGCTATGCGGCGTTGATGGGTGAGAAGATCAAGAAGAACGCTGCCGTGGTCGACTACGACACCAATCTGATCACGGGCAAACCCGAATTCCGCGTTGCCATCGATCGCGACCGCGCCGCAGATCTCGGCGTGAGCGTGGCAGACGTCGCAGATACGCTGCGCATGCTCGTCGCAGGCATCAAGGCCTCGTCGTATGCCGAGCACGGCGAAGAATACGACGTACGCATCCGCGCTGAGCGCGAATACCGCAAGGACGAGAGCGGCGTGCGCTTGATGTCGGTGCCTTCGTCGCGTTACGGCTCGGTGCCGTTGTCTGCAGTCGTCAGCACCAGTAGCGGTACGGGACCCGCAGAGGTCAACCGTTTGGGGCGTCAGCGCCAAGTGACGTTCATGGCCAACGTGGCCCCGGGCTTCGGCGAAAGCGACGTCGTGGCGGCGGTCAAGGCGGCGTTCGATGATCTGCACGCGCCGTCACAGTATCGCTTGGTGCCCACGGGACGCTCGAAGTCTTCGGCCGAACTCGGCATGGGCTTCGCCCTGGCCTTCGGTCTTTCGTTCATCTTCATGTATTTGATCTTGGCAGCGCAGTTCGAATCTTGGCTCAACCCAGTGATCATTCTGCTGTCGTTGCCGCTCACGGTACCGTTCGCGTTGATGTCTCTGCTGTTGTTCAAGCAAGGCTTGAACTTGATGTCGGCGCTCGGTCTGCTCGTGCTGTTCGGCGTCGTGAAGAAGAACTCGATCTTGCAGATCGATCACACCAACCAACTGCGTGCACAAGGTAAACCCAGACTCGAAGCCATCCTGCAAGCGAACCGCGATCGTCTGCGGCCGATCTTGATGACGACACTGGCTTTCGTCGCGGGCATGATCCCGCTGGCGCTGTCGCGTGGTGTTGGCTCGGGCAACAACCGCAACATTGCCGGCATCGTGATCGGCGGCCAGACCCTATCCTTGTTGCTCACACTGGTAGCGATCCCCGTCTTCTATTCGTTGTTCGACGACGTGCGGCAGTGGCTTTCACGACGTGGCAAACAGAAGGCGCCAGATCGCGGCGAAGCCGAGCTCGAACAGTTGCTCGGCAGTGAACAGCCGAGCGTTGCGGAATAGGGTCGCCGAGTCGCGACCTAGTAGAAGACTCAGGGTTCGCGCGTGGGGGGCAGAGTGAGGCTGCCCCCGCTCGCGAACCCAAGCTCGAGCTCGCACTGACGCCGCACCCGATCGGCAAGCGCACGCTCCGCCGCCGACAGGCCAAGGAACGAGTAGGCCTCCGCGTTTTCGTCCAAGCCGACCACCTTCAGCCGTCGATTGAAGAACAGAAGCGCCGCAGCGATCGCCTTCACGATTGTGCTCTTGGTCATGACGCAGGTCGGCCCCGAGTTGTGATCCATTTGGCGTTCGAGCAACTTGCGTTGTTCACCATTAGGACTCCCTCCGTAGGAGACGACCAAGGTGCACATCGGCTGGCCGCGACCGCGTTCCACCTCCTCTTTGAGCATTCGCTGCCACTCGAGGTTGGAAGGATCTCGTGGGCCGTGGACTACGACGAACAGGCGCCCCTCGAAGTGCCAGGTCATCGTCCCGCTCATTGCGACGATGATAGACGCGCGGGGCCCCGACGCGCAACCGGCTCGCTGCATTTCGCTGCCCGCGCTCCCTAGCATCATCCAAGCCGTTCACCTGATGCACTGCATGAGACTCTGTGCTTTGCGCGCGGGCTGACTCCCGGCCAAGCTCAGGACCTCGGAGGGAGTGGTGAGACGAGCGCGCGCCGTACGAAGCTCCACATAGCCATGGCGAGTTAGAACAATTCTTTAACTTCCCGCAGCGTCGAAGCCGCCAGGCGAGGCGGATTGCCACAGGTCCCAACACCGAGTAACGTAGGCCCGTGGCGCAGAGCGGATGGGCAGTCATTTCGGGGGTATGGATTTGCATTTCAGCAATCACGGGCTGCGCTTTGCCCCCTCAGGCCCACGCCCCCGATGATTTGCCTCCCCTCCAAATCGATCTGGCGGCGTCGGAAGTGCGCGCGAACAGTCTGGCGGACGCAGCTCAGCTGCGCAGCGCAATAGCGGGCGATCTCGGAACCTTCGCGGCGCGCGAAGGTTCGCCGCGCCCGACGAGGTTCTTGGTGACGGTCGACCAGAAGACTAACTCCTGGCCGATGTTCGCGTGCCTGGTCGCGTACACGATTCTTGGCTGTCCGACGGCCACGGTCGAGACGGATGTCGAGCTCACCTTGGAGCTGCAGGGCCGCACGCTCCACGGCAAAGGTCACTTCAACAGCGCAGCCGGTCTCTACTACGACCAGAACGGCGTCAAAGGGGCGCTTGGAGCGACGCGCTTGGCACTGGCCGATGCTTTGAGGAGTGGATCATGATCCGTCGCAACGTCACAACTTGGCGCGAGCTCGGCTTCTGCCTTTGGTGCATGAGCTGCGCGCCACACAACTCCACTGCCGCGGCAAGCCCCACTGCCGATTTCCCAACCCCCTGGGAGGGAGGGGTCGGTAGTGCTCCGCCCACAGGAACGGTCGCCGTCAATCCCGAGCCAAGCACGGCTCCAGTCGCAGAAGCTCCCTCGCTCGACGAACCCACTAGCTCGGCGGTCGCGGCCATGGACGACCGCCATGCCCTGGTAATCGGCAACAGCAAGTATCTGACGACGCCGCTGCCGAACCCCGCGAACGACGCGCGCTTGATGGCCAAGGAGTTGCAGTCCGTCGGCTTCAACGTGCGCTTGGTCATCGACGGCACGCGCGATCAAATGATCAAGGCCATCAACGATTTCCAATTCGAGCTATCGCACCACAGCCAAGGCGTCGGGCTGTTCTATTACGCGGGTCACGGGATTCAGGTCGACGGCAGCAACTACCTGGTGCCGGTCAACGCACATTTGATGCGCGCCGAAGACACCGAGGTCGAGGCGGTGAACCTGAATCTCGTATTGGCTCGCATGGACTCCTCGAACAGTCGGTTCAAGTTCGTGATCCTCGACGCCTGCAGAAACAATCCGTTCCCGGGCGTGGGGCGCACGATTGGACGTGGCCTAGCGTTCGTCAGCGCTCCAACCGGCACTCTGATTGCCTACGCCACGGCGCCAGGCGATGTGGCTGCGGACGGAGAGTCTGGTCACAGCCCGTTCACTAGCGCGTTGGCTCGAGAGCTACATCGCCCTGGCGAGGAGATTGGAAACACTCTCAAATCAGTACGCGCAGCGGTTCAGACCGCAACCCGGGGCAAGCAGACGCCCTGGGAATCCACCTCGATCGTCGGCGATTTCTACTTCGTCGAAAAGTGAACAGCCAGGGTAAGCTCGGGCAGTAACCTGCCGCATCTGCAGTTTCTCCTAAGCTTTGCGTTACTCCCAAGCACTGATGGTGCGCGGGATTTATCGTCCTCGAGCTTGACCTCTGCTGCTCGCGCGTCGACCATCGGTCGAGGTGGAGATCATGAGGGACCCTTCCGAAGCCCAAGTTGCCGTCAACCAGTCGCGCCCGCCGCAATCGAAGCGCGAACGCATGCGCGACTTCCTGTTCGGGAAGGTTGGCGCGATCGGCTTCCGCGAGTTGATGGCCGCGGAGTACACATGGCTCGACGAGCGTCGGTTGCAGGTAAACGATAAGTCGCGTGCGCAACCCTTGGTTTGTGATGGTAGCCTGGAGCCCTGGGTTTCCGCGACCACACGCGATACCTTTGGACTGGCACTATCGGGTGGAGGGATCCGCAGCGCGACCTTCAATTTAGGCCTGATGCAGGCCTTGGCGCGTGAGGTGGACGATGATCCGAACGACGACAAGGCCCCCCGCAGCATCCTGGATCTCGTCGACTACTTGGCGACCGTATCTGGCGGAGGTTACATCGGTGGCTTTTGGTCGCGCTGGCTCTGCGATCTGGCCGAGCGCCGTGAACTCGACGCGATGGGCCGCGCGATCTTTCCGCAGGCCGAGCGCAGCGATGAGCGCTTGACGCAAAGTGAGGCGGGCCCGATTCGGCATTTGCGCGAGCGCAGCCGGTTTCTGATCCCACGCATCGGTCTGTTCGAGAGTCAGACGTGGACAGGAGTCGTTGCGCTGGTTGGCGCGCTGCTACCGTCGCTGGTGATAGCGGGTGCAGCCCTGGTGCTCGTGTGGTTGGCTTGGCAACGACTCTTCTCGAGTATGGTCGCTAGCGACTCGCGTTTCGGCGGCATGGTGATCTTTGGCGTACTGTCGCTCGCGATCTCGACGAGCACCGAGGTGGCTTGGCGCCGTCGCTCCGACAGCCGTCCCGACGGAGGCCTCGGTTATGCGCTCAGCTCGATCGCCATAGCTCTCGCATCTGCCGAGGGATTGTGGTTGTGGAATAACGCGTTTGCAAACCGTGCCCAGAGCCTTGCCAGCTTGTTCGGGCCGGCGTGCGTCTGGCTCATCGTCGCCCTGGGTTTGCTGTTGGTCGCGCGCCCAGCACTGTCGCGGCTACTGACGCCTTCTGGGATCCAAGTCCTAGAGCGTTTGACCGCGCGCTGCTTGGCGCCCGCTCTCGTCTGGGCGATCCTGGCCGGCACTTGGCGGCTCGCCGAACGCATCGGCCATCCTGCCGTGATGCCTGCGGCCGCGGCTACGGGTACCGCGGCAGGCTTGCTGGTCGCGATCCGCGATTGGCTCAACAAGCCGATCCAAGAAACCCACGGCACTCAGCTGCTCGACCGCGTGATGGCCGTGATCAAGCCGCTTGCCCCACAGCTGCTGGCCTACACGGCTTTCCTAGGCATGCTGTGGTTGGCGGCAGTCTTGGTGCTCGACTGCCAAAAGTTCGAGCTTTGGGTCTGGGTCGTCAGCACCGCAATCGTAATCGGAGCAGTCGTGTTGCTCGACCCAAAGCGCGTCGGCCTGCACGAGTTCTACCGTTCACGCATTGCGGCAACGTTCTTGGGGGGATACCGGCCAAGCCCAAACACTTCGACCGCGGCTCAAGTCAGCTACGACTACGTTGCGGAAGACATCACGCTCGGTCAGCTGGCACGAGTCAGCCGCGCTCGGCGCCCGATTCACTTGGTGTGCACTACCGCCAATCACTTATCGGGTGACGCGCTGTCGAACTTGTATCGAGGCGGCCGCAGCGCCACGCTTTCTCCGATCGCGTTCTCCGTAGGAAATGTCGCGGTGGCCGATCCGCACGTGAAGTTATCGTCGGCCTTGACCGCTTCTGCGGCGGCCTTCAACTCGCAAATGGGGAGTTTCTCCAAACGTCTCGGACCGGCTGTGGCGTTCATCATGAGCTCGTTGGGCTTGCGTCTCGGTCTTTGGCTCCGACACCCGAGTTCCGCTCGCGGTGGCCTTTCCTTTCCGGGCCTGTATTTCTTCGCCGAGATGCTCGGCTACTCGGACTGCGACAAGCGCAATTTCGCCTTGCATTTGTCGGACGGAGGGCACTTCGAGAACCTCGCCTTGTACGAGCTGGTGCGCCGTCATTGTCGCTACATCCTGGTTTCCGATTGCGGTGCCGACAGTGACATTGCTTTCGACGACCTCGCCAATGCGACGCGACGGATCCGCGAAGACTTCGGCATCGAAATCGAATTGGACACCGAACCGCTGCGCCCCAACGCTGTGGGCCTGTCGCAACAGCACGCGGTCGTGGGCACCGTTCACTACGACGGCCTCGGAGGTTCGGACAAAGGGATCATCATCTACTTCAAACCGAGCTTGGTCGGCGACGAACCAACCGACGTGTTCCAGTACCGAAAGCGCAACCAAGTCTTTCCCCACGAAGGCACGGGAGATCAATTCTACGACGAAGCACAATGGGAGTCTTATCGACGACTGGGCGAGCACTGTGGTCGAACGTTCTTTCGCTTCCTGGATGACGCTGGGCTGAGCAAGCACGGCAACGCCGTGGAGCGTTTGTTCCTCGGCGCCATCGAACGTTGGCAACGAGTGCGCGGTACATCGCAAGAGCGCGGGCTCGAACTGGTGCGTGAACGGGATGAACTGCTCGGCGAAATCCGCGCCCAGGCGCCCTTGTTCCTGCAGCGCGAGTTGTACTCGGAGCTCGCCTCGCCCGAGGCGCAACCGAAACTCGAGACGCCGAAGGAGCGCGAACTGCTCGACGCCCTGCACTATTGCGTGCGGCTGACCACGTTCATGGACAGGGTCTATCACCTGGTCCAACTCGAGACCACGTGGTCCCAGGGCAGCAACCAGATCTGGATGACGTTCTTCGGCCGCTGTGCGGCCGCAGCCACGTTGCGCCACTGGTGGCCCTTGTTGCGACCTTGGTGCAGCAACGGTTTGCGCGACTTCATGCGCAACCGCTTCGAAATTCGGATCGCGGAGTGGGCGCGAACGCAGGCCAACAACGAAAACGCGGTCGTCAGCATGCACCTACGCCCCGCAGAGCCGACGGATCAGGGAGCCCTACTCTACGCCTCGGACCGCTGGATAGCGCGCTTCGGTGAGCCGCTCGGGGGCAGCCTGCTCCGCTACATCGCAACCTTCCAGGGGGTCCCCCAGGGTGCGCCCGTACGCGAGCTCGGCGTGGGGATCCTGTCTTGTCGTGAGCAAACCATGGGTTCTGCAGAGCAAACGCATTGGCACGTTGCCTGGAGCAGTCCAGAGTTGTTCGTCCCCGAAGCGCTCAACGGAGCAGGCTTCAGTTCGCGGTTCTTGGATGCGGTGATTGCCCATTTCCAAGAGCGGGCGCAAAACTTGGGACAAAGGGTGCGGCTGAGTGTGAACATCGAGGACGAGCCGATTTCAGCGGTGCAATCTGCGACCTTGCTGCGCGATCCGGCGCACCGACAAGCGCGGCGCGACACGTTGCATTTCTACAAGAGCCGCGGGTTCGAGCAGTCCACGCTGCGGCACGACCTGGAGGCGGAATCGGTCCGCCGCACGCGCTCGAGCGTCGGCTCCGAGGCGCTAGCGCTCGATCTGTATCCGTGAATGTGCCACCCGCCCTTGGGCGTTTTCGAGCCGAGTAGGCGTCCCGCTTTTCGGGGCGCAGCGTTGGATTGCGACGGACCTGTGACGAGCCGGCAAGAAATCCATGTTTTATGCGCTGAACGAGACGGCTTCGGCAACCAGTGCCATTACTGTGGAACGTCTGCGAAAGGTGTCGGACATGCGAATCGCGTCAATGGCCAGTTTAGCGCTGCTCTGCGCCCTCGGCGGCTGCAGTGACAGCAAAGGAAAGTCCGAAGAGACATCGATGGGGGACCTGCACACCGTCGATGTCTGCGCAGCCGACGGCCCCTTGGGCGGAAAATGCGGCGATAGCTGCAAGAAGACCGCAGATTGTCCAGGTGGGCAGTACTGCGAGGACGGAGCCTGTAAAGCCCAGTGCACTGCCAGCGCCGGTTGCGTTGGAACGTGCACCCAAGACGGGCACTGCGATGGCCAGCTACAGCAAGTGATCTCGTTGCCCGACTCCCCCGCGGAGCAAGGCGATGTGATCACGGACCCTTCGGAGGGACCGGCGAGCAGCGGTGCTTTTGCTAGCTGCGCCACGGGGACGGCGGTAGGTGAACTTACGCCCGTGAGCTTGTTCGTGATGTTCGACAACTCGCTCTCGATGGCCGACAACGACAAGTGGAATCAAGCCGCCGACGCGATACAAAAATTCTTCCAAGATCCCGACACGGCGGGACTGGGCATCGCCTTGCGCTTCTTCGGCAACAATCCCACTGTGGGCTGTGACGGTGAGGCCTGTACCAACCAGACGATCGACGCTTGCGCTGACCCCCAAGTGCCGTTGGGGGTGTTGACCCAAGACACGGGTGCAGCCGACGCGCAGGAAACGGCACTCGTCAGCGCTGTCGACAACGCAAATCCAGATTTTGCAGGAACCCCGATGTTTGCGGCTTTGTCCGGCGCCGTCACCTGGGCGACGGCTCACCAAAGCCAAAACCCGGAGGGTAACACCGTCGTGGTGTTCGTCACTGACGGCGTTCCGCAGTATCAAGACTGTTCCGAGAACATCGACGATATCGCTCAGCTGGCTGCCGATGGACAAGCCGCAGGGGTACGCACGTATGCGATTGGCCTCGAGGGCTCCCAGGAAGCGCAGATGGATCGGATTGCGGAGGCGGGTGGCACTGGCCAAGGCATCTTCATTGGCTCAGGCAACGCCGGCACGGCGTTGCTCGACGCGCTCAAGGCCATTCGTGGACAGGTGGCATCCTGCGACGTGCAAATGCCCAAAGCGAGTAGCGGCGCATTGGATCCGAGCAAGGTGAACGTCACCTTGACGCTCGGAGGTAAAGACGTCGCATTGGGACAATTGCCCAAAGCCGATGCTTGTGGCGACGACGGCGCTTGGTACTACGACGACCCCGCAAATCCGACTCGCATTCTGCTGTGTCCCAAGACCTGTGACGCTGTGCAGGCCGATCCGAGCTCGCGCATCGACATCGTCCTCGGCTGCATGACGTCCAACGTCACGGGTCCTTTGGCGCGCTGACTCACGTTGGCACCAGAGCGCCAGTGCTCACTGACCGTCAGACCAGTCGTAGCCTCAATTCGGTGTGACGGCGCTCTGTTGGAGTGACGCGCGATCGCCATCGGGCCAATTGAAACGCTTTGGTGATCGTCGTGTAGCAGTTGCGCGCCTCGCGCGACGACTCGTTGACCCGAACGCAGCGCGCTTCTAGTGACGATCGTGTGGAGCCACTCGAAACCGCCGATGCAAAAGGCGAAGTTGCAGGGGCAGCCGGGAGTTGGGCAACGCGGCTGAACCGCTTCGCAGAGGCTTTTTCCGTCAGCGCGAAGTATCGCGCGTTCATCGCGCAGCATGCCCTGACCCTGGCGTGCCTCTTGGGGTTCGTGCTTCTGCTCAGGTTGGCGACACTCCGCGGTTGCATTGGACCCGATGGTCCACACAAGTGGGAAATCGCGCGTGACTTGGTTGCAGGTTACTTGCGTCGGCCGGCACAGTTCGATCATCACGCCGCGCGCTGGGCGATTGTCCTGCCCTTCGCGCTCACTCAGGCCCTGTTGGGGGCGCACGCTTGGGTCGCGTTCGTGCCCATTCTGGGCTTCGATCTACTGCAAGCCGGACTCACTTACGCGATCGGGGTGCAGCTCGGTTCGCGCGCGATCGGCGTCGTCGCGACCGTGCTGTTCTGTTTGGTGCCCAAGATGGCTTCCTCGGGCTCGGATCTTTTGCCGACGGTGTTCGAGTCCACCTATGTCTTGTTGACGCTGTGCTTGCTTTTGTGGGCAAGGCTGGACTCACCCAATGGCAGACCTCGGCTTGCGCTTTCGCTCGCAGCCATGTGCCTCGCCTACCTGGCGAAAGAGACCACGGTCTTCTACCTGCCGGGACTAGTGATCGGCCTGTGGTTGCTGCGGCGAAGCTTGATCGAGTGCCTGTACTACTGCCTCGGCTTTCTGGGCTTCGTCGCACTCGAGACGCTGTTCTACTGGGCACGTTTCGGTTTCGCGTTTGGACGTTTCACGATCATCAAAGCGCACCATCTGGGCAATGCCAAGCTGGCCGCCCCGATCACCTCGATTGGTCAGCTCCTGGAGCGTTATCTCGTCTTGTCGGGTGGCTTCCTGCAACTGTTCTACGCGGCCCTACTCGTCACGCTGAGCTATCCGTATTGGCGCCGCAAATTGCCGGCAGACGTTGGACACCGTTTCACGGCCATCGCCGCAGCTTGCTGGGGCTTCTTTCTGCTCAACACCTTCGCGCTCAAGAGCCTGCACCCGCCGCGCCTGGCGCAGCCATTGAACGAACGCTACTTGCTCTCGGCGCTGCCGCTCTTGGCCCTGATCGTGGCAACACCAGCGGTCCCCTTGATCAGACGCGGGCTGACGCAGCTCGCTAAACTGTATCCACGGCTCGCTCCCGAAAGATGCGCGCTCGGCTTGTGCGCGGTGTGCGTCGGTTGGATCGCGATCCCTCAGATGCGCTCGGTCACTACGGGTCCCTTGTTCACGACGTCGCGCATGGAGCGCGAGTTGCGCGACGCCTTCGACACGGGCAAACCGATTGTGACTCGCGAACCAAAGGCCCACGCGATCACGACCGCTCGGGCCATCTTCCTCGACCGCAAACGAGCCAAGGCTATGCGCTGTGTCGACCTCAGTGACAGGCGGTCCAAGGCGACCGTGTGCATCAACGGCACGAGTGCACGCTATCAACGCCTCTCTCAGCAAGAGTTGCGATCCAGGTTGCTGCACTGGGCCAAAGGCTCATACGCGGACGTCACGACGCTGCATGGCTTTCACGTGACGAGTCGCTGAATCGAATTCTAGTTGGATGGAGTGCTACGCATGAAACTCGTGATTCAAATTCCTTGCCGCAACGAGGAAGCAACGTTGCCGGTCACGCTTGGCGCGCTGCCTCGCTCGTTGCCGGGTTTCGACAGTGTCGAGTGGCTCGTGATCGACGATGGCAGCACGGACCAGACCGCACGCGTGGCGCGCGACAACGGAGTCGATCACGTCGTGCGCTTCACGCGCCATCAGGGCTTGGCCGCTGCCTTCAGCGCGGGTCTCGAAGCGTGCTTGTCGCAAGGTGCAGACGTGATCGTCAACACAGACGCGGACAATCAATATTGCGCTGAGGACATCCCATTGCTGGTGGCGCCAATCCTCACAGGCTCCGCAGACATCGTGGTCGGCGCTCGACCGATCGAGAAGATTCCACATTTTTCCCCGGTCAAGAAGCTGTTGCAGCGCTTGGGCAGCTGGGCGGTGCGGGTTGCAAGCAACGCGGACGTGCCCGACGCGCCGAGTGGATTTCGCGCGATGAGTCGGCGTGCCGCAATGCAGCTGCACGTGTTCAGCGACTACACCTACACGCTCGAAACGATCATCCAAGCGGGTCAGAAGCGCATGGCAATCGCTTCGGTACCGATCCGCGTGAACGGTGAGCTGCGTCCGTCGCGCTTGGTCAAGAGCATCCCTTCGTACGTGCGCCGCTCGATCGTCGTGATCGCGCGTATCTTCCTCACTTATCGTCCGTTCGCGGCGTTCGCCACGATGGCCAGCGTGGCGCTCGTTCCAGGCTTGATGCTCGCGGGGCGTTTTCTGTGGCTGTACTGGGAGGGCGGAGGGCGAGGACACGTGCAGTCGGTCGTGCTAGCGGCGCTGCTGCTAGGTTCCGGTCTGTTCTTACTGGTGGTGGGCGTGATCGTCGACTTGATCAGCGTCAATCGCAAGCTGCTCGAAGGCATCGATCTCAGGTTGCGCTGCTTGGAGCATGACTCGAGTTCAATACCCGCTTCCGGTTTACTCCCGCGCCCCGTCAGCGCTCCGAAATCCGAACGAGAGCCAGAATCGAAACTTGCGCCATTCACCCTTCAACCCCACGTAGCTCGCCGCGGTTGATTCGGCCACGGCGGCCACGCTCAGAGGGCTCAGTGGAATCTTGGCCGTGCAAGGACCGCGGTCCAGGGCAGCGGCGTGCGTATCTCAACGATCTCCAAGTGACGGCCAACGAACTGGGCGAACCCCCGACTCGACCAATGCTGCAGGTGGCCAGGCGTGTTTCCCAACTCCGACCAGTACTTACCCCGCGCGACGTTCAGGACTCGCCACAACGGCTCACGGGGGACGCTCAACACCACCGCGCGACGCGCAGCTCGCGTCAACGAGCGCAACGTCGCTTCTGGGTCTGGCAGATGCTCGAGCACTTCACAGCAGATGACCAAGTCAGCCAACGGCTCGCTGATCTCGAAAGCGTTCAAATCCAGCATTTCGAACGGGATTTCGGCACCCGCCTGCGCGGCGTTGCGTCGCGCAACGTTGAGCACTTGTGGCGAAAAGTCCGTACCGCGAATCGGTAAGCCCAAGCGCTGGTGCAACTCGATGCTCAACTTCCCCTCGCCGCAACCGACCTCGATAGCGTCGTCGCAGCCGCTTGTCTCGACGAGCTCGGTGATCGAATCGAGGAAGCCTTGCATCAGACGTCGGGCGATGGGGTTGCGGCTTGCATACTTGTCCTCGAAGTTTCCTGCTATCACGCCGCCTTCAATGATCGTTTCATTCATGCGCGAGCATCTCCCGAGCGTTATCCCACTGCAGCATCAGTTGCTCTTGAGTGTGCTGCTCGATACGGCTGTGCCGTCTGTGCGTCGGCGCGTCAACGGGCCCACGCCGGTTGTCACGAGGTCGTTGCAGGAATGAAACGCCTTCGTCCCTGGCTGCGGGTGCTCGGTGCACTGTGCCTGTTGCTGCTCATCCCTCACATCGATCTAAGGCACAGTCTTCAACTCGTGCGTGCGCTTCCCGCGCTGCCCGTCGTACTCGCGTCTGTCGCCTACGCTGCCAACGTGCTGCTCAAGGCCTGGCGTTGGCACCGCATGCAACGCCGCCAAGGAACGCCCATTCGCTGGACTGAATCACTGGCAGCGTTTCTGAGCGGTGCCATGTACGGGATGTTGACGATCGGGCGCGTCGGAGAACTGATGCGCGCCGAGGTGTTGGTGCGCCACGGGCAACCTCGTGTGACGGCGCTGACCAACTCGATCGCTGATCGCATCCTCGATGCCCTGTTCCTGCTTGCCACTGCAGCCATCAGCTCGACGCTGATGCTACCGAACACCGAGCGCGCCTACCTGCTCGGATTGGGATTGTTCGCGTTGGGATTCGTCGGGCTGTGGTTAGCTCGTTGGCGGAACACGCGACCCCAACCCGCTAGTTCACTAGTCACGGATACGCCTGACCCGATGACCTCGCTTTGGAAGCGCTCTTTGCGCGCGGCCGACGCGCTCGTCGGCACGCTCTTGCGTGTGCTGACCGGCGACGGCGCGCTGGAAGCGCTGCTGTGGACGGCGATTTCTTGGTTCGGTTACTTCGTCGCCGTTGCGCTGCTCGCCAGCGCACTCGGGCTGCACGCCCCGTTCCTCGCCCTCGTCGGGTCCACCGCGATCGGCTCAGCGGCGGCCGCCTTGCCGATCAGTTTTCAAGGGATTGGTACGCGCGAAACGGCTTACGCCGCGGCCCTGGCACCGCACGGCATCTCCACGACCGATGCGATCACCCTTTCCGTTGTGACTTTGGCGCTGCTGTATTCGGTGGTCTTGCCCTTGGGCGCCGTGGGCTTGCTGCTCGAACGCAATCAGCGACGCTTGCGCTCGGAAAAACTTGCCAACGACGGCTCCGTAAACGCCGTATGACGGCTCACCTCAGCTTGCGCGGCGCGAAGACTGGTCGGCTTTGTCGGGTTCGGGAGTTTCGGGCGTCCCTTGTTGGAAGTTCACGATCTCGAGCGCAGGACTCGGACGCGCGAAGTAGTAGCCCTGGAGAAAATCAATGCCCTCTGCCAGCAGCACGTCGCGCTCTTCGGCTTTCTCTACACCTTCGCAGATGACAGAAATACCGAGGTCCTTGACGCAGATCTGATTGATGCCTCGGATTAACGTACGCTTGCGCGGTGAAAGGTGAAGATCGCGCACCAACGACAAGTCGACCTTGACGAAGTCAGGCTCGATGTGGATGAAGCTCGACAGACTCGCATAGCCAGCTCCCAGATCGTCAACCGCAATCTGGTAGCCGTTCTTTCGCAAGCGCTCGATCTGAGCCGTGACGCCGCTGACGCTCGCCAGCGCAGTGCGCTCGGTCACCTCGAACACGATTTGGTTCGCAAACGGCGCTAACGGGCAGCCCGAAGAGTGCAATTCGTCATCGTTCAGTTCTATGGGGTTGAGGTTGACGAAGAAGCGCTTGTCGGGATGACGGGAAATGGTGTCGGCCACCTTTGCGCGGATCGCGCGGCCCAGGTGAAGCATTCGTCCAAGCTGATCGGCAGCATCGAACAACAAGCCAGGGTTGTTCATGCTCGGCTCGGTCGATCTGACCAACGCTTCGTACGCAAAGGCACCCTTGCGTGACCAACTGACGATTGGCTGAAAAGCGATCCAAAGATTCGAAAGCGCTGCTTCGAAGCGCGCCTCCAATGCCGCGAACGCTGGCATGCCGGGCTTGGAGCCATTCTCGTCCCCTGCGCGATGCAATCGATCCAGCGCCCTGAATGCTAGCGCGCGAGATAGTGTGCCCTTGAACTTGTCGGGCGAGACCGGCTTGGTCAGGTAGTGGAATGCACCGTACTCGAGCGCCGCAACTGCGGTCTGCACATCGGGCGATCCAGTGATCAGGATCACCGGAACGTCCACGTTGATCTTGCGGAGCTCTCGCAGAAAGTGCAGCCCGCCCATGGTGGGCATCGCAAGATCCGTGACGACCACGTCGATCGGCTGCCTGCCGAAGCATTCCAACGCCAATTGCCCATCAGTAGCGAACGAGACTTGCAATCCCATTCGCTCGAGCAACTTGCCGTATTCGCGTAATACGAAAGGATCGTCGTCCACGAGGAGGACTTTGCCGTTCAGTGCATCAGGCTTGTTCATGGGACGAACTTCGATCCGTTACGCGTAGGAAGTGGAACTCTGAAGAGCACTACGCAAACTCAGACCTACGACGGCCCCTCGTTCGCTTTGCGCCACATCGATGCGCGGTCCCTGTGCGCCAAAGATCACCTCGGTCGACGCGCCCAACTCTGCCGCCGCGCGCAGCGCTGCTGGTGAAAAGGTAACATCGGAACACGTCATCTCAATTCGCACCTGCCCCTCGGACGCGCACTGCGTGATCACGACTTGACCACCATCGAGCTTGCTCAACCCCGCGTCCGCCAGCATCAATACTGCTGTAGTTAACGCATAGCATATTGCAGGCGCTGAGGCCTGAACCAGCACCAAGGACCCCTGGTTTGTGTAAGCAGGCTCCTTGTGACGTATGACACTGGTGCCGAGCGCCGCTCGCGCCGAGGTCTTGAGCCAAAACTGAAACACCTCGAGCAAATCCGTGCGGGTGTCCGTCGGAGGCGCACATCCAACGCGCTTGGTCACAATCAAGGTTTCGCGCAGACTCTCGACGATCTCGATCGCGCCCGCCACATCCTCGACCGACCTCGAGAGCGATTCATTGATGCTGGCCTGCGACGACCCTGGGTCTCGGGTGATCGATAGGAGCGTCCCCAAGTCGTCGCGCAGCATCGACAGGTTCGTCAGCAGCGCGCCAACCGGCGAACTTAGGCGATGTGTCAGACCATGCAGCATCAATGTCACACTTCGCACTCCATGACGCTGTAGCTCGTCCCGCATGGCTAGGCCCGACGAGCCTGCAACGGCAGGTGTAGACCGAAGTAGGATGTCGGCATTGGGATGGTCTTCTCGTGTGTCATCCATGTCCTACCTTCCCATTACGGCCGCCACGCGCAGCAAGTGAAGGAATGCGCTCGACCGGACCAAAGTTCGGCTACCAAAGCACGCAAGCTCGACTAGCCCCGTGAAGCGCGACGAAGGCGCGGTCCCCTGCAGCTTGGCACAGGCTGGTCACTCGTCGAGGCAAGCCTCGAAAAAGTCCAAAATATCAAACGCATCACGCGCGAAATGGGGCCTATTCTTTTGTCTGCGTGCGGTCGTTCACAACGATCGGGTCACGAAGGCCGGCTTCTCGACACCAGGCGGGATCCGTCCGATTCGAAAGCAAATCTGCTAGATCAGACATGGGGAAGAACGAGGGACCGCTGGCAGTTCGTGCCTTTGCAAGGTCCCTTCCTCTTGAACAGCTTCAAAGAGCCAGGATTACATGCGAGAAATTCATATTCTTCTGGTCGAGGATAGCCCGACGGATCGCCTACTCACGGTTGCGGCGATTGAAGACTCTGGTTTGCATGCTCGCGTTCACTCGGTCTCGGACGGCATAGACACGCTCGCGTTCTTACGGGGAGAGCATCCCTTCGAGAATGCCCCGAAGCCCGATCTGGTGCTGCTGGATCTCAACTTGCCGAGGATGGACGGCCGCGCACTGCTGCACCGAATCAAGAACGATCCCAAGTTGCGTCAGACCCCAGTGATCGTTCTGACGACTTCTCAATCCGAAGACGATATCAATCAAGCCTACGCGGAGCACGCGAACAGCTACGTCACCAAGCCGATGGACCAAGCTGAGTTCTCGAAAGCGATGGCAGCGCTCGGTGCCTACTGGATCGATACGGTGACGCTACCTACACACAAGAGCGGCTCCCAGCCTGCTCAGCGTCGAGTAGTGGTGGGGGACTCGAGCGCTACTGGGGCATTGCGCGTACTGATCATCGAAGACAACGAAACCGATGCCCTGCTATTGCGCCAAACTCTGAAAACCTCGGTTCAGGGCGCCAACATCACTCACGTGGACCGGCTGGCGCGCGCCAAAGAAGCGTTGGGCCGCGCGACCTTCGATGTGATTGTGATGGACCTCGGGTTGCCCGACAGCGTGGGCCTCGAAGGTGTTCACTCGTTACAGCGTTCTGCGCCGCAGACTCCGATCGTCGTCTTGACCGGCGTCTCCGACGAAGAACTCGGACGCGAAGCATTACGCGCAGGTGCCCAGGATTATCTGGTCAAAGGGGAAATCAGCGGAACCGTCTTGGCGCGTTCGATTCGCTACGCCATCGAGCGCCAATCGCTCAATTCCCAGTTGGTGACCGCGCAGCGCATGTTGGTTCTGGGGCAACTGGCGGGTGGCGTCGCTCACGATTTCAACAACCTGCTCACGATTATCGCCAACAACGCGGAACTCGTTCCCGAGCCGGAGAACACTGACGCCAGAGAGCTCAAGAACGAGATCCGCGCGGCCGTCCAGCGCGGTGTGATGCTGACACGTCAATTGTTGGCCGTCGGGCGCAAGCGCGTTGCCGAGGTTGGCACGATCGACGTGAACGCGTTGATTCAAGACAGCGCCAAGTTGCTCCGACGAACACTCGGCGACGTGAGGCTCAACCTCGAGCTATCCCCGCACTTGCCGACGGTTCATGGGGACGCCGCGATGTTGGAGCAAGTGTTGATGAACCTCGCGGTCAACGCGCGCGACGCCATGCCGCGCGGGGGCACCTTGACTGTGACCACGGACACTCTGGCCGAGATCCCCGCGGATGCCTCGCGCTTGAAAGCCATGCCGAGCAAGAGCCCCTGCGTGAGACTGCGCGTCATCGATTCGGGCGAGGGCATCCCCGAATCGATTCTGGCTCGGATTTGGGATCCGTTCTTCACGACCAAAGGCGCTGAGAGCAGCACCGGGCTCGGTCTAGCCACCGTCCGCAGCATCATCGAACAACACAATGGTGATGTGCGGGTAGACAGTAAACAAGGCGTGGGCACCACGTTCACTATCCTCTTGCCGCCGTCGCCGACGCCAAGCCTACCTGCTCGCGCGCACCCCGAGCCTTCACCGAAATGTGAAGGGCGGCGCATTCTGATAGTCGACGACGAGATGGCAATCTTGCAGACGTGCAAGCGATTCCTCGAACGCGACAAACACACGGTGATGATCGCATCCTCGGGTGAAGCGGCGCTTGCGCTCTGGGAGCGCGAACAAGGCCGCTTCGATTTGGTGCTGACCGACATGCAGATGCCGGACGGCATCGGAGGGCGCGAGCTCGGACAACGCCTGCGTGCAATCGCACCCGCGCTACCTATCGTGTACGCAAGCGGATACTCCCGTGATCTGCTGACGAATCAGATGGGCTTGGAGCGCGGCTTGTCGTTCATCGACAAGCCCTATACGCCCGACGAGTTGCGAACGACCGTCAACAGAGCGCTGACGCAGCCGGCACGCGACTCGCGGCCCGCACCCAAGACATGAAGCGCCTCAGGGCGTCAACGTATGGCGCTTCAAGACTGGCCAGGCGACACTCGCGTTGCCTGCCTCATGGCCGCCACCCTGTTTGGTGCACAACCACACCTCGACACCGTCGTCGCACTGCTTGTAGCTCGAGCATCCGTTGGCATCTTCGGCCGAGGCCGTATCGGTGCAGCCGTTGAGCTCAGCCCATCGGTCGCGTGTTGCTTTGGCGCCGAGAAAAGTGATCGGCATGCCCGATACCACATCCGAATAACCTCCGTCGTACTTGACGATCGGGTCGTCCGTGCCGCGGAACGAGACCACCGTGATGGGGCGAGCTGGAGAGCAGTCAGGGCTGTTCTCTTCGGCCAAATCGAACGCCGCAGGGGCGACCGCAGCAAAGACGTCTGCAGCGTGGCAAGCCAGATAGTGCGACATGCCACCCCCCATCGAGAAGCCAACGGCATAGACACGCTGCGTATCGATGCAAGCGAGCTTCTCGATGTCTTCGACGATGGCCCGCGCGAACTCGACGTCATCGGCGTCCTTGACGCAACATGGGCCCACGTTCCAGGCATTGCCCGATGGACCTTGGAGTCCGGAGGGGAACGCAGAGATCACACCTTCCGGATCGGTCTGTGCCGGATAGGGCGAACCTGTTCGTTCACTTGGTCCGCTACCTCCCAGCGGATGAAAGTCCACGACCAGCGGGGTCGGCTTGCTGGCATCGTAGTTGGCCGGCACGTGCAACACATAGGTGCGCGAGCCCGAGCTCAGCTGCAGCGTGTGATCCGAGTCTCCCGCCGACAACGCCTGAGTGGGACAAGTGATCACTGGGTCGGCGGGAGCGGGTGAGCCCGTCGAACCCGCCGAATTCTCTTCACCGCCGCTGCCCGCGCCAGCCATGCTGGGACTACCTCCGAGCTCGGGTGCCGGAGGGTTTGCGCCACCGCCGGCACCGCCCGAAGCAGTCGAGTCGGTCGCTGCCGGACCCGGTCCCGCACCAGATTGGGACGCACTGCTGGCAACTGGAACGCTGCCCGTCGGCAACGCTGACGGCGTTTGCTCTGGCGCCGTCGAATTCTGAACGGGAACGTCGGTAACGGGCCCAGGTTTACTGGACGGTGTCGCCACAACAGGCGGCGCTAGTGGCCCTGTGCTAATGGTGGGATCGTTCCCAGCGGACGGCGGCGTCGGCTGGGAGCCGACCACGCTTGTCTGCGCAGGATCGTTCGAGGCCTGGGCCGTGCTAACCCCATTGGCTCCAGCATCTGATTGTGAACTGCAACCGACGCATACACTCGTGCCGAGCACCCAAAGGGCCGACAGCATTGGGCCCGTGACAACCGTCTTCGACATCATCTTCGAATCTCCGCGAATTTGCGCCGAGCGCGCCCATAGCCGTAAGTTACTGTGGTGCCCGCAAGCGTATCCATGGCGGTGCAACGCTGCGGCGTGCTCGATGCACCCGAAAGTTGGCACTGCCGTTCTCAGTGGAATAGCGACAAATCTGCCATCCCCTGCGGTGGCGTTCCGTCGGCATACTGCATCACGAGCCGCGATGAACGCAGCCACGAAATTTCCACGAAGCCCAAGCAGCGCAGATGGCCATTGAACTGTTGATACAAGCGATTGTCCGTCAAACGACGATCCTGATCGCACAACTTGCAACGTCGGGTGGTGCGCGCGCGCCTTTGGCACAGGTCGCAAACCAAGTCTTCTTGGATTTGGTGACCGAGCTCGAGCGTCAGGGCGTTAGCCGCAAGGTGAGCGCCGATATGTTTGGCTTGGGCCTGCGCACCTATCAACGCAAGATTCAACGACTGCAGGAGAGCTCTACCGATCGCGGGCGCTCCTTGTGGGAGGCTGTCCTCGAACACATCTCGAACGAGCGCATGGTGACGCGTGCCAACGTCCAGATGCGCTTCGTTCGCGACGAGAGCGCGCAAGTGCGCGGTGTGTTGCGTGACCTTTGTGACAGCGGGCTGATCTTCAGCTCCGGTCAAGGTCCGAGCACCGTATATCGAGCGGCCTCGGAGGAAGAACTCACCACCCTACGCCAGATGCGCTCCAACGATGGACTCGAAGAGTTGGTCTGGGCGCTCGTCTATCGCGAGGGGCCGATCTCGAAGCAAAGCCTTGCGAACACGACGCACAGCGAGCTTGCTGACATCGAACCGGTATTGGCCCGGTTGGTGAACGCAGGCCGTATCGAGAGCACGCTCGTGGGCGCCGAGACGCTCTACCGGGCGACCTCGTTGTACGTCCCGGTAGGCGCGGCAATCGGTTGGGAAGCCGCAGTCTTCGATCACTTCCAGGCCGTCGTGAAGACCATTTGCTGCCGCTTGCGCGATGACCGTGCCACAGCCGGCGACAGCGTCGGCGGCAGTACGTATACTCTCGACGTATGGCCTGGTCACCCGCTCGAGGAAGAAGCGCGAGGAACCCTGACCCGCTTGCGCGGTACCTTGGTGGATCTGCGGCGCCGGATCGAAGAACTCAATTCCAGGACGGGCATCCCTGCCCACTACGATCAGGTCATTCTCTACGTGGGGCAATGTCAGATCGCACAGGACACCGATGAAGCCGAAAAGTCGTAGGGCTCCCTCGAGCTCCCCCCTCACCAGGAACCTGCTAAGCGCGGCCCTAGCGTGCGCCGCGGTGTCGTTCAACTGCAGCACACCGAGCTCCGAACCTCAGCTCGGCAGCGAGACCAACTTCCTCAAGCACTGCGATGGCACGTGTGGTCCTGGGCTCAGTTGCCTGTGCGGCACCTGCACCAAGACTTGCAGTACGGCGAAGGACTGCGCGGATTTGGCCAAAGGCGCCGAATGCCTCGGGGGCCCGGTCGGTCCGAGTGCTCCCGACAGTTGTTCCGAAGCGCCAAGTTGTGAACTGCACTGCACCGCGCACGCTGACTGCAAGGAATTGGGCAAAGACTTCCGATGCGAAGCCGGTAGCTGCCGTAGAGGCACACCCAGTTGCGACAAGACACTCGAAAGCGGGGACTTCACGCGCGAGTTGACGCTCGGGGGCGTCAGGCGCAGCTATTTGGTGCACGTACCCGAAGCGCGGCGCGTCGACTCGACGACTCCCTTGCTGATCGATTTTCACCCGATGAGCTTCGACGCGCCCTGGGAGCGCTCGCACTCGGGGTTCCTCGAATTGAGCGATCAAGAGGGCTTCATTGCGGTCTGGCCTCAGGGACTAGAAAACAGCTGGGACGTGGGTCCCTGTTGTTCGCTCAGCACGGAAGCCGATGCATCGCCACAGGTGAATGACCTGGATTTTGCCACGGCCTTGATTCGGCAACTCTCCACCGAAGCGTGCATCGACTTGGAACGAGTCTATGCAACTGGCTTCTCACTTGGCGGATCAGTCGCTTACTACTTGGGGTGCCAGCATGCCGAAATCTTCTCGGCGCTGGCGGTGAGCGGCATGGATCTCTTCGACGCCAAGGAAATCGGATGCGACCCCGCGCTTCCCGTCAGTGTGATCTCTTTCCGCGGCACTGCCGACACGGTGATCTCTTACGAGGGGGGTGCGGGCACTGCACCAGGACATCCCGAAATCGTGCACGACTTCCAAGGTGCCGACGGCACCTTTCAGACGTGGGCCAAGCTCGACGACTGCTCGGAAGCAGCATCTGCTCCCGACGCCAACGGCTGTTCGACGTTTGACACTTGCGCTGATGACAGCGAAGTCATTCTCTGTACGAGCGAGGGCGCTGGCCAATTCCAAGGCGATGCTGCTCAAGCGTGGCAGATGCTCGCCAAGCACAAGCGCGACTGACGCCAGAGCTCACTCGAACCAAGGCACGGAGTCTGGCGTACTCGCTAGCTCGTGTGTTCGTATCAACTGGTCCAGTGTGACGCGCGGAATCGACAACGGCGGCAACGCATCCAAGGCGAAGAACTCGGCCCCGTCGGTTTCCAGCGTGGCCCGGGCACTGCCGCCCACGAGTTCACACTGAAAGAAGATCTTGTAAGTGTGCCAAGGCGACGGGTCGTGGGCGTGCTTGTCGCGATCGAGAAGCGCGAGCAGGCGCACGGCGCGCGCCTTGTAGCCGCTCTCTTCGAAGATCTCTTTCTCTATGTTCTCGGCAGGCGACAGCCCGACGTCGGCCCAGCCACCGGGCAATGCCCACAGTCCGTCGGCACGCTCGCGCACGAGCAGCAGCTTACCCTCTGCCAAGACGATGCCCCTGACATCGACTTTTGGCGTGCGATAGCCTTCCTCGCGCGGAAAGGTTTGCGTGAACGGCGGCTCGTTGGGTAACAGAACCTGCACTGCCTCGCCGACGAGTTCTCGCAGCTGCTCGTAGCGCTCACGGTCATAGACCCCTTGCGTGTAGGTGAGGCCCGTCTGCGAAATGGCGATCATCTTCTCGAACAAGCGCAAAGCTGCGGCAACGTTTTCGCGCTCAGTGCCCATGGCCCGTTCCCATTTGCGACACTTCGCTCGGCGCGGCTCCATCGGACGCTGCCGTGGCCAGTTTACTCCCGGCAAGCAGTTGCTCGAGATCCGTGCGCTGCAACCAGTAGTCGAGTAGCGCCGACAAGTGCGCTACCTGCGTCGCGGTCAAGGCGCGCTGCATCTCGAGCAGCTGATACACTCCCATGCTCATGGCATTGTACTGCAACAGCGCCTCATCGAGCACGCGCTGGCGCATGGGTAACAGTTCCTGCTCGTAGAGCAAAACACGCTGACGGCTGGCGCTCAGGCGCTCTAGGACGGCGCGGCACGTCGCGTGCACATCGAGCGCCGCCTGATCGCGCAAAGCCGAGAACGCGCGCTCATCCGAGAGCGTGGACGCGCGCTCGGCCTGGCCTTGATAAAAAAGTGGGAGCTCGAGCTCGACCAACGGACCCGTGCCCCAGCGATTCTCTTCTCGCTCCGCACCCACGCCCGCGCCGAGATGGGGCAACACGGAACGAACCGTTGCCGCGTCATGTCTGAGCTCAGCGGCACGGCGCTTCTGCTCCGCGCTCGCGATCGCCAAGCTGTGCTCGTTCGCGTTGCGCTCAGCCGCTGACCAGTCGGGTTCATGTTCGGGCAAGCTCTGCAAGGGCCCCCCGATCCGCACTTTGCTTTCGCTCGCCGCAAGACCGAGCACTCCCAGTAACTGCTCGCGCTGTGCACTCGCCGCGGCTTTGGCGGATCGCACCTTCACGCTGGCTTCGAGGTACGCCGCCTCCCGCTGTGCCCAATCCAGATCGGTCGTGTTGCCCGCCTCGTGCAGCGCGCGCGTCGCTTCCCGTGCAGCGTCCGCCGCCGCCAAGGCGTTGCTCTCGAGCTCGACCGTCTGCTCGGCGGCTTGCTGCCGAAAGAAGGCACGCCGGGCCGTGTAAGCCAGTGCCAGCAACTCGTCCAGGGCGTCTGCGCGAGAAGCGGCCAACTCGGCACGCCCCGCCGGCACCTGGTAACCCAATACAATCAATGACGTCAGATCGAGCGTCACGCTCGCGTCCAACGTGGGGCTACTGCGGCCTCCTCCAAAGCGTGCACCGAGCTCCGCATCGGGGTTTGGGATTCGGCCCAAGCTCTGCGCGCGCGCCCGGGCGCGCTCGATGATTTCGAGAGCGAGCGCGGCGCGCGGGCTCCTGAGCAGGGCTACTTGCGCAGCTCGGTCTGCGTCCAATGGCGCCTCGAGCAATCGTCGCGCTTGTTCACGCGCTGCAGCGTCGCCTCCCAAGCCCTGCGCGTCGAAGCCGAGCCGGTCCCGCACTTGCGCGTGCACCTCTTGATAGCCCGCTCGACTGCTCACGCAAGCAGCGAGCAAGAGCGCAGCGCCGAAACAACGCGCCGAACGCTCAAAGTTTGATGCCATCTCGGGCAAGCTCCTCTCGCGTTGCAGCTCGCGCGACCGTCTCCGGCGGAGCCTTGTACCAACCCGGATCGCGGTAGTCACTGAGCTCCTCGCGCACCTTGAGCAAGGTGAACATGCCGCCCATGGTGATCACCCCCGAAGGGCCTTCGGCCATTTGCATTGCGACGCTGTTCTTGGGGATGGCCATCGCCATCGCGTCCCCCATGCCGGTTTGACCCATGGTCATGTAGCCTTTGACGAGGCTGCTCGCCTTGTGATCGAGGGCATGCGGATCGACACCGATCAAGTTTGGGATACCGTGCCCCATCTGATTCATCACGTGGTGCGTCATGTGGCAATGCATGGGCCAATCGCCAGGCGCGTCCGCGATGAACTGTATCTCGCGGGTAGTGCCGGTTGGAACCAGCACCGTCGTTTCCGGCAATTGCGCGCTCACCGGGATGCGGCCGCCATCGGTTGCCGTGACTTTGAAGTGGTGGCCGTGCAGGTGAATCGGGTGATGATCCATTGCGCTCAAGTTGCCAAGTCGGATCCGCACGCGCTCGCCTTGCTTGCAGACCAACGGCTCCGTTCCTGGAAAGACGCGAGCATTCATCGTGAGCACGTTGAAGTCGGTCATTTCGTTCGGATCGGGACGCTTGGCGCCCGTCTTGATCGCCCACTCGCTGAGCAAGATACAGAAATCGCGATCGACGATTTGGTCGGGCTCGGGTTTACGCGGATGCACCACGATCATGCCCATCAGACCGAGCGCCATCTGCGTCATCTCGTCGTGATGCGAGTGATACATGAACGTCCCCTGCTGGCGAAACGTCCACTCGTAGCGATAGGTTTCGCCCGGCTCGATTGCGCGCTGAGTCAGGCCGCCCACCCCGTCCATGCCGTTCGGAACGTAAACGCCGTGCCAATGGGCCGTAGTTGCTGCGGGTAAACGGTTCGTCAAGTATACGACGACGCGATCACCCTCCACTGCTTCCAGGGTCGGGCCATGCACGCGGCCGTTGTAACCCCAGCAACGCGCGGACAAGCCAGGCGTAAACTCGTGGTCTAGCTCCTCGGCGATCAAGTGGAAGATCTTCTTGCCGTCGACGATGTTGTACGCCAACGACTCGTTGTTCGGCGTGATCACCGGGTGGTAACCTTGACCAGGAACGCCGGGACTGGTGATCGCGGGATCTCCGCTGTACGAGCGATCCCAGCTGGCTGCCGTTCTGGGGCTGGCGGCGTTTGCGCGCTCGACCAGCGTTGCCCCCGCAGCCAAAGTCCCTACCGCTAGCCACTCTCTTCGGGAAACCATGCGCCAGAGTTGGCTTCAACGAAGGCCAGTCGTCAAGGCGCGTGTCGCCTTTCCGCGTCGGAATCACTGCGCAACCAAGCCAAGGTCGCGCCCCATCCCCCGCGCGTCGGTGGTGCGTCCGAAAAGCGTTCGACCAACGGATGCAGACGCAACAGCTCCTGCACTCGAGCACGCTGAAAGCCAGTGCCACGACCATGGATCAAACGCACTTCGACCAAGCCCTTGGCGTGCGCCGCCTCCAGATACGAACCCACGACGTCGAGCACGTCTCGCGGCGCGAAGCCGTGCAGATCGATGGAGTCCCCGATTTCGAGCACGCGCGCTTCGTCGTCCGCTGCAGCCTCGGTCTCGACGCTGAGCGAGTCTGCGGGACCCGCCGCCGCAGACTCGATTTGCACGCGCTCCTGGGCGTTGGAGGCCAGACTCTCGCTGCAACCGTCGAGAAACATGACCACCAGCACAACCCAAACCAGCTGTGCCAAGAGCAAGTGCAACAGTTGCGCACTGCCGGGCGCGCCAAGCAAGATGTTGAGCACGCCGAGAGCGAGCTGCCCGTAAACCAGAAGCGCCAAGAGCGAACCCAACCAGGAACGAACGTTGGCGTTGCCCCAGACGTGCGCCACACGCAGCATGACGAGGGCGCTCAGGGCTGCAAGCACCGGGTGAATGACGCGCAAGCGCACCAAGAAATGGGCGCTGGGTGACAGGTCGTGTTCGAGGTGCTCGAGCAGGGGAGCTCCGACGGCAGATCTCACGGGGAAGAGCGTATCGCCCAGCGCCGTCACGGCCCCCAACATGCTGACTAGAGCAGTGCCGGCGAGCGCGACGATCAGCCAGCGCCTCCCGACGAAACTGGTCGTGAACTTGGGCCACACCCCGCCAAGGCCAAGCCAAGCGCAAGCCGTGGCGACGCCCGTCAGGAGCAAGGTGTTGCCGAGATGCAGGCCCACGACGACCGCGCGTTTGACCGAGGCGTTGTCTGCCACCAACTCTTGAACGACCAAGCTACGTCCGATCAGCCCCTCGATCGTGACCAAGACGACGAGCAGCGAAGTGAGCCGCCCGATCGCTTGGCGACGCCCGACGGCGCGCCAGGCCCAAACGAGCTCGGCCAAGACCAAGGGCCCGAGCGCACCGCTCGTCAAGCGATGCGTGAATTCGACGATTGTCTTGGCGGTGGGCGAACGCGGCACGACTTGCCCGTTGCACATCGGCCAGTGGCTGCCACACCCGGCGCCCGATCCGCTGATACGAACCCAAGCGCCGAAGACGATCACGCCGAGCGTGTACGCCAAGATCCACCAGGCATAGCGCGTGAAGCGTTGCCGAGTCTGCAGCGAAGGTGAGCTCACGCGCCCGGTCTAGTGCCTAAGCCCGGAGATTGCCAGGTCCGAGCTCGTATTGCGAGGCAGGCGCAAGCGCGCTAGGTGTGGCGCATGAATCTCGAACCGGTACACATCGTTGCCGCCGTCCGCACGCCCATCGGTGCCTATCAAGGGGGGCTATCGACGCTGAGCGCGCCCAAGCTCGGGTCGCTCGCGATCCGTGCTGCGCTGGAGCGCGCAAAGCTCGCGCCCGAACGGATCGGAGAGGTGTTCATGGGCAACGTGCTCAGCGCGGGCATTGGTCAGGCCCCTGCGCGTCAAGCAGCGCTGGGCGCTGGCTTGCCAGACACGACGCCCTGCACGACCGTCGGCAAAGTCTGCGGTTCGGGTTTGCAAGCCGTCGTGCTCGCTGCGCGCAGCATCCAGGTGGGCGCGAACGAAATTGCCGTCGCGGGTGGCATGGAATCGATGTCGCGCGTCCCGTATTACCTCGACAAGGCGCGCACCGGGTATCGCATGGGTCACGATCGCTTGATTGACGGCATGATCCACGACGGTCTCTGGGATCCGTACAACGACTTTCACATGGGCAACGCAGGCGAGCTCTGCGCCAAGGAATATGGCCTCACCAGGGAAGCGCAGGACGCGTTCGCCAGCGAGAGCTATCGCCGCGCCGTGCAGGCGCAAACCTCGGGCGCATTCGACAAAGAGCTCGTTGTGGTCGAGATCCCACAGAAGAAAGGCCCACCTCTGCTCGTGAGTCGAGACGAAGAGCCCGAACGGGGCGTCCCCAGTAAATTTCCAAGCCTGAAGCCCGCGTTCACTCCGGACGGCACTATCACGGCGGCCAACGCCTCGAGCGTCAACGACGGCGCCGCGGCGCTAGTGCTAGCGAGTGAACGGACAGTGCGCGACCAGAAACTGGTCTCGCTCGCCAGGATCGTGGGCGACGGCGTGAGCGCTCAAGCGCCCGAGTGGTTCACGACCGCGCCCGCCCGCGCGATCACCAATACTCTGAACAAATTGCAGCTCCAGACGCAGAGTATCGATCTGTGGGAGATCAACGAGGCCTTTGCCTGTGTCCCCATGGCGTGTGCCAAGTTAGCAGGCGTGGACCTCGAGCGGGTGAACGTCAACGGCGGCGCGGTCGCCCTGGGACACCCGATCGGCGCCTCGGGCGCCCGGATTTTGACGACTCTGCTCTGGGCGCTAGAAGCGCGCAAATTGAAGCGAGGCCTTGCAACGCTGTGCATCGGCGGCGGCGAGGCCGTCGCGGTCGTGATCGAAAGGAGCTGACTGCCGTGAGCGATCCGCCTCGTGGTAGAGCTTCCAGCCAGAGAGCTTCGGGCGGTGAGGGTCCGCAGGCGGTCGTGCGCAGTGTCGGCAAGCCGGGCTTCGGCTCTGGTTTGACGGCCATTGGCGGCGCCATCAGCTACTTGGCAAAGCGCTCGGAGCTCTGGCCGTTGGCAATGGTCCCGACGCTGATCTTCGTCGCAATCGTCCTGAGCGGCGCGGTCTTCGGCAGCATCGGTGCGATTCCGTGGTTGATCCATCAGCTCGGACTCGGCGACGGCACGGCATGGTATTCGAGCGTGGGGCGAGGGGCAGCCGGGCTCCTCGGGTTCCTGCTCTCGGGGTTCATCAGCGTCGCTCTGGCGTTCCTGCTGACGCCGACCCTGAGCGCTCCAGCGCTCGAACGTCTGGTGGCGCATCAAGAGACGGCGCTCGACGCGCCGCCTAGAGCAGCGCAGAGTTGGATTCGCGAGTGCTGGTACGGGCTACAGGCGCAAGCCTTCTCCACCGCCGTTGCGATCCCCAGCTTGGTGGTGTTGTTTGCGCTGGAGCTGATGATCCCCTGGGGCGCGCCCTTGTTCGGCGCCGCGCAATGGCTCGTGCTTTGCCTCTGCCTAGCTTGGAACCTGCTCGACACTCCACTGACGATGAGGGGTGTTCCTGCGGCGGTGAGGATAGGTGTGCTAATGGAGCATCGTGCGGCGGTGCTCGGCTTCGGTATGGGATTCGCGCTGTTGTTCTGGGTTCCGTGTCTGACGATCGTGCTGCTGCCGATCGGGGCTGTGGCTGCCGCGCGCCTCACTTGGCAGATGGCCGGTGGCTCCGAAGAGGGCTACGCGCGCCTCAAATCAGGCCAGCACTCGCGAGACCCGAACTGAGGGTCGTCGCCAGAACAGCCGTTCAGCACAATTGCCCCCTCGAGGCGTCCCGAGGCGCGCATTTTGGGGTTGCAAATCAGTCGGCTCTTTGCCAGGTTCCCGCTCCCTTGACTAACCCGAGCGAAGCCATTCAGTGCAAGCCACTCCAAGTCGTCGTCGACGGCAAGGGCGTGGAGCGAGCGATCAAACACCTCAAGCGCAAGCTGGCTGCAGAAGGCCTGCTGCGTGAGCTGAAGAAGCGTCGGCACTACATGAAGCCGTCGATCAAGAAGCGTAAGAAGATCGCCGAGGCTGCTCGTCGTCGTCGCAAGCGCGATCGCATCTTCGAATAGTCTGACCTCTCTCGGGGAAAAACCGGGGGACGGCAGTTCTGGGGGAACGGGCGAAAGTCGCCATGCTCGCTGAGCGTGGGGTGGCTTTCGCCTGCTTGCGTTTGTCGGTCCTGGCTCTGCCCTGCCGAGCTCAGCGAAGAACTCAGCCCCGCAACGGAGCTGCTCTCGTACAAGCGTCAACAGTGCACCAGGTAAACAGCGCCGCGCGATCCCCTTTCTTGGCCAGGCATCGACTTGGGGTCTTGCTCTGTTGCGTGCTCTTGCTCGAGGGTTGCTCGGGGTGGTTGCGCCAGGGCAGCCCGACTGCATTCGAGGCCAAAGCAGACAACCAAGAGCCGAGCCCGGCGTCGCAGCAACGCCCTTGGCTAAAGCTCGCCACTACCGACGAACCGTCCGCGGTGTTCCTATTGAATGGCGAACCCTTCTGCTTTCAGGGCTCCAACAACTACTACTTGATCTTCAAGTCGAAGCGGATGGCCGAAAGCGTGTTCGACAACGCGACGAAGATCGGACTGAGAGTGCTTCGGCATTGGGCGTTCACTGACCGCGGGTCCGTGGACGGGCGAGTTGCAGCCGTCGACCCAGATGGGACCAAAGAAGGCGTCTATTTCCAATATTGGGACCCCGTGAACCAGCGGCCCGCCTACAACGACGGTGCCAATGGGCTCGAGCGTCTGGACCAAGTGGTCGCCGAAGCGCGCGAAGCGGGCATTCGGATGGTGCTCGTACTGACGAACAACTGGCGCGACTTTGGCGGCATGGACCAGTACCTGGTCTGGTACGGCCTGCACGAGCACGCTCAGTTCTACACTGACGAGCGCGTGAAGCGAGCCTACAAGGATTGGATCGCGCATATCGTCAATCGCGTGAACACGGTAACTGGCATCGTCTACAAGGACGACCCTTACGTGTTCGCTTGGGAGCTTGCCAACGAGCCGCGGACTCGCAACTACAAGGATTTCGGCTCCGCCGACGGTTGGGACAAACACACGATCAGCACTTGGGCAGAAGAGATGACTGCCTTCGTTCGCTCACTCGATCCGAACCACTTGATCGCAGTTGGGGACGAGGGCTTCTTCAGTCGCAACCGCGAGTCCTTCTACAACGGGGACGACGGCGTAGATCACGACGCACTTTTGGCCCTACCCGAGGTCGACTACGGAACCTTCCACTTGTATCCCGAAACTTGGGGCACTGGTCTAGGCTGGGGAGGACGGTGGATAGTCGATCACTTGGAGGCCGCACGTAAGGCGGGCAAGCCCAGCGTGCTCGAAGAGTATGGAGTGGTGGTCGAGCGCGACGCGAAGACGGACGCGATCCTGCAATTCGGAGATCGTCGAGAACGCGCGTACGAACTCTGGAACGAGCTGATGCTGCGCCAGGGCGGTGCGGGCAGCATGTTCTGGATGCTCGCGGGTTACGACGACGTTCTGAAGAAGAACTACAAGGACTACGACCATTTCAGCGTCTACTCGCCCGAAACCGATCCCTCGGCTCGGTTGCTGCGCGAGTATGCCCAGCGCTTTGCAAAAGAAGCGCGTGCCTGCCAACTCGCGCGCAAGTGGGGTGTTGTTCCAAAGCGTCCAGTACCAACCGACTTCGTGACGGTGTCCGTGGATCCTCGCAACGTCCTATCGAGCGTACCCCGAACTCGCGCTGAGCATCATCGGGAGTAACCAACGCGTGCGCTCGTGACCGAGACCAAACGCGACCGGCGGCCCCAGGCGCGGAACTTCGAGCGCGCCAGGGTGCGCTCGTGCAAAGCCGTCGGCTAGCGGGTGTGGCAGGCATCTTTCGTGACGAACGGCAGGAGCCGCGAGCGAAAAGTCGCGAAACCCCGCATCCTGGTAGATAGAAACCTGGGACACCCCTTAGAGTCGACCCATGTCGCGGGTCACACTTCCTCCGGTCAGTGCGCTGGACGCCGTTCTACTCGATCTCGACGACACCTTGCTCGGCAACGACATGGACGTCTTCCTGCCCGTTTACTTGGCGGAGCTCAGCGCGCATGCAGCACCGCTCGTCTCCCAACAAAGCTTCTTGCCCGCGCTGTTGGCTGGAACCAAGGCGATGATCTCGAGCACTGATCCCGGTCGTTCCAACTACGAGATCTTCTGGAGTGTCTTCGAGCGAGCCACCAACAGCGCGCGCGCCCACGTCGAACCGCATCTGCTTCGTTACTACGAGAACGACTTCGATCGCTTGCAACGCTTGACCTCGTGTCTGCCGAGCGCTGCGTCTTTGATTCGTCAGCTCGTCGGGCGGGGGCTGCGCGTGGTGATCGCCACGAACCCGGTCTTTCCACGCGCGGCGATCCAGGCGCGCCTGCGTTGGGCGGGCCTCGACGCACAACTCGACGCCCTAACCTTGGTGACGACCTATGAAGACATGCATTTCTGCAAACCCAATCTCGGCTATTACCGAGAGATCTTGGAGCGCATTCAAGCTCTGCCAGGGCGCAGTTTGATGATCGGCAATGACCCCGAAAACGACATCGAGCCTGCTTTGCAAGCCGGCTTGTATGCGCATTGCGTCGTCAGCGCGTCGCAGGCGGGACCCGCGGAGGGTGATCGCGCACTCGCCTTGCTCTCGCAGTGGGCCGGAACCAACTAACTCTTTTTGCATGTCCCAGAGCTCATCACGCGTCTCTCCAGTTTGGCAGCGCGTAGGCCGCGTGCTCAAAGACTCGCCCGCGCTGCGCAACCTGGCGCCGTGGGTGATCGCATTCATCCCAACCCTTTGGGAGTGCAGCTTGGTCCTCGGCCAAACGCCGTTGAGCTACGACCATGCGTCGCACTTGTTCAAGGCCTGGCACTTCTGGACCGAAATGCTGGCGCGCGGGCGGCTTCATGGCTGGAGTCACTTCTGGTCGTTTGGATTTCCTTCGGACGAGCTCATCCCGTGCGGAAGTGAAGCTTGGGTCGCGTTGTTTCGCGCTCTGACGCTGGGACAGTTGTCGTGGCTTCACACTTACGCGTTGAGCTTTGCTGGGTTCTTGCTGTTCAAAGGCTTCGCAGCGTTCTCCTTCACGCGCCGCTTCTTCGGCACTGGAGCCGCGGTGGTGTGTACCTGGATCGCGACCCTCGATCCGGGAGAGATGCTGGAAGGTGGATGGACTTGGCACACGTATTGGGGGGTGTGGCCAGTGAGTCTAGGGATGAGCTTTGCGGTCATGGCATTGCTCGGTTGCGATCGCATCGCCTGTGGGGGTTCGAGACGCGATCTGCTGGTCACGGCTTGCTGGGGTACACTGGCGTTGCTGACGCACCAAATGGCCCTGCCGCTGTTTGCATTGGCAACGCCGGTCTTGTTCGTCGATCTTGCTGCCAGACGTGACCCATTGAGGCTGCGGGACTCGCTGCGAGCGTTGGGGGCCTTGGGGTTGGCCTTTGCCTCGAGCGCCTACTTCTTGCTCCCCTTTTTCGCGCGCAGCAATGTCACGCAGGATCTCGGTTGGCTTGGTGATCCCCTTGATTCGATGGCCAAAGGCTTCGTCACTTTACAGACGTTCCACAACGTGTGGACTGCTGCCGACGCACTGGGCTTGGCAGGCGCCGTCATCGCACTGAAGAGACGCCGCCCGGGTGCAATCTTCGTGGCAGGTTCGGCGCTGCTCCTGGTCTTGCTCGCGACGGATCCGCTGGTGCGTTGTCTGCACTGGGAACGCGTGCTGCCGGGGCTGATCAAGCTAGAGGCCAACCGTTTGCTCCTGCTGGCGAAGCTGTTTTGGTTCCCGCTGTCGGGCTACGGCGCGATCGAACTGTTGCGCCCCTTGGCGCGTTGGCCGAGCGATGCCCGAAGCCGTTGGGCATTGCTCGCGGCTCTGGCGACACTCACGGGCATCGGCTGGACGCTATTTCCGTGGAAGACGTTCTACGACAAGCAGCTTCACAAGACCGTAGTGGGCGAAGATCAACGGCGGCTCTGGCATGCCTTCGAGAAGCTGTTCACTTGGACGAGTCAGCTGCGCCAATCGGAGCCAGGAAATTTCAGAATCGCCTACGATCTTTGGCGCGGTGAGCACCTCTCCACATTGAGTCCGGTCTTCGATCGAATACCGATCTTCAAGATCGGCTACACACCGACCCAGATCTTCGACGCGTTTCCGATGACCAGTGAAGACGAAGTGCTCGCGGCAGCCTCGGTCAAATACGTCGTCAGCGCGAGCGAGGAGAAGCGCGCGAACTTCCAACTCGTGCAACGCTTCGACGAACTGCGCGTCTATCGCTTTTCCGGGTACCAGCCCGACCCGTTCACTCTTCTCGGCGAGGGCAAAGCCGAACTGGTCGAATTCTCGCCCGAACGAGTGCGCGTTCACATTCAAGACGCAACACCGGGCAGTCGGCTGCGCCTCGACATTGCGCGCTTCGAGCGTTGGAACGCACGCTACGAAAACGAATCGGTTCCGATCACGAGTGTGCCGGTATACGGCCCCTACTATCCGTGGCTGATGGAGGTCCCTGCAAAGGATGGCGAGCTCGTGCTCGAATACGTCTACCGACCCGTTGATTGGGCGGGACTGGCGGTTTCGTGGCTAGCGCTGCCCGCTTGGCTCGGTGGATCGCTGCTCGAACGTCGTCGCGGAATGCTACGCCGTCTGTGTACGTGGGCCGTTGCGCGACGTAAAACGCTGCTTGCAGTCACGCTCTTCACAGCGCTCGCTACCTGCGTTGGCCTTACGTTGGGTGCCCGCAGCCGTGCCCGGCTCTTGCCTGCCTCGTCGTTGTTTCGCGGTAGCGGGTCCGCCAGATCGCTCACGCTCGACGAGCAACCGTGCGCGGAGGTGGCCCCCCTACAGTTTCGGTGTGCAGAGCAGTCGCTGAGGGCCGACGTGGTGGCCGGAGCGTGGGGTTTGCACTTGTGCATGACGACCGAAAGTGCGGGCAAGCTACGCCTGACGACTGAACTCGAGCTCGGCTCCTTCATCGACGTGAGCTACGATCCCCGCGAAAAGGGCGAGGGCGCGATTCGGCTATCTGCCAGCGGACATGCTCTCGGCAATGTGATCACCCGTCCCGCGTACCTTCGACAACAGCACTTGCGGTTCGACACTCGTACCTTGACCCACCAGCGAATGACCGTCGAACTAATCGCTAGCGGGGCGGCGTTGCACTGCCTGGATGCTCGAATTGCGCCCTGAGAGTGCTCCCTTTTCGATCGCTCACGCCTTCTTTTTCCGCGGTTCGTTCGCTATGTTCGGGGCATGGCCACCGAAGCCGAGTTCATAGCCGCTCAAGATCGAGTGAAGAAGCTTGCCAAGACGCCCGGCCCTGAGGACTTGTTGGCGCTTTACTCGCTGTTCAAACAGGCCACCGTCGGTGACGTTCAAGGTGAACGCCCGGGGATGTTGGACTTCAAAGGACGTGCCAAGTACGACGCGTGGGCTGGACGACGTGGCACTTCAGTGGAAGCCTCTCGCGAAGCATACGTGGCGCTGGTTACGCGTCTCGAAAAGAGTCAGTAACCGCGGCTCAGCGCGTCGCTTGTTCGGGTGCGTGCCGCAACACAACCCCGATCGAACCGCGCTGTGCCGTTTCGAGCCCAACGCGGGCCGTCCCGAACCGCCTCAGCACAAACGCCTCAGCGGCGGCCGCGCTGGGGCTATCCAGATTGCGCATCTGCAACGCGCTCGGGAACCACTCGCGTGCATCTGTGCGCAGTCATTCGGCTTGCTGTGGGCACAGTCCTAGCAAGGGCCGAGCGTACGCCATGGGCCCCACAACGCTCTCTGCACCGCCAAATTCTCTCGTCACCAAAGTCGATGCGAAGCTCGCACGCGCGCTCGTCGTCGAGGACGATCCGCGGGTCGCCCGCTCGATTGCGCGCTGGCTAAGGAGCAACGACGTGAGCGTTGCCGTCGCAAGTCGCGGCTCGGACCTCCCCGCCTTGGGGAGCGATTTCGACATCGGCATCTTCGACATCGATCTGCCCGACACCAACGGTGTCGAGCTCGCGCGCGAATGCCTGAGCAAAGGCATCGTACGACGGGCAGTATTCTTCAGCGGCTCGAAGGACCTGGAACTTCGGCGAATGGCCGAAGACCTGGGCGAGTTCGTCGACAAGAGCGCGGGCACCAACGGCCTGAGCGAACGCGTGCTCAGCGCTTATCGACCGAGCTCGATCCCGGCGAGTCTGCGCGCCGTAGGCTGATACGCTGCTACGAGACGCGCTCAACGCAACTCGACTTCTCCCGCTAGGTTACCATCGATGTAAAGCCCGACGCGCGCCCCATTGCCGCTCGGACCCGACCAGCTGAGCGAAATCGGGTCGCCACTGCTGGCCAACGGCAAGCGCAGTGCATGGCGCTTGACGGAGACGACCTCCGCATCACCGGCAGTGCTGTGCGAGGTGCCGGGGACTTTTTCCCAGCTCGCGGCCAGTTCACTGCTTGCGGGCAACGAGAGCGTGACCGAGTCGCCCTGGCTCAGCGACCACGAGTCGGGAACGTCGATGCGCAGTTCAGCGCACGTTCCATCGAGCGTCGGGAGCTCGAGCTCGAAGCCGTCTGGCGCATTCACGCGACTCAGCAGATTTCGCAGGCCGACATTGTTGTTGTGAGCAACGTAACGCATCAAGCCTGAACTCGTGTCATCCCAGGTCTCGGCGCGAACATTCGAATCCACGGGTGCGTCCAGTTCGGCAAGCAACGCACGCGGCGTTCCGAGCTCGGCCTTTGTCGGCTTCCAAGTGAACGGCCCGAGCAAGGCTCGGGTCCTGGGGTCGAGGCCAAGACCCTCAGGGTGCGCGGCATCGGAAACGAACCCGTCGCTGATCGCAACGAGCTGCGTCTTGGGCTGCAGCAAGCCCGCGGGCAACGACGACAAGCGCACCTTGACGTTCGACAGCGGCGCGCAATCGAGATTGCTGACGCGCACGTACACGTCGTAGCTCGTGTCTGCTTGAAGGGGGCCGGTCAGGGTTGGGTCCAGAGCGTCGACGTTCGCCTCGACATCCACCGCCGTGCCCGCCGCCACGACGATGATATCGGGACTGCTGGCGCTGCCTTCAGCGGCCATGTCCGACGGCTCGGCTCCTGGGTCATCGAAACGATCGCGCAAAGCCGCTTCTCCGCCCGCTGCTTCTACGGCGGTTCCATTGCTCACGCGAGTGAACAGACTGAACGAACTGGCGTTGCCGGCTGCGTCTGCCACTCGGGCACTGACTTGATACAGACCGTCGGGCTCCAAGCTCGTATCCCAGCTGCCGGGCTCCCCCCAGCTGTTGGTGAGCACCTGCACGTAGTACTCGACGTCGTAATACAGCGATTGCGAGTTGCTGACGTCCCACAGCACTGGGGAGTAACTCAACGCCATCATCGGCGCACCATCGGAATAGTCGACCGTCGAAGCGTGAAACGCGTCCAAGGTCAGCGGCGCGGGACAAGACGCACCGCGCGCAGGTCCGGCACAGTCGAAAGGCGCCTGATCGAAGCGGTACCACGTGCCCGAACGCGCTTTGGCAGCAGCAAGGTTCCTCACAACGTAATTCGCTTCGTAGATTCCAACTGAGTCGATTGCCCCCGGTACCGTCGCTGGCGCGGGATCTTGCGTAAAAAAGCGATCCTTCGCTTGCACCAAGACGTCGACCTTACCGCTCGTGGTCTTGTCACAATCGAGGCCCTCGATACTGGCCTGCGATTGTAGCTCGCCACTCGGCGTATCCAAGGCTAGCGGGGAATTCCAAGAGTCGTCCGGGCTGAGTCCCAACCAGGCGATTGCGGGACGTTCGTCGTCGAATGTGTTCGCAGTCTCCAGATCGAGCACGTGCAACGGATTGATTCCATCGTACCCCGCCTCGGTATCGAAGACGGCAAAGTGCAGATGCGCCCATTGATTGTCGTAGAAATCGGCGATGTCGGACAGCTTGTCGCCCTTTGCGACTTCGGTCCCTGGCTTGATTTCGTAGTCCTGAGATACCGCGTTCGTAAACTTGGCGCGCAGTTCTGCAGAAATCGGATCAGACTCGAAGAAGCGCAAGTGACTGTAGTAATACACGTAGCGCCCGCTGGTGGGCATCAGATAAACACGACAGATCGTGCCGGCTCCTTCCTCGCACTCAGCCAAATTGGCAGGTCGAAACAAGTTGCCGTCTGTCACAATCGAAACGTGGTCGCCTTCGAGTCCTCGAATATCGATGCCAGTATGAATGTTCGGAGGACTCGGCGGATAGGTTTGCAGTTCACCAAATGTGTTACCGAGGGCTTGCCGTGGTAACCCGTCGGACTGAGAAACCAGCGGCCAGGTCAAAGTATTCGGCGCGATGTACGGGTTGGGGTTAGCCGCGCAGGCATCCGCTGTGCATGCTGGGTTCAACGGATCGGAGGCGCAGTCCGTCGCAGCAGGACAGGCCGCACAAGGTCCGCCGCAGTCGACGCCTTCTTCACCCTGATTCTGTGAACGGTCCGTACACGTCTCTTCGATGGGCTGGCATTGCGCAGTGTCGTCGTCCTGCTGGCACGACGACCCTTGTCCAACGCAATCCGCGCTGACGACCCACGCCGCGCAGCCGTCTGCGGCGTCTTCGCAATGCTGCACTTGCCCCAAGTCGCAACGCCATTCACCCGCGGCGCAGCTGAGCGAGCAGGGCGTCCCCGGTAAGCTGGGAGCGCCACCGTCGAAGGCCTCGCTAGAAGCGCTCGCGTCGATCGCATCAGTGGGTTGCCCCGCATCCTGCAGGCTGTGGTCCGTCCCGGCGTCAGCCCGAGTGCTCGAGGAGTCCGGCGTCGACTCAGAATCGGAGTCGTTGACCCCCGCGTCTTTGGTTGCGCGCGGACCTATGTTCTGCTCGTCACTCGACGCGTCACGTTTATCCGTCGCCACCCCCTCATCCTGCGCGCTCTGCTCCGAGTTGGACCCGCACGACACGGTTCCGATCCAAAGCCACGCTAGCAGCGCTCGGGTTCGCCAACTCACGGCGTCGCTCCTCCCACGGCTTGCGCCAAGGGTAATGCCTGCGCGCCGAGAGCCTTGGCATCGACCGCTCCCGTAAACCTTTCACCGGCGTTGTCGACCTGCACCCCGCCCTCTGGATCGAAGCTCACGGCCGGGTGAAACGCGTGTTCGTCGATGCCGACCTCCCAGGTGCGCAGCAACACTCCGGCGTCCGAAAACACGAGAACCTTGCCCTGGTGCTGCTTGTCCTGGGTGCCGACGAGGAACTGCCCGGCATCTGAAACAGCCAAGGAAACCGCATAAGCGACGTCCAACGGAGTTGCCCCCATCAGCCGTCCCGCGTCGAAACGGTAAAGACGATTTTGCGTCGTAGCGGCGGAATAACGTCCCTGGGTGTCAATCGCGACGTTCCAGACGGCGGAGCGGCAGTCGAACCGATCTTGCACGACACCGCCGGCGACGTGCACCAATCGACGTGAGTCTGTATGTGCTACGAAGAGCTGCGCATCGACAGCGCGCGCACTCGCCAACTCGTGAGCCGACTCAGGTAGGGACCACAGCCTTTGGCCATCCTTCGTCCAGCGCGAGAGCTGTTCACTCTCTACAACCATCAAGGCCTCGCCACTGGGTCGTGTGAAACGCACATCGCTGACCGGAATGTGTCCGCGTTTGGTGCCATCGAGCGCGATTACATCGTAGCCATCGAGCGTCTGCTGCTCCGGGTCGCGGCCACGGACCACGGGGGCAAGCACATCGTTGCCCCAAAAGCGATATTTGCGACGCACTGGCTCGGCGATCAGCGTACGTACCGTTCGCCCCCCTTGATCAACGAGACGCAAGCCCGATGCGTTCACCGCGAGCGACCAATGCCCATCGTCGGATTGATCGAGCAACCTCAGGCTTGTCTCGTCGTTCGCGTTCGCCGACGGGGGCGCTACGTTCGACCCGCAAGCGAGGAGCAGCAGGGCCACGCCGCAAACCCTCCGACCCGTTCCGACGACTGCCTCATCTGACATCATGGGGAGCCTAGCAACTGTGGAGCGCGCGCGCCAAGCCACCCGAACGCTGGGACGTTCAATCGCCGCGTCGAAGTCCTTGTGAACCGGACTAGGTGATCGAGAGCTCGCTCAAGCGCCCCGTCGTCGTGGACTGCGAATGCGAGGTTCCGAACGAATCGCGCTCGACACCGAAGGCCTGGATCAGTGAGACGAGCAAGCGATTGTGTGGAAGCATTGCGTCAGCCTTCGCGCTTCGCAAGTCGAGATGGCGCCCAAACGCGAACGGCGCACTCGCCCCCCCAAAGAGCAGCGTCGGTACGTTACGCGAACTGTGGCGCGAAGGATCGCCCATGTCACTCGACACGTACACGAGCGAGCGCTCGAGCGCCCCGCCCTCGTCCAACAGCTTCAAGAGCTTGGCAACTTGCAGATGACTGTGGCGATTCTGAATCGCGAGTCGATGCCAACTTTCGACGTCCCCGCTACCGTCGGTTCGCCTCGGCGTGTAGCGATGCGCCACGTCCGTGTGAACGTCACTGGGCAGCTCCGCATACAGGTTCGTGCGCGAGAGGTCTGCCAACATCAGCGTAGCAAAACGCGTCATGTCGCAGCAAATGGCACGTGCCAACAGCTCGACGTGCAGCTGCGTGATCGCCTCGAAATAGGGTTCCCCGCCGCCGAACGACTTGAGCTTGGGGAAGGCACTGGGATTGGGTCGCTCACCAGGTGAACACGCGCGTTCAATCGGGGAAAGACGCTTCTCGATTTCGCGCAAGGCCGTCGCGTGCTGTTCCAACTTCATTCGCTCGGCGGCGTTTGCGCGCGCATTCAAGCGTTGCAGATCAGTCCGCGCGAAATCCAACACGCTCTGACCAAGTCTTCGTTCGAGCGCCAGTTGCTCCCGCCCCTTTGGGGTCAAACTCTGACCGAACAGCTCGTCGAAGACGCGGCTCGGGTCGATCCACTTGGGCACCGGCAAGCCGAGCGCAGAGTAGCTGACATTGGCACCCAAATCGGTACTGTCGTTACCCACGGCTAGCACCAGACTGGTAACGGGGGTTTGCGCACCCAACGAACAATCGCTCGCCAAATATTGGTCGATGGATGCGTTCTTACCGCTGATGCCGCTACCCGTGAACAGCACGCGGGAGGCGTCGTGACCAACCGTCCCGACCTCGATGCCCGCGGCCAAATCCAAGCCGTCGATCACCAGCAGGTTCTGCTTGAAACTTCGGCCGAAGCGCTCGACGTCGTCGAATGGCGACAAAGATGAGTCGGGCGTTCGCAGATCGAAATCCGGGCCCGGTTTCCACAGTTCGTAGGCACAACCGTGCGGCGCGTACACACCGATGAAGGCAAGGGGTGGCGGCACGCTCGAGCCGGCCGCCCGCGCTGAGCGAGGACCAAGCATGGCGAAGGCTGAGGCTCCGAGCGCAGTCAAAAACCTGCGACGATTGAACGCGGGAGCCCGCCCTTCATGGTCAATCATTTTTGCCTCCTTAGAACGAACGAATCACTAGCCACGTAAGCAACCAACATTTGGACCAGGTTGTTCTGTTCACCCGTTGGCAACCGCGCCACCTGGTTCAAAAACTCGTCCTCGGCTGCGGCGTCGGTCTGCGCGCTGAAATAGCGAAACGCTTGACGCGCAAAGCACTCGCCCGTCTCGGGCCTGCTTGCCAACCAGCGGGATAGCTCGACGCTGTTGGCGAAGTGATGCACTTGACCCTGAAAAGCCCAGTCGACCGAGGTATCGACTGGCTTGCCGGCGTCGAGCTTACGCACTTGGCCGTCAGTATCGAAGTTCTCGAAGACGAAGCCCAACGGGTCGATGTGCTTGTGGCAGGACGCACAACCGAGCGACATATCGTGGGCCCGCAACCGTTCGCGGCCTGTTTGATCTGCAACGGGCCGTGGCATCACGACTTCGATCCCGAGTTCGGCCGGGCGCTTCAGCTGTTCACACAGAACCCTTCGGAGCACGAAGTCGCCGCGTTTGACCGGGCTCGTGATGTCCGGATGTGAGTGGGCCGCGAGCACGCTCGCCTGCTGCAGCACGCCACGGCGCGCCGTGGCGCTCAGCGGAACCTCGACGCCATAGGCAGGCAAGCCATAGAAGCGCGCCATGCTCGGGTCGACCGATGCGAAGCCGGCGTCCAACAAGGCTTGCACACTGGCTCCGTGCTCGACGATCACTTGGTCCGAAAAGTTGGCGGTTTCCTCCAACATCTTCGACTTGAGCGCGTCGTAGTTGGGGTAACTCGCAGCGTCTTTGACGCTATCCTGTAGCCGATCCACTTCGAGCCATTCGAGCACGAAGCGACGAAAGTGAAAGCGGGTCTCGCTCTTCCCCAAGATCCGCCACGCGTGCCGCACGCGCTCATCGGCATCGACGAGCGTCCCGAGCCGGGCCGCGTCCAGCAGCTGTTCGTCGGGTGGTGCGCCGCTCAAGGTGTACGCAAGGGCGCTGCCGATCTCGTAGTCGTCCAACTTGGTGAGCGCCCGGTCACCTTCGATGCCAATCCCCAATTCCGACGCATACAGGAAGCTCGGTGCCTGAAACAGCGCTTGCAGAAGTAGCGCTAGCGCTTTGTGTCGATCGGCGTTTGCTCGGCCCAAGTCATAGATTCGAGCGAGCTGTTCTAGTTCGGCCGCAGTCGCGGGCCTGCGCCATGCCCGCAGTGCCAGCGCGCCCATTTGGCGCGTGGAGCATGCGCTATCGTTCGTCGCACACGACCAGAGACGCGCCGAGTCCTGCTCGGCAACTTCGCGCGCCAGATTTTCGACGATGTCGTTCCAACGCAAGGCGTTGGTCCCACTCCAGGATTGGCCGGCATTGCGCGTATATCCGGATTGACGCACGTCGGGCGCGAGTCGCGCAGCAAGATCGGGGCGTTTACCTACGACAGCTTCGACGGAACTCTCGAGCTCTGCGACACTGAGTAACCGCAGCCGCGCCGGCAACAAAGCGCGCGTCTGTGCATCCGCTTGCGCGGGCGCCCGAGTCAATTTGGGGCCACACGCCGTGCCGGCGAGGAGCAGGACGCAACCGAGCAAGGCTCGGCCTGACCCGAACCCCAGGCTCGGCATCACATCCCCACTCGCGTGCTACCGTCCGGCGGGGTACTCGGCTCTGCGTGCGCGCCTGGTTCCCCAGTGTGAGGGTTCGCAACTTGTTCTGCACTCAGGAACTCGAGGTCATCGAGCCAGAAATCGATCGGCAGGTCCTTCGGGCCCGCGGCGAAATTCAGATGTAAGACGTGCTTCGGATCGAAGCGCGCCTCGGCGCCCCAGCCTTCCTGTTGCAGCTGATCCCACAACACCGTGTAAACCTGCCAGCTATCAGACAAGAAGACGCGTTTGCCGTGTTCGTCCCAACAGCGGTTCTTGCATTTGCCTTCATATTCACCCGGTACCGTGTCCCAAGTGCCGAGACGCACGGTCAGACTGCCCTTGCCTTTGGCGCGAAAGCGCAGTCCCTCGAAGCCCGACACGTTGAGTGGACACTTGCTGCCCTCACCCACCCAGCGCAGTGTCATGCCCCAAATCACGCCCCACGCGCTGTGGCCCGAGCCTGTACCGTGCAAAGCGAAACGCTGATCGCTGAGCGCGCTGTCTGCAGGCAGCTCCGTCGGTTTCAACGTGCCCACCGGGGGGAACGACTCACCAGGGGTGTCGTCGGCTGCGACGTAGAGCCAACCTTCGCGCTGAAAGGCTTTGAAGATCTTGTTGTCGCCGTCTTCGAAGTCGTCGATCAAGGCGCGATCTGCGGGCGGGGCCCCTGCTTGGCACGGCCCCGTGCTCGTCTCGGGCGGCGCCTTTTCGAGCGGGATCTGCTTCGGTTCGCTGAGCCGTGCGCCCTCACCGCCGAAGACCGCAACGGGACTGGCAGAACTCTGTGCGGGAGCGCAGCTCGCACACAGCGCCAGCACAGTCCCAGCGAGCGCAACTTTCGCGCAGCTCGCCAACCGTCGAACATTGGGTTCAATCATCCGGGGCATGCTTCAATCCAGACGCACGTTGTTGGGCAAACGGCTCACGCGGCTCGCGGCAGTTAGAGCCTGAAATGAAATGATTTGGGTCGGGTGAGCATTTCGAAGCCAACCTCCGACAAGGTGCACCCGCGCCCTGAATCCTTCACCCCCGTCCAAGCCAGCAGCGGATCGAGGTAGTCGCAGCGATTCATGAACCAGGTGCCGGTCTCGACCTGTTCACCCAGTGCCGACGCGACAGACTCGTCACGCGTCCAGACCGAAGCGGTGAGCCCATAGTCACTGTCGTTCATCAGCTGCACGGCTTGCTCGTCGTCCTTGACCGCCATGATCCCAACGACCGGGCCAAAGCTCTCTTCGGTCATCACACGCATGCCGTGATCCACGTTCACCAGCACTTGCGGAGCCAAATACGGAGTGCCGAGCTTGTCTGCAGTGAAGCGCGTGGGATCGATCAGAGCTTTGGCGCCCTTCGAGACCGCCTCCGCGATTTGTCCGCGCACGTGATCGGCCGCCGCAGTCTTCACGACGGGTCCCAGGTTGACGTCCTTGTCGAGCGGATTGCCTAGGCGGTACTCGCGGGTCAGCGTCGCAAAGCGCTCCACGAACTCGTCGAAGATGCTGTCGTGGACGTAGATCCGCTCGATGCCGCAGCAGCTTTGACCGGAGTTGAAGAACGCACCGTCGACGAGGTTTTCCACGGCGTGCGCCAGATCGGCGTCGGGGCGAACGTATGCCGGGTCCTTGCCGCCAAGCTCGAGGCCCGTGGCGATGAAGCGCTTGGAAGCCGCGGCCTGAACGGCATGGCCGCCTGCGACCGAGCCCGTGAACGCGACGAACGCGATGGTTGGGCTCTGAATCATGCGCTCGGTATCCGCGTGACTGCAGTGCACGAATTGGAAAACACCCTCTGGTAACCCAGCGCTAGCAAAGGCTTGCGCGAAGCGCTCTGCCACCAAGGGCGTTTGAGCGGAGTGCTTGAGAATCACCGTGTTGCCCGCCAGCAGCGCTGGCACGATCGAGTTCACCGCCGTGAGAAAGGGGTAATTCCAGGGTGCTATCGTGAGCACGACTCCTAGCGGCACCCGCTCGATCTTGCGATGAAATCCCGGCTTCGGGCCAGGGCTGATGGGTTCCAGCGCCATCGGCGCCAACGCCACCATGGCCCTTGCGCGCTCCTCGAAGCCGCGCAGCTCGCCCGGACTCTGTGAGATGGGACGTCCAACCTGAAGCGTGATCTCTTCCGCGATCGCATCGCGCTCGGAGAGCATCGCTTCGACGAAGCGCGTGCAATGGGCAGAGCGGTCTGCGAGCGGCACGCTACGCCACGTGCGTTGAGCGCGCGCCGAGCGTTCGAGTATGGAGGCGATCTCGGCCTCCCGGGCGTGGGGACGAGTGACGAGCACGCGCCCGTCTACGGGAGAAATGGTGGTGAGTCCGTTCATCGTGCGAGCTCCGCTGTCAGCTTTGCACGAAGTGCCACATCGGGCCCCCAACTCTCAATGCCCAACGCTCATTCGATGAGCGCGAGCCAAGCGCCGAGTGAGCGAGGCGCTCAGCGGTAGATGCCGGTTGCTGCGATTCGCGATCCGAGCGGGGACGGCGGCGAACTCACCGTCTCGGCTTCGCTGCGCACCAGCTCTTTGACGAGGGGCAGGCACCCCCCGCAGCCGGTACCGGCGCCAGAGGCTTTGCAAACGTCGCGGAGCGATGCGGCTCCCTGTTTGACGCAAGCACGAATTTCACGATCGGAAACGCGACGACAATGACAGACGAGCATGGCGAGGATCAGCGTGGCAACCGGACCACGTGCGGCTCAATCTAGCGTACTGAAACTGACTTTCAAGAACGATAAGCCGAAAATTTGGAGCCGCCGCTTAGGTCCCGCGGCCAAGGCATCAAATCGGCCGAAGCCTGCTCGCCGTGGGCTGGGATTTGCTGGGCTCCACCGGGTTCACTTGGGTACACTCCGCCGGATGAAGGGTGACCCGCAAATCATCGACGCGCTGAACGAGGTTCTGACGGCGGAGCTGACCGCCATCAACCAGTACTTCATTCACTACAAGATGTGTCACAACTGGGGCTACAAGCGGCTAGCCCACAAGAAGCGGCACGAGTCGATCGAAGAGATGAAGCACGCGGACGAGGTGATCGAACGCATCTTGTTCCTCGAGGGCGTTCCCAACATGCAACGCCTTTCGCCGGTGCGTGTCGGCGAAGATCCCATCGAGCAGCACGAGCTCGATCTTTCACTCGAACTCGAAGCGGTCAAACGCCTCAACGCGGGCGTCGCGCTAGCGGCCAGCAAGAGCGACAATGGCACGCGCGCTTTGCTCGAGAAGATATTGCGCGACGAAGAAGAGTCCGTGGACTGGCTCGAAGCTCAGCTGCACCAGATCAAAGACATCGGCAAGGCGAGCTACCTCGCCGAGCACATCCGCGATTGCTCCTGACCCCGGAATGCTCCTGACGCCGGATTGCTCCTGACCGCTGGATGCCCGGTGCTCGGCCAACTCAGGAGCGGGACTGGACACGGCGGTAAGGGTTCAGGAACCCGACGAGGCTCGCTGGGTTGCGGGTCTGTAGCAACAATTGGCCTTGGCCGCTGAAGTTGCAGACCAACCCTTCGCCGCTGAAGAACAGGCCCTTGTAGCCGCCGAACTTCTGGATCGTATAAGTCAGCTCCGAACCGAAGCCGACGATGTGGCCCGTGTCGCAAATGTAATTGCCCGAGACGGCCACTGGGTGAACAGCGCCGTAGCTGGCGTAGAACACCGTGCCCGGCCCAGTCAGCTTCAACATGAAGAAGCCAAGCCCGCCGAAGAACGAACGAACTCCGCCCCACTGGGTGTCGAGCTTGAGCTCTTCACCGACGTGCGCGACGTAAGCACCGCTCTGCAAGAAGAACTGTTGCCCAGCAGCGAGCTGAAGAGCTCGCAGGTCGCCCTCCGGCGCGGGCGCCAGAAACAGCCGCTGTTGATCGGCCTCGGCGATGAAGGTGTTCTGAAACAGTGACTCACCACCCAAGACCTTGCGCTTGGCCGCAGCGAGCACGCCGCCGCGCATCGAAGTCTCGGTCTTGATCTTCGCGTCCATTGCGACCATCGCGCCCGATTCGGCCACGATGCGTTCACCGGCGCGTTCGAGCGTTATTCTGAGCAAACCAAAGTCGGGAGCATCCAAAACGTCGTAGCGCATTGCATCACCTCATGATCGCCGGGGGGGCAACTCGGCACCGATCGCGCGTCCGTACTCCGCCGGATTGCGACTCTGAATGTAAACTCGTCCCTGACCGCGCATGCGTAGCACGAGCCCTTCACCGCTCAGGAACGATTGGATCCAACCTTTGCCAGCTTTCGTCACCGTGTACTCAATCCCGGAGGTAAACGCTACCAGGTGGCCTGTGTCGACGATCAGTTCGCCATTGAGGTCGAGCGTTTCAACGGCGCCGAAGGCGTTCATGAGCACGGGTCCGTAGCCGGTGGCCGAAAGAAAAAACAGGGACTCTCCGCTGAAGAAGCCTTTGAAGCCTTGGAACTTGGTGTCGATCTGGACCGAATCGGGCGCCGACACGTAGCTCGAACCTTGAATCAGTAGCTGCGTGCCGGTGAGCTCGTGCACCAGCAAATCACCACACAGATCAGGCGCGAAAGATACGTGACCCGGTGAACCCACCGCCGTGAATCGATTGGTGAAGAACGACTCACCCCCGAGCATGCTGCGTTTCAAGCTCTTGAGTAACCCGCCACCCGTATTGGCTTGGGTTTCGACGGCGACGTTCGGCGTCATCGAGACCATGGCAGAGGCTTCGGCGCGCACACTCTCCCCGGGTTGCAAGTGCGCAAACGCCAGCGCGTGCGCGGGACGGTATTGAATCTCGTAATGCATGTGTCGTGGCCTTTGTCGTAGTAGCTCGTAAGATCGCGACTCAGCTTCCCAACATGGGTGACAACCAGCTCACGAGTGAGTCCATATTGCGTGATTGGATGAACACCGTGCCTCGACCCTGGAACTCGCAGACCAGGCCCTCACCGGAAAACAGGAACGATTTGAGGCCGCCGATACTGCGAACCTTGAAGTCGAGGCTACCCTCGAACGCCACGATGTGACCGGTGTCGACCACGAACGCACCGTCGATCGGAACTTCGGTGACGCCTCCGTAGCTGTTCATGAACAGATCGCCGTCGCCGAAGCACTCGAGCAAGACCAAGCCTTCACCGCCGAAGAAACTGCGCAAGCCGCCCCAGCGAATACGCATGTCTACGTTCCCAGAGCTCGCGAGGTAGCTGCCGGTTTGCACGAACATGGTGCTTCCTCCGCCCAAGCGCCGGTGCACGACGCTGCCCGAAAGCGAAGGCGCCAATACGACCTCACCGCCAGTGGCGCCGTGAAAGTCGTTGAGGAACGGGGTTTCGCCACCAAACATCTTACGGGCCATGGCGACCATGAAACCCCAGATCTTGCCGAACACCCCGGTGCTTCGCGGCGCGTTCAAGCGCGTGTCCATCTCGAGAGTTGGACTCTGACGCACCATGGCACCTGCTTCGGCGGTGATGCGCTCACCCGCCCCGAGTTGCACTCGGAGCCACGCGAACGCTGGACCGTGTTCGATTTGAAATTGCATGCTGTTCCCTCGTTCAGAACTCCCGGCTAACTCCCGATTGCCGAGTCGATCGCAACGTGCCCCGTGTCGCACACAACTCGTGTCGCATTCAAGGGATTTGCACTGCGGCTCTGACGCGATACGCAGCTGCAATGTCGAACGACGGCGAACCTACTCGCGGCTTTGGTCACACCAGGCGACGTGTGGCACTCGAGCTGGGACTCGTGCTGGGCGCGTTGGTGGGTCTCGTGTTACTCGTGACGTGGAGCGCCAAAAACCTCGCTGGTTGGCTCACGCCGTTCGTACCACTCGATGTGGATCGCGTCATCGGCGAGCAAGCTTGGCCCGAGCTCGCACCCGAAGCCGAGCGTTGCTCAAAGCAGGAGCCTCTGCACTACGTCGAGCAGTTGCTGCAAGCCTTACCGCGCGACGCCAGTTCTGGCTTCGAGTTGAAGATCGCGGTCGTTGACGTGCCGGAGGTAAACGCGTTCGCTCTGCCGGGGGGCTACGTCACCGTGAACTTCGGACTGCTGGAAAAAGCCAAGAGCGGAGAAGAAGTGTTGGGGGTGCTCGCACACGAACTTGCCCATGTTCACCTTCGACACGGCACGGAGCGCATCTTGCGAGAAACGGGCACTGCGGTCGCGGTCGGATTGGTGTTTGGCAATACCGACTTCTCGATCCCAAGCGCGCTACTGACGAATCTCGCGAGCAGTGCTTATGATCGCAAACAAGAGACCGAGGCTGACGACCAAGGTGTCGCGAGCTTGCGCGATGCGGGCGTAGACGCCCTGGGCATGGCGCGCTTCTTCGAACGCATGGCGCAGGAAAGTCCCAGCATTCCCGTGCTGCTCTCGACGCACCCCGATCCGGGCGATCGCGCAGAGCGAGCTCGGCTGTTGGCAGCCAACTCACCCGTCACGCGCACGCTACCCCCTCCAACGGGCCTGCGCTGCCGCTGAACGGATCCGTTCATTCGCATCGAGCGGCGCATGGCTAGCCTCTAGCTCCGGGATCAACCGTCAGCTGCCGGCTCTCGAAAATGCTCCCGAAAGCCTGATCACGAGCGGCGGTCGATCCAACCAGAGCACAGCGCGGTGCTGGAATTTGGGCCAATTTGGACCAGCGCCCCGAATGGGACGAAAGCTTCTCGGAAGCGGGCTCGATTCGATGGACCCGAGTGGACCAACCATGGAACACTCTCGGAACCTCGATCGTAATGGCGGAGTCGAACGATGAAACGAATCGTATTGTTGATGGTCGGCGCGACGCTCGCTATCGTCGGATGCAAGAGCGCACCTCAAATTGCAACCGAAGACGACGAAGCGGTTACGTCCGAGAAAGACGACGGTGACAGCGACGACTTGACCGGGGACGGCAGCGTCGGTCACGTTCCCATGCCTGTTGGCGAGGGGGATGGCGGCAACGGAGACTCGGTCATCATCGCCGACGATGACGACGACGAACCTGCGTGCGTACCCAAGACCTGCGAAGAGTTGGGGGCGGAGTGCGGACCGATAAACACCAATTGTAGAGACTTCGTCCGCGACTGCGGCAAGTGTGAAGACGGCGCAGAATGCGGCATCGTAGAGCGCAACAAGTGTACGAAGCCCACCGATCTGTGCGTACCGCTCTCGAAGGAGAAGGCCTGCAAGGACAAGGAGTGCGGCCAAGAGGGTGACGGCTGCGATGGCAGCTACGATTGCGGCAGTTGCCCGGACGGCGAGGTCTGCGGCATCGTCAAGGCATCTCAGTGTGATCCCGCGCCGGGCCAGGTCGATGACGCAGGCATCGCGCTCGATTGTATCCCAGCGAGCGCCGACGAGGCTTGCGCCGGCAAAGAATGCGGCCTCGTGTTCGACGGCTGCGGGGCGGACGACGCGCACAAGATCGATTGTGCCGAAGTCAATGGCGGGTGTGCTGCAGATGAATACTGCGGTCTCGAGCAAGCGTTCCAGTGCGCTCCGTTGATGGGCACCGAGTGTACAGCGGCCGGCAGCTGCCAAGCGCTGGGCTGGGCATGCGGGACTGCCGTCGATGATTGCGGCAACGTCTACAACTGCAGTGACGAGGGTCTCAGCTGCGATGCCGCGACTCAATCGTGCATTGGTGGCGTCACGGGCCCCACGGAGTGTGTTACCGGTAACCCGGGCAGCGGCGGCAGCGCCTGCGACGTCTGCGACGCCATCGCGGACTGCAGCAACGCGCCGGCGAAGACCCGGATCTTGGGCCGCGTGGTCACACCCGGCAAGAGCGACGACGATACGGCGAACCAAGTCGGCGTGCCCAACGCGTTCGTTTACATCCTGCGCAACGACACCGATTCAGAGTTACCGGCGATGAGCTCGGGCATCCCCGCTGGCGGCACCGCGTGCGACCGCTGCGACGACCAGGATCTCGGCCCCGTGCTCGTCGGAGCCACCACCAACTCCCACGGGGAGTACACGCTCGAAGGCGATATCCCCGTCGGTAAAGAGTTCGTGCTCGTGGTCAAGATCGGCAAGTGGCGGCGCGCCGAACGCATCACGCTCGACCAGGCCGCGGGCTGCACCGATACGACGTTGGCTTCCATCAAAACCCGTCTACCGCGCTCCTCGGCGGACGGCCTGGGCGCCCACATCCCTCACATCGGCATCACCACCGGTGGCATCGACGCCATGGAGTGTGTGTTCTACAAGATGGGCGTCGCTGAGAGCGAGTTCGCTCAACCCGGTACCGATGCGACCGCCGCAGCGCGCATCCACATGTACCGTTCGAACGGCGCGAGCATGTCCGATGGTAGCACCCCGGACGACGATCTGTTCGATACCGAAGCGCGTCTGTTCGCCTACGACATGTTGGTCTTCGACTGCATGGGACCCGACTTCGCGGAAAACCGCGACTTGGTCGATCCTCAGACCAACGTCAGACACTACGTCAACAGCGGTGGGCGCTTGTTCGCCAGCCACTTGAGCTACACCTGGTTGTACGACAACGGCACGGACGCTTACAGCGCGGATACTGCGATCGAAACAGGCCTTTCGGCGGCCGGCACGTTCCCTGGCAGCACGACGCCAGGTCCCGACGACGATACGGGCACGGGCATCGTCTCGATCGGTCGTCCGCGTGCCAATCCGGGTAAGATCCAGGCCTTCGCCGATTGGCTCGTGAACGAAGGCGCGGCCACCGACAACAACGGGCAGTACACCTTCCCGATCATCGAGCCGCGCGAACTGGCCAGCGTCGCAGGCGATTACTCGGACGAGTTCGTGTACCGTGAGATGACCGACGCCTCGACTTGGGTGCAGAGCTTTGCGTTCAATACGCCTTATGGCTCACCCGAAGATGCGATCTGCGGACGCGTGGCGTACACCGCGTTCCACGTCTCGGCTTCGGGTCAAGGCGCCAACGCTCAGCACCCGTTCGGAGACGCGATCTTCCCCGCGCATTGCACTGGCGATCTCACGGATCAAGAGAAGGTGCTGCTGTACATGCTCTTCGATCTCGGCGCCTGCGTCACGACCGACACGCCACCTGAGCCCCCCGGGTGCACGCCGATCGGAGAATGCACCGGACGTTGCGGAGCGGTTCCAGACGGTTGCGGCGGCACGCTGCAATGCAGTTGCCCGGACGGCGAGATTTGTTTGCCCTCGGGGATGTGCACGGGGACCGACTGCACGCCCTCGACGTGTGACGCACAGGACGCGGAGTGCGGCTCTGTTGCCGATGGCTGCGGTGGCGTAATCCCCTGCGGTCCGTGTCCGGAGGGTCAAGTCTGCGGCCTAGTCGAGCGCAACAAGTGCGCCGACATCCCCAACTGCCCGGCCATCACGTGCGAAGATGCCGACGTCGAGTGCGGCGTGATCGGCGACGGTTGCGGCGGGCAAGTCACCTGCGGACCTTGCCCCAAGGGTGAAGTCTGCGGCATCAAGAAAGCCTTCCAGTGCGATCCTCCGCCCGAGTGCGAACCGATAACTTGCGAGGATCAGGACGCAGAGTGCGGCAAAGTTTCGGATGGCTGCAGCCACCAGCTCGACTGCGGCGATTGCCCCGCGGGTCAGAGTTGCGGCGAAGACAACCAGTGCCACCGCCCCGACGACGTTCACTGAACGAACGATGTGACGCGCTTGTCGAGTTTTTCAACGTGGAGCGCAGCGGTGGTCGAACGACTGCCCTGCGCCTCAGCGGTGTTGTTCATCTGTTGCAGCTTGATGGCATGCGGCGCACAAACCAGCGAATCGCCGGCTCCCAGCGCCAAACCGAGCTCCAGCGGTCAGGCTAGCAGCGAACCCGGTGCTGACGCCGAACGCACGCCTGCTGCGAGCGAACCTACTGCGAGCGAGCCTACTGCGAGCGAGCCGGACACACCGAGCACTCCAAGTGAACCCGCCCCGGTCCCCAGTGCGGACTGCAACATCAAGGAGTGCTTCCGGGCCGTCGAGTGCGTGGAAGTCTGTCGGGGACCGGTGGTCGAGAGCGGCTGCTGTCCCTGCCCGCCCGGAACCCGAGACGTCGGCACGTGTCTCGAACGCTGAGTTTCTCGAACCCAGGTCAGCGCATCAGCGGAAACTCGAAAAATCGAAGTAGTTGCCAGTCATGAACGCCATGCTCATGGCCGTCCATGACAGCTGATAGTACGTGCTGCGCGCGGTCAGTGTGCCCGTCTTGACCAAATCGTACGCCTCCGCAACGAAGGCTTCGTTGGCCGGATCGCTCATGGCCGCCATTGCGGCGCAGGCCACGAACACGGCCGACCCGGAGGAAGCTTCGGGCGCAGCCTCGGCCTTGGGCGTGCCATCGAGTTCGTAGCCGTCGGTGATCTTCGACGCCCCGAGTGGAATGAAGAAGCTGTTGACCTTGTCGAGATAAGCCTTGGCGCGTTCATCCCCATACCAGCAATAGTGCATGGCGATGCGACAAGGGGTTCGGGCCGAGTCGTACTGATAGTTGGTGGGAGCCCCATCGAACGCCACCACGGTGTCTCCGTTCTTGTTGCTCCAGGCGGGCACGAGGCCGTTGGCTTGATTGCCGTTCTTGGCGTTCAAGCTCGCGTTCAAAGCGTCGTAGTTCGTATCGATGATGGATTTCCACTGCTCGGCATTGCCGTGCTGAGTAAACGCCTCGTAGAACGCAGGCGCAAAGTACGACAGATTCAGCGTATCGTCTCCGCCCCAGGAATCGCCAGGTTTGATGATCCCACTGGCGGCGACCTCGTTGTTCGCGACACGACCAACTTGGGCCGTCGCGTAGTTGGCGTAAGTGTCGTCGAGCGCGCCCTTCCCGCCCCACTGCGCGTCGGCCAAGATCAGCGCGAAGGCGATGTCCTCGTCCGAGTCGGTCGCGGCCCCGCACGACGATTCACCAGGGCAGCGCTGTGTACCCGCGGCATCGATGTACCAGTCCATCAAGCCGTTGTCGCGCGCCCAGTGCAGCGAATAGCGGTACAAATCGTCGAACAACTCTTGGTCGTCGTAGAGTGCAGCCAGCAACATGCCGTAGGCGATGCCTTCGGACACCGTCGAGTTCACTTCTCCGTCGGGAGTGTCGGGCCGCACCACTCGGCGAAAGCCGTTCGCGCCGTCACTGGTGACCAGCGTGTCTTTCCACAGTTGGTACGTGGCCAAAGCGTCCGTCGAGTCAGCGTTGTGGGGTAACGTGCAATGTTCACCAGGTCCGCGTTGGCTTGGAAACGGAAAGTACGGCGCGGCGCTCGGCAAGGGCGAATCGGGCCCCGGCTCCGGTGTCGTGTCGGGATTGCCCGCGCCGCCGAGTTCGGTAGATCCCGGCTCGCTGGACATGGCACCCGCATCCGACGTGGCGTCGGGCGTGGTAGGGCCGTTCGGTTGCCCTGCCAGCGATGACTCGCTGCCGGCCATGCCGAGCGTCGGCCCAGGGCCGGTTCCTCCCGTGCCGAGATTGCCAGCGCCCCCCGGACCTACTGATGGATTCGAGTTAACGGGTGTGGGGGGTCCGTTGGGTTTCACCGGGCTCGTGGCAGAAGGACCTCCACCTGGGACAGATGATCCCTGTCCCGGGACCTCGGGCGACGCAGCAGGCGTCACACCCGAAGGGCTCAGGGCGACGCTCGAGTCCGCCGATGGGGATCCATCGGCGGGCGCGGGTTCTTGGCGGCCGCAGGCACCGAGAGCGCTGCTGGCCGCTACGAGCGACCAGCGCAGCACAGCCACAGACGAACGCCGCACGCCGAAATAGCTCATCGTCGCCAAACTAACACGGGGCCCGAGATCGGGCGAGCACGGCTCCCGAGAGCCCGCGCTAACCCCAGGGGCAAAGCACTGCACTTGGATTTTTCGCGTTCGGAAAAAGGCCTACACCCAAAGAACCCGCTATGCTCCAGCAATGCCGACCGCCCGCGAACGACTCTCGTGGCTCCTCAGACCCGCAGGCGGCGGCCTGTATCTGGTGTCTACAGGTAAACGGGAGCAGCAGGCGCTGCAACGTCGCTTCTATGCGGCGGACACCGAAGAAGACGTCACTCACGCTTTCGAGTTAACGCTCGATCGAATCAAAGATGCCAATGTCGTGGTCTTGGGGATCCCGTCAGACGTCGGCGCGGGCTTTCGGCGCGGCGCGAACCTGGGTCCCCAAGCGATACGCACGCAGCTTCTGGCAGACGATCCCGATTGGGCGCCTCACTGCGAACGACGCGGGATACTCGATGTGGGCGACGTGTTCGTCGTCCCGCAACTGCTGAGCGACGAGATGCTTGCCCCCTCTCAATTGGCGAGCGCACGAGAAGCACTGTATCCAGATCTTCCGCCGGAGCTTCGGGCCCAGCAACCCGTGTCGCCGCTGAGCATCGCCGAACACGCACTCGGCTTGATGCTCGAGATCAATCCAAACCTCAAACCCTTCATCCTCGGGGGTGATCACTCTTGCGCGTGGCCCGTCGTCAAAGCGTTGCACGCGCGAGGCCGGCGCTTCTGCATCGTGCAACCGGATGCGCATACCGATCTGATGCCCCAACGCCTCGGGATCGAAATCTGCTTTGCCACCTGGAGCTACCACGCCAACGAGTTACTCGGCCGACAAGGGCGCATGATTCAGGTCGGAGTGCGGGCGAGCCAACGGCCCAAAGACCATTGGGAAGAAACGCTCGACGTACGACAACTCTGGGCGGACGAGATCTTGCGTTCGCCAAACGCCGCGCTCGAACGAACGTTGGCGTTGGTGAAAGAAACCAAACTGCCCGTTTACTTCTCGAACGACATCGACGGGACGGACTCACGCTTCGCTGATGCTTGCGGCACGCCAGAACCCGACGGGCTCGACGTCACTTGGGTGCGTGAACTGATCTCGAGGCTGGGCCGCGAGTGTGGGCTCGTTGGCGGGGACGTGATGGAGGTCGCTCCACTGCTCGGCATGGATGGCGGAGCCGGCACGGTCAAAGTCGCGGCAACTTACGCGCGTGACACTTTGGACGCCCTGGCTCGCTGAGAGCAGTCTCGAAACTCGACACCCGCGACCAGTACAAATGGGTCTGGCTCGAGATCCGCTCTCTGGCTCACGGCCTTCTGGCATTGCTGGCGAAACCTGGTCTAAGGTTCGCCCTCAACCGTTCGAATCTCAAGGAGACGAAGAAATGGATTTTCCAGCCATAAACGTGCCCGGCGAGGGGAGCCTGTATGCGCGTTTCAAGACGACGCAGGGTACGATCGTCGTGCTGCTCGAGGAGTTTAGGGCGCCCAAGACTGTCGCGAATTTCTGCGGCCTAGCCACTGGCGCCATCGACTGGCGTGATCCCGTCTCGGGCAAAGCCATGAAGGGCACCCCTCTGTACGACGGCTCGCGCTTCCATCGGGTGATCCCGGGTTTCATGATCCAATGTGGCGATCCTTTGAGCCGTGACCGCGCTTCGGCAAATCGCTGGGGCACGGGCGGACCGGGTTACCGCTTCGAAGACGAGTTCCACAAGGAACTACGTCACAACAAGGCGGGCGTGCTGTCGATGGCCAACTCCGGCGCCAATACCAACGGCTCTCAATTCTTCATCACCGAGGGACCGACCCCGCACTTGGACAACCGTCACTCGGTGTTCGGTCACGTCGTCGCCGGCCAAGACGTCGTCAAGAAGATCGCAAACGTGCAACGCGGCCCGAGCGATCGCCCCAATGACGATCAAATGCTCGAACAGATCGAGCTGTTCCGCAGCCCCGGCACCCCCACGGCGTAAGGCTCGTCAGGTTGGCCGAACGCGAGCCAACCTGGGGATCGGAAGCTTCAGTTCGGGCGGATGTGATCGATCGGGTTCCAAGTGAACGGAACCTGAAAACTCTTGTCCGCCTGAACTACGCTGGCCCAGACCGTGTGAGATGCTTGGTGATTCGTGGATGAGAAGCTGAGCAACGTGCCGATGCCGATGTCGACTCCGTTGACCTTTTCGTCCAAGGTTTGCAGCAAGCTAGCCGTGTCGAGCGTGGGGCCATTGAGCTTCAGAGCCGTCACGAACAGGCGCGCGGCAACATAACCCTCGAGCGACGTGAACGAGGTCGCACCTCCGTCGAGTTTGTCGATGTCGGCACGATACTCCGCGATCCCCGGAGCTTGGCTGCCGTAATAGGGCACGACTTGCGTCACGAGCACACCTTCGGTGTAGCTGCGCTTGGTTACCCCGTCGCGAACATCCAAGTAGGTTGCTGGCGCCTGAGTCAGCGCGTCGGCAAGTGCGTCACTGCCGACGAACGAGACATGCATGAACTCGACATCCAGGGCCCCAGCCCGCATCGCGTCTTGATTGAGCCAATCTCGGACACCGCGGATGAAAGTGTTGCCGGGCTGATAGGTGTCAATCATGACGATTGCGACCGACTGCACAACGCTGCCGTCACCCAAGAGCTCTGTGAGCGCCACTTCGGCGTCCGCGACCGCTGCGTCGACCGTCTCGACTTTGTCGCGTTCGTAGTACAGCCGTCGAATCGACGGGTCCGGGAGCGTGGAGTCCGCTTGAGGGAGCGGCGAGATCTTGTTGTAGGCAGTGGTTAGACCGGTATAGCCGGCATCGCCGAATGCATCTTTCTGGGTGAACGCGATGATGTGTCGATACGAATCTGCCGGAGGCGTCGTGATGATGCGTGGCTGACGATAGGTCGCCATGTATTCGACCATCGCTTCGGTCTCTTCGTAGTAGCCAGCGCGATAGTTGAACACGTAGGGTGAGTTGGTGTCGTCGCGCAGGTAGCGTTGGGACCCGGTGAAAGGGGCGAAGTAAAGCACCCGATTCTTGGTGGCCATCGGTGCCGTCACGAGCATGGTCGGCGTGCCAACGTTGCCGAGCACGGCGAACACACTGTTCGAGCCGCGTTTGTCGGGGGCGTCGGCGCCTACGACCTCTTCTTGGATGTCGAGCAGCTCGAGCATGTTTTGATGGGCCGCAGTCGGATCGTAGTTGTCATTGCGAGGATCGAGCTTGAGTTCGCGCCCATAGACTCCCCCTTCACTGTTGACGCGTTCGAACATTGCATGGATGCCGCGCTCCATGTCTCTGCCCAGTCCCGCACTCGGACCTTGCAAGGGCCCGCTCATCCCGATCCGAATCGGGGTTGGATCGACCGCGACGCAACCAAGCACTCCGCTGATCGGACCGCACACCTCACCCTCGGCGCAGTCTGCGTCGCTCTCGCAACTGAAGGTCGTCCCGGAAAGATCGGGCGACGCGCAGCCCAATGCGGCCAGCGCAATCAGCCAGCTTCCTGCCAACAATCGGTTCACGTTCAGAATCTCCCCGTTATCCACAAGCCAGCACCCTCTCGCAGTGGAACCAGGGCGGCCTGCGGCGTGGCTGACTCTTCGTTGCTCGTATCCCCGCTCCAAATGAAGAGCACCGCAGAGGTGATCAACAGCGCCCCGCCCACTCCCAAGCCGGCCAAGCCCATCAACTTCTTCTGATCGCCACTGTCGACGAGCGCCTTGGCCTCTGTGCGGGTCATACCCACGACGCGCCCGGGCTCGCCGAAGTTCGGTTGGTTCTCGACGTCTTGGTGATCGGATTGGCCGAGGTAGTAGACAGTAGCCCCGGCGGCGCTGGTCAACACTCCTGCCCCGAGCAAAACCCAAGGCAACAAGCCGGGCCCCGACTCGCGCGCGACCGGCGGAGCAGGTTCGGGCTTGGGCGGAGCTTGCTCGGTGTGTTGCTCTTCGCGGGTGGGCTCCAACTCCACCTTGGGTGTGTTGGCGAGCTGATGAAGTTGATTCAACGAATCGTACGCGCGCTGCCGCCCTTGAGTGTCTGCGCCTGGCATCTTCACGAATTCTTCGTATTTTTCGATGGCCGCTTCCACGTCACCCAGCTGCTCGTAACAACGGGCGATGTTGAACAGCAGATTGGGATCGTGATCGATCGCGTAGGCTTGGATGAACTTCTCGACTGCGCGGCGGTAGTCGCGCAGCTTGTACAGGCCCATGCCTTCCTCGTTCAGGCGCGTCACTTCCAGGGCAGCCGGGTTGTCCTCGCTCGAGTTCGTCTCCGACGAATCTTGAGCCAGTGCTTCAGATAAACACTGAAATTGAGAGGCAACCCCGATTGCCAACCACGCGATGTGCTTTGTCAAACGACTCATGGCTTCCCTCATTGCAACAAGCGCACGGGCGACGCAGATCCAACCAAACGCGCCCGAGGCTTGGACTTCATCACAGCTCCGACGGGCGGCTCGCTCGGCTCGGGTCTAGCTTCGTCGTTCTCGGGCAAGCGCTCTGCGCGCGCCCGCACGAATCGATCCTTGGACGCGCCCTGCGCCGAACGCATCTGCGCCGAACGCATCTGCGCACGCCGCGCTGCCGAACGCAGCGAGTCCGCTCGCTGCCCCGCGACGGGGGCCTCAGCGACGGGGGCCTCAGCAACGGGGGCCTCAGCAACGGGGGTCTCAGCGACGGGGGTCTCAGCAACGGGGCCCGGTGCAGTCGCGCCGAGCGCGCGCGCCGCGCCCAGCGCCGGCACGTGGGAGGCTTCGTCAGCGGCGTAGCTCGGTCCGGTGCTCAGCCCGGCCGCCGAGTGCCGAGCCTGATCCAGCGCAGAGTTAGCCGGGCTATTGCTCTGGGGCGCGAAGGGCGAAGTTGCGCGCTCTACGACGAACGCAACCGCGAGCAACGCGATCGCGACCGCGAGCAGACCCCAGCTACGAAGCCATCGATTCTGGCGCAGTAAAGCCTCGCTCGCCGGGGTGCGTGTGCTGTGAGCCAACGCAGCCAGTGACGACGCTTGCTCCTGCGAAAGCTTCGCGTCTCGCAAACTGGCAGACGCTGAGACCCGCGTGGCTGACTGTGCAGCTTCGCTCACGTCGCCATTGGCCGGGGTGGCGCCAGGCAAAGCCACCCGAGCCAGGCCAAACGTGTCGTGCAGGCTGTCCTGGGGGGAGCTTTGGAGAATCGAACTTGCCCGGTCCGAGTGAACGCGGGCCCGGGTCGGGGCGAACGGCGCCAAGTCGCGCGCCAGCTCCGCGACGCTTGCGTAGCGTTGCCCGACGTCCTTGCGCAAACAGCGCATGACGACCCGCTCGAGCTCGGGCGCCACGACCACCCCATGCGTTGCCATGGGTAGCGGCTCGTTCTCCAAGACCAGTGCGCAAACTTGCATCACCGTCTCGGCCAAGAACACGGCCTTGCCCGTCAAGAGCTCGTACAACGTCGCGCCAAGTGACCAGATGTCGGAACGCGCGTCGACTTCACCCGTGGCACGGATCTGCTCGGGTGACATGTACAGAGGCGTGCCCATCATGCCGGTCGTCTCGACCAGTGAAAGGTCATCGCCAAAGACGTTGCCCGTCAGGGCTGCTTTGGAGATACCGAAGTCCAAGACCTTGATCAGCTCGAGTTCACCGCGTTTGACCGAGAACAGATTGCCGGGCTTGATGTCGCGGTGAGTTATCCCGAGGCTGTGCGCCAATGCCAACGCCTCGCAGGCTTGCATCGCGTACTCACAAGCCACGCGCGGCGACAATGGGCCGCGTTGCGTCAAGCGCTGAGCCAGATCTTGCCCCTCGAGGTACTCCATCACGATGAACGGGCCGAAGCGCTCGGCGGTCCCGATGTCGAGCACTTTGACGACGTGATCACTCGTGATACGCACCGAGGCTTTGGCCTCGCGCGCGAACCGGGAAACCACGCCAGGGTCCCCTTGCATGTGAGGTCGGATGAACTTGAGCGCGACGCGCTCTTCGAGCTCCAGATGACGCGCCGCGACGACGACACCCATTGCCCCTGAGCCGATGACGCTCTCGATCCGATACTTGCCGCAGATGGTCGTCCCAATGGCCACGTCTTGAGCATCGAGCGACGGAACCGTCAACTCAGCCTCGGTCGCGCTGAGCGGGCCATTGACCGTGCTCTGCTCGAGCTCGGCCTTGGCCGAGTTCGAGGCAACTCGATTTGAACCGACTGAAGACCTCATGCTTGCTGGCTCTCTAGTGAGCGTTCGACGTAACTCCGGCTGGTTTACATCTATCGAGCTTCGCTATTTGCCGGCATGGCGAGCTCAGGTGGTGAAACTAGCCACCCGAAGACAGCGCCGCCTAGTACGATGTTGCAAAATCGCTCGCGAGCGCTCGCGCACGATTTTGCGCTCGCACAATCGTTCCACGTCGCCCGCTACGCCGCAGCGAACCGGATCAGAATCTCAACGCACGGCGACGCGATCGAGATACTCGCGAAAGGAGGGCGCCAAGGGCTCGTCGAATGCCAAGCGCCTGCGCTCGACGGGATGATCGAAAGAGAGCGTGGCAGCGTGCAGCATCACCCGATCTGCGGTCAACAACGGCCCATCGAAACCCTTCGAATACAGGTTCTCCCCAACGATGGGATGGCCGACGTGCGACAGGTGAATACGAATCTGGTGAGTGCGGCCAGTTTCGAGTCGACACTCGACGAGCGAGCAACGAGCGAACTGCTCACGAACACGCACGTGGGTCGTGCTGAAGTAGCCACGGTTGGCATCGTTCGTCACCCCGCGCAGGCCATCTCCGCGATTGCGGACCATGCGGAATTTCAAGGTGCCATCTCGCATCGCCCCGTTCACCAGAGCCAGATACAGGCGCCCGACGGTGTGAGCGCGAAACTGCTCTTTCAGCGCAAGCTTGGCGGCCATGGTTCGCGCGAACAGCATCACACCCGAGGTCACCTTGTCCAAACGGTGCACGACGTGCACCGCCGCAGCGCGCTTGGGCTCGCGCGCCGACAACCAATCTTGGACACGTTGCTCGACGCTCTCGGTTTCGCCTTCGTGCACGATCGAACTGATACCCTCGGGTTTACGCACCACGACGACGTGAGCGTCGTGGTAGACGACCAAGTTGTCGTCGACCACGTGACCCGGCCGCGCCTTGGGGGCGTTCATTTGCAAGACTAGTGTCGACCCCGGTGGGATGCGTGCCCCGGCATCGATCGTGAGTTTACCCGCTACCGTAAGCTTACCGGACTCGATCAAGCGTCGCACTTCGGCCCAACTCGATCCCGCAAAGTGCTGCTTCAATACTCGGTCCAAGCGCTCGGCAGCGCTGCCCTCGAACACGAACGACTCTGACTTGAATTGCACTGGACCTACCAATCGCGCTGTTACGCGCCCTCCTGCTCCGAGTCGGGCTCTGTTAGACGCCCAACTAGGTAGTTGGTCATGAGTTCACGCGCCAATTGGGAATGCCCCGCACGCTCGAAGGCGGGGCTTGCATCGCTGCCGAGCTGCCGCCAGAGCGCCGCTGCCCCCCCAGGGTGAATGTGTTGCAAGTGCGACAAATCGTAGACCGCGCCGTGAATCACGAGCCACAGCAAGCCAGCCCGACAAGCCTCCGCCACTTGCTCCCGCGTGATCAGTGGCAGCGAGTTTGGGTCGATTTGCGGCGGCACTTGCTTGCTTCGCAGCGCCGAGCCGAGTTCACTCGGCTCGGCAAAGCTTGAGCGCGCCGGATTATTTTGTAGGCTTCGGATGAACGGCTTGGATTGACGCTCCGCGAGCCAGCCCAAATGGCCGATGAAAGTCCTGACTTGGTCGCGTTCCGACGCTGAAGGGCAGCTCTCACCGATGCTCTCGCGATACGCTTCGTCCATGGCGCTGCGCAAAGCCACGCGAAACCAATGCGCCAACGCGGGATCTTTGACATCCACCAGCGAACCACCGACGCTGCGCTCGAAGAACTCTGCCTTGTTGTCATGAAAGCCGCGGTTGGCAGCGTTGAAGTCATGGATCCAGCGCTGCATCGACGCGTAATCGTGAGCAAGCTCGGCGATCCCCATCGCCTGCCCCAGCTCGATGTAGGCGTGGAAGAACCCGAGGCGCTCGCTCGGGTGCAACTCACGGTGTCCAATTTGCGGCAACCCATCGAGCCAAGTAAACACCAGGGCCAGCAGCACGAACTTCATGCCGTCATTCGGGATCGAATAGCGCGCATGGATACCATTGATGCGCGCCAGCGCTTCGGCGCCGCGCCGACTGTCGATGCCCCATTCGAGGACGTTAGCCAACAGCGCGTAGGTATCGTAAAAGCGCAAAACGGGCGTCGTCTCTGCCTTGCCTGTGGCACGGATCAACAACGAAAGCGCCAGCGACTGGGCGATGCGATTGATGGCGAGCGTCTCTAGCACGCGGCTTTCGACGCGAAAGCGACTGACGACGCGTTGATGAATGCGCGCGCAATCTCGCCGTGGGTCGAGCGTTTGTAGCTCGCTGTCCGACGTGCCCTGCAAAAGCCATTCGAGGCGCGCCTCGAATTGGGGGTCTGGTCCGCGTGCCGCGCGCTCCTCGGCCACGACCAAGTCCACGCGATCCAGCGGCAGCTCGTGACCCAAGCCGTAGAAGCGGCACCAAAGCGCGACTTGCTTCTGCGTGAGCTCGCCTTCGCGGGCGCCACCCTCGTCGCCGCTCCGCGCGCCAGCAGCTCGGTCCGACCCAAGGCCCAGGAGCGCCTTCGGAACCTCGAGACCGGTACCGAATGCCTCCGCATTGGAAAGCGATGTCAGATTCGGGAGCACAGGTGGGCAGGCAATGCCAGCTTTTGGCCGCGAGTGCAAACCACCTACGTGAGGCGGCGGCCCAAGCCAGAACGAACCGTTTCGGAGCGGCCAGCGCCAGTCGCATTCGGCCTAAAGGGTTGGCTCGAGGTCCCGTTCAAGACCCGCATGAACATCACCGCGCCCACGCTGAACACGGACACGCAGTACCAAGTTGCGGTGGCCAAGAAGATTCAGAGCAGTACGGATCAGCTCAATCAGAGCGCGCTTCAGCTGATCGACAACGCTGCACCGACCCCGGCGCCGAGCGGAAACGTGGGCACGCGCCTCAACATCCGCGCCTGAGGGGCGTGCAGCGTCAGTACAAACCGCGGCTGCTCTTGGGAAGTAGCGCCGCGACAAACGCGTAGCAGGGCTCAGCGGTCGGGCCCAAGATCACGCGCGCAGGAGTGAGCCAAGAAACTAGGGGCGACGGTGTCTCTGGTGCCTAGGTACCAACGACTCGGCGTGCCAGCGACAGTCGAGCGACTGCCGTTGGAGGTCCCCGCGCTTCCGAAAACCCCTCAGAGGCCTGTGAACAAATCCCGCTTCGACCGACCTGTTGCTTCGCTCCTCCTCGTTTCGCTGACGGCTTGCGCCAGTCCGCGGCAGCAGACCCACGCCGCCGCAGCCAGCGCGCCCGAACCTCCACAACAAGCCCAAGGGCACGACCCCGAACCACTGGCAATCGCGCAGGGTGAACCCCCTGTGGTGGAGGAGCCGCCCACGGTGTTCACTCCGACCGAGCACCCTTCCCACGCGCGACCAGTTCCGCAGTTCGTAAACCTGAGTACACTACCCGCGCTGCGCACTCACAGTTGTTACGACGTGCCCGTGCGGCGTTGGAGCCCACCGCCACCCCCTTATTACTACGGCAAGGGCTCGGGCGGGCTCGCCGGCTCGGGAAGTTCCGGTGGCTCGGGATACCCAGCACCCAAGAGCGCTCCCCGCAAAGCTGCGCCGAGCCCGATCATGCCTGCGCCGCCGAGCGGCGCGGATCGTTCACGGCGAAGCGCCCCAAGTGATCCCTTTTCGGGGGACCTCGGGTACGACGATAACGCTCAGAAGCGCGCCGAACCCGCGCCTGCGCCTGCGCCCCCCGCAGCGGCAGCGCCGCCGATGGAGTCGCGGGAGGAAAGCGGCGGGCCCAGCGAGGGCGAGCGCTACGCGCCGGGCCCCTCGCCCAAACGCGGCAACGACGGCGTGTCCGATTCACCCAAGGCCGACAAAGCTCCCGTCGCGCGTAAACCTGTAGCAAGCCCGCCAGCCGCAGTACCCCTGCCCGAGCAGCCCAAGGCAATGCCGCCGCCTCCGCCGCCCGAAGATCTGGCGCGCGATCGCTATCACGACTGGGGCGCTAAAATTTATCTGTCCAATGACGACAGCATGAGTCTGTCGTCCGCCCAGCGCGTGATCTACGCCATCGATCGCTTCCTGCCGATCGCCCCCGATAACATCCGTCCGCACGAGCTTTTGAACTACTTCTCGTTCGAAACAGCCCCGGTAACCACGGACAACGACTTCAGCGTGGAAGCCGAACTGCAGCCCAAACCAGGCGAGCCCGGTAACTATACGCTCGGCTTCTCGGTCGCGGGTCGCGACGTTTCTTTGGCAGAACGCCGCAACGCCGCACTGACGTTCGTGATCGATCGCTCTGGGTCGATGAGCGACGAGGGGCGCATGAACTACCTGAAGCGCGGCCTCGATCGCATGCGCGGCGAACTCAAGGCCGGCGACATCGTGAACTTGGTGCTGTTCGACGACCAAGTCTGCGTCCCGGTCGAGAACTTCGTGGTGGGTCGCGATCCGATGAACGTGCTCAGCTCCGCAATCTCGCGCTTGCAGCCGCGCGGCTCGACGGATGTAAACCTCGGACTGCAAAAGGGTTACGCCCTCGCGGACGGTTCCTATCAAAGCACCCACAACAACCGCGTGATCCTGATCACCGATGCTCTGGCCAACACCGGCGAGACCAACGAAGACATGATTGCGCAGATCGGCAAGCACTATGACGACCGACGCATCCGTCTGAGCGGCATCGGTGTGGGCAGTGAGTTTAACGATACCTTGCTCGACAAGCTCACGGAGCGCGGCAAGGGCGCTTACCTCTTCCTCGGCTCGGAAGCGGAGGTGGACGCCGTCTTCGGAGCGCGCTTCAATTCGCTGATCGAGACAATCGCCAACGACGTGCACTTCCGCATGCACCTGCCGCCTTCACTCGGGATGAACACGTTCTACGGCGAGGAGAGCAGCACCGTCAAAGAGGACGTGCAAGCGATCCACTATTTCGCCGGCACCAGTCAGATGTTCCTGAGCGATGTTGCCGCCAGGGGTGGACAAGTGCGTCCGAGTGACTCGGTGATGCTCAGCATCGAATACGAAAACGCCGAAACGGGCGTCGAGCAAGTCGAGGAATACGCGTTCAACCTGGGAGAGATCGGCAACCGGAGTCGCAACGTCGACAAAGCGCGCCTGATCATCAGCTTCATCGATGGCCTGAAGGACACGGTCGGCAGCACGCCCGAACGCCGCGACTACCGCGTGGCGGGTTGGATCGATTCCTACGCCAGCGAACAATGCGCCCAGGGCAAAGCTTCGTTGGCCGAGCAAGCTGCTCGGCTCGGAGACGACGCCGAAGTGCGGCGCGTGCTGAAGCTCTGGGACAGCTATTGCTCACGTTACCGCAGCGCCGAGGAACGACCCCGCCAACCCGTGCACCGCGAAGCGCCGCGCGGTGCGGATGTGTGGCCCTCTGCCCAGCGCTAACCTGTAACCATCAAGCCGATTTGGCCGCGCTTTGGCCTCCCCAACAACGCCCAAAGCGATCGGCCAAGTTGGCCAGTTCAGCCAGGTCCGAAACACCGACTTGCAGGGCTGGCAGTTCCAAACGCGGACAGCCCTGCAGCACGTGCTCACGCACGAGCTCCGCAATCTGTGCTTGCTCGCGCTCCGTGCGTGAAACCCCGTCGGCGAGCGCCGATCGCACTGCTCCGAAGAGCTTCTCGCTGACTCGAGGTCCCAACTGCTCGAGGCCGCGAGCTATCACTTCCCGCGCCGGCACACGCGACACGCGATTGATGACGAGCAGATCGGCGCCCAGGCTGCGGCGTTCGAGTTCCTGACTGAACGAACGCGCGAGTTCGACCGACACGGCAGTGGGACGAGTTACGAGCACATAAGCGAAATCAGGACGCTGAAGGGCATCTCCGAGCTCACGAGCACGTTCACCAAAGCCACTCAACACGGGCGGCAGTTGTTCCACGAGCGTCGTGATCTGCTCGAGCGTGGCTTCGCCGGTCAAACGACCAATGCCCTTGGTCGCCATTCGGATGCCACGGCCGAGCCAATCTGCCCGGCGTGAACCCGCACCGGGCAGGCTGCGCAAGAGCGCGCTCAGGACGGGATTGGTGACGGCGCGTCTCACGCGCTCCGGGGCCTCGAACAGATCGAGCGCATGACGACTCGGAGGCGTATCGAGCACGACCAAGTCGTGATCCGCAGAGCTCAAGGCCTGGAGCAGTTTCTCCATTGCCATGTATTCACCGGCTCCCGCCAAGTACTTGCCCAACGGCTCGAACAAGGGGTGACGAACGAGCCGAGCTCTGGCTTCGTCGTCGCGCACGAGGCTCTGGATCAACTGCCTGAGCGTGCGCTCTGCATCCAGCACGCCGACCTCGAGCGCTCCAGGCTTCGTGATCCCGAGACGCTCCGAACGCGCTGCATCGAGAGTTTGCCAATCACCGCTGGCGCGGTCCACCCCCAAACTGTCGGCCAAACGCGGCGCCGGATCGACGGTCAGCGCCAGTACGCGTCGGCCCTGACGTGCCGCAGAAACGGCGAGCGCGGCTGCGACGCTGGTCTTGCCGACCCCGCCGGAGCCGACGCAAACGATCGCCCGTCGCCCTGACAAAGCGGCTCTGACTTCAGACACAGGCCTGCTCGTCCGGATCGCGTGAGTTCACGCTGCGAGATTGGGCGAGGTCAACCCCCAAGGTCAAGCGAACCCTCGCGGATGTCGAGGGGGCCGAGCCGTTTGCGCTCGATTCGGTTGGCGCAACACGCACGCATTTCGCGCCCGTGAAAAGCGCTGTAGGCTCCCAGGGTGAGCGGCTTCGTCGATCTCCATTGTCACTACGTCGCAAACATCGACGATGGCGTACGCACGATCGACGAGGCCCAGGAACTATTGCGGGGGCTCGGGCGCTTGGGTTTCGAGCGGGTGTTCGCCACGCCGCACATGCGTCCCGGAATGTTCGATCACACACGCGGCCAGCTCGAGAGCGCCTTCGCAAACACGCTCGCTCAGTTGGACCGCGCCGGGCTGCCGGAATTGGCTCTCGGTTGTGAACACACCTTCGACAACGTCGTCTTCGATCGGATCGTGGCCGGGGAAGGATTGCCCTACCCACCGGGTAAGGCGATTCTGATCGAGTTCTACGATGCCAAGCTTCCTCTTCACCTGCCGCAGTTGTTGGCCCAGCTGCGTCGGTCGGGGCTGACACCGGTGATTGCTCACCCCGAAAGGGTCCCCGCGTTCTGGGAAGACCCCGCGAGCTTGGAGCCGCTGCTCGACGTGGGGTGCGCTGCCCTCCTCGACACGTGTGCGCTGGTCGGGAAATATGGGCGCCGCCCCGAAAAGGCCGCCCGCCAACTGCTCGAGCTTGGTTTCTACGACGCCGCATGCAGCGACGCGCACCGCCCGAGCGACCTGGCGCTGCTCGAAAAAGCCATGAATCAGCTGCACAAGCGCTATGGCCAGGACGAACTGGACGAACTGTTTCGACACGGCCCGCACAAGATCCTAGAAGGCGCCGTAGTTCCGTGACCAGCCCCTCGAATCCACTTCGCAAGCACGCCGGCAAACTCCTCGTCTCGCTGTTGTTCGCGGGCGGGTTCCTGTGGTTGATGAAGGCAGGCACCCTGCCGTTCTGGCCCGACCAGAGCGCCTTCGCTGACGTCAAAGCCTGGACGGTGATCGCCTACGTCGTGATCTGGTCGCTGGTTCACATCGTGCGGGCATGGCGCTGGAAGTTCTTGCTCGATCCAATCGCGCACGTGCCGATGCGCAAGATGCTGCTGACGTCGTTCATCGGTTTCGCGGCCATCGTGCTCTTGCCGATGCGCGCGGGCGAACTCGTGCGCCCCGCGCTGGTGCGCGACAAGGGTAAACTGTCGGGCTGGAGTGTAACCGGTACGGTTGCTGCCGAACGCATCATCGATGGCCTGGTCTTGAGCCTGATGTTGCTGTTTGGGCTGATCGCTTCTACGCCGCTCAATCCGCTGCCCGAACGCATCGGGACTTTGCCGATTTCGCCCAGTGTCGTGCCGCGCGCCGCGTACATCGCGCTCGGAGTATTTGCCTGCGCGTTCGTCGCAATGGGGCTTTGCTACTTCGCTCGAGATTGGATGCGACGGGTGATCCGCGCAATCGTTGGCTTGGCTTCCAAAGGGTTGGCGGATTGGATCTCGGATCGCATCGAACGGGTGACCTTGGGTTTGAGTTTCTTGCCGCAACTAGGCAAGACCATCCCATTCATCCTAGCCACGACGGGCTACTGGCTGATGAACGCCTTCGCCGCGGTCGTGCTCGCGCACGGAACTGGTCTCGAAAGCGTGACCTTCGCGCAAGCTTGTGTGCTCACCGGGGTGCTGGCGATCGGCATCATGGTGCCGAACGCGCCTGGGTTCTTCGGGGCGTTTCAATTCTCGGCTTACGCTGCGCTGTCTTTGTTCGTGCCCGAAGCTCAACTGTTCAGCCATGGCAGCACGCTGGTGTTTCTGCTGTTCGTCACTCAGAACGGAATAATGATTGCGTTCGCCTTGGTCGCGGGCGCGCTGCTGCACATCGGGGTGGGTGATGCCCTGGCCGCGGGTGACGCGAACATGAACGACGAAGGGGCGTTGAGCGCGGCCGCTCCGGAGACACGCCAAACGTGAATTCGTCGACGCGCCCGCAGAGTTTGCGCACTATCGTACCAAGAGCAGATCGCAGAACCGCCCTGGCGTCGTCGGTGGTTCTCTGGGCGCTGGCTAGTGCAAATCCACTAGCCGCGTCGCCCGTAGCTGGGAAGGGTGACAATGCAACGTCGGAGCCTGCGACTTCGGGCGTGACCCCGGCGACGATGCCGCTCGCCTGGAAAGTCTGGCCTCTGTTCGATCCGTTCGTTTCGCGCCGAGAGAACGCTTACTCGGGCGGCATCGACAAGGTTACCGGCCTTCGCGAAAGCGAGCCCTGGAGGCGCTACTCGTTCGGCTTCAGCGAAACCATGACCACCTTGCGCAGCCTCGGCTGGGTCAGTGTTGCACGCGATTTCACGTTCCACGTGGGCGAGCCCTCGAGCTACTCGTTCGACTTCTCCACTTATCGTTACGCAGCGGGCCTGCGCCTTCCCGGGTTCGAACTAGGCCCCGGTGTAAGCCTGGTACCGATCAGCGTCGACTACACGCAAGGCCACTTTGGCTTGTCGGGCTTGTCGCCAGCTGCAACCGCACAAGCCTCCCTCAAGCTGGGAAAGGTGCGCATCGAGTTGTTCGCTTACGAGCAATTCACGTGGCGTTGGCTAGGCCGGGACAGTGAGTGGGCGAGTGGTTTGATGCTGCGCCTTGCGCTAGAGCAACCTCGAACACTGCGCCGCGCCGAACACCCGTTGCTGTTGCAGTACTAGGCCTCCCGCGCGCGGCCGCGGTTCGACGGACAAAGACTGCGGTCCATTCACGATTGTGGTTCGACGTAGGTCGAACGCGGTGCGAGTCTGCAAATCGCATCGGCCGAAGAGTCCAACTCTCCGATCACCGCTATCCATGAATTGTAGACGAAGTTGGCGCGCCGAGTAGGATGCGGCAGCCGTCGTCGAGGGATTGACGGCTTATCACCCTTAGGCAGAGGAATTTTTTTACATGTCGAAACTCGTCAAGTTGGGTTTGGTCTTGGGTCTTGCTTTGACTGCGAACGGCTGTGCCATGGCCTCTGGCGGCAACGGCGCGGTAACTGGTGGCCTCTACTCCGGCTACAAGATGGGCGGAGCGGTAACCACGGGTACGGGTACGAAGAGCGGCCAAGCCTGCGCCTCGTCGATCCTGGGTTTCATCGGCACTGGTGACGCTTCGGTGTCGGCCGCGATGGCAGCCGGTGGCATCACCGAAGTTGCGCACGTCGACCACGACATCTTCAGCGTGCTCGGTCTGTACGCGACGAGCTGCACCATCGTCGTTGGTAAGTGAACACGACCAAGTCGTGACTCGCTCAGCCTGACTTGGGTCAGCGGTGGGCGAGCGTGGAAGGGCCCTTTCGGGCCCTTCGCGTTTTTGTGCGCGTCAACCGGGAGCGCGCCCATGAGCATCGGGCTCGCTCAAACCTCACGGACCGTCGAAGCCAAGACCGAACTTCAACGCATAGTACGGCAGGACCGCCCGTTCACCTGGAAGCAGGAAGTTGAAGAACAGCATGCTCTCGATGCCAAGGGTCAAAACCGTAGGCGAGGTGGTTGAATTGGCGTCCACGGGCGCCGCGACCCCGAACTCCAGATAGGGACTGACGCTGCCGAAACTATCGCGCCCTTCGACGCGATCGACGTGGAAGTTGGTCCCGAGCGTCGCGTAGCCAGCGACCGGGTCTGGGTGCTTGAAGTAACCGATGCCAGTCCCCCAAGACAGATCGGTGAAGCGCTCGGCCAGCAGCGCCTCACCCGTGATGTGCAACCCGAAGGCCGTGGGCTTGGCAGCACGAAACAATGGCAAACGATCCAAGCCAATCGCCAAGTCGGCCCCAGTCACGAGTCCACTGTGTCCGTCCAAGTCGCGCGCGCTGAACGCGCCTCCTGCCGTAGCGCGTGCCCTGAGGCATCCGGTCGACAAGACGCTGGCCAAGAACACGACGCGCGCACGAACGACGAGTCTCGATCCAACGCTTGGCTGCCCCGACATCGATCGCACTTGGACGCGCACTTTAGGGGTGCCCTCGAAGCCTGTCCCAAGTTTTCGGCCCGGTCGCGAGAAGAATGAGTTCACCCTCGAACTTGGCCGAGCCAAAGCGGACGGATTATGGCGCCCGAATGCGCCGCATTCTGCTTTTGGCCTTCGCACTCGTGTTGGCAACACCGAGCGCGTGGGCGAACGCCCAAGTGGACGTCGGCTACAGTCGCGTACAAGTCTTCAGCGCCGCACTTCGCTACCTGCGCATCGATCTCGGATACGAAGTTACAGAGCAAAACGCCGACGCTGCGTACCTGCTGTTTCGCTACAAGGCCGTGGGTGAACCCGACGCGCGCTTCGGCGCGTTCGAGATCGTCGAAACCAAGACCGGTGTCCGCTTGTGGGTGAAGTTGCCGCAAATGCCCTCGTATCACGAGCAAGTCCTCAAGGACGGCTTGATGCGCAAGCTCCGCTCCGACTACGGCGATGACACGCCGCGCACCGATTCACCCAAGCCCGACGCGAACAAACCGGATGCCACCAAGCCGGATGGAGCGAACAAGGCTCCCAGCAAGGCCACCTAGAACTCTCCAAGCGCTCCCCCCAGTGTGGGAAAGTCGCGCAGGTGCCGTGCCCGGCGTCGAGTTCGAGCCGTGAGTCGCGCGCGCGCCGCACGCGGCGGGCGCGCCGCCCAATGAAAGTCGCTGAAAAAAACACTCACCGATAGGCCTCGAGAGTTACGGAAGCGGGCCGCGGTTCGGCCAAGACTACAAAACACCAGGCAGAAACGAAGGTATTCGTGCGCCAAGTGATCCGCGTTGGCGCGGGGATAACGCCGTCTGGACAAGCACCGTTGGCAGACTCGGAACTCCGGGGATACAACCCTGACTGGTGCCTCGATGATGGCTCCCGAAAGCAAACTGCCAAAGACCGTCGGGCGGTACCTCATCGTCCGCGAATTGGGCAAGGGTGCCATGGGTCGCGTACTGCTGGCGCACGACCCAGTGCTCGAGCGGGACGTCGCGATCAAACACCTGCGCTCCGATTTGCCGATCTCCCCGGAGCAGCGCGGACAGCTACTCGAACGCATGCGGCAAGAAGCGCGTGCCTGCGCGCGCGTCACGCATCCGAACTTGGTGGCGCTTCACGACATGGGCGAGACGCCGGACCTCGGTCTGTACTTGGTGTTCGAGTACGTCGAAGGACCCAATTTGAAAGAACGACTCGAGCGCGGCCCGCTGGGTGCGGAAGCAGTGGCCACGATCGCCCGTCAAGTGGGCGATGGATTGAAGCTCTTGCATGAAGCCGGAGTCATTCATCGCGACATCAAGCCCGAGAACGTGATCTTGTCGCGCAGTGGCGCAAAGCTCACCGATTTCGGCATCGCGCGCGTGCCGGACTCAACGTTAACCGGAGCCGGCAATGTACTCGGAACTCCGGCGTACAGTGCGCCAGAAGCGATTCGCAGTAGCCGATTTTCGCCACGCAGCGATCAGTTCTCGTTGGCGGCAACGCTGTATGAAGCGTTGAGCGGTCGGCGCGCGTTCCCCGGAGACGACGCAGTTTTCGTGGCGACTCAAATTGCCAACAGTGAACCGCCGAAGATCGCGCAAGTGTGCGGCGTGAGCTTCACGGTCGATCAAGCACTGTCGCGCGCGCTGTCCAAGCAACCAGAGGGTCGCTTCGAAGACTGTGAACAGTTCGGACTGACTTTGGCCGAAGCATTGGTGCCGACTGCGCGCACCACGTCACCGCCGCATCCCACGCCAGCTCCCGCGTTCGTACAGCCCATCTCCACGCAGCCCAATCGACTGCGCAATGCATTTTGGGCATTGGCTTTTGCTGCGCTAGGCGCCTGGGGCGCCGTGCGCATGATGACCGAAGCCCAAGGTGAGGCACAGCCGAAGCCCGCCCTAAAGCCACCGGCGCCGATCGTGATCGAGGAGGAAGTGCCCGCGGTGGCGTGGCTCGCCGAGCGGCCAAAGCAAATGCCCAAAGCCGGCAAAGAAGACGACGCGCTCGACGACGAGGAAGGGCTCGAGGAGCTGGGCGCAGGCGGCGCGCACACGAGCGGGGTAAAGGGCCTGAGCGCCGAGTCGGCTAGCAGCGCGCCCCCCGCGAACGGTGCTGCCCCGAGCAAACCGTTGCGCCAGCGCGGACACCGTGTTCGTGCCCCGGGCTCACACTAACCCCAATCGGCAACACCGAGCGAATCGAAGGCAGATGGGAAGCCGTTCGTGGAACGCCCTTGGCGGGGCCCTGGCCGCATCCACGATGCTGCTGATCCTGCATCCGAACGCGGGCGCGGACGACAAACTCGAAGTGCGTAGCGACGCGACACGCGGCCCGCAATTGCCGACCCTACCAAGCTTCGCCGACGCGCTGAGTCTCGTCAGTCCGCTATCGGCACGTGTCTATTTCGGAGAGTCGTCGTTCCGCATGGGTTCGACGCGCGCCGAGATGGATTTGGCGCTCGCCGACTGCGCGGCTGAGGTTCACGGACCGTTGTGCGAGCTGGGGCATTTCAACAACGAGGGACCCGAGCGACTGGTGAGAGTTTCGGCCTTCACCGTCGACCGTTTCGAGGTAACCCAAGCCGACTACGAACGCTGCGTTGCTGCGCGACGCTGTGAACCGGTCCCCTATTTCAGGGGCGCAGAGCGCTTCAAGGGGCCGCGGTTGCCGGTGAGTTTGGTCACTTGGGACGAAGCCCGCGATTACTGTCATTTCGCGGGGGCTGAACTGCCCACGGAGGCGCAATGGGAACGCGCGGCGCGCGGCCTCGGTCAACGCCGTTACCCTTGGGGTAACCTTTACCACTCCCGGCGCAGCAACCATGGCCGGCTTGCCTGGGACGAAACCGACGACGTGGATGGCTTCCGCGAACTGGCGCCCGTGGGTTCATACGCGTCCGGCGCTACGCCAGAGCGCATCTTCGACCTGGCGGGCAACGTCGAGGAGTGGGCCTTCGATCGCTACGACGCGGAATACGATCCAAACGACTTGACGGATCCGCACGGCGCGACGACCTCGGAGGGCAACGGCGCCCACGCGGTGCGCGGTGGCAGCTACACGAGTCCGCGCGCGCGCCTGCGCGGGGCCTCACGCACGGCCGCTTTTGCCAACGTGCGTGACCCGTCGCGAGGTTTCCGTTGTGCGGCTTCCGCAAGCCCAGAAGCGAGCCCCCTCCCCCCGACGACGAGCCCCGCTCCTTTGCCGTAGCTGCTAGACTGCCCGCGTGCTCGTTCTGCCTCTCACACGTGCAACGCGTTTCGTCCTCGTCGGGCCCCACTATCCGGAAAATGTGGGCGCTGCCGCGCGGGCCATCAAGACCATGGGCATCACCGAGCTCGTGCTGGTCAACCCCGGACGCCTGGCACGCCCCGAAAACGAAATGGCGTTCAAGATGGCGGTGCGCGCGTGGGACGTCCTCGAGTCCGCCCAAGTCGTCGATGACTTGGCCAGTGCATTGCGCGGTGTCGATTGTGCCTTTGGAACCACGGCCCGACGCGGACAGAGCGGCATCTTGAACCCGCGAGATGCGGCCCGCAAAGCCCACGAAGAGGTTCAGCGCGGGCAGCGCATCGCGGTCGTGTTGGGCAACGAAAAGACGGGCCTCACGCACGAAGAGTTAGCTCGTTGCCAGCAGCGGATCCGGATCCCGATGGCCGCCGATCAGCCGTCGATCAACTTGGCTCAAGCGTGTCAGCTGCTCGCCTACGAGTGGTTCATGACGGCGCTGGAACAACGGCGCAAGAGCGGTGCACCCGATCCGGAGAGCGACGAGTGAGGTCGCACGCCGTGTTGACGTTACTGTTGCTGGCCTGCACTCCGAGCTTGCCTCCCGCATACAGCGCTGAAATCCAGAACGCCGATCGCTCGTACCGCGCGGGTCAGTACGAGGCTGCAGCCGAGCATTGGGAGCGAGCTCGGCAGTTGGCGCCCGGAGCCCGAGAGCGAGACGAATGCACTTATCGGCGAGCGACGAGCCTCGAGCGGGCGGGCAAAATCGACGAAGCCCGAGCCGTGCTGCTGACACTTCAACAGGGAGAGCCGGGCGAACGTCAGGCTCGAGCCGCGTTCGATCGCGCGCGACTGTTGATCGACGCGGGAGACGAACAGCGAGGCTACGCCGAACTCGATGCAGCGATTCGGAAGTTTCCCAACTCGGGCCTCGCACCCAAGGCAGTACGCGACATTCGACAAGACGACGAAGCCAAGCTGGGTGGCGAGGCAGCACTGCAACACCTGGCGAAGCTCGCATCAGCCGTCGGGGGCAGTGATCTCGCGGAAGTCTTGGCTTACGAACAGGCACTCTTGATCGATTCGACGCGCGGCGCAGGCGCGGCGCTCGGCCCGTATCGCGCCCTGATCACCCGTTACCCCTACCCCACGGGTCTTTACTGGGACGAGAGCATCTTGCGCGTCGCAGCGATCGAGCGCGAACTGGGTCAGCCCAAACGCGCGATCGAGTGGCTGAAGTGGATGATTTCCCACCGCGAAGAATCGAACTTCATGGGCAGCTATGAGCGCCACTATTCGAAGGCGCGTTTCTTGATGGCGGAGATCTGGCGCGATGACCTGAACGACTGGCAACGCGCACGCGAAGAGTTTCGTGCGCTGGTGCAGGACTATCCGACGAGTCTACTTCGAGACGACGCCTTGTTCGAAGCCGCCCGCCTGAGCAATGCACATGGGGACGCGACCGAGGCCTGCAGCGATGTCGCGAAACTGGAACGCGAGTTTCCAGATTCGCGACACGCACACGAAGCCGAGGCGCTGTGTCCTCGATGAGCCCAAGAGCAGATCAGACCCGCTCTAAGTGAACGCACTGTCGCAATGCCGGCCTGGGGCCGGCCTCGGGGCGCCGATCGGTCGACCCGTCGATTCGGACCCCTCAGGTGTCCTCGTCTATCAAACCTTCATCGAAGTCCTCTTCGGACTCTTCGTCCTCTTCGTCTTCGTCTTCGTCGTCATCGGACTCGTCTTCGTCTTCGTCTTCGTCGTCGTCACGATCATCGTCGCGATCGCCGCCCTCCGAATCCTTGTTCTCGAATTTGAGGTCGAGCCCGACCTCGGAGAGTTGGGTCTCCAGCAGTTCGAACAGTTCGTCCGGATCATCCCCACCCCACTCGTCCAGAACGTCCGACAAGTGCTCGTAGAAGTCCGCGCTATCGAGGCGGCGCTCGATCTCTTCGACCTGCTCCTCCCCAAACGCCTCGAGGATGTCCTCCCTCAACGGATCGAGGTCCCCCTCTTCGATAGCTTCCTGTGCGGCGATGCGGATCTGCCTCGTGGCGCGCCGGTCGAGGTAAATTTCCATGTTTTTCGGTAGCTCCTCGGAATCTTGGGTGCCTTTAGACAAAGCCCGCGCGCGACGTCAAGCAGTCCGGCATCTGCGCCCTCGACCCACCCCCGGCCGAGCTCGGGCGACCGGCAGGACTGAACTTGTTACTGTCGTTTGGCATTCTTCGAGGGAACCCGGTTTAATTCAACGATCCAATCGCGCGTTTGACATCGCCCATCCAAACCCTTGAACGGACAGGACCATTTGATCTGCGAGCGCTGTGGGGGAGCTAACCCCCAAGACGTGTCCTTCTGCCGGCATTGCGGGCAGCAAATGGTCGCGCCAGCTGCAACCCTGCAGGAGCCGGTGCAAAAGGCACCGCGGCCCGAAATCGCCTGCACGCGCTGCGGTTCGCCCAATCCGCCACACCTGCGGTACTGCGCGATCTGTGGAACCAACCTGCCCCGCGGCGAGACCCCAACCAATCCGGAGGGCGCCCGGGCGGGCTCCGAAGCAGAGCAGGCGCCGGCGACGAGCAAAGGCGGGGTGGTGCCGACCGCGCACCACGGTAGCGCCCAGAACCACGTTGCGGCCGGGGGGCTTGCCTCGGCCTACGCGCCCGCCGCTCAGATCGCCGCGGCGGCCCCTGCCTCACAGCGGGCTCCCGTGACGCCCTTGCGCTCGGCCGGCGCTCAACCGGCGAGAGCCCTGGTACCGGTCCCAATGGCTGCCCCCTCGTTGCGCTCGCCACTGGCGCCGGTGGCCGAAGCGGCACTCGCGCGACACTGCGCCCGTTGCGGAGCGACGGCGGTGAATGGGGCGGCTTTCTGCCAGGCCTGTGGCGCAGACCTCAGACAGGCGGCTCCGCCTCAAAGCGTCGTGCCCCAGGCCCCACCCCCCGCGCACTTGGTCGTGATCGCGCAGGATGGAACACCGGGCAGAGCCTATCCCATCACGACGGGCCAGGTAGACATTGGTAGGGAGCAAGGCGAGGTCCTGCTCACCGGAGATCCTTATGCATGTCCCCGCCACGCCAGAATTCTCTTCAGAAACGGGCAATTTTGGGTGCGCGACCTGGGTTCGGTCAACGGCGTTTATGCACGGCTGACTGCGCCCGAGCGCCTGCTCCACGGCGATGTCATTCTGATCGGCTTGGAAGTTTTTCGCTTCGAGGTGGTCAGTCCGGAGGAGACCCACCGATCCGCCGCCTACGAGCGCGGTACCCGACTTTTCGGCTCCCCGGCGCTCCCACGCTATGCTCGGCTGGTGCAGCGCACAGTGGAAGGGGTATCGAGCAACGTCTTCTATTTGAGCAAGACTCAGTCCACCATCGGCCGGGAGTCGGGAGACTTCGTGTTCACCGATGATGCCTTCATGAGTCGCCAACACGCGACATTCAGCCGTCAACAGGACGGAACTTTTCTGCTAACGGATCTTGGGTCGTCGAATGGGACGTTCGTGGCAATTCGCGAGGAGAGACCGCTACCTGACGGGGGACACGTCAGGATCGGTCAGCATTTGTTCCGGCTCAAGGTGGATGGTCCAAACCCGCGCTGGAAGCAGTGATGAACCCCCCGCAGACGGAAGTAGGCACTTGGTGGAAGTAGGCAAAGTCCGAACATGACCGATCCCTCGAACCCCGTTGCCCATCTCGCTGGCGTAGCTGCAGTCGGCACTTCGAGCGAAGCACCCATTCGGTTGAAGGTTTTCGGTCGCACCGACGTGGGGCAGGTGCGCGAGCACAACGAAGACAACTTCCTGATCGCCGATCTCACGTCGAAGAGCCGGGGGCTGCGCGAAGAAGATCGCCAACGCACCGTCGATCGCGGGGGCAACCTGTTCGCCGTTTGCGACGGCATGGGTGGTGCCGCGGCCGGCGAGGTCGCCAGCCAGATGGCCGTCGATTTGATTTACGAGCTGATGGCCGGCGCGCCGGCTCCAAGTAACCGCGACGAGCTCGCGCGCAACTTGGTGCGCTCGATCGAAGAAACCGGCCTGCGGATCTACACCGAGGCACGCGCCGATCGCACGCGGCGTGGCATGGGCACGACCGCAACCGTGGCCGTGTTGATCGATTCGCGCCTATTCCTTGCGCAGGTCGGCGATAGCCGCGGCTATTTGTTGCGCGGTGAACAGCTGGTCCAAGTCACGCGCGATCAAAGCCTCGTCAATCAGTTGATTGAAGCGGGACAGCTGACCGAAGAGGAAGCGGAAACCTTCGAGCACAACAACATCATCTTGCAGGCCCTCGGAACCTCCGAGACGGTGCAAGTGGATCTCACGTACGTGGATTTGCGCGCGGGTGACACGCTGCTTTTGTGTTCCGACGGGCTCTCGGGGATGATCCGCGACGCAGAGTTGCGCGAAGTCCTGATCAAGACGCGCGAGCCGATCGACGCCTGCAAAGAGTTGACGGCTCGGGCTAATAGCGCTGGTGGTCATGACAACATCACGGTGTTGGTGATCCAATTCTTTGGCGAAGGCCTCAGCCCGCCGCTGGCCGACGATCCCCCGCTCGTGTTTCGGCGCTACGCGCTGCCCACCGATACGCTCTCGGCCACCGGCCGCGAAGGCCGAACCGGAACCGAGCCAGGTATCCAAGTCGCTCAGGTCGAGCACGAAGCTCAGAATGCTGCCTTGAACAACACTGCGCCCATGGCCGCGGTGCATCAAGAAGCGGTTGTTGCTGCAACTTCACCCAACGCAACGACGCTCGCGCCACCCGGTAGCGCTCCCGCCGAAGACAGTGATGCGCCAATCGAGCTGCCGACCAGTGGTCTGGCACCACGCTGGGTCGGTGCGATCGTGGTGGTCTCACTGGTCGTGGTCGCGCTCGTGGGTTTGTTCCTGCTGCGCTGAAGCGCTTCGCTGGGCGCTTCGATGAGAGAGGCCCTGCGTCGACTCTTGTGGCTCATCCCAACGATGGGTGCTGTCACCGTGCTGGCATTTTGGTTGCTTGCTCGCGCGCTGGACGGTGACGCCCGACAGAGCCAAGACGACGGCGCGCGGAGCGACGCGCAGCTCCCGCTGTTCGTAAACCTAGAGCCGCGAGGGGTACGCGAAATCGTCTGGGACGCCGCCGAGTCGATTGCCAAAGACGCAGAGCAGCGCTCGAGCGATGAATCGACGAGCGACGGTCGCGAACGCGACGAACTAGCACCGCTGGTTCGCGCTCGGGCGGATGCAGTCCTGCAGATGATCGGTGGTGCGGGGTTACCTTATCTGTTGCCCCGCCTGGATGCGCTTTCCCCGGTAGGTCGGGCAGCAGTTGCGGAAGCGCTCTTACCAGTAGCCGTACGCATGGGAATCGCGAGCAGCGCGCTGGCGTACACGCCCGCCGAAGCCAGCGAACTTTGGGCTCGCTTCTCGGTCGAACGTCTCGGCGATTTCAAGCCCGCGGCGGCGCGCCGCGCCGTATCGCGCTACGCGCTGAAAGCAACAGATCTGAGGAGCAACGAGCTTTTCGAGCTGGATACCTTCGCGTTGGAAGAATTGTTCCGTCAACAGGCGGAGCTGCTCGACCCCGGCGCGACCTCGGATGAAGCTCGAGATCCCGTCGCGACAGCCTCACGCTTGATGACGGCTGCCGCACGCTTGTTGGGTAAGGATTGGGTGTTGGCGCCGGGGGCCAGTCTCGAGCAGGCGCGCGAGTTGAACCAACGCTGGCAGAATCATTGGGCCCTGGTGCGCTCGAACTTCGTCGTCCTGCAAGGTGTGGAGCGTTTGGTCGCGCCGTTCTTCCAGACCCGCTATGCGGCTTGGGCGCGCCAATGTGTCGTGACGCGGTTTGGTGTGTTGAACGACGGTCAGTCCGCGCTCGGTGCTTTGCGTTCACGCTCGCCCAATACGATATTCTTGTTCTTGGTAGGCCTCGTCGGCGGCACATTCCTCGGGATCGTGATCGGTCAGTTGGCAGCAGCGTCGAAGCGCTTTCGGGGACGCCGAATCCGATTGTTGGCCAAGAGCGCGACCTTCGTACTGCCTGTGTTGCTGTTACAGGCCCGACACTTGCAGTCCGTTACTTTGCGCACGGTGGCGGGCTGCTCCTTGATGCTGTTGATCGGTGGCTTGCTGGTGGTGCGTCAACAAGCTGCCAACCGGGAAGCCCAACGCAATCACGGTTGGATCTTCGCATATCGCATCCTGGGAGCTTCACCTCTGCTTGCAGCGTGGCGCACATTGCGGATCTCGAGCAACTTGGCGATCAGCGCCCTGGCTCCACAGTCCTCGACACTGCTGACATGCGTCTTCGTCGTCGAGTTCGCGTTTGGCTTGGATGGCATCGGTCCCACCACGATCGCCGCGCTCAAAGCGCGGGATCCCAGCTGGATCATTCTGGTCACGGTCGCCACGACCTGCCTGGTGGGCGCCGTTCACCTAGCGAGCGACGTATTGTTGGCGCGCCTCGATCCGCGGCGCTCGTACAGTCTGCACGACGAGGGCTGAATGCGTAATCTGGGACGCGCCATCGCAATCAGCGTCTTGACGAGCTTCGTGCTCGCGGCAATCTTCTCCGACTGGCTGCTGCTTGCCAGCGGTACCCAAGACGCGGCAGGCGTTGGTACGAGCGGCTTTTTTGCCTCGGGACTCGCAGCGCAGTTGGATTCGCAGAATCCGTTGACCACGCCCCTCGCGGAGTGGCTCTGGGCTACGCGCCAAACCGTGGCCCTCGGTTTGGTGACATTGGCTTTGGGTTTGCCGTTGGGCGGGCTGATCGGCACACTGGCCGGCACTCAGCCTAGGTTGTTCGGGATTGCCCTCACTCGCGCCGTTGAATTAACGGGCGCCCTACCCGGTTTGATCTTGGTGGGGCTGTGGTGCGTCGGATCGCGGACGCCAACGTTGTTTGGTTTTGGAGCAATGTTGGCCGCAATTCGCAGCGTGGGCACGGCGCGGCTGGTGGCCGAACACGTCCGTCAAACGCTGGTCCAAGACTTCGCACTTGCGGCGCGCGCGCTGGGGGCAACGCCAAGCCACGTTCTGAGCTGGCACATCTGGCCGACCTTGCGCCCCTTGTTGTTGCTGGAAGCGTCGGCGACGGCCGTCTACGCGCTTGGGATCGACGCCGCACTTGGCTTCGTCGGTCTCGCTCCGACGGGCTTGAGCACTTGGGGCGCGCTACTCGATCGCAGCGCGCATCCTGGAGCGGCCACGACGCTCTTGGCGCTCGGCTGCATAGTCGCCGCAACTCTCGCGCTCAACACACTCGGACCGGTCGCACGCTGGGGCAAAGAGCGACGCCGCCAAGCGCGCAGCGGCGGATTTTCGACCCTCGACGCCGCAAATCCGCGATAGGCTTGCACGCATGGCAGCATTGACACCGATCACCGAGCGAAACTTCGAAAGCGAGATCTTGCGCAGCGATTTGCCTGTCTTGATCGAGTTTGGCGCAGAATGGTGCGGTCCGTGCAAAGCCGTGGCTCCCGAGTTGCAAGCACTGCAAGCGGAGCTCCAAGGCCAAGCCAAGATAGTGACGATCGACATCGACAAATCGCCGGTGTTGGCTCAGCAGTTTCGCGTTCAATCGGTGCCAACTTTCGTGGTGTTCGCCCAGGGCAGACCCGTGGGCGCACGGGCTGGTGCGATGAACAAGAAGCAATTGCGCGCGCTGATTGAGCCTTTCCTGCCACGTCAAGCGGGCGCCATCAAACCACAGGAAGCTGCGATGTTGTTGAAGCAGCAACGCATCCAAATGATCGACACGCGCGACGCCGACGTGTTCAACCGCAAGCACATCGAAGGCGCACAGAATTTCCCGATCGCCGAGATCGAGGGTCGCCTCGCCGAACTTCACATGTTGGCAGCACCACCAGTGCTGTATTGCCGCACCGGCGAACTGACGAAGGAGCTCGCGGCCAAGTTGGCCGCAGGCGGGACTCCGGTGGCCTTCTTGGAAGGCGGCGTTTTGAACTGGGAAGCCAGCGGCTTCGAGCTCGTGCGACCCGATTGACCTATTCAGCGGACGCAAAGCGCCAGCGAGGCCCGCTGCCGAACCCGCTGAGCACAGCTGCACCAGCTGCACGCGTGGCGCTGTCAGCGCTGGGCCGCAATGTTTGGCTTCTGAGTGCCACGAGCTTGGTGACGGACATCTCCTCCGAGATGCTCACGAGCGTCTTGCCGCTGTATCTCTTGTACCAACTCCAAGTGTCACCTGCAGCCTTGGGCGTCGTCGAAGGGGTGCATCAGGGGGGCGCCGCGCTAGTGCGCTTGCTGAGCGGAGCCGCCAGCGATCGCTGGCAACGCTATCGTGAACTGCTGGCGACAGGTTACGGGCTGTCTGCGGTTTCGAAGCTCGGACTATTGTTGGTTGGGCCTAGCGTTGGGTCGCTACTCGCGGTCACGTGGCTCGACCGAATCGGCAAAGGCATACGCACGACGCCAAGAGATGGTTTGCTGTCGCTGAGCGTGCCCAAGCACGCGCTCGGAACCGCTTTCGGACTGCATCGAGCCTTCGACACCGCCGGCGCAGTTTTGGGACCGGCGCTCGCCTTCTCGCTCCTGCACTTCATCCCGGACGGGTACGATGTCGTGTTCGCGGTCAGTCTCGCGCTGGCATCGATCGGCGTCGCAATCATCGTCACGTTCGTCAAGAATCCGCAGCAAGGGCCCGATGCAACGCCTGCCGAGAACGCGCCGTTGGCGCGGCTCTGGAGCGACGTAGGTTACCGAGCAGTGGTGGTGGCAAGTTTCGTCCTCGGGCTGTGCACTGCCAGTGATAGTTTGATTTATCTGACACTCCAAAGCGCGCTGCACTTCCCCCGCACATGGATCCCCCTGTTGTACGTGGCGACACCTCTCGTCTATCTCGCACTCTCGATCCCAGTCGGGCGAATTGCGGACAAGCTTGGTCACTTGCCGGTGTTGTTCGTGAGCTATTCGGCCTTGCTGGCCGTGTACGTCTTGGGTGCTTCGGCGACCAAAATCGCGCTGGGCTTGCCCCTGTTGGTCGCCAACGTCACACTGCTCGGTCTTCACTACGCAAGCAGCGACGGCGTCATGATGGCCCTCACCTCCCGCCTGCTACCGGTCCAACGGCGCGGCGTTGGGCTCGGCTTGGTCAGCGCTGGAGTTGGGACGGGAAAGCTCCTGGGCACGATCGCGTTTGGCGCACTTTGGAGCTCGTTCGGGTCCGGCGTCGCGCTGCGTGCGCTCTCTTTCGCATTGGCGCTCAGCCTGACGTTCGCGCTCGTCCACGTGATTCGTAAACCCGAGGCATTCCATGAAGTCGAGTAAAGGCTTCGGCTTCGGGTTGTTCGCGCTAGCGGTCACGGCGCTCACCGCCTTCTACGTCGCGAGACGTCTGCCCCGCTCGACCAAACTCGACGAATCCAGCGGACCAACCAGCATTGCCAGCGGCTCCAATACATCGTCCGAGCTCGGTGGCCACGGCACCACTTTCAACGGGTCGGCCCTCGAGCGACTGCGCGTGGCCCCGCACGTGTACGCCCGCAGCGTGCGCCACGACGAGTATGGACGCATCGAAATCGCGGCGCTGTCGGCGCCCGACGCTGAGCGAATCGTGACGGACTTGAAATGCGATCGCTTCTCGTTTGGGCGCACGCGCGGCATTTGCCTCGTAGACAATCGCATCAACCTGACGCCGCCGGCCAAAGCGCTGCTCGTAGATCGCGCGCTGGCCGTTGTTCACACCATTGATCTAGCCGGATTACCGAGCCGAGCGCGCATCTCCTCGGACGAGCGCTTCGCCGTAGCAACGGTCTTCACTGTCGGCGATGACTACAAAGCCGATTTTTCGACGCGCACCACGTTGCTGGACGTTCGCACGGGCAATCCCATCGCCGACCTCGAGGAGTTCAAAGTGCTGCGTGAGGGTGCCGAACTGCATTCGCCCGATTTCAACTTCTGGGGCGTTACGTTCAAAGCCGATAGTTCGCAGTTCTTTGCGACGCTTGCCACCAAGGGCAAGACGTATTTGGTCGAGGGCGACATCGCCCGACGCGAAGTTCACGTGCTGCGCGAGAACGTCGAATGCCCGTCCTTGTCACCCGATCAGAAACACCTGGTGTTCAAGAGCAAGTTGCCCAACTCGGAGTGGCGCCTACACGCGCTCGATCTCGCCGATGGCCGTGAGTGGGAACTGACCCAGGAACAGCGCAGCGTCGATGATCAAGTAGCGTGGTTGGATGACGGCCACGTGCTTTACCGCATTTTGGAAGAGCACGGCGAGCCAGAGCTGGCGCTCAACATCTGGGTTGCCGCAATCGACCCAGCTCAAACCGAGCCGGTCAAGCGCTTCATGCGCAGCGCATCATCGCCATCGGTTTCGTACTGAGGCAAATCGCGGACTTCGTTCACGCGCAGGGGCAGCGCTTGCCGACCTTTCAACGCCGGAAGATTTTCCAGCGCCGCATGTGCACACTGCTCGGAGCGTCGCGCAGCTCGTTTTCCTTCTTCTCGTCCCTGCGCAAGAGCCGCATCGTATGTCCCGGCACCACGATTTGAGAGCCCGCATGGACGGGCGCTCGGCGCACTAGACTCGGGCCATCCCAATCCGTGCCGAGTTCCTCGGTCCAGAAGTGGTCGTTCAGGTTCGGCGGGATGCGGAACGTCATCTCGTCGGTGTGCGCGTTGAACAAGAGCAGGAAGCTATCGTCTTGATAGCGACGGCCGCGCGAATCGACCATGCGCAAACCCTGGCCGTTGAGGAACACGCCGATGGACTTCGCAAAGTGAACACCCCAGTCGCGATCGGTCATCTCCAACCCATCGGGCCGGAACCAACCAATGTCCGTCAAGTTGGAGCCCCGGATCGACTCACCCCTGAAGAACGTGGCCCGACGGAAGACCGGGTGCTCTTGGCGGATGCGAATCACCGTGCGAGCGAATTCCAAGAGCGAACGATCGTAGTTCTGCCAGTCGATCCAGGACAGTTCGTTGTCCTGGCAGTACGCGTTGTTGTTGCCGCGCTGAGTGCGACCTAGTTCATCACCAGCGGCCAGCATCGGTACGCCTTGGGACAAAAGCAGCGTTGCAAGGAAGTTCCGTTGCTGCCTCGCGCGCAAAGCCAACACACGAACCTCGGTGGTTTCGCCTTCCGCGCCCGAGTTCCAGGAGCGATTGTGCGATTCGCCGTCGCGATTTTGTTCACCGTTGTCGAGGTTGTGCTTGTTGTTGTACGAGACCAGATCGCGGAGCGTAAACCCATCATGCGCAGTGATGAAGTTGATGCTGGCGTGCGGATTGCGCCCTGACGACTGATACAGATCCGAACTCCCCGTCAAGCGCGAGGCAAACTCACCGACGCTGTGATCGCGACCGCGCCAGAAATCGCGCACGCAATCGCGGTACCGCCCATTCCACTCCGACCATTTCGGCGGGAAGTTGCCAACTTGATAGCCGCCCTCCCCGAGATCCCAGGGTTCAGCGATCAGCTTGACGGACTGCAGCACCGGATCTTGTTGGATCAAGTCGAAGAATGCGCTCAAGCGATCCACGGCGTGGAGCTCACGCGCAAGCGCGGATGCCAGGTCGAAACGGAAGCCATCGACGTGCATCTCGGTGGCCCAGTAGCGGAGCGAGTCCATCATCAGCTGCAAGACATACGGCTCGCGCATGTTCATGGTGTTGCCGCAGCCGGTGAAGTCCACGTACTGGCGCAAGTCGGAACTGTTCAAGCGATAGTAGCGACGGTTGTCCTGTCCGCGTAAGCACAACGTAGGGCCACCACGTCCGCCTTCCGCGGTGTGATTGTAGACGACGTCGAGAATGACCTCTAGCCCTGCGGCGTGCAGCTCGCGGACCATGTATTTGAATTCGTTAACTTGTTGCCCTAACCCACCGCGGCTCGAAAACGCGGCGTGCGGCGCGAAGTACCCAATCGTGTTGTACCCCCAATAGTTGGTGCGGTTCTGGCGCGCCAAGAACGGCTCCGTCACGAACTGATGCACGGGCATGAGCTCGACTGCGGTCACACCGAGCGATTTCAAATAACCGATGACTGCGGGATGCGCGAGCCCCGCGTAAGTCCCCCGTTGCTCGGGCGGCACTTCGGGATGCAAGCGCGTGAAACCTTTGACGTGCAACTCGTAGATGATCGTTTCATGCCACGGGGTGCGTGGGCGCTGCTCGCCCCGCCAATCGAAGTGCGGGTCCACGACGATCGACTTTGGGACGAACGGCGCAGTATCTTGCGGCTGTCGAAGCTCTGTCTTCGTGCGCTCGTCGAAGTCGAACAGCGACGGATGCCAACGCACCTCGCCCGCGATCGCTTTTGCATAAGGGTCGAGCAACAGTTTGTTCGGGTTGCACAGATTGCCGCGCTCGGGTTCGAACGGGCCGTAGACGCGAAAACCGTAAGCCTGCCCTGGTCCAATCTCGGGCAGATACGAGTGCCAGGTGAAGGCACTGGCAATGGGTAACGGAATGCGCGTCTCGCGCCCCGCGGAGTCGAACAAACACAAGTCGACACGTTCGGCAGCCTCCGAGTGGACCGCGAAGTTAGTGCCGTAGCCGTCGTATGTCGCCCCGAGTGGGTAGGGTTCGCCTGGCCAAATCTCCATAACGCAATGAATCGAGCGGGGGTCGCCTATCTATCGCTTCCTTGGCGCCCGTGGTAGTCAGAAGCTCATCGGCCGACTCCTCGAGTCCCGATCCAAACCATGAATCTACCCAGCATTTTCGGGCCCCAAGACCTGCACCTGTTCAACGAGGGAACGCATCGCCGCCTGTGGCAGAAGCTTGGAGCACACCTGCTCCAGATCGACGGCACGTGGGGAACTCATTTTTCCGTCTGGGCGCCAAACGCGGAGGCTGTCGGTGTCATTGGGGACTTCAATGGCTGGTCTGGCGGCTATCCGCTGAGCCCAGTGCACTCTTCGGGAGTGTGGGCCGGCTTCGTGCCAGGGGTCGGTAAGGGTACGCTATACAAGTATCGAATCCAAACGCGGGATGGCCACCATCTCGAAAAGGCCGATCCGTTCGGTTTCTTCCATGAGACGCCTCCGCGCACGGCATCAGTCGTGTGGGATCTCGAGTACGCGTGGAACGACCAGACGTGGATGACCCAGCGTCACAAGGCCAACGCCCTCGGCGCTCCGATGTCGATCTACGAGGTTCACGTCGGATCTTGGATGCGCGTGCCGGAGGAAGGCTTCCGCTCACTCAGCTACGGTGAACTCGCAGAGCGACTGATCCCGTACGTCAAGGCCTTGGGCTTCACGCACATCGAGCTGATGCCCGTCATGGAACACCCGTTCTTTGGCTCGTGGGGCTATCAGGTAACGGGTTACTTCGCGCCAACCAGTCGCTACGGCACCCCTCAAGACCTGATGGCGTTCATCGATCGCTGCCATCAGGAAGGCATTGGCGTGATTTTGGATTGGGTGCCATCGCATTTCCCGACCGATGGACACGGCCTCGGGCACTTCGACGGCACGCACCTGTACGAACACGAAGATCCGCGTCAAGGCTTTCACCCCGACTGGCAAAGCGCGATCTTCAACTACGGGCGCAACGAGGTTCGCAGCTTCCTCACTTCCAGCGCGATCTTTTGGCTCAAGGTTTTCCACGCCGATGGCCTGCGGGTGGATGGCGTAGCCTCGATGCTCTACCTCGACTACTCACGCAACGAGGGTGACTGGGTTCCAAATCGTTACGGGGGTCGCGAGAACATCGACGCGATCGAGATGCTGCGCCAACTCAATCGCGCCTGTTACGCCGAGTGCCCCGACATCCAGATGATTGCGGAGGAATCCACTGCCTGGGGCGGCGTGAGTCGGCCCCCCGAGGTCGGCGGTTTGGGCTTCGGTCTCAAGTGGGACATGGGTTGGATGCACGACACGCTGAAGTACTTCGCGCGCGATCCGATTCATCGAGGTTACCACCAGAACGAGCTCACCTTCCGCGGTGTGTACTATTTGAACGAGAACTTCGCCTTGCCGCTCTCGCACGACGAAGTCGTGCACGGCAAGGGCTCGTTGGTCGCCAAGATGCCCGGTGATGATTGGCAGAAGCTTGCGAACCTGCGTTTGCTACTCGGGTACATGTGGACGCTCTCTGGCAAGAAGCTGCTGTTCATGGGCGCCGAGTTCGCGCAGTGGTCGGAGTGGAATCACGACGGCAGTCTCGATTGGCATTTGACGGCTTTTCCGCGTCACAGCCAAGTGCAGCGTTTCTTGGCGCGCTTGAACGAGCTGTATCAGAGCGAACCCAGTCTGTATGAGCTCGAGTTCGAAGCCGATGGCTTCAGCTGGGTGCGCCTGCACGACGCTACCAACGCGGTGCTCGCCTACTTGCGCCGCGGCAAACGTCAGGACGATTGGCTGTTGGTGGTGATCAACGCAACCCCGGTAATTCGCCCTGGTTACAAGTTGGGCGTTCCACTCGGCGTGCAGTGGCGAGAGATCCTCAACTCTGACTCGACCGAGTTCGGGGGCAGCGGCGTGATGAATCCGTGGCCGCTAACGACCACTCGCGAACCGATGGATGGGCGCGAGTATTCGGTGGCCCCGACTTTGCCCCCGCTCGGGATCACGGTCTTCAAGCCCGAACACTGACCAGCGCCGCGCAGGACGACGTCAGGAAACTTGGCGTCGTTCCTTCGCGCAGCGGCGCTAGCCTGCTCGCATTCGACTCAAGCCGTGTGCCGCAGTTGTTCGCGGCGATTGGCACTTTCCTCGTCCACCGACGTGATCAACGACAGTTGACGTTGGGGCAGTGGCAGCACGGAGCGAACGCTGCTGTCCACTCGAGGCAGCAAAGCCCGATCGACCACGCGATCCCACGCGTACTGCTGCGCCGTTTGGCGGCCCGCTATGCGCATCGCTTGCTCATCCAACGGATTCATGCGCTCGAACAGCTGCACGAACTCCTGGGGATCATCCGTTTCCAAAACCAGAGCGTTCTGACCAGGCACCGCATAGTCTTCACCGGAGCAACCGGTGCAAGCGACACCCCCGGCCGCCATGACCTCTAGACCAACCAGACCGAACGGCTCGTGGCCACTGTTGGCGAGCACCGCCCGGGCCGAACGGAACAACACGCGTCGCGCCGCTGTATCGACGTGCGAATCGAGCTGGATGATATCGGCATTCGACGTGTCTTGCAGAGCGCTCAGCAAGCCCTGAGGTCCTGGTACCGGCAGCTTGCGCGTCGAGATCCGAAGGCCATAGCTTCGGGCGCGAGCGAGCACTTCGGCGCCGTGCGCCTCGAGCCCACCGCGCGCTACGAGCAAGGGGCGACGCCCACGACGTTTGAGCTCCGCAATGGTGTCCATTGCGAGCATCCAGCGTTTGTCCGGATCGAAGCGCGCCATCTTGACCAGCAAGGGTCGATCTTCGAAGCGCTCGTGCAGATCGATCACGGCTCCCCGATCGGGCGTGGCAAACGCATCCGACTCGAGGCCGTTGGGGATGACCAGTGGGTCGACCCCTAGCGGTCGCATCCGATACTTCATGTAACGACTGACCGTGGTGATCGTGGCTGCTTGATCCAACTTCGCCCAATCGATCAGATGGAAGCCGAAGGTGTTATTCGCATTCCACAAGATGTGAACGCGGTCGCGCATTCCGATACGGCACAAGAGCCAATGCAAGTGCAGCACTGCATGCACGGTGTGCCACTCCTCCGCGAGGATCGCGACGCGCCCGCCTTTGCGGATGTGCTCGAAGATGTGCTCGCGCACCATGTACGGTGGTAACGAGGACGCGTAGTCATCCGCCTTGGGGAACTCGCCATCGTAAACCCCGCCCGCGTGGTGGGCGCTAATCCATTGGCACCAGCGATGTAGATGCAGGTTGCCATCACTCTCGTGGCCGGGAAGAGATGGATCGCCCACGAACCACACGTGAGTCTCGAAGCCGCTGGCCCCGAGGGTTTGCGCGAGACCTGTAACTCGACTCGCGATCCCTCCGGCGCGCGCGTATCCATCAGGCCCCTCGAACGACAAGATATGAAACTGTAACATCACGTTGCTTCCGACCGGTGTTGGCTCGATGCGGTCGGAGTATCCGTGACTTCCCGCGTGATCGCCAGTGGAACCAAGCATGTAAAGATCGTTCGAGTTCATGTGTCAGCAGTATGTACGCAGGGTTAAGGCTCTGGTCTTTGGGAGTTGCGCACTGTGTGCGCATGAGGCGCCTGGGGCTTGGGAGGGCGCCTGGTGATCAGTGATTCAGTGTTGCTGAAACGAGCACGCAGCAATCAGATCCCGCAAGAAGGGTTGGGACTTGCCGTCGCCAGCGAACGATACTCGCTCGCACACAGAACGACTTGGTCAAGCCAAGTCTAGCGTTAGCACTGGAATGACGAGGGCTCGTGCTGTAACGCTCGGGGCCACATTGGACTTAATGCCTATGTTTCGACGCGAAAGCGGAATCCTTCTCCATCCAACGAGCTTGCCGGGGCGGTTTGGCATCGGTGACTTAGGACCCGAATGCATCTCTTGGATCAAGTTTCTGGACGATGCGGGTCAGAGGTTGTGGCAGGTCCTGCCACTGACTCCGGTTGGGAGCGGGTTTTCCCCGTATCACTGTGGTTCGAGTTTCGCCGGCAATACCCTGCTGTTGAGCCCAGAACGCTTGCATCAGCAAGGACGCCTCAGCGCCGAAGATCTCCAAGCGATTGAGCTACCCTGGCACTCGCGACTCGAGCCCGAGCTGCTGATGCGCACGAAATTGCCCGCGTTGCAAAAGGCAGCCGAGCATTTCTTGAACAGCGCTTCCCCCGAAGAGCGAGACGAGTTCGAATCATTCAAAGCCGCCGAACGGGACTGGCTCGTCGATTTTGCGCGGTACGAGGCAATAAGGACGGAGCGCGGCGAGAGCTCGTGGACCAAGTGGCCCTCCGATCTCAAACGTCGCGATGCGGCAACTTTGTCAGCCGTCGATCGCGAGCTCGAGCGCGCAATGGCTCGCGTGCAGGTCTTGCAGTTCTTGTTCGAGCAACAGTGGCAGTCGGTACGCAGGCTCGCGAACCTGCGCAAGATTCGCGTGATCGGAGACCTGCCCATCTTCGTGGCGCTCGACAGCGCCGACGTTTGGGCGGCGCAGCACTTGTTCCAACTCGACGCGGACGGCGCGCCCAAAGTCGTAGCGGGCGTGCCGCCAGACTACTTCAGCAAAACGGGGCAGCGCTGGGGCAACCCACTGTACGCCTGGGAGGAGCACGAACGTCACGGCTTTCAATGGTGGAAGCGCCGCGTCGCGCGCACGCTGCAGATGACGGATCTCCTGCGCATCGATCACTTTCGCGGGTTCGCCGGTTATTGGGAGATCCCCGCGCACGAACCCACAGCGATCAACGGGCGCTGGGTGCCGGCTCCCGGCAAGGCACTCTTCACCGAGTTGGAGAGGAGCATGGGCTCGCCGCTACCCATCATGGCGGAGGATCTCGGGATCATCACCGATGACGTCGTAGAGCTGCGCGATCACTTCGGGTTTCCGACGATGCGCGTGCTGCAGTTCTCTTTCACCGGTGAAGAGCGTCTCTTGCCGCACAACTATCCGGAAAACTGCGTCGCCTATACGGGCACGCACGACAACGACACGACCGTGGGATGGTATCGCGGCAATAGCGCCAAGGACTCGGTCGAAACCGCGATTGCCGTGGAAGAAGAACGCGATCGGGTGCGTCGCTACTACTCGACGAACGGCACTGACATTCAATGGACGTGCATACAGCGTTTGATGGCGAGCAAGGTGGTGTGCGTGATCGCCCCCTTCCAAGACGTGCTCGGCTTGGGCTCTGAGGCGCGCATGAATACGCCCGGGACCGTTGGCGAACACAATTGGACTTGGCGTTTCGACTGGCCACAGCTCCAGCCCAAGATGCTCGAGACGCTGCGCCAGATCACTCGCGAGACCCAGCGCAACCAGGCCTGAAGCGGCTCCGGGAGCGCGGCTGGCAACAATTCTTTGCCAGCAAAAATGACTACTTGTGCGCCCGAGTAAGTGGCTCGCCTTGACTCGCGCGCGCCCTCCCTCTAGCCTTCCATCCGGATTGACGGATGAACTGTTCGACTGGATGGCGTCTCTCAACGAGCCGCTGCGAGCTCGGCTGCTTGCATTGGTCGAGCATCAAGAGCTGAGCGTGGGGGAGATCTCGAGCGTGTTGCAGTTGCCGCAATCGACGACCAGTCGCCATTTGAAAGCCCTGAGCGATGACCACTGGCTCAGTTCGCGCCGCGAGGGCACGAGCAGGTTGTACCGCTTGGCGAGCGAACAGTTCTCGGACAAGCGCGGCAGGCTGTGGCAACTGTTACGCTCGAGCATCCAGGCCCACAGCGGCAAAGATCAACGGCGCTTGCAGAAAGTCCTGCAACAACGGCAGGAAGCGAGCGCCGCGTTCTTCGCCGACGCCGCAACCGAATGGGATCGACTGCGCGTGGAGCTGTTCGGTCCGGACCTCGAACGGCGGTTTCTTCCCGCCCTGGTTCACCCGGAACACACAGTGCTCGACTTGGGTTGCGGTACTGGGCGACTTGCCCGTGCCTTCGCTCCTTTCGCGGCGCAGGTGATTGGCGTCGACGCTTCGCCAGGCATGGTGCAAGCCGCGAAAGAGCGCGCAGTGAATCAACCCAACGTGCACTTTCATCAGGCCCAACTGCAGGAGTTGCCGATTGCGTCAGAATCGGTCGACTTGGCTCTGATGGTGCTCGTTCTGCACTACGTCAGCAGCCCGAACCGCGCACTGGACGAAGTCGCACGCGTGTTGCGACCCGGCGGACGGGTGCTGTTGGTCGACATGTTGCCCCACTCGCAAGACGAACACCGAGGGCACATGGGCCAACTGTGGCTCGGCTTCTCCTCGAACCAATTAACCAGTTGGCTCAACCCCAACTTCGATCCCGTTCGCTACACGGAACTCGAGCCCGAGCCTCAGGCGCGTGGCCCAGGGCTGTTCGTGTGCGATGCCATCAAGAAAACGCAATAGGAGTCCATCATGTCAAATCGTTTGCCGTTCAAAGTCCGCGACATCAGCCAGTGGGAACTAGGTCGCAAAGAGATCCGCTTAGCCGAACAAGAGATGCCCGGGCTGATGGCGTTGCGCGCCAAATACGGCAAGGACAAGCCGCTGCGCGGAGCAAAGATCGCCGGCTCCTTGCACATGACCGTGCAGACCGCCGTCTTAATCGAGACCCTGGTCGAGCTCGGTGCGGACGTCCGCTGGGCCTCGTGCAACATCTTCAGCACGCAAGATTCTGCGGCCGCTGCCGTAGCCGTGGGCCCGAACGGCAGTGCGGAACAACCCAAAGGTATCCCAGTGTTCGCCTGGAAAGGTGAGACGCTCGAAGAGTACTGGTGGTGCACCAACGAGATGTTGACCTGGCCCGATGGCAGCGGTCCCCACCAAATCGTCGACGACGGTGGCGACGCGACCATGGCGCTGGTCAAGGGCATGGAGTTCGAAAAGGCTGGCAAGGTGCCGGACTTCGACGCCGGACGTGACTCCGAAGAGTGGGGCGAAGTCTTGAAGTTGCTCAAGCGGGTTTACAAGGAAACCCCGAAGAAGTGGACTCAGTTCTCCGAGAAGTGCCAGGGCGTGACCGAAGAAACGACGACGGGCGTCAAGCGCCTGTATCAGATGCAGAAGACGGGCACGCTGCCCTTCCCCGCCATCAACGTCAATGATTCGGTGACCAAGAGCAAGTTCGACAACCTGTACGGCTGCCGCCACTCGTTGATCGACGGTCTGAACCGCGCCACCGACGTCATGATGTCGGGTAAGGTCGCGGTCGTCCTCGGTTACGGCGACGTGGGCAAGGGCTGCGCGCAATCGCTGCGTGGCCAAGGTGCACGCGTGGTGGTCACGGAGATTGACCCGATCTGTGCACTACAAGCGGCCATGGAAGGCTACGAAGTGCGCACGCTCGAAGACGTCGTCGATAGTGCCGATATCTTCATCACCACCACGGGCAACAAGGACATCATCATGGCCACGCACATGGCCAAGATGAAGGACAAAGCCATCGTGGGCAACATCGGTCACTTCGACAACGAAGTCGACATGGCGGGCTTGGCGCGAGTCTCGGGCATCAAGCGGATCAACATCAAGCCGCAGTACGACGAGTGGGTCTTCCCGGACGGCCACAGCGTATTGATCTTGGCCGAGGGACGCCTGTTGAATCTCGGTTGCGCCACTGGCCACCCGAGCTTCGTGATGAGCGCGTCGTTCACCAACCAAGTCGTGGCGCAACTCGAGCTGTGGCAGAACAAGACGTCGTACAAGAACGAGGTCTACGTGCTCTCGAAGAAGCTCGACGAGATGGTCGCACGTCTACACTTGGACAAGCTCGGCGTCAGGCTGACCAAGCTCAGCGAGTCGCAGGCCGAGTACATCGGCGTGGATGTGGGGGGCCCGTACAAGCCGGACCACTACCGTTATTGAGGTGAGGCGCTTCCTGACGAAGCGCATTCCCCCAACCCGTGCAGCTGCAGGGTAACGGTTTGGGAGAATGGAAAAGGAGCGTTCGGCCGCCATGCTCTCGCATGCGCGGCCGCGCCGTTTCTGGAGCATTTCGAGCGCCCAAACGCGTACTTCCTCTGCACAGCCAATCGTCGCGCGCGGTGATCGCAGGGCTGCAAAAAGGTGAGACCCCTGGTCACTCCGCTCTTCTGCGCTAGGCTGAATTGATGAAGTTCGAAATGCTGACCCTTCAGTCAGAGGCTCGAACGCCCGTTTCCTGATCCGAGGTCAAACAGACCGCCCTGTGTTGTTCAACGCGATTGTTTGTCGAGTCTAGTGTCGTGAATCAAGTGTGGCTCTTCTCCACGAGGTTTGTACCGGCGTTGCTTGGCGCGCTCGTTACTCGCGGAGTGGTCTGGTACGCGAGCGCCACTGCACCCGCTGCGGTCATCCCATCCCAAGCACCCAGCGCCGAGCCCGGGTTGCACCATTTCGAGGTGCTGTCGGCAGAGCCAGTCGTGACCGAGAGCACAACGCCAGTGGACGGCTTGAGTGAACGAAGCTTCGGCGAGGCTTCGGCGGTACGCCACGGCGAGCGCGTCTATCTCGCGGTCGAGAGCCACGAGTTGGGTGAATCGGCACGCCAAGTACGAATCCTGAGCAGCCGGGACGAAGTCGAGTGGCGCCAAGAGTATGCGTTCCCAAACACTGACGCAGGCAACCCCAAGCTGCTCGAGTTGGGAGCTGACCTGTTCGTGTACACCACCAGCCATCACTTCGGTGAAGTCGGTGAGAATCAAGCAACGCGCTTGGATGCAAACGGAATCTGGCACGACCCGGTCTCCTTGAATCTCGGAGGTCAGGAGCTATCCCAAGTCAAAGTCGTGGACGGCGTGCCCCTGATGACGACCTACACGGCCGCCGAGGGCATCTACCGTTTCGAGAGCAACGAGCGCGAGGTTCGGATCCTGACCAGCAAGGACGGGATCGACTGGCACGCGCCGAGCGCGGGCAAATGGGCTGTCTACAAGGGTGGCGGAAGCGATGCGTCGTTCACCAGCAACGATGACGGCAGCCTGCTCGCCGTAGTCCGCAAAGAAGCCGGTGACAGCCAAGGCTGGGGTTCCTCCGTTTGCATGGCCGCGGCGTCCAATTGGACCGACTGGGACTGCGTCAACGACACGCGCAACTACGGCGCCGCAGCGATGTTCTCCTACGACGGCGAGACGTATCTGGTGGGGCAGCGCAAAGTCGGCGATGACCCCAACTACGATCTGGGGCACAGCGTAGGCTTCCTGCGCACCCTTCAAAACCAATTCTCCGAGCTCAGCGCCGGCAGACGCTGCGCCTTGTACCGCTACGTCGCGACCGAGAAGCGAATCGCGTACGTGGGGGATTTGCCGTCGCGGGGCGATACCTGCAATCCCGCGGTGATCCCCGGTTCACAGCCCGGGCAATTCGTCGTGTACACGCCCACGTCGGCCCTGGACGGTCCCGATCAGCCAGTGGTGCGCGCCCACGAAGCGTCGAATCGCCTGTATCGCTACGTGATCTCTTTGAGCCGCGAGCGCACGACCAGCACCGTCGGGTACTGAGCTGATCTCGTAGACTCGCGGCGTTTCTCGGATTCGCGGCATTTGTGGGGTCGCAGTATTTTGGGGGCGGCATGGCGAGCAGGGAATTTGGAGTGCTCGCGTTCGTATGGGTCGGGGCGAAGGGGCAATTGCGCTTGCCCTTCGGAGTGGATCCGCACAAGTTAAGAGTCGAGCACGGATGAACCAAGGGCATCCCCACGGTCAGAGTCGAGGACTCACTCACGCGAAGTATGGGGGTAAGGCGTGTGTAGGATTAACTCTGCTTTGCGCATTGGGCGGCCCGGTTGCCTGCTCGGATCGGATCAGCAACGCGGCCGGCTCGAGCAAACCGACCCCGGAGCAGGCGACCACCGGACCAGGCTCCGCGACGAACAGCGCAGCTACGCTGAAAGAGCAATTCGAACGGGCCCAAGCGGCGATCGCCGATGAACTGAACAGCGTGGCGCTCGCTGGAGCACCCGAGTTCGAGAAACGGCGCGGGGCGATCGTCGCACGAGCCAAGGCCGAACCGGTATTTTTTCGTTATCGCCCGCTGCCGGAGGAGAACGCCAGCATCGAGATCACGTCCCTGCGTCAGGAGTTCGAACACACGGACTACGCCTGGCGCACGCTGAGCGCCGTGCTCAAGCACTTCAAGAACAACAAAGCGGCGTTGCGCAAGGTCGTCCTGACCAACGGCTATCTGTATAGCGAGGATCCGAATCGCGCATTCACCCTCGTGAGTATGCTGAGCCCTGCGAAGCTCTTCGATGGCGAACCGATCTGGATTCAGCGCGGGGAACGCGTGTACCACGCACAACCCGACGCAAAGGGAGACTACATCTTCGCCGATGGTCTCGAACACGGTAAGCGCGTGAAGCTGTTCCACCTCGACCGCATCGGAACAGGACCGATCCCGGATCCGTTGCACGTCGATCTGCGAGCTCTGAAGTACCGTCTGTTCTTCGAGCGCGCTCGCGTTCAGCACATCGGCGACAAGCGCATGGTCGTCGATTTGCGTTACGGCGAGCACTGGGTACCAACCTTGTTGGATGTGCAAGGCGCACACCTCGAATCGGTGACGGAAGCGATTGATCCCAAAGACGCCGAGAGCATCGCCAGCGCACGGCGAGCGTCGGAAAAACGCATCCGCGCGGCGAGTAAACTCCGCGCCGCGATGCGCGCTGCGATCGACGAGGGCCTCCCATTCGACGAGCCGAAGACCGAGTACGAACAGGAAGATGGCAAGCTGCGTCGAGTCTGGCGCACGGCCTATGAGGAAGGTCGTCTGACGTACAAGTACAACGACGATCGCTATTACGTGTTCGGTCTGGAGGGTCAGCCTCTGGTTCCACAAGTCTGCATCGATTTCATGGTCGACACGTTCGACCGAGCTGGCGGCTCCTGGTTCATGCCGCGCAGCGCTGGCAAGCGCGAACGCAGTATTGGAAAGCTGAAGTGGGGTGACGACGTGGACACGAAGGATCTGCGACGCACTCAGAACTTCGTGAACTATGCGCGCTCCCATCCTGAGTCCTTCGACGTCTTGGATTTCCCAGAATCGGAACGAGTGGAGCTCGGCTACAAGGACTTGTTCTTCAATTGGCTCTCCAAACGCGTCGATAATTTCGAGGCTGGAGACATTGTGTTCATCCGCGGCATGACCCCCTGGGACGAGGTCGAGGAGCACAGTCACTCCTTTTTCGTTTACGAAACGGATCCGGTTTCCGGTATCCCGATCGCGATCGCGGGCAACGCTGGTCCGGCGAACTTGTGGTCGTGGGAGACGGAGTGTCGACGCACACCCAACCGAACGTTGCGTACACGCATCCGACCCTTGCTGCCTTGGCTCGAGTCGTTCCTCGATTTGTCGGAAACGAGCAAGCTGGACCCACCAGAATTGGTGTCGGGCAAAAAGTAAGCATGCACCGCATCGAGCTCGATGCGGATTGCTCGCTCATCCATTGGCGAAGCTGGCTCGACCATGAGAGCGCCAACGCCTTGTTCGAGTGCCTGAAGACCGAGCTCGAATGGGAGCAGCGCTCGGTCTGGCTGTTTGGCAAGTGGGTACCCCAGCCGCGACTGATCGCTTGGTACGGCGATCTGAGTTATCGCTACTCCGGGCTAACACTCAGCGCTCGCCCCGAGCCAAGCTGCGCGAAAGGCTGGCTGGCAAGAGTTTCGGCTGAAGCCAACCGCGCGCTCGATTTGGAGGCAGAAGCTGCGATTGGCTTCAACCACGTGCTGTTGAACCACTACCGCGATGGCAAGGACAGCATGGGCTGGCACTCGGATGCCGAGGCAGAATTGGGGAGCGACCCACCCGTGGCAAGCTTGTCGCTGGGCGCTCCGCGCGATTTCTTGCTCAAACCCCGCAAAGATCCGAAGGCGCCTAGTATCTGCGTGGAGTTGGGGCCGGGCGATTTGCTGCTGATGGCGGGCGCTACGCAGCACCGCTACGTTCACGCTGTTCCCAAGCGAGCAGCGCGTTCGGGTGAACGCATCAGCTTGACGTTTCGCCGGCTATTGCGCGACGCCGCTCACTGACGGAACAGTGCATCAATCCGAGACGGCCGGGGGCGCGCCATACACCGGCACGGCACCGTACAGAGGCTGGATCTGCGGAGGTCCGGACTGCTGTCCACCCGAGCCGCCTTGGGGACTGCCTCCCATTTCGGGGCCCGCGTCACCCGCGCCAGCATCGACGCTCGACGTCGCG
>DATAHU010000073.1:0-9878 GCA_036263015.1 Polyangiaceae bacterium | reverse complement strand
CGAATAGACGTATTCGGCAGTGACGAGCAGCGATGCACCCTGGGTCTCTCGTTCACCATCAACGCTGTGAAAGGGGACACAGGTGAACGCAGCGCACAGTCCGTCGCAGGGCTTGTCGCAGCCACCGCAGTGCTCGGGATCAGTCGAGATGTCCGTCTCGCAGCCGTTGGTGCGGGTTTCGTCGCAATCGTACTTGGTGCGTGAGCAAGCGCGTGGATCCACGTCCGAAGCGTCGGCGGAGGCTGCGTCCGAAATCGATGATTCGGAAATGCAGCGCTGTTTGGGGTCGCAGATCTCGAAATGCCGACAACCGAGCAGGCCCGAGCCGATGATCGCGCCAAATCCAAGAGCGCGCGCGATCAAGGCCATGGTTGAAACTCGAGCAGCGATCCGGATCGAGACGAATAGATCAGTTCCGCTTCGGGCTTTGCTCCATTGCCGGGCTGAGGAGCTTGCGCTGCTAGCCAATACAACTCGAAGGCATTGCCTTCTACCGTTGCGAACACGCCGCGCCCGTCGATCGAAAAGGTACGGGTGTCCAGGCTGGCGTCTTTGGGCAGGATGACCTCGGATTCCCACCCCGAATCATCCAGCGCCACGAAGCGCACTAGGCTAGTGTCGCCGTTCTTCTGCATCAGAAATGCGGCTCGAGTCGAGTCCCGCGTGACCGCCAGAGGAGTCGCGGGTTGATCGAGTGAGAGCTCGGCAAGTGGAGCCCCAGGCTGCAACGGATCGATCAATTGGAAGTGCGTACCCGCATCGTCGGACGGGGCGCGAGACAGCAATGTCTGCCCCGTGAAGATGAAGTCGTCCCCGACCTCGAGCACGTGCGAGCCCTGCTCCTCGAGATCGAGAACGCTGAGCCCCGAGTCGGCAGCCACCAAGACGAACTTCGAGTCATTGGACCAGGTGAGCTCTGCATAGGGTTCGATCTCGGGCTGCCAAGCGGGCTTACCCGGATCGGCAAGCTCGATGAATCGGACGAATGAGTCCCCGTCACTGGCTACCTCGAGGTAACGCGAATCGGGCGAGAAAGAGAGCTCGTCGGCTGCGGCAACGTCGGCGACTTCCAGCGCGTCGGCATTGCCGTCACAAGAGATCAGCATGACCGTGACGCCGCCCGCGTCAGAGTTCGAAGGGGTCAAGAGCGCGATGGTCTTGGCGTCGGGCGACAGCTCGTAGTACTCGGCCTCGGGCAGTTGTGTCGGGGCCCCGCTCTCGTGATCTGCGGGTGCGAGCAGCCCAGCCGAATCAAAGAACGTGAGCAACGCATACTCACCCCCTCGGCACAGTCGAACATCCGCCGGGTCCACGCTATCGGGAACGCTGAGTGTCGTCGTCAGATTATCATGCTGGTCACTTCTGACGACATAGACTTCACCCAGGTGTTGGATTGGCAGCGCACTGCCCGTCGGGTCCCAGTTGCCAGGGATCAGCTCTGCGCCCGTCGGCAGGTCGGGGATGCGCCTCGGCGGCGAAGGCTCGGCAGTGCTGAAGTCGGTCCAAAACAAGCGCGACTCGAAGCCGCGATCGTCGAAGCCGTTGCTCGCGTCGAACACCAAGGTTCGACCATCGGGCGACCACTCCTGGAACCAACTGAGCCAAAATTGCTCGTCGAAGGCTCCGCGGCTGAGCTTGAACAACGGTTCTCCCGAGCGGCGATCACTCGGCGTGGCGAGCAGTTCCGTCTGCGCGCCTTCGAAGGGCGGAGGAGTATTGCCCACCATCCCCTCTAGGATGATCCAGGGTCCGCGACGTGGAGGCTTCGAAGCGTCTACGACCTCGGTCTGACTTTTGGGCAGCGCACGCTGGCGCAGCTCCGCTACCGGCTGCGATCCACAGCCCACGCAGGCGTGGAGCGCGCCGAGACCGGCCGCGATCGCCTTCGTTAACCTCATGCGTGGCCGGTTCTAGCAGGGCGCAAGCCTACAAATGCCGCGATTCTAGACCAGCCAGAGCTTGCTGGTGGGCTGGCCAGCTGGCGTGTACACTCACTGTTTCCGGAGGGAAGAGTCCTTTTTCGCCGTCGGTATCGCATCGGGTGATGGACTTCGGCGTTCCAAAACGCCGGTTCGACAAATGACGGGGGGTTTGGTAACCGCCCAAGGGCTGTGAACGGCTTGGACGAGATCACTCGACGCATGCTGGAGTCAGCCGCTGAGCGATCGCCCAGCGCGGTTACCGCAGTGCGTTGGGTGTGCCCGGGCGCGCGCACGCGGTACCTGAAACTCGATCGCAACGAGATCGACATCGGGCGCGCGCCGGACGTCTCCGCACGCCTCGATGCGAGCGGCGTGTCCCGCCTCCACGCTGCCTTCACGCGTCAAGGGCCCGTGTTCGCTTTGTCCGACAAGGCGAGCACCAACGGCACTTACGTCAATGGCCAACGCGTGTCGCATACGGCAATCTCCGCAGGTGATGTGCTGCGTTTCGGCGACATGCTGGGCGTCGTGGTGCGCGTGCCCGCCGACTACGACCCCGATGCGTCGGACGTCGAAGAAGTGCTCCCGGGCGTAGTATTTGGCCCTGGTTTACGCGCGGTGCTGACGACGCTGCGCGCCGCCGCGAGCAGTGACGTCCCAATCCTGATCGAAGGCGAAACCGGAACTGGAAAGGAGTGCGTAGCACGGGTCGTACACGCGCTGAGCGGGCGCGACGGGCCGCTGCATGCCGTCAATTGCGCCGCGATCCCGGGGCCGATTGCCGACACGGAGCTGTTCGGCCACAAGAAGGGTTCGTTCACCGGAGCCGACCAGAGCGGGCTCGGCCACGTGCGCGCCGCCGACGGCGGGACGTTGTTCTTGGACGAACTCGCGGATTTGGATCTGACGGTACAAGCCAAGCTCTTGCGCGTGATTCAAGAACGCGAAGTAATGCCAATCGGAGAGACGCGCGCCAGCGACGTGAACGTGCGTTTCTTGGCGGCGATCCAATCTCCGCTCGCTGACTTGGTGAACGATAAGCGACTGCGACCCGACTTGGCAATGCGGCTCAAGGGCGTCACGCTGCGTTTACCCCCGTTGCGCGAGCGCCGCGAGGACATCGGAGCGCTCCTCGTTCACCTGCTACACAAACACTCGGGCGGCAGATCCCCGGAGTTGGAGGCGCGAGCACTGGAAGGACTGTTGCTCTACGACTGGCCGGGCAACGTGCGCGAACTCGAACTCGTGGTTCGAAACATGCTGGTCGTTCACGGCACCGAGCCCGTGCTGCGCCGCAGCATGTTACCTGCGGAGATGTTGCCTGCAGAATCCGTGTCCCAGCCACCCCCCGGCCCAGCAGGGTCGAACCGCGCAGAGCACGATCTTTTGCAGCTGGGGCGCGCGCTGTCGGCCAATGGCATGAGCCTGTCGCGGGCCGCCGAGAGCGCAGGGATTTCGCGGCAACGCGCGTACCGCTTACTCAAGGGACGCAGCCCCGAACAACTCGTATTGGAACTTGGTGATGCGCTGAAGGGGGGCACGGATGAACCCGACGCCTAACGCGGCTGCCAGCGCTTTGTTCGACGACGCGGACGGCCCGCGCCCTTCGGAGCTCGTAGACGGGCGCTATCGGGTGATTGAGCAGATCGGCCGCGGCGGGATGGGCAGCGTCTACCGAGCAGAGCACATCGGCCTCGGGCGCATGTTCGCGATCAAGCTCTTGCGTAGAGAGTTCTGCGAAGAAGAGGGGATGGTGCGCCGCTTCCAACGTGAATCGCGGATGGCGGCGAGCATCGAGAGCGAGCACGTCGTGAGCATCGTCGATTCGGGAACGCTCGCGGATCAGCGTCCTTATTTCGTGATGGAGTTGCTGCTCGGCAACAACTTGCGCGCAGAGTTGGCAGCCCAAAAGTCACTACCGCCCGTGCGCGCGGTCAACATCGCGCTCGACGTGTGCCAGGGACTGCAGCGCGCGCACGCGTTGGGGCTCGTGCATCGCGATCTGAAACCCGAAAACTTGTTTCTGACGCGCGGCGATGACGGCCGCGAGGTCGTCAAGATCTTGGATTTTGGCGTAGCTAAATCGAACGACACGATCACCACTCGTCCGGGCGCGTTGGTCGGAACCATCCGTTACATGGCCCCCGAGCAAGTCGGGCTCGACGTACCCCTGGGACCCGCGACGGACACTTACGCACTCGGCGTGATCCTCTATGAATGTCTGAGCGGGATCTCACCGTTCAGCGCCGACACGGTCGAGCGCACTCTGTATCGAGTGATGACCGCCACCGTTCCCCCGCTGCGCGACCACGTTTCAACGCTGCCGGAGGGACTCGCGCTGGCCGTCGAGCGGGCGATCCAACGCGATCCCGCGCAGCGTTATCCTTCCGCGCGCGCATTCTCTGAGGCCCTGCTGCCGTTTGCGGGCACACGCGACGCCAAAGCAGCTCGAGGCGCTGCCACGGGCACGGCCGACACGACACAAGTGCTCGAGTTGGAAAAGCCGCTGGCCGCCGTCGGTGCATCAACCGCCAACCCCGCCCACAACCAACCAACCCGTGCGCCCTCCTGGTTCACGGTCGGGGTAGCAACTCTCGGGTCGGCCACATTGACGGCGGGGCTCGTGTGGACCCTGCGAAGCCCCCCGCAAGGCAGTGTCTCGACAGCAACGACCTCGACACCACAGACAAGTTCGGCAGTCATCGCGCCCGTTGCAGCGGCGGCGAGTGCGCCGGCACCCCAGACTTCATCGGCAGACGTCGTGCCAGACGTTCTCCCGCCGCCCACCGTCAGCAACAGGCCCGCCATCGCGCTTCCGCCACTGGCCAGGAAGGCAAAGCTGCCGTTCAGTGCAGCGTCAGCGCAGCCCAAAGCCCCCACGAACCCAGCGGTATTCGATCCACAGAATCCTTATGAGCCATAAGGCCATCGCGCACCGACGGTTCGTCTCGCGAGTTCTGATCGTGGGGCTGTTGCAGAGCGCCGCGGCCGCCGCCGCAGATCCGGCATCCAACGTCGAACGAGAACCGGAAGCCGTAACCGGCGAGCAAACCCAAAACGAAGTGGCACGCAAACACTTCGAACGCGGCTACCAGCTCACTCAAGCCGGTGAACTCGAAGCAGCAATCTTGGAGTTCGAGCTTGCCTACAAGACGCAGCCGAACTTTTCGGTGTTGTACAACTTGGCGCAGGCTTACACGGCCAGTGGGCGAGTGATCCCTGCGATCAACACCTTCAAGCACTATCTTGCGCTGGGCGGAGAACGCATACCAGAGACCCGGCGCGCTCAAGTGCGGGAGACGATTCGCGTGTTGTCACTGCGCACGGGGCAGCTCGTGTTGCGCGATGTCCCAACCGGCTTCGACGTCAGCATCGACGGCAATAGCTTGGGGCTGACACCGATCGCGCAACCGGTGCGTCTCGGCGCCGGTCCGCACACGCTGGTCGTAGCTCGCCCAGGTTACGTTCCGTACAGCGTCGGCATCCAGATCCAGCCCGGCGCCGAGCTCCAGGTTCACCCACAACTGCAACCGCGCTTGGACGCGAGCGTTGTGCTGCAATGCGCCATTCCCAACGTCAGCGCGAGCCTCGATGGCGTACCCGTCGGTTCACTTCCTGCTCGCATCGCCACCAGCGCTGGCCCGCATCGAGCAGCGTTTCAGCGAGCAGGCTACCGCCCACAAGCGCTGCAGATCGAGCCAGTAGCGGGCGAGCAGCGTACGATTGCTTGCGCTCTCGAGGCCGATCCGAACGACGCAACGCGAGCCCTGCTGCGAGTGGAACACCCGCTCGGGACACGAACTTGGATCGATGGTTCGATTTACGCCGGGCCCATGGCTTTGCCTTCTGGCAAGCACCAAGTGCGCGTTGCGGGCCAAGGCTATTCGCAAACCGAGCTCGGTATCAACCTCGCGCCCCGTGAGGAGCGGACCCTGCGCGTCGTTCCCCCGCTCTCGGTCGACGCCGCCACGGCAGAGCGAACCAAAGCGCACGACGTAGCGTCCACGGCCATGTACATCACGGGCATCACTGGGACGGCTGCGGGATTGACGGCGCTCGGCCTGTATCTCTACGACAGCTCGAAGGCCCGGAGCTGGGACACCAAGAGCGCCCAGCTCGTAGAGCGACTGAACTCGAATCCTACGTCGGTCGATTCACAGGAGCTGGACTCCCTTCTGGCCGAGGAGAATCGCATCCGCGATCGCGATTCCGTTGCCCTGGGTTTGGCGGTGCTGGGTGGGGCCTGCTGGGTCGCGACGGCCGTGATCTACGGATTGTCTCGGGAAGACGAACCCAAACTGACGACCTCGGGTCGATCGTTTGATTTCAAACTCGAGTTTTGAACCCTACAAAAGCTTGGAGCAGATGTCGACCTGCTCTTGGCAAAACTGGCTGCTGCCAGGGGGTGAATTTTGGGGCACCCCCTGAGCAACCTGTTTCACCGTTTACCCTCGGAAAGCAATCTGCGACTTCATTTTCTTTGAATACCTTGAAGAGAGATCACTTTGATCTGCCTTTGATCCATCGAACGAGATTGATATTGATCTGTTCGCCTCGCTCGTTCAGTGTCGCGCGCGGGAAGGAGGAACCGTCAGCGGGACTTGGAGCGCCCGTCGGTTCCCCGGTCCCCGACGGTGTTCATCGGCCGTGAGCAATGGGGCTCGTCGGTGGACGCGGTCTCATACACGGGAGGCTGTGCAGTGTTTAGGTTAAGGGAACTATTGCGCAACACATGGTACGTTCTAACTGTCTTGCTCTTGTTGATAGGGTGCGCAAGCAATGCGCCGGAATCGGATCAGCAAGCACAGTTAGGTCAAAAGCTCGATGTCCAAGCCGGTAGTGCGGGTACGCAGACGGTTTGGGTATTGATGAAACAACAGGCAGACTTGAAGTCCGCCGCCAAGATTCGGGACTGGTCGCAACGCGGCAAAGAAGTCGTACGCATGCTAACCAGCACGGCGCAGTCGACGCAGTCGCCTCTCGCGGCCACGCTGGCGCGCAGCAACGCGACGATCAAGCCCTTTTGGATCGTCAACGCGATGCAAGTCACGGCCGACAAGGCCACGATTGCAACGCTCGCGACGGATCCATCGGTAGCCGGGGTCTACCCTGATCGCGTCTACGAGTTGCCCCCGATCAAGCCGGGCAGCACAGAGCCGAGCGTCAATGGCTTGGAGTGGGGCGTCACGGCCGTTCGGGCGCCGGACGTTTGGCAGACCTTTGGTTCGCGCGGCGAAGGCATCGTCGTCGCCAACATCGACACTGGCGTGCAGTTCGATCACCCGGCACTGGTACGCCAGTACCGCGGCAATCAGGGCAACGGCACGTTCGACCACAATTACAACTGGTTCGACCCGGCTCACGTCTGCACGGGCAGCGCGCCCTGCGACAACAACAATCACGGCACGCACACGATGGGCACGATGGTCGGCCAAGACGCGACTGGCGACAACCAGATCGGCGTAGCTCCAGGCGCTCGTTGGATCGCAGCCAAAGGTTGCGAGCAGAGCAGCTGCAGCACGGCATCACTGCTGGCCGCGGGTCAATGGGTCTTGGCGCCCACGGATCTCGCCGGGAACAATCCGCGTCCCGATCTACGCCCCAACATCGTCAACAACTCCTGGGGCGGCGGCGGCGGCGACGTTTGGTATCGCGCGACGGTGCAGGCTTGGGTGGCGGCGGGCATCTTCCCCGCGTTCGCCAACGGCAACAACGGACCCGGTTGCAACAGCGCGGGTTCCCCCGGTGACTACGACGAAAGCTACGGCGTTGGCGCGTTCGCCGCTGACGGTACGATCGCGTCGTTCTCCAGCCGCGGCTCGGGCCTGGGCGGCATCACGAAGCCGAACATCTCTGCGCCCGGTGTGAACGTCCGCAGTTCGATTCCCGGCGGCGGCTATGCCTCGTTCCAGGGCACGTCGATGGCAACACCGCACGTCTCGGGTGTGGTCGCGCTGCTTTGGTCCGCAGCGCCGACTCTAGTGGGCGATATCGCTCAAACCAAAGCACTGCTCAGTCAAACGGCAATCGACACGAGTGATCTGAGCTGCGGCGGTACCCCAACGAACAACAACGTTTGGGGTGAGGGCAAGATCGACGCCTTCGCCTCTGTAAACCTCGCACCACGAGGTCCGACGGGCACCCTGGCCGGGCTCGTGCACACCGCCGACGGTCAGGCGATTGCGGGGGCCAGCGTGAGTGTTCAAGGGCCGACGCAACGCTCTACGGTTGCCGACTCCGGCGGCGGGTTCAGTCTGACGTTACCGGTTGGCACGTATGACGTCACGGCAACGGCTTATGGCTACCTGCCCACGACGCTCTCCGCGCAGACGATCAGCGTTGGAAACACCACTAACGTAGACTTGAGCCTGGCGGCAGCGCCATCGTTCACTCTGAGCGGCACCGTCACTGGCGGTGGACAGCCGATCGCGGGCGCTGGCGTGCGCCTCAATGGCTCACCGCTCAGCACCGTGACTGACGCCAGCGGACGCTACAGCTTCGCAAGCGTGCTCGCGGGCACGTACAGCTTGCTCGTGTCTCCGACGGATCGTTGCGTTCAGAGCGAGACGCGCTCGGTCGACGTGACGCAGAACCTCGTGGCCGACTTCGCCTTGGCGGCGCGACACGATTCGTTTGGATATGGCTGCCGCTCCCTGAGCGTCGCGTACGTCGACGCCACCACGCCGCTGAGCCTCACGGGTGATGATTCGGCGGTCGCCGTCGCGTTACCGTTTGCGTTTCCTTTCTACGGCAACAACTACAGCACGGCTTACGTTTCGACCAACGGTCACGTCAATTTCTCCGCGCTCGACTCAACCTTCACGAACACCTCGTTGCCAAACACGGCGACGCCCAACTTGGCGATCTACGGGTTCTGGGATGACTTGATGGTCGACTCATCGTCGAACATTTTGACCCAGAGCGTGGGCACGGCGCCCAACCGCAGCTTCGTGATCGAGTATCGCAACGTCGCGTTCTACTCGGGCGCGGGGCGCGTGGACTTCGAGATCGTGCTGACCGAAGACGGCCACGTTCGCTTGCAGTACAAGGCGCTCGACAGCGACTTGGAAAAGGGCTCGTCGGCCACAATCGGTCTAGAGAACGCGGGCGGCACGGTGGCGTTCCAATACGCATACAACGAAGTCGCGCTGCTCGCGAGCCAAGCGATCGAGTTCGGGCTCACTTCGAGTGACACCACGCCGCCGATGGTCGCGTTGACCGCACCGACCGAGGGCAGCGTGCTCACGGGCATTGCGTCGTTGAGCGCAACCGCGAGTGACGACGTCGCGGTCAGCCGCGTCGACTTCTACTCGGATTTCGGAACCCCGACGCAAGCGCTGATCTTCTCGGACACGCAAGCGCCCTACGCCGCTAGTTGGAACACCATTACGGTAACCCAAGGCGCACATTCGTTGACGGCGCGCGCCTTCGATGCCGCAGGCAACGCGGGGAGCAGCGCGGCGGTCAACGTCACGATCGACAACCCGCCCGACACTGTGCCGCCAACGGTGGTCATCACCTCACCCGCGGATGGCGCTCTGCTCGGACGCAACGTGCAGGTTCAGGTCACTGCCAGCGACAATATCGCCGTGCAGAGCGTGGACTTGCTCGTCGACGGCAACGTCGTGGCTACGCGCACCGCAGCGCCCTATCAATTCGTGTGGAACTCTGCGTTGGTCGCCGATGGGCCACACGAGCTGGAAGCGATCGCGCGCGATCCGGCGGGCAACGCCGGCACGAGCACGCCGTTGCCCCTGGTGACGGACAACACGGTGCCCAGCTTGGCGCTCACGGCTCCTGCTCCCGGTACGATCATCAAGGGCACGACGTCGATCACGGCAACGGCCAGCGACGTCACGGGAGTCGACCACGTCGAGTTCTACGTCGACGGCGCGCTGCTCGCGACGGACACGACTGCGCCTTACGCAGCGAGCTGGAACACCAGCGCAGTCATCG
>DATAHU010000072.1:0-20847 GCA_036263015.1 Polyangiaceae bacterium | reverse complement strand
CAGATTACCTACGTGTTACTCACCCGTGCGCCGCTTTACCGGGGCCGAAGCCCTTTCTCGCTCGACTTGCATGTATTAGGCGCGCCGCTAACGTTCGTTCTGAGCCAGGATCAAACTCTCCAGTTAAATCCTGTCGGTGCTGACTGCTGCTTCGCCAATCACTTGGTTCAGCCGGTTGTTTAGACCGTTGGGCAGTGCACCAAAATTTTCGCTCTTTTGGTTCAAAGCCCGGAAGGGTTGACCCGTGAGGGTCGGTTCCGGGACTTGACCGGGACCCGCGATGATTTTCGCGGGAATAAGGTTCAGTTTTCAAGGACCGAGGGTTCGGCGCCCGACGACACTTGTCGTGTGCGAACGGGGGGGCGCTTCGACCACAGTTTGCCTCTCCAACGCAATACTTCTTCGACTTTTATTTTTGGAGTCCGCTCCGGGGCGAGTCGCTAGCTCATGGCAGCCTGTCAGCGAGGGCGCTGACCCGAGTTTTTTCGGCGATTTGTTCGTCGATGGCGCTCGGCCGTCGAGCCTCGAGGCTTCTGGGGCAGGTCTCTCGCGCGTGATGATACCGACGACCTCCGCGCTGAACGTCTGCGCCGTTTGGTACTTGGCCTTCGTCGGCGCTGATCTTGTTCCGCGTGGCGAGCGCGACGGCGACCATGAGCGCGCCCTGGAGCAACGGATCTGTGCCCGGAGCCCGACCTGGCCTCTTGCTAGTGCTCGTCGAAGAAGCACTGCGAGCTAGTGTCCCGGTCATCCTGATCGACGTAAAGGGAGACTTGTCGAACCTACTGCTGACATTCCCAGAGCTCAGCGCTCAACAGTTCGCGCCGTGGGTCGACGCGCGAGCTGCAGCACGCAGTGGAAGCACATCCGAAGAGGTCGCCCAACAGTTGGCAGTGCAGTGGCGTCAGAAACTCGCCGAGTGGCGACTGGGTCCCGATGCCGTTGCTGCGCAGCGAGAAAGCGTCGCAGGCCGCGTGTTCACTCCGGGCAGCCAAGCGGGCGAACCTCTGAGCGTCCTTTCATCGCTCGAGCGTCGCTCGCCGCTTTGGGATACCGATCTCGAGGTGGCGCGCGAAGCTTTGAGCGCATCGATATCGTTGCTGTTGCGCTTGATGGGTCGCGATCCCGATCCCACGCGCAGCCGCGATCACGTACTGCTCTCGATCTTCGCCGAGCGCAGATTGCGAGCCGGTCAGCCCGCAGACGTCGCGGCATTGCTCGAAGACGTACGCACGCCGCCAATCGCGAACGTGGGCGCAATGGCGGTGAACGACTTCGTGCCCAAGCGCGACCGCCAAGCGCTGGCGACGGGTTTGAACACGTTGTTGGCCTCGCCCACCTTCGAGTCGTGGCGAGCGGGCGCGCCGCTCGCCGTGGAGAGTTGGCTGGCCCCGCGCAGCGATGGTCGCACCAGCGCCACCATCGTGAGCGTGGCGCACCTCGACGACGAAGAGCGCAGCTTGGTGTTGGGCCTCTTGCTCGAACAAACCTTGGCCTGGGTGCGCACGCAACAAGGCACAGAGCAACTGCGCGCCCTGCTCGTGTTCGATGAAGTCTACGGCTTCGTGCCGCCCCACCCAGCCAACCCGCCCACCAAGCGCCCCATCGTATCTTTGATGAAGCAAGCGCGCGCTTTCGGTCTCGGCGTCGTGTTGGCCACACAGAATCCGATGGATCTCGACTATCGCGCGCTTTCGAACGCGGGGCTTTGGTGTATCGGTCGTCTCGCGACGGATGCAGATCGCCAACGCGTCGTCGAAGCGATGGCCGATGCTGCGGGCAGCACTGCAGATGCCGAGACATTGGGCACCACGTTGAAGATGCTCGCGCCGCGTTGGTTCCTGTTGCGCAATGCGCATCGCGCAAGCGAGCTGTGGCTATTGCAGTCGCGCACGACGTTGTGCTGGCTGCGGGGGCCTCTGACGCGCACTGACTTGCGGAGGCTGGCCGCCGTTCGCCCGGGGAGGCGGCCTGCCTGACGAGCCGGAGTCCGCCCCGCGTGAAGCGCCAACTGATGAAGGGCAGAGCGTCGTCCCCCATCCCCCCAAACAACGTGCTAGGCTCACCCACGATGACAAGGGAACAACGCAGCATTGCACGACGCACCCATTGGGTTGGCGGCGCGGTTCCCGGCGGCGCGAGCCTCGAGCTAGAAGTACGGTTCTGGGCCCAGACATCGAACGAAGAGCGGCTGGCCGCGGTTTGGCAGATGGCACAACAGGTGTGGCACCATGAGCACCCCAATGGACCTCCCCTCCGACTTGATCGATCTGTTGGCGGCGTTCGCAGATACGGAGGTTGAGTACCTGCTGGTGGGCGGTCAGGCGTTAGCTTTGCACGGCTTGCCGCGCTTCACGAAAGACGCGGATTTGTGGTTGCGGGATACCGCCGAAAACGTGCGACGCGCACAGACCGCGTTGACCAATTTTGGCGCTCCTGCCACGGTTGTGGAGGCATTGCCGAGCGCTGCGCCCCTGGACGTCGTGTGGATGGGGAGTCCGCCGAGCAGAATCGACCTGATGAAAGGCGTGCCAGGCGGAGACTTCGAGCGCGCATGGCAGAGTCGCGAAACGAGGCGCCTACACGATACCGTCGTGCAACTCGTGAGTCGTGAGGAGCTCATCAGCTTGAAGATAGCGAGTGGTCGTCCGCAAGATCTGGTGGACGCAAGCAATCTGCAGCGCCTTGGCTGATCGTGGCAATACGCGCGCTCATACGTGCTCTTGGGCGAAGCAAAGGTGCCGTACGACATCGTAAACCCCGGCGCGCTAGAAGACGCCTCGAGCCCCATCTACAGCGTGCCCGTACTCGAAGTCTGGAAAGCGCAAACGACTGTGGTGCTCAAGCGCGGCATGGCCTCGGGTTACGCTGGCGTCGAGAACCCGCTCTTCTACAAAGACAACACGCGCATGCTCTTCGGCGACGCGAAGAAGACGGTCGAGGCGCTTTTTGACCGCACGCGCTCGCTTCGAGTAACTAGCGGAGCCGTGGTGAGATCATTGGCGAGGTTTCAACGGCTGGCTGCTGGGCGAGGTCCGAGATTTCGAAGGCTGGTCAGGGCGACACGCTATTTTTTTCCAAGGCTCCCCTCTCCGATCCGGAGTTCGAAGCCTACGACGTCGCCTGCGGCAGCGTTGGGGACGAGCCGGTCCGCCTACATTGGCGCGCAGCCTTGCCCAGCGCGGTTGCGCGGATGGTGGACCGTCCTCCGCAAATCAGCGCCGACGGACGAACGGTCTGTTTTCAGACGTGCTTCGACGCCCGAGCGATGACTCCGCTCACGGATCTGCCCACCGCGGCCGCGGACGCGCTGCAGTATCAGTTCTTTTCCCAGCTCTTGTTCGGTAGTGAGGGCGGGATCTTCGTGGCTGACAACGACGGCAATGTCTTGCGCTTCGACTCCGCTTGGCAGCCGACGGGCAGCATTCAGGCGATGCCCCCCGCTGACAACCAGTCTCTCCCACTGAAGTATGAGCTCTTCCTCAGCAGTGACGAACGCCGGCTCGTCTCGCTCAACGAGCACGCAGTCTTGAACGTGTGGAACGCCCATTGAGGCAACCACGCCACAAGGTCACTCGCGCGTGATGATACCGACGACCTCCGCGCTAAACGTCTGCGCCGTTTGGTAGTTGCCGCGGAACCACACCAAGGCGGTGTTCTTCGCATCCCATTTGGGCACGACGGGACGCAAGTTCTCGTGCTCGGAGTTCATGGTGATCGGCGTCCAGGTGAACGAAGCGCCATCGTCGCAGGTCACCCCCTTCCAGATCTCGTTCACGGGATACTCGGTGGTGTTGTCGCGCGGGTCGATGGTCGTGGAGACGTAGATCACGTGAGGATCGTCTGGAACGAGCGCGGCTCCCCCGAGATAGTCCTCCTCCCACCAATCGGTGCGATTGCGATACAGAGTTCGGCCACCCTTGACGAGGTAGGTCGGCTTCCACGCCGTCCCATCGAAGCGCGAATAGAGCACGTGGTGCTTGGGGTCGCAATCGTTCTTGTCCGCGCACTGCACCTCGCGGCCCTGCCAGAGGGCCCCGAGCGTTCCATCTTCGTAGCGCACGATGTCGAGGTTCCAGAGGCTGTGCAGCGTGACCCCCGCGATCGTTGTGCCGGAGGTGAACACCGGAGTGAATTCGGTGATCTGCGGTGCTTCGCCATCGAGGATGTTGTCGTCCTTCAGCGCGCCGGAGGAATCGTACGACTTCGTGCCTTGGACGTAGCCGTGGTAGACGCTCGTATCGGCGTCGCGCGGATGGGCTTCGGTGGCGAAGAAGTCTACGCGGTCGACGTTGTTCCCCCAGAACTTGTAGTACCCGGCGTTGTATCCCGTACGCGGGCTGGCCGTGAGGCGTCCTTCCATTGCCCACGACTTGCCATCGTCGGACGCGAGGATGCTCGGGCTCGACTCGACCGCACGGACGAAATTGTAATACCTGCCGTCGACCTTCCAGGGGTTGTTGTAGGTGATGTTCGACGGGTTCGCGGATGAGCCTTCGGGCGGCGCCCAGGGACAGCCGAGACTCGTCCAGTCGAACGTCTGCTCTGTCCCCCAGGCACCGTCTTCGTAGTTGCGCCGGCTGATGCAGTCCTTGTTGTGATGCGCCCAGCCGACGAAGTACTTGCCAGAGCCCAGAACCAGAATGCCGCCGTTGTTGTGATCGTCCGAGTACGGCAACGAGCCCAGCTTCATCTTGTCATTGGCGCCGGTAGCAAGGTCGTAGATCACCGCGTCGATGTTGGGATTGGCGCTCTGATCGGCGGCATCCGACTCGGCGCTGCTCACGATGATCTTGCCGGCCTCGGCATCCACCACCACGCGCTCGTCGTTGTACCAGGTCCAACCCCCATTGCTGTTGAACACCGTGACCTCGCCGCTGGTCCAGCCCGAGGGAAACGTGGCGGGATCCATGGGCGCCGTGTAGGGGCAGATCGAGACCTCGCCGCTAGGGTCGCCGACACCTCCGCCTCCTCCGACGCCAATGGACGCGCCACCTGTGGGCGCTCCGCTCGAGGGTCCCGCAGAGTCCCCGCCGGCCCCGCCCGCCGCAATTGCACTCGATGCAGTGCCAGCGGTCGCGCTGCCACTAGTCGCGTTGCCACCAGTCGCGTTGCCGCCGACGGAGGTGTCCCCGGAGCTCGCCGAGGCAGCGGGGGAGGTGCCGGTGCCAGCGCCAGCTGCGCCACTCGCGGGCGGACCGCCACTGGGCGCAACGCCACCCGAAGACACGCTGGGGCCGGGCGGGCCGCCGGGGTTACCGACCGTGGGGCTTGCGCCGGGGTTCGCTCCAGCGCCCTGCGTGCTCGCTCCACTCGGGGCCGCGCCGGGAAGCTGACCTTCACTGGACGTGCCCGCCAATCCGACGTTCGCACGCTCGGCGTCGTTCCCCGTGCAGGCCATCAAGGCGATGGGAGCGAGGGCCAGAGCAAGTCGATTCATCTGCATATGCATTCGTTTCAAAAACGCCGAGGGGCGAAAGCTGGTCGTCGCGAAATCGCCGGGCTGTGCCGCCGCACCGCGACTCTACGCGCGGCTGACCCTTGCCGCCAGATCCTACTGCATGATGGACGCGTTTCACCTGCAACTCCCGCCAGGTCGGTCGTGCTGGGCGGGCTGCATGGTGGTGATTAACAGCGAACGCGGGGCGGGTACCTAGTGCCGATAGCCCCGCCACCCCCGCCAGTTCCTCGACGCCGCCGTGCCGGTGCTTGCTTGGCAGACCTCAACTCAGCGTCGACGATCGCGTTCGACGCCGCGAACCGTCACTTGGGGAACCAGTCTTCCTGCTGCGGGTCGAAGACGAACAAGCCGCAGTCCGTCAGTGTCTCGAGGACACTCATCACCATCTCGATCTGGGCGGAGCCGCGACCCGTGTTGTGCGTGACGACTTGGCTAGTCTAGCAGCCTGTGGTGAAAGTTGCGGAACTAGCGGCAGACGCCCCCCGACAGCTTCGCTGACACGCACAAGTTCGGCAGATTCGCGAACGGGCAACAGTGGTGGCCCTCCGAACAGCTTCGGACATCGGTTGCATCACAGTCAGAGACCAAGCACGTATGCGAAACCTGCGTTTCGCAGTAGCTCGCATCGAAGCCCTTGCATTCGGCGTTGCTCGTGCAGCTCACCCCGACGCCGGTTTGTTTGGGCAACTCACTGCTGGGCAGCGTCAAGTTGGTGGCGATGCAGTACCCTGAACTAGCGTCGCGCGTGTACCCGCGGATGCAATCGCAACCGTCGGCGCTCTCGTGCTCGTATCGGCTACATCCCTGGTCGGAGTCGTCCGAGCACCCGAGGCAGCCCGCTACGAGGAGCAGGGTCGCAAGCCGAAACATCGAAACCGAATCCTCATAGTTCGTCATACCTACCGATTGGTGCGCGTCAGCAGCCGTCCTACTCACAGGCGCCCAAGTCCTCGAAGACAAACGGCCGCCCGGGGCTCGGCTTGAGCTCGGTCCCCTCGAGCCAATCCTCTTTTCAGTTCCCCCGCGCTATGGAGCAGCAGTGTGTGCCGCTCACTAACCTGGGTGCACCAAATCGAATCGCGCGCTCTGAGCCGTCGACGGTGGGCCCGGGAGCGAGAACAACACCGCGACCCATCTTGGTGGACGGCACGCCGCACAAGGTGAACAGCGGCACGGTCACGTACGCGCCGGTCGTCACGGGTGTCCTCGCGTGCTCAACGACTAGCATTGAGTTCGAGACCAACGCCCCAGGTTAACCCACGCAATCCAACTTGTCCGCTGGATTGCGACGACATATCGATGCTGTAGCCCGAGGACTTGAGGCTGCGCTTTGACGAACGTGGGTCGTTGACAGAGCGCCAACGAAAGGGCAGTGGTGTCCGATGCGGTCGCTTATCCTGTTGTGCTTGGGGATACTCCTAAATGTGGCCAACACGGCTAGTGCGTGGGCCGGCGAAGGCAAGGGCGTTGAGGGGACTCGAGAGACGGTGCTCGACACCATCACCACAGGTCTCGACACCGATGACATGCTCGACAGCGATCCCCCGGCACTGCGGGTCCAATGGATCCAGTGGGACAGCGGGTTTCGGGGTACGGACTTGAGGGTCGAGGATCGAATCGTTGCGCTCAACGGCAAACGTTTCAAGAAGCTCAGCTCGGCAGAGCGTCAACGTACAGGGCCGCACTCGATTGGAGACAGCTCGGAAAGCCAATACTGGAGCGCTCAGAAAGCAAAAGATGGTGCCAAGGTGACGCTCACGGTGCTGCGCCGTGCGGCCAGCGGCCAGGGCGTTGAGGAGAAGGAGATCGAAGGGAAGCTCCTCGCGGACCGCTTGTACTCGACGGCCAAAGCAAGACGCACGCTTGGCCCAGGGGGCCCAGAGGAACTGAGCAACGACGGATTCGATGGCGCCTGGGCGTATTGGTACGACAAGCAAATCGAAAGCTGGACCCTCGTGCTCGACGGCGGATGGAGCAGCTGGACTGGGCACAAGTTCAATAGCCGTAGCGCGCTCGCGGCGCACCTGGAGCACAAAGCGCGAGTCGACTTCCTGGTTTCCCATTATCCGGGTCCCTTCGCGAACAGCGTGAAAGCCGACTGGACGGCGGTGCTGCACTCACTCGAGGGGAGGAGCTACAAGATCGCTGCCAAAGACCTGAAGTATCGCGGCCTCGGCGAGAAACAAAGCGAGGCGATCGCCAAGGCGGGGGTCGATGCGCGGACAGCGTTCAGCAAGAAGCTCGAGAGCAAGATCATCGAACTGCCGAACGTCGATCCCATCCGGGGTGACCGTCGAAAGGTAGCGGGTAAAGTCGTGGTCCTGCCGACGATTGGCCCCAGTAACTGGGTTTCAGAAGCGGGTCATTGTTACCTGAGCGCGCACTCAGGGCAGCGCTGGTACTTCCTCGACTGCAACGATCCGGAGACGCGTCGCATGTTCGAGGCCGAGCAGCGCTATCAGGTGCTTGTGAAACCACGAATCAGTGAGCGCTTTGACGTGATTGGTCGCATTGGCAAGGATCCAAAACTGGTCGTGGTCGACGGTCAGGGCACGCTTGGCCTTTCAATCGTGCCGCTCGGGGTGACGATCGGCGACCAGATGTTCGTGGACCTGACTGTGGTCGATGACGGCGCATCCGCCTTCGCTGGGGAATCGGAGATGGACAAGATGCAAGCCAAAGCTCCGGCCAAGGACGCGTCACCCGACGAGGTCTTGCAAGCCTTCTTCGCCGCGCTAAAGGCAGGCGATCAAACGCTCTGGAAGAAGCTGTTCGCTTCCTGGTGGGCCGAAAACTGGAGGGACCAAGGCGTCATCTACAACGGATATTACGAACGCCACATGGACGAAGAGTGGATCCGCGCGCGTCGTCTGATCTTGGATGCTGTGTACGATGTTCGGGTCATCTACCAAAGTGAGGTCCATCCAGTGCTGACGGGCAAAGAGTTCACCAAGGCGCCGAAGATCGACGAGGTAACACTCGAGGTCGATCATATCGGCAAGTTTGGTAAGGAATACCGCGCCTACATGGACGTCAACGTGCATCGAGTTTGGAAATTGCAGCGTCGCAACGGCGGCGCATGGCGCATCGCGGACGAACAAGGATTGTGAGTTGGACATGCTTCGACAACTGAACGTGTTCGTGTTGGTTCTATGCTGGTCCTGGACAGCCAGTGCGCAAAGCTACGACGCGCGTGCCAAGGAAATGCGCGATCGCCTGGACAAGGCGGGGCTCACGACGGAAGAGGTTTCCGCGATGTCGCGAGGCATCGACGACTACAACCGGCAGCGTCAACAGTGCCTCACCGACTTGCTGGCGCAGTTCAAGGATCGAAGCACGAACTTCGATTCGCAAGTGTCGATGTGGCACAGCCGCGTCGCCGGCTGCCGCAGAGAGGCGCCGCGTTTGACAGATGCCATCAAGAACGCTTCCGGGGCTCAGCCCAAAGCGCTCGACTTCGCGAACTCATTGAGCGCTGAAGAGGATGCATTTTTCGACGCAATGCTCGAGGCAGAGGTCGCCGAGCAGCGGCTGCTGATCGTTCGCAGCAGAGCCTACATCCTCGAAGAAACCACGCTGCTCGACGAGCGCTGGCGCACCTTGGACAGCACCGATAACGACATCGACAGCCAGGAGCGGAAAGTCCGCGAAGAGGTGTCCAGCATTTTGGACCGCGCCTTCGCAGACATCGATACGCAGCACCGCACCAACAAGGAGAAGCTCGTCAATGGTGTGAACAAGGTCGTGCAGTTTACGAAGAATTACAAGGATCCGATCACAACACTGCTCAGCACGCTGACGGGTAGCGATCTATCAGCGCTGAAAGAAGCGCTTGGGTACCTGACGGGCGAAGTGGCGAAGGGCGTCGACAACGCAAGCCAAATCTATCTGAAGACAAATCCCGAAGTGACCGCCAGAACCGTCTCGTTCAACGCGCTTTTGCAGAGTGAGCGGGGTGGGGTTTACTTGCTTTTCAATCAATTCCGCGAAGAGACGCAGCGCTTCGTCGAGCAGAACGGCTTCGACAAAGCCAAGGACGCTTACAACAACGCGAGTAACGCGCTACGGCAATGGTCCTCAAAGGGCACTTCGGGTCAACGCAGCGATGCCGACGCGTTCACTCGCGATCTGCTGGCGGCGCTGGGCGTACACTTGAGCGAAACCGAGACGGCGTTCAACGATCTCGTGAGTCGGCACAAGGGGAAGTTCTTTGGCCCGATCTCCCCCGAGATCAAAGAAGCGTTGACGGAGAAGAGAGCCGCCGAAGATTGGGAACGCGCCTTCAAGAGCGAGGACCTCGAGAGCAAACTGCGCAAGTGGCGCGATCAGGCCAACACCTTCTACACCGTTGACCTCTCGGGGCTACGGTCAGTCGATCGGGATTACTTGCGAGGCCTACTTCGCGACCAGATTGACAACTTGCTGAAAGCCCAAGACGCGACTGCAGAGACGCTGACCGCCATTCCGGCACAACTCGATCACAAGAACTTGGAGGACGAGCTGAAGTAATAGCCGCGCGTCGCCGAACGTCGTTTGGCGTCGCTGCCGCCTGAGCCGCCCGAGGACATCCCGCCGCCGCCACCGTTAGCCGAAAGCACTCCATCGATCGTCACGCGAGGGGCTTTGCCTGGCGGCTCGACCTACGGCACGAAACTTTGATTCCGCTCTTGGGCGGCTCGGGGGGCGGCAGCGAGAGAATCCCGCCCATGTCGACTTGGAGGGATCGGCGTCGCTCGTGTGCTGTGCGGTTGCCGCGTCTGCGCTCGAGCTCACGCCGGTCCCGGCGTCTGGCTCCGCTTGCGAGTCGATTTCGCCGCTGGACGCTGTGCCGCCGTCGTCCTTGCTCTGCGTTCCGCTCGGCTCGGTTCCGCTCGGCTGGGTTTCATGTCCGCGCCTCGCGGGGCGTACGCGCAATCGCGACTCACCTTCCTCACAAATCTCGATTCGACGGGCACCATGCTATTTGGCGCGGGTACGTCGCGGCTAGTTGTGGGGGCGGATCAGACCGTTCTTGTCGATGTGGTATTCCCCGAGTGGCATCGGGATTGTCGGGTCGAAGAGGCGGCAAGCGAGCGCAGCGCTCTCTGCCTTGCACCACAGCACTCCGACCCGCACCTCTTTGTCCCCTGTGCCGCATTCGTAGTGCTCGTCGAGTCCTAGCACCAAGTAGCCGTTTTCGATGCGCACCTCCGTCAACTCGTCGGGATGAAATTCGTCCGCACTGCCCGGAATTCCATAGGGCCCCTCGCCGAACGAAAAGGGCAGCCAGGTGTATCCACTAGGTAAACGCAACGCCAAGCGCGTATTGTGGCCATAGCCGTCGTAGGTTTGTGCCCAAGTCAGCCCCCGATAGGTGGCGTCGCGCGGAAGGGCCTGAGACGTGATCCGCGCACATCGCGGCTGCCCTTTCTGCGTCAAGCTCCCCTCCGGGGTCGTGACCGACTCGGGCGCCTGCGCCAGCAACTTGCCGCAGAGCGCGGCCAACGTCGGTGCTGCGGCTTCGGCCTCGACGTTCAGCGTCTTCAAGCTGTCGTTCAACGCGATCACGCGGTCGACACCTTGGCCTTCCACGACGACCCAAGGGCGGGCCGGCGGATGGCTCTCGGCTCCCGCGCGGCCCATGACGCGGAGCTCACTCACCGTGACACCCTGCGACTGTTTGCGCGAGCCGCGGAGGGTACCCGTCACTTGCAACTCGTAGATACCGCCATCGCCGTGAACGGCTAACGTTTGCAGCTCGCGAAGTTTTGGGTCGAGGCTGAAGCGCCCAACTTCTTGCCCACCGTGACGCACGCTGAGCTCGGTGATTCTCGGGTTCTTGGTAAACCAGTGACGCTTACCCAGCGACTTGGTGTAACCCGCGCTCAGCTCGATGCTTTCGAGCTGAGCGTCTTTGGGCAACACGATGCGGATTGTGGGGGAATCGTCCTCGGGGTCGCTTTGCCACGCCGTCGCGAAATCGTCGTCGACGAGATCTTCCGGAAAGTTGGGGCCTCTCGGGACCGTGGACGAGACCGTAACGGTCGCCTCGGTTACGCGCAGCAGATCCTCGATCGGTTTCGGCAAACTGGGCGTGGTCATGGACGCTGCCGTAGCAAGGGGTACAGTAGTGGCCGCACTCGGCGCAGGCGGTGTTGCAATCGGCGGTTGCGCGGTGCTTGGAAGTGCAACGAGTCCGGTGCTCTGAGGCCCAGCAGCGTTGTTCGGGAGCGCAGTGTCCGGGGGCACTGCAGTTTGCGGAGCGCACCCGCTCAGCGCCGCGAGAAAAGCCATCGCAAGAAGAGCCAGCGTCCGAGACGTCAGTGTGGTCTGCGTGTTCACATGCCTTTACTTCCCCGGAGTTGGATAAACTAGTCCTGCGCGCAGCGTTGGCACAGGACAATTGTGAGCAGATGGCATTTGACGGCATCACGAGGGTGAGTGCCGTTCGCACTCAGGCCGCATTGGCACAGCGCTCTGGTGCGTCGCCCGCCATCGGTTACAATGCTCCTTCCGCGTTCGCTCCACTGGAGGGAAGAAGATGACGTTGAAAGCACGAGGACTGTTGGGGGCTCTAAGCTGGTCTGCAGCGACCGTCTGGTTGATGTTCGCGTGCAGCAAGAGCGACGAACAGGCAAAAGCAGACAGCAGAGGACTCGGCGACGACGCGTCTGCCCCCGTCGAGAGTGGTACCAGCGGAGGCAGTTCATCGAGCCCGTCGAACACGATGGCGCCTTCAGCAACGATGACTAAACCAGCGTCCGAGCCGAGCGCGGAACCCGAGGGCAGTGACGACGCGACCAAGCCCACCCCTAGCGTTTCCGAGACTGTAAACCCAGAGCCGGTAGAGAGCAGCCAGGGCGACGAAAACACCGAGCCCAATGCGGAGCCCGAGAGCACTGACGCTGCGACCCAGCCCAGCGACACCCAGCCCAGCGACCCTATCGTCGCAGCTCCCAGTGACGGTTGTTCCGCCAGTACCAATCCCCCCACGGGCACACAGACATTGGACGTCGACGGAACCGAGCGCTCGTACATCGTGTCGTTGCCCGAAGACTACGATCCGACGGTCGCGTACCCGCTCGTGTTCGCTTTTCACGGCTTGGGTGGCAGCGCGGAGCTGGTGAGTGGGCCGTATTACTTCGGTCTCGAACAACATGTTGGAAAGCCGACGGTGTTCGTCTACCCAGACGGACTCGATACGGGCGACGGTGCGGGTTGGGCCAACACCGATGGTCAAGACGTCGCGTTCTTCGACGCCTTGCTCGGCACGATGCAGCAGAACTACTGTATCGACAGCGCCCGCGTATTCTCGACTGGGCACAGCTACGGCGGCATCATGAGCCACACGCTCGGTTGCGAGCGCGCCAATGTATTGCGAGCGATCGCTCCGGTCGCGGGCGCGTTCTTCGGCGGTCGGGGCACGGAATGCACTGGCCCGATAGCAGCCTGGGGTGCACATGGTAACCCCGACAATACGGTCGACTACGAGAACGGTCTATCGGCGATCCAGCGGGTGATGGAGGTCGATGGTTGTGATCCCGATTCGGGCACCCCGGTTGAGCCCACCGACTTTTGCGTCCGTTACGAGTGCGATGCAGGCTATCCCGTTACCTGGTGCACCCATGGCGAAGATCACAACTGGCCCGAGTTCGCGGCGGAGTCGATCATGGCGTTTTTCGATAGCTTTTGAAGGCGCACGGAACGCCTTCTGATAGGCTCGTTACCAGCTCGTCGCCCCGACTCGCAGAGAGCATGCGTGCCCTTGGCGTACATCCCTAGTTCAAACTGGAACCTGGCTCGATCGGTGCACTCAGGATCAGTTGTGGCGGTCTTGTAGGGGTCGGAAGGCTGCGACGGAGCGGTTTCTTACGCCGCTAACGTGCGTTCGGCGCGAGAGAGCGCTGCCAGGGGCACGTCATTGGGGGGCGAGACATAGCGGCACAGTCGTTGCTCAGAGGTCGACCAGTGAAGTGCGAACCACCCTCTACTGGAGCATGCCGTGCGCTGCAACGAACCCTTCTGTCACCTAGTACTTGTCATCGGACTCTGCATGCCACTCACGACGTGCAGAGGCGTAGGCGCCTTCGCGCCCTTCTCGAACGCCGCGTGTCCACAGCTCGGTACGAGCGGAGCGCTCGATGCGACGTACAGCGCGAAGGCAGACGTCAACGCCAAGGTAGCGACCTTCGTCGCGGCCGCTGGCAGCCTTCGTGAGTTGTCGCTGAAGATGAGCGCCACCGCCGCTGCAGCCTGCAACAAGATGGCGAAAGACTTGCACGTCGATGTGCCGGACTCGGATGAACAGACGGATCCAGGTTCGTCGGTGCGCACGGCGTGCGGCGCGGTCGCGGCGGAAATCGACGAGATCTTGTCTGCTGGCGCTTCCGCCAAAATAGCCGTGGAGGCCAAGCCGCCCAAGTGCCACGCCGACGCGGAAGCCAAGGCGCAGTGTTCGGGCAAGTGTGAGGCCGAGTTGACCCCAGCCGAGATCGTAGCCCAATGCGAACCCGCCAAGCTCTCGGGAAGGTGCGAGGGCACCTGCAAGGGACGCTGCGAGGGCACCTGCAACGGCAAGTGCGACGGCAAATGCAGCGCCGAAAACGCCAGCGGAGAATGCGCGGGGAGCTGTGACGGCGAGTGCAAAGGCACGTGCGATGCGACCTGCCACGCCGAGTGCGACGGCGAATGGAAGGCACCTCGCTGCGAAGCCGAGGTCAAGGCTCCGAAAGCTTCGGCCGAGTGCAACGCGAGCTGCAATGCGCACGCATCGTTCAAGGCCGAGTGCGAACCGGGCAACGTGACTGTCAAGGCAAACGCCGACGTCAAGCGTGTCGCCAAGCTCGCAGCGACGCTTCGCGCTAACCTGCCACAGCTAATCAAAGCCCAAGTAGGCATGGGCAAACGGGTGCTCGGTGATGTCGAGACCGTCGTCAAGCTGGGCGCCGAGCTTCCCAACGCGATCGGTGAAGCGGGAGCCGAAGCCATTGCCTGCGTAGCGGCAGGAGCCCAAGCCAGCGCGGAGGCCTCCGCGCGGATCCGCGTCAGCGTCGAAGCCAGCGCCAACGTTTCGGGCAAGGTCGGCGCCAACCTGTGAGCTGGTCTGCTCGAAAGGGGCCTTTCAAATGGCCCCACAACTCCGCATGCGCATCGTTCACTCAGTGAGGCAAGTCCACACGTAGGTGCAGGTTTGGCCGCGCTCCAGTTTCTTGACACCAGAACGCGCAGCACCTTAGCGTGCCAGGCAAGGAACGCGGGGACCTCGGATGGCAGTCATCATCTCTTTGACAGCGGACTGGGAGGGATACCCGACCTCGACAACTCGCCGGTTCGTCGAGGTCCGGCGGAGGCTGGACGAAGCCGCAGGGGGGTCGGTGCCGTTCACGCACTTCATCTGCCCCGCCTATTGGCTAAACGGATGCAAGGGTGTCACGGATAATCTCGAGGGTGCGATCCGTCCCGACGATGAAGTCGCTCTGCATGTGCATTGCCGGAAGGATCTGCTCGATAAAACGGGAGTCACCTTCAAGGAAAGGCCCAAGCTCACCCCCTGGTCTGCCATGCAGGGGCACGATGTGGCTCTAGGGGAGTACCCATTGACGGACATCGCCACGATCCTCGACTACTCGCGCGGGCTGCTGCGACAGGAGCTGGGCAGAGAGGTCTCCGGCTTCAGGTGCGGCGCGTGGATGTCCTCGGACGATGTTCTGCGGGCGCTCATCGAGTGTGGTTTTACCTATGACTGCTCGGCACTGCCGCCCGCTCTCGTCGGCGGAATCAACATTGACCCATGGGTGACCAGCCTGAGGGAGCTCTGGGGCGAAATCCGCTCACTGAACCAGAGCACCAAGAACCAACAAAGGATTCAGGCTTGCCAGAAGATCGAGACGGTAACCCAACCCTTTACGGTGACGATCGACGGTAAGACGCTTCGGGAGATCCCCAACAACGGCGCCCTCAGTGACTACGTAGACGCCAAACAGATGAAAGTCGCCTACGACACTCTCAAGACGCAGGCCGGCCTTCGGTGCCTGAACATCGGATGTCACATGGACAATCCTTTTGGTGACCCGTTGGTTGAGTTCCTCACGGCGCTCAAGCTGGACTTCGTCCAAGGAGGGTGCAGGCTCATGACCGTTGCGAAAGCCGACGCGGCGTACTGCGAGGGCTCCCTCCCCGCCGCACCCGTCGGCAGCGGGGACGGATCTGTCGTGAGGGCAGCGTCACCTGTGTCTACTCGTGCTTCCGTTGGCAACAGCGCGCAGGCGCAGCTCTCGAGCAACATCGACCAACATCCGATGTAGCTGGACGGTTGGCGCGATGCAGTGCGCACGGCAGCATTGTATCAGCGTTTCGACGGCGTGCGCTTGGGCCAGCGCTCGAAAGCCCGGCACGGTGACGTTTGCGGGGTAGTGCCGCAAAGCGAAGTCTCCCAATGAGAGGATCCAGTGGGTTGACGCCGAGGGGACAGCTGGAGATCGACGTTCAACGTGGCGTCGATGCTGCGCTTCTTCGCGCGGTGGTCGACGGGCTAACAGATGGCAAATCATGCTCCCGCACGGCCTCCGGTCCGAGTGAGCGGTCCGTTTCACTTCTGTCGACTTCGTCGTCGTGGCAACGCCTGCTGCAACCTTGCGACAGATGAACCGCGGACAAACCGTCGCACTCGATTCATCCGCGCGCCGCACTCTACGCGCGCCGAGTGAACTATTTCAGAATAGGCCTCGCGGGCAACGACAACCGGTTTCGCTCAGGAAGCCGGTTGGGATACAACGGGCAAAGCGTTGGCCAGCCTGCTCGAGCAGCTGCATTGCAGTGTCTTCGCGCGCTTGGGCACCGATCGGCTTGGTGCGCGCGCTGGAGAACAACCACGCGTCGTAGCTTGCGCTGTAACGTAACGCGTGCATCGTTCGCCAGTTCATCCAGAGCGCTGAGCTCTGCCTGACTAGCGCTATCCGGCGTAGCCCAGTCGCGCGCATCCTCAGGCAACGTGGATACTGCGGTGGCGACCGCGTGCAAGAAACGCGCGTTCTCGCTGGGCGGAGCCGTAGTCAGCACGCGCAGCGCCTCGCGCGCCTGTTCGGGTGCGAACGCGCTGCCCGCGAGCACGATGCGCGCATGCGCGACTGCTTCGGCTTCCGCTGGAGACAGGTCGCGTGAGTTAACCGCGCGGCGCAATATCGGATCGAACCCGCGGAGCAACAAGGCTTGCAATAGGGGCTCGCGCACTTCTGCCCCATCGACCGTCAGATTGAACAGCCGCGCCGCAACGTACGCGGGCAACCGCTGCAGCAATCGTTCGTCGCGACTCTGTTCGACGACACTGCGCGGCGCGAGCAGCAGGCGCGGAGGAACTTCAGCCAAACCGTAATCTTGCTTGCTCTGCCAGTGCCGTAGCAGCACCCAGTCCGTCGCAACCAACGTCGCCGCGCGCGCAGGCAGTCGCCACTGCCCGGCCTCGGCTTGATACGGTGCGAGCAGTTGCACCAGCCGCTCCTGGAAGGCCTGCCGGCTTTCCAAGTCGTCCACCGGCGTGTTCGTAGTCTGAACCCGCATCAGCGCGCGCTCCCACGCTGAGGCCAGCCCGAGTTCACCAACGGCGCGCCCGTACGTTGCCGGCGCGAGGTGCGTGAGGTCGCCTGCCAGTGCACGCAATTGCCGAGCAGTACGTTCCAGATAAACGGGCAGCGGACCTCGTAGCCACGCGTCAAAAGTCAGGGTCGCCTGCGTCGCGCCCACGGCTCCACTGGTCGTACTGATCGAGCGTTCCATGCGCGCGGCCAATGCATGCCCAAAGAGCGCCGCTCGAAAGGCTTCATCCGAGAATGAGCTGTCTGGTGGCGCGCTCGGAAGCGGCAAACTCGCGACGACGTCCGCACACTCGGGCCATAGTGCTGCGCGCGCGAGGCGAACGAGCCTGGGATCGAGCCCAGCGCACTTTTCGACGCGCGCAAGCTGCTGGTCACGTCGGCGGCTGAGTCGTGCGTCGAGTGCGTTTCGATCGCCGTATGCCAGCTCGGCATCCCATGCGGAAACGCACTCATTGGCTTCGGGGCGAACTTTTGCGTCCAGTGAGAGGGCTTCGGTCAGGCGATCGAACGCCGCGCTCTGCGTCTCGCACTGCAAGGTTCCAACGGCGTTACGAGCAACCCGGCAATCGTTCGCCAAGGGCTTCGACAACGCAAAAGAGGGTACAAAACCATCGGGGACTAGCTCCGGTTCACGGCAACGGGGCCAGTGGCCAGAGGCAACGGTCCATGCGGGGTCGCAGCCGATGAGGTCATATTGCGATCAACCCCTATGGTCGCCCGATCTTGGCCCTGGAGCTCAAGGCCAGCGCTTGACCTATTTGGGGATATTAGCCCGGTGACCTGCTTGCTGCGTTGGCTCGCAGGCCTGAGACGGCCTGGATTAACTAGATCTTCTCACAATTCGTGGTCCCAAAAACACCACTAGAGGCTTCTGCGGGACGACACCCGGATCGATCGAGACGTGCACCGCAGCGCGAGCGGTCGCTCTGCGCGGTCACGGCCGTCCCAAGAGCGGAGCACTCGCACGATGAAGTCACAGTTGATCCTTTGGAGCGTCGTGTCCGTGGGCGGCGCGCTTGCGTTCGGGAGCGGTTGCTCGAGTGAGGGGGGCTCGGGAGCAGAGCCGTCTACGTCCGTTCCAAGCGCAGTACCAACGGGTAGTCCCAGCATCAGTTCATTTGGGGGGGGACCGGGCACGGCCGTCCCCGGTGCGACGGATCCAGCGACTGGTTTGCCAACGCCGGCGGGAGCGGCGGGCAACGGTACGGACGCGCCGGGGATCGGCTCGGGCCAGGTGCCGGGCCCAGTTGGGAGCGATGTCACTCCGACTTCGACCACTGCTGCAGGAGACCTCGATGACCCCAACGCGATCCCGACGGAGGCCCCCGTCAGCACGTTGGTGCCAACGCCGCGCATTGCGCGTCTGAGTCGGACGCAGTGGTCGAGCACCGTTCGTGAATTGTTGAAGCTCGAAGACATCTCCGAAATCGATCAAGGCGTGACGGGGGACGCGCTGATCGGGTTCGACACCGAGGCGGATGCGTTGTTCGTCACCGAGCAGTTGCGGAGGCAATTGGCCGACGCGGCTGAACAGCTCGCTGATCTCGTGACGGCAGATCCGGACGCTCTTGGGCGCTTGCTGCCCGCGGACGCGCCGGAGGATGACGCAGGTCGTGCGAGTGCGTTCATCGCTCAGTTCGGCGCGCGTGCGTTTCGTCGGCCATTGACGGACGACGAACTGAGCGTTCACCTGTCGCTGTTCAACGAAGGCCCGACGCTCTACCCCGGATTGGGCGCCTTCGAGGCGGGCGCCAGCCTGGTGATTCAGGCAATGTTGCAGTCCCCCTACTTCCTTTATCGAATGGAACTTGGAACGGCCGAGGAGGGGGCCACTTCAGTGCCGCTCGACGACTACGAAGTCGCCTCGAAGTTGGCACTGGCCCTGACCAACACCATGCCCGACGATGAGCTCTTCGCCGCAGCCGCTGCCGGCGAACTGCGTGATCGCGCGAACGTCCAAGAGCAAGCGCGCCGCTTGCTCGATGCACGAGGGGCGCAAGGGAACGCGAACTTCAGCTACCAGGTCTTCCGACTTGGGACCTACGACGGCATCATCCGCGACCCGGCAGACTTTCCAAACTTCACTGCCCAGATGCCGGCCGCAATGCGCCAAGAAGTCGTTCACTTCTTCGACTGGATCTTCAAAGAAGGCCTTGGGGTGCGCGACTTCTATACGTCGCCAACCGGGTTCGTAAACTCAGACTTGGCGCCGCTCTATGGCTTAGACGGCGATTTTTCGAGTGATACCTTCACAAAAGTCGATCTCGATCCGGAGCTGCGCTCCGGTTTTCTTACCCAGGCTGGGTTTCTTTCCTCGTACGTCTCCGACACCGAGCCCGACATCATTCATCGCGGGGTGTTCATCGCGACGCGCTTGTTGTGCCTGGTGTTGCCGCCGCCTGCTCCGAACGCGGGCTCTCTCCCCGCTCTCGAGCCGGACATGACCAACCGGGAGCGCGTGGAGGCCACGACCGGCAAAGGCACTTGCGGCGAAGGCTGTCACGCCGTGTTGTTCAACCCACTGGGTTATGCCTTCGAAAACTACGACGCGCTCGGCCAGTACCGCACTCTCGACCGCGGTCTGCCGGTGGACGCCGCTGACGCGTATACGCTCGATGGCGAACTGGAGGCGTTCACCAACGGCGTTGAGCTATCGCACTTGCTCGCGGAGTCCAAGCAGATCCACGATTGTTATGCGCGCAACTTGTCGAGTTATCTCCACGGCCGACCAATGACGCCGGATGACGCCGAGACGATCGACTACTACGCGCGGTTATCCCGCGCCGGGAAGCTATCCGTCAAAGACTTGGAACTCGACATCGTGACGAGTGACGCCTTCTTGACTCGCCTGCCCTGAAGCAACGCCATGAAGAGACACCACAATCCTCTGAACATGAACCGACGCATGATGCTTCGGAGCGCGGGCGGCTTGATGCTCGGTTTGCCGCTGCTCGACGTGTTCATGCCGCGCAAGTTGGCAGCGCAGGAGACGGTGCGCTCCCCCTTCGTGCTGATCGTAGTGAGCGACAACGGGGTAGTTCAGGCCGGCGTAGATCTGGGCGGCAACGGCGAACCGGAGATGTTCTGGCCGACAGCCAGCGGGACGCTCACCTCCGAAAGCCTGACTGCCGACAAGGCCACGCGTTCCATCGGGGAACTCGCCGATCACGCGGAGAAGATCCTGATCGTTCGAGGCGTCAACTTGCCGTTCAGTTCGACAGGCTGCTCCCACTCCGCGGCCGATGCGCAGGTGCTGACTGCTGCCAGCATCACGGCGGGGAGCACCAACGCCGTCGCCACCGGGATCTCGATCGACACGGTGATTGCGGCGAAGAAGAACGTTCCCGGGCGCGACCCACTGGTCTTGCACTCGGGCATGTTCTCCCCCGGCGGCACTGGCTTCGACATTCCAGGTTACGTCTCTTACGTCAGTGCAAAGCAACCGCGCGTCTATGTCGATTCGCCTTACGACGCCTATCAAATGATCATCGGCGCCGTGGGTGACGGAACGATGGGCACCGACTTGGAGCTCGAGGCGGAACAGTTGCGTGCCGATCGCAGCAAGAGCATCAACGACATTTTGCGTCCCCAAATCCAGGCGCTGCTGTCGCGCACCGATCTGAGTCAAAGCGATCGCAACCGGCTCGATCAACATCTGACTGCCATTCGCGACATCGAAGTGCAGATGATGTCCACGCAAGTCACGGTGGCAGACATGGACGTCCAAGCGATGCAAGACATCGATCCGAAGCCCTACGATCAATCGTTCCGAGAGCAGGCGATCCGGCTGAACATGAAGATGATGGCGTTCTCCAC
>DATAHU010000071.1:0-7205 GCA_036263015.1 Polyangiaceae bacterium | reverse complement strand
ATCTTCTCCCAATCGCTCGGGATCACGTTCGCGGCGCGTGCGATGCCGAAGACGACGAACGCGAACTCACCGCCTTGCGCGAGCAAGGCCGCGAAGAGGAAGGGCTCGCCCTTCGCGAGGCCGAGGCGCGAGGAGACGAGGTGCAGCGCCACGAGCTTGAGCGCGGTGAAGCCGACGACCAGCGCGCAGAGCAAGAGCGGCGAGCGCGCGAAGAGGCCGAAGTCCACCGACATGCCGACGGCCATGAAGAAGAGGCCCATGAGCAGGCCCTTGAACGGCTCGATGTCGGTCTCGAGCGCATGGCGGTATTCCGAGCCCGCCAACAACACCCCCGCCAAGAAAGCCCCCAGCGCCATCGACACGCCGACGCTGGCCATCAATTGCGCCACCCCCAAAACCAACAGCAACGTGAAGGCGGTGAACACCTCGCGCAGCCCGGTACCCGCGACCACGCGCAATAGACGCGGGACCAAGGTTCGCCCCAAGACGACCGTCGCGATGATGGCCGCGACCGCAGCCAACGCCGCTTCGTAGCTGGTAGAGCCCGCGTCCGAACCTTCTGCCAGTAGCGGTACCAAAGCAACGAGCGGAATCGCCGCGATATCCTGAAACAGCAAGATGCCGAAGGCGCTTCGCCCGAGTGTCGTCTGGGTCAAGTTGCGCTCGGCCATGGTCTGCATGGCAACCGCGGTCGACGATAGACTGAGCGCGGCGCCTCCGACGAGTGCGCCCTGCCAGGGCAAACCAAGCGCGAGCAGGCCGAGACACAAGGCCCCCGCCGAGGCGAGCAACTGCAGACTGCCGCCTCGGAACACCGCGCGACGCATCGTCCACAGGTGTTTCGGATCCAGCTCGAGGCCGATCAGGAACAGCATCAGCACGACCCCGAACTCCGCGAAATGCATGGTCGACACGGGATCGTCGACCAACGCCAGCCCGAAGGGGCCAATCAACGCTCCCGCCGACAGGTAACCCAGCACCGAACCGAATTTGAGCCGGCTCGCCACTGGGATGCAGATCACCGCCGCCGACAAGTAGGTGATGGCGTCGATCAGAATCGAATGTTCACCTTTCACGGTTATTGTGCTCCCTCGAGTGTGGCGTCCGCCGCGCTTGTCTCCTGGCTTGCCGCTTGACTCCCCGCCGCTGATGCCGCTCGAGCTTCCGACTCGGCTCGGGCCTTGGCCTCGAGCGCGGGCTTGGTCTCGAACTCCGTGATCAGTTGACTCAAGCTTTGACGGTAGCGCTGCGCAGCCAGACCGAGGTCCAAGCTGCTCGTGCGATGGGCGCTGTGCAACACCACCGGCGGTTGCCAGTGCATGCCACAGAAGCGCGCGGTCTGTTCGATCACGGGCACGAACGACGCGAACGGAAACGAGTGCATGCCTTCAGGGGAAAACGCGCGTTCGTCCCCGCCCGTCGTGGTAACCCACAGGCACTGCTTCCCGTGCAGCGCCGTGCCCCCCGTACCGTAAGCCCAACCGCGCAGCAGCACCTTGTCGAACCAATGCTTGAGCAAACTCGGCACCGAGTACCAATGCATGGGGTGCTGCCAAACGATCACGTTCGCCGCGCTCAATGCGGCTTGCTCCTTGGCCACGTCGATGTCGAAATCGGGATAGCTGTCATACAGCGAATGGGTCACCAGCCCCTCCAGATCCCGAACGGCTTCCAGCAACGTTCGATTGGCCTGCGAGCGGCTTGGATAGGGGTGAGCGTAGACGAGCAAAGCCATGCGGGTGTCTTGCTGCTTAGAGCAGAACGTCACGCTTGCAAAAGGAGAAACAACAGGGCCGGCTACCTGAGCATGTAGCGTGGGTATCGAGAATGTGTCCTCGGCACTGCGAGCCAAGACCAAACGCGCTGCCCGCGCGACCACGACGCAATCTGCTGGCGCCAGGCGCCAGGCCTGGTAGAGGTGAGCTCGATGCGAGGGTACCTCGAGCGCCTGACCCTGCCTCGGACCGTGCTCTGGTGCTACTTCATTTGGTACCTGGTCACCTTGTGCCACTATTTCCCGATGTCGATCGGGTTGTGGTTCAATTCGCTCGGTATCAGCGCGATCATCGGCACGGGTTTGGTGCTGAGCACGGCCTACGCGGGACGCTCGCCCACGCGGCTCGATCATTGGCAAGTATTTCGCCTTTACCTGATGCCGTTTTGCGTCTCGAGCTTCGCGGCAACGATCAAAGACCGCGGCTTTTTCCTGGTCTTTTACCCCACGCTCGAAGGTAACCTATCGGCAACCCTGGCGGTCCTCGTTTTCTTGTCGGTGGTTTGGTTGGTGCAGCGCGCCGCGCGCTCCAGATCGCTCATTCGCGCGGCGGCCTGACACGCCGCGACCGCGCGGCCTCACGCCCCCCGCTTGCTTCGAGCAGCGCAAGCAGGACGCGGCGTGCGGCCGCTGCTGCGCTAGGCCCCAGCGCGGCCAGCGCTCGCGCTTCGAGACGAGCGCGAGCCGCGCGTGCCTGCTTGACGAGTCTTTGGCCATTCGACGTCAACTCGACTCGGCGTATGCGACTATCGGCGGGATCCGACTTGCGCACCAGGTAGCCCAGGGCCTCGAGTTCCACAACGACCTTGGATGCGGCTTGTTGCGTCACTTCCAGATCTCGCGCCAACTCCCCAACCGTGCGGCTGCCGCCGAGCAAACACTGAATCACGTAACCGTGTGAGATCCGGACTTCGCCATGGCCTGACCGCTTCAGCTCGGCGAGTACGAACTCATTGGCGCTGTGGCCCGCCAACCAGGCCAGGGTCGGCAGATCGAAACTCGCCGGATCGTCCATGGGCCGACTCTAGTATTTACAACCATGGTTGTACAACTATAGTTGTTCGTATGACCCACTCTCCTCTCAGGCTGGCTCGAGCCTTGCACCAAGCGCTGGAAGCGGGGCAATCGGGCGAGGCGCTACGGCCCTTGTTCACTGACGACGCCCAAATCGTCGAGCACCCGAACGCCATCAAGCCCAGGGGCGCTACCGCCACGCTGGCCCAAATCCTCGCGAACTCAGAGCAAGGCTCGAAGTTGCTCGCGCGTCAGACTTACGATGTAAAAGACGCCTTCGAGCTCGGCACTCTCGCGGTCTGCCGTTTGACGTGGACAGGCGTCATCGCTCGCGATTTGGGCCCGTTTCGCGAGGGGCAGGTGTTGACGGCGCAGATCGCTCAGTTCATCGAAACTCGAGACGATCGCATCCGCTCAGTCGAGACCTTCGATTGTTATGAACCTTGGGCCTGAGCCGGCTCGACGCAGGCTCCGCCGGCCTCGGCACCACTGACGATCAACTCGATCAGCGCGCGAACGATCGCCGGATTCAAGCTCTCGCGTTTCCAATAGGCGCGCGAATGCAACGCACCCAGCAGCGTCTCGCTGAGCAATTGCGTGTTCGTATCGGGCGGCAGTTGTCCGCGTTCGATGGCACGGGTAAACACGACTGGGGGCAACGCCGGGCGTTCCGTGCGAAAGCGCCGTACGACTTCTGCGAGTTCGGGCTCGCCCTTGTTGAGCAACAGGGCATGCATCAAGGCTTGGCGCGCCGGGGTGACGATCTGAACCGCCAAGTGGGACAGAATGAAGAACAGATCTTCGCGCAGTGATCCGGTATCGGGCATTGGCGGATCGTGGTCGCGCAGACTCGCCAGCGCTGCGCCCAACAACTCCGCTTTGGTAGTCCAGCGGCGGTAGACGGTGGTCTTGTTGACCCCCGCCTTGGTCGCGACCGCGTCGATCGTCAGCCCCGCGTAACCGTCTTCGGCAAAAGTGCGTAGTGCAGCATCGAGGACGTCCTGCACGACGCGCGCGCTACGCCCTCCCGTCCGCGGGCGCCGCTCCGGGCGTTCCTCGCGAGTGAACCGCGAGCTCGTAACTCTGCGAACCGAGCGAGGTTTCATGGCCACAACAAAACTTAACGCAACAACCAGTGGCTTTTATAACCACGAGTGTTATTAAACGCAACTAGTAGTTGCTTTTACGGACCCCTCAATGACCGCCACCGCTACCGTCCAACGTTCCGACACCGCCCCACGCCCCCAACCCAGCCAGGGCTCTCGGCCCGCTGCCGAAGAAAAAGCCCAGGTTGCCCCCGCTGCTCCCAAGAAGAGCAAGCGCTCAGCCATTCTCTTCCTGGTCGCCAGCATCTCGCTCTTGGGTGCTGCAGGTTACTGGTACACGCATCACGGGCTCGAGCACACCGACGACGCCCAACTCGATGCGGATATCATCGCAGTCCCGAGCCGCACGTCGGGAACGGTCACGGCGATTCACTTCACCGACAACATGCATGTCAAAGAAGGCGATTTGCTGTTCGAGCTCGATAGCGCTCCGGCCGCTGCCAAACTCGCTCAGGCCGAGGCCGAAGTACTGGCTGCCCAGGCTTCCGCTGGCGCCGCTGAAGCGACGGCATCGTTGACTGAACGCAACGTCGACGCTGGCCGGTCGATTGCGCGCGCCTCGCTCACGGGTGCAGCCGCGCAAGTGACCACCAGCAACGACCAGTTCGCCGAGTTGAACGCCAACTTGGCGGCCTCGAAGGCCATGCGCGATAGAGCGCAAGTCGATTACGAGCGCGCGCAAGCCTTGAAGCAGACTGGGGCCATCGCTAGCGCAGAACTCGATGCGGCTCGCACCGCGCTCGAGAACGCGCAAGGCATGATGGACCAAGCCGCTGCTCGGATCGTGACACTGAAGAGCACGACCTCGCAGGCCAAGGCACACGTCAGTGAAGCCCAAGCACGGCTCGCGCAGGCGAGCGACACGGCTCCCGCACAAGTCGCGGAGGCCAACGCTCGAGCCGCCTCTGCCAAAGCCAGAATCGCCACGACCGAAGCCGCGCGCGATTTGGCACGCCTGGAGTTGTCGTATACGAAGATTTACGCGCCGCACGCGGGTATCGTTTCGAAGCGCAGCGTCGCCGTCGGACAGCTCGTGGCTCAGGGCCAGACCGTGGTGGTGGTCGTGCCGGACGCGCACGATACCGACGCGGTTTGGGTTACCGGTAACTTCAAAGAGACACAGCTCGCCGACATGCGCGTGGGCCAACCTGCGACGTTGACAATCGACGCTTACGGGCGCGAGGTTCACGGACACGTGGAGAGCTTCTCCGGTGCGACGGGCGCGCGCTTTGCGTTGTTGCCCCCGGACAACGCGACCGGAAACTTCACCAAGGTGGTTCAGCGCGTGCCGGTGCGCGTGAAGCTCGACGACGTTCCGCCCGACGTATTGTTGATCCCTGGCCTGTCCGTGGACCTGACCATCAACACTCGTCAGTGAGGCTCCCGTGAGTACAGCTGTTGCAACGACCACGGTCGTGGCTGGCAAGAGCCAGCGCTGGTTGATCGCCGTCAGTGTGGCACTGGGTGCCCTGCTCGAGATCGTCGATACCTCGATCGTCAATGTGGCCCTGCCCCAAATGCAAGCGTCACTCGGCGTCACGCTGAGTGAAGTTGGCTGGGTGATCACTTCGTACGCGATCGCGAACGTCATCATCCTGCCGCTCTCGGCGTGGCTCGGCGACCGCTTCGGAAAGAAGCGCTTCTTCGTGTTCTCGTTGGTTGCGTTCGTCGCGGCTTCGATTCTTTGCGGACTTTCCCAATCGCTGGGCATGCTGGTGTTTGCGCGCGTAGCCCAGGGCCTGTTTGGCGGGGGATTGTTGGCCAAAGCGCAGTCCTTCCTTTGGGAGACTTTCCCTCCGGAAGAGCGGGGCGCCGCCCAGGCGCTGTTTGGAGTCGTAGCCATCGCCGGACCCGCGATCGGTCCCACGCTGGGTGGCTACATCGTGACGAACTTGGATTGGCGTTGGATCTTCTTCATCAACCTCCCGATCGGCATCGTCGCCATTCTGATGGCCGCAACGTTTTTGCCCGAGGATGGCGCAGCCAAGGATGTCGGACCCGTCGATTGGTGGTCGCTCGTCTACTTGGCCGTGGGCCTCGGGGCGCTGCAGACGTTCTTGGAAGAAGGTTACTCGGAGAGTTGGTTCGATTCCGATTTCATCACGATCTGCGCGGTGCTCTCGGCGTTGACGCTGTTGATCTTCGTGCACCGTCAACTGACGCGTCCCAACCCGGTCGTAGACTTGCGCATCTTGCGTTACCGGTCGCTGTGGGCTGGCTGTCTGGTCTCTGCCGTGATCGGCATGGGCCTCTACGGCGCCATGTTCGCGGTTCCGATCTTCGCGCAGTCCGTCATGCGCTACACCTCGCAACAGACGGGCATGTTGATGCTGCCCGGTGCGTTGGCTTCCGCGTTTGCGATGCCGCTCACCGCACCCTTGTCCAAGCGTTTCGACGCGAGGGCGCTGGTCATCGTCGGCTCCTTCATCGTGATCGGCGCCTTGATCATGTTGGCGGACCTCAATCCCCAGACCAGCGAGGACTCACTGTATTGGCCGCTGATCATCCGCGGCTTCGGCACCGTGATGATGTTCATGCCGATGAGCATGGCCACGTTTGGCGGCGTGCCGGTCAAAGACGTGGGCAAAGCGACCGGCTTGTACAACTTGACCCGGCAGCTGGGCGGCAGCATCGGAATTGCCGTGCTGACGACCATGCTATCGTCGAGGCAATCCTTCCATCGCAGCGTGCTCGTGGAGAAACTGAGCATTGCCGACCCCCACGTGCAGGAACGCGTGAATCAAATGTCGGGACTGTTCGTTTCCAAGGGCGCCGACCTCGCTTCGGCGAAACAACAAGCGTTGACCTTGCTCGATGGCACGATCAACTTGCAAGCCTCGGTGCTTTCGTTCGCCGATACGTTCTGGTTCGTGGCTGTGATCTTTCTAGTCACCCTGCCGCTGGTCGCACTGCTCGGCAACGGTAAACGCCCGCCGCCCAAAGAGGCCCAGACGAGTGCGCCTGCCGAAGCGGACGAAGCTGCGGCGCTGGCTCACTGACTCGTGCGATCCGGGACCCGCGCGCATCCTGATGCTAGTGGGATGCGCGCTAGACCCACGGCGCTAGACCCACGGCGCTAGACCCACCGCTGCGCTACCGACGACTGCGCAAAGCGAACCACTCGCTCGGCACAACGTTCGAGCAGTTGATACGCCTCGAGTTGCGCGCGCTCTAGCGTGATGGGGCCATCGCAGATCGAGAACACTCCACAGAACTCCGCGAACGCCTCGGCTTCGACATCGGGCGCGACGCGTCCAGCGAGCACGACGGTGGGAACCCCTTGGGCGCGAGCGCGGCGAGCGACCCCCACG
>DATAHU010000070.1:0-5692 GCA_036263015.1 Polyangiaceae bacterium | reverse complement strand
GGTGCTGCCCGTCATGAGGTCGGTAGTACAGGCGTTGCCATCGTCACAGCTCGCTGGGCAGCTGTCGGGCGGGTCACAGGTTTCCCCGGGGTCGGTGACGTCGTTACCACACGCGGCAGAGCAATCGTCGTCGGTGCTCGTCGTGCAACCAGCGGCGCAGCAACCATCGCCGTCGACGCAGTTGACGATCGCCGCGTGACTGCAAGCGGTGTTGCAATTGGCAGCGCTGCCCGTGACCGTGTCTGCAGTGCATGAGTTACCATCGTCACAAGCGGCGGGGCAGTTCTCGGCCGGATCGCAAGTCTCACCAGGTTCCAGCGTTCCGTTGCCGCACGAAGCAGAGCAATCGCTGTCCGTGTTGGCATCGCAGCCCTCCGGACAGCAGAGATCATCATCGACGCACTGCGTGGTGACGGTGAACGCACAAGCGACGTCGCAAGTCTCTGTCGCTCCGGACAAAGAGTCGGTCGTGCAGGCATTGCCGTCGTTGCAACTGGTTGGGCAGCTGTCCAACGGGTCGCAAGTCTCACCAGATTCGACCACACCGTTGCCACACACGGGCGGCGTTTCGGTATTGCCCGTTTCGCCCGATGATGGGTCCGAAGTCGGCCCCGCGTCGGCTGCTGCTTGCGGAGCGCTCGAGCCCGCATCGCCATCGCTCGTACCTGGCTCCGGGTTCACAGGGTGTGGGCTGCCTGGGCTGGTTTCGGGTACGTCGCTGCCCGCTTCGCGCGGCTGGTCGCTCTCGGTTTGCTGCGTCGTCGTATCGTCGCCCCTCGCCTTGATGCCGGCATCGGCCGTTTGCTGCCCGGAGGACGAATCATCGCCACAACCGACGACTGCGCTCACGCTGAGCAAGAAGAAAGATAGTTGTGCCGCCGACACGCGGGGGCGCCCATAGCGAAAGGTAGGAGTCATGATTCGAGGAAGCTCTTCCTCGAGTAATGAAACGATTCGGTGAATCGATCTGCTGGGCGGTTGATTTTCTTCGAACCGACGACCCCAGTGTGGGTATGTGCGCGGCCTATGCTACGGACGTCGCGGTCTCGTGCATGGCGCGTCTGCTCACTCTGCGCGGCCGTCTAGCGCGCGCAGAAAACTCACGAGGTCTGCGCGTTCCGTCTCACTCAAATTGAGTGCTTGGAGTTCACTGTCGCCTTGATGAGTGTCCGCGGCATCACCTCCGCGGTCGTGCAGCTCGACCACTTCTTCGAGCGTGCGCAGCAAACCGGAGTGCATGAAGCTCGGTCGTGCGCTCACGCAGCGTAGCGTGGGCGTCCGAAACGCGCCGAGCAGCTCGGGGCCGATGTCGGCCGGCATACGTCCGTCATCCCCGTCGCTGTAAGGTCCCGAGATCCCGAGCACGTCTTGCCTTGCGAGTTCGAGATCGCGCGCTGCGCCATGGTCGTCGTGGTTGAAGATCCCGGCTCGCGTTGGCGCCTCCGCGACGCCCAGGTTGTGAAAGGCTTGATCGGAGAAGTAGGGGCCCGAGTGGCAGGTTGCGCATTGGCCTTTACCAGTGAACACCTCGAAGCCACGCGCCTCGCTCTCGCTGAAAGCTTCGTTGTCACCGTGCGCCCAAGCGTCAAAGCGACTTGGCCCGCAAGTGAGTTGCCGTTCGTAAGCTGCTATGGCCTTGCCCGCGTTCACTACGGCGCGCGTGACCAAGTCTTGATCTTCGGGGCTGAGCGAGTCGTATTCGGCCTCGTCACCCGGTATCCCGTGGCACTCATAGAGCGGATCGAGCGCCGGAGCCCGCGGGTGATCGATGGTTTCCGTGAGTTTACAGCCCGTCGTTTCGGGTGTGAGACTGGGAAAGCGGTCCGTATCTGCAAACACGGCCAGACTGCCCGCGCCGAACACGGCCTCGTATTCTTCCTGGTAGAGGGCCGCGAGTCGTTCTGCGACGAACAAGCGCGAGCTGTTCATCTCGAGCGGGTTCTCGATGGGCCCGAAGACTTGCGCGTAGAGCGTCGAGTGGCGACCGCCCCACATCACGATCTTGGCCTGGCCCACGTCGAGCAGTGACGGCGTGCGTCGACCGGTCCAGCCCGTACCCAATGAGATCTGCTTGAATGCCGAACGCGTATCGGAGAAACCGTTTTCGACTTCGTGGCAACCGGCGCACGAAACGCGCCCCGTGTCCCCGCGCAGGCCGAGCGCGTCCGGGCCGCCGTCATTGTCGAGGTCGAGCAACGCCCCAGAGAAACCTTTCTCGGCGAATAGCTTCTTGCCGAGCGCTGCGGCAGCAGCGTCATCCGCGTATGCATTACTCACGTCGTCCACGGGTGGCGGCAATTCATCCGGAGCGAACTCCGCGAGCCACGCCGATAGGGACTTTGTCGAGTTGGGGACAGTCGGATCGGGTTCAGCCCTGCTGGGTTCGGTCGCGCTGGGTTCGGTCGCGCTGGGTTCGGTTGCATCGAGTTCGCTGCGCACTCCGGCGTCGCTCGTGCTCGGCCTCATGGAATCGGAGTTGCCCGGGCTGGTGTTGCCCGGCTTGGCGTTGCTCGGTTTTGCGGTCTTTGCCGCGGGCTCTGTAGGGCTCGTCTCCGGGTTCGCGCTGGGATCGCTGCAGGCGGTCAACATCAGAGCGAACAGCGCCGAATGGTCCAGGCGCGGCATGCTCACTGAACCTCGATTTCGAGATCGATGTTGGCGATCTGCATCGAGTTTGCCGGGACCGAAAAGCCCGGGTTCGAGTTCGTGCCAAAATCCACGCTGTTCTCACCGCTGACGAGATCTTCGACCGGCACGGGCACACTGAAGCCTTGGCGCGCCCAATTGGTGTTCAGTTCCGGCACTACATACTCTTGCCAAGTCTTGCCGTTCAAGCGGTAGCGCAACACGTCACCGTTGGTCACGTAAGTGGTGTTGAAGTTCAGCCGCGCGCCGATGGCGTTGCTTGGATCCACGTCCGTGAACTTCAATGCCACGGGTGAATCGGGTCCCGTTCCAATCCCGAAGACGACGTCGTCGGTTACGCCGTAAGCGATGCGGTAAACCTCTGCATTGTCGTGGCAGGTGGACGCGTAGGGCGTCAGCGGATCGGCTATCTCGTAGGAACGCGGCACTGGCAGCTTGGGGCCGTCGAAAGCGATGCGCGCCCATTGATACGATTGAAACGAGCTCACTTCCGCTTTGGCGGCGTTGTAATGCACGTGACTCACGTTCACGTAGCCGCGACTGAAGCCAACGTCGACATCGGCTTCGGCGATGCGTTGCAGTTCGTCCTCGCCTGCGTTCGAAGCCCAGACTTCGACGCGGCCGCTGTTGATCCGCACTTGAAACGTGTTCATCGCGTTCTGCTCGGTCTTCACGCAGCGGGCGTTCGCCTGCGGGCCGCTGAATGGATCGTACACGTCGGTCCACGCGTAGTCCTTGATCTGAATGATGCGTCCGACACCGACCAAGCCGGCACCGGCAGTTCCAAGCCCGCTTGCACTGACGCCGCAGTTCAGATCGAAGACCACGCTGATGGCGGTCTTGGACGTCACGAGTTGATCGGGGTTGTGCAGGTTCGGCCCCGGCACGGCCTCGTCGGTGAGCCACATCTCGGTCCACCAAGCGTGGCTACCCCCCGTGCGCGCGTCGGCGCTCCATTGCACAGTCCCGGTGCGCCCCTCGAAGTCGAAGGGCTGACGGATCCGAGCCGACAGGTAATTGAAGTCGGTGTTGTCGTCGAAGCCCTCAGTCCAGCGGGGCTCGTCGTCTTCGTTCGTGCAGAACTGTGAGTCGGGTCCACCGGGCTTCACGGTCTTCCAGACCCCACACAAGTTCAGCGGCGTCTCGGGCAAAGCGAAACTGTAAGCACAGCCGAAGCCTAGCCGAGACACACTCCACTTGGAGTCATCGAGATCACCGCCGCGACCGCCCGGCGATTTATCGGTGAAGGCGTCGCAGAAGGCCGCGTCGGGTAAACGGCACGACGCATCCAGCGGCCCCGTAGGGGTGTTCACCTGAGACGGTTCAGTGGCTGCGTCCGTGTCGTTGGGCGCACTCGCGGGGCTATTCGGCGCTGGAGCCGTGTCGTTCGGCGCGGCGCGGTCATCGGGTTGCGTGGCGCCAGCGTCGCTCGCTCCCGCGTTCCCGGCTTTGGTGCTCGGCGTCGCACCGGGATCTCGGCTGCCTTCGCCTGCGTCCGCGATCTTCTGTGGATCGCTCGTTTCGTGACCGCCCTTGGTTGGGTGTGCCTTGCTGGTCGCGTTCTGAGCCGGATCCGAGCACGCGAGCAGCAGCCCAGCAGTCCACAACGCGAGGTTGGTGCTTCGAAGCACGAAGGGATTGGATTTCATGAGACGACTCCTGTTGACTGGGCTGTGTTTGGGGGTCTTCGGGATCATTGGGTCTTCAAGATCAAGTCGATGTTGAAGGCGACCGGCGGGTACGAGAGCGGTGCCCCCGTCGTGGTCAGTTCGAGCGTGTTGTCGCCGCTGACGAGTTCAGCGATGTCGACGTCGAACAAGGCGGCGCGCGTGCCCGCGTTGGGCAAAGCAGCGGCCATCTGGATCTCGCCCGTCGAGAGTTTTTGCTCGTGCCAAGCGTGGCCGTTCAAGCGGTAGTTGAAGGCGAACTCTTCGGGATACGTATCGCCGGGGAAATGCAACGTCCAAGTCCCGAGCGCGAGCTGGGCGCCAACGGCGGAGTCAGTGTCGAGATCCGGGATCGTGATCTGTTGCGCTGGCCCCGTCGAGACGTCTGCCAGCCGAAAGCCAATGTTGACCTTACCCGGAGTTTCGGTCAGCGCATCGAGCACTTCGTACTCGCGCGACGTACCCGCCAAGTTGGGCCCGTCGAAGGCCACGTTATCCCAGCGCGCGTGCCAAGCGTCCAGTTGGTTGTCGCTGTACTTGAGGGTGGCGTGATTGTGCGTCGTCAGGTGCACGTAGCCCCGTGAGAACGGCAGCTCGATGTCCTCCGACAAGATGGAGATGGGTTCACCGAAAGTGAGACCATCGTCCGAGGCGTCCGTCGCAAACACCTCGATGTGCTGCTCAGAGAGCTTGACCGTGAAACGGTTCAGCTTGTCGGCAGAGGCGAGCGCACAAGCACCGGAGCCCGTGAGAAACGAGTACACCTCCGTCTGCGTGTAGTCGTCGTAGACAAACAGAGAGCCGACTCCGACGTGGTCACCCCCGCAGTTGTGGAACAGCTGCACCTCGAGCCCGTTCCTCGGGATGGCGCCGTTCTCGAAGTTCTGCTGCAAGGTGAACGACGGTGCGGGCGTCGGATCTTCGGTGATCTCGAACGAGATCCAACCTTGATTGCCGACGTTGTAACCTTCAGCGTCGAACAGCAACGTGCCGGTGCGCTGTGCAAAGTCGAAGGGCTGACGGATGCGATACGAATTCTGTCCGTAGTTCTGCGCGGCGACCAACACCAGCAAGTGGTTGCTCTGGAGCGAATCATTGCCGTCGCAGATGAGCGCGTCTTGCGCGGGGAACACTTGCGCGGGCAAGTCGGCGCGGCACGTCGGAACGCGCGCGGGACCGATCCCGATCGCCTCACCGTCGCTCGTAGGGCCGCCGATGTTGCACATGCGCGCGGCGCTGAAGCGCGCGGGATCGAGTTCACCCGCGCGCGTCACCTTGCCCGCCGGCGCGTCGAACGTCTCGCAAAACGCAGCCGAATCCAAGCCGCAGCCGGGAGGGCCCGGCGGGTAGCTCTTGTCGTCGGAAGTTGCGGACGCGTC
>DATAHU010000069.1:0-5482 GCA_036263015.1 Polyangiaceae bacterium | reverse complement strand
GGTCACACCCAACAGCTCTCCGAAGCGATTGGGCGGAGCTTCGGGAATGCCATCGAACCCCGCGTCCCCCAAGTCTCCGTCGAGATCGGGGCTCGAGCTCGCGTCGTGTGTGGCGTTGCTGGGCACGCCCGCATCGTTGGGATCGTTCACTTGCGACGACGATGGCGTCGGCGTCGTGGCTGGATTCGTGGGTTTGTGCGGACCGGAGTCGGCGTGCGACGGCGCGGGTTTCTCGGGCTCGCCCGTGCTGGGCGGCAGCGCTTCGACACGATCGAAACCCAAGTAGTTGCTCTGCGTGGTGCAGCCAGCCAGGACCAGCACGAGCGCAAACGCCGAAGGTCGCGGGTTGGGGGTGATCATGACGAGGAGGCGAAGGCCGTTGGTTTTGTCTAACCTCACAAGGGCTGCCGGGCAAGGTTCGGTCCCGTTTCGCCCCGGGCAACGTTTGCTGTGGGCGCTATTGTGCGGGCGCGGTGTGCATTTGGGCTGGGGCGCTTTGACGGCCCGCGTGCAGAGCGAGCGCAGCATTCAGCAGGAAGACCGCGCATGCCGGCACATCGGCGCTGGAACGGCCGAGCAAACACAATCCGAGCGCCATCAGTAACGTCGGCGGTCGCTTCGGTAGAACGCAGCAACCGATCACGGCACAGAGCCCCCATAGCTCGACGGTATACCGAACCAAGCGCGGCACGAAAGGATCAGGGTGCGCTGACAATTGCTCCAGAGTGCGCCCCACCACGAGGCCCCAGCCTTCGGTCCCGAGCCCCTGCATCGCGACCGCGATTGCCAGCAGTCCGAGGCCCGCACTGACGGCCTTGCTGACGACGTTCTCCGGCTTGAGCAACCAGATGAAGCTGGCGGCCAAGCCCACGGCCTCGAGCGCGAAACCGAGCGTGGCAATCCAGCGCGCCATGTCGAAACCCGCGCTGCTCGCTCTAGCCGCCGCGGCGAGCGCGATCAGCCGCGCCGTGGTGTGCGCGCCGCCCGCGCCCACGATCAAGAGCCCTATCAATCCGAGGCCCCGCCGCTCGCGGTCGCCCAGCGCGAGTACCGCGCCCAGCCCCAAAGTTCCAAGCACGAGATAGGCGCTCAGCGCGGCCCAAGTCGGCGCCAACTGATTGCCGGAGAGTAACGCCGAGAACAAGGTCTCGAGTGTGATCAAGAGCGCCGTGCCCGAAGCCACGATCTTCCACACGGCTTGACCGCGGTGGGTTACCACATGAACCAAGACCGAGCGCAGGGCTTGGGCGCTCAACAGAGCAGCGCTCAATTGCGTCAACCAGGCGCCGACGAACTCGACGTTGCCGATCAGATTGTCGATCCCCGTCAGCGAGCCCGGCAGCGCTTGGCCGAGACCCCTTCCGACGATGACCGCAAGCAGTGCCAACGCTACGGCCCAGCGAGGAAAGGGAAACTCTTCGATCATCGAGGGCAGTCTTGAAAGCGTGAGGGGCGCCCGCCGGTGTGCAGCGGAGCCAAAGCAGCCCGCTAACCGTAGGGGGTTGGCCGCTCGCGATCAACCGCCCTGTGTGCCGTCGGCCTTTTCGGTCTCTCGCTCGCCGTGCTTCTCACCATCCTCGGGGGGCGGCGTCGAATGCGGGTTCGGGGGCGGCGCTTGGGTTGGCTTGAAGCGCAGGATGTATGGGTGCGCGAAGTAGGTGGAGCAGGCGTAGTTGGGGTTGCGCCAGAACTCCCAGTGCAGATACACGTTGCCGTCAGGCGAAACGATCTCGCGTGGGGGAGCGCCATACGGCGAGGCGCGCTGCACGGATTCGAGCGCTCCGACGTCGAACATCGTCGAGCCGCTGGCACGCGTGACGCCCATGCGCACGATGTGACCATCGTCCTTGCTGAGCACGATCTCGATGTGCGTCGTGAGGTCTTCGCGATTGAGCGGGCTATCGCCGGGTAGCGCGTCGAGCGAGCCCAGAAACTTGAACGCGAACTCGTCGTGCAGCCGCTGATGGATGTCGTTCAGGTAGTTGGCGAACGCCGAGCGCGCCGTGTTCAGCTCGGTCTGATTGCCAGGTTGCACGCTGGCCACGTAGTTCTCGATGGCCGAGCGCCAGCGATCGATGCCGATCGGGTGCCAGGAGCCCCTGTGCTTGCTGCGGCGACGTTCGCCATCCGCGACGCGTTCCTGGTTGAGCCGGTCGCTGCCAATCGCCTCGAGCGCCGTGATCGACGTCAGGTTCGGGTTGAGGCCGCCTGGGGTCAAACCCAAGGACGCCATGCCGCGCAAGTTCGGCAGCCGACCGCCGTTGCCTTTCGGCGTGGGGCGAGCTCGACTCTGCGCTTGTGCGCGCTGAGCTAACACCCGATCACTTTCAGCGGGCAACGCGTTCTCGCCCGCGGGATCGTTCAACGTCTTCTCGAACGGGTCGGCGGCAGCGCGCGCTTCGTGTGCTTGGTGCGCCTTGGACGCCACTTCGGATTGCTCGTTCCCGCTCTCGACGCCGCGTCCGCGCGCCCCGGTTTCGCCGAACACTTTGTTCGCCACGTCTTCGGCGGGCTTCTCTTGCTTGCCGACGCCTTCGTTCGACTTGTCCTTGCCGTCCTGCGCGGATTTGGCGAATGCGCGGTTCGGGTTACCGGGTGAAGAATCGGATTGCGCGATGTCCGTGACGTCGGCGCTGCCCGGATCGTCGGATGGCCCATTGTGCGCAACGCCGGGGTTCGGCTCTGGATCGTTTTGATCGGTCGAGGTGACGCGCGCTTGCACGCGTTTGTCGGTGTGATGCGCTTGCTCTGCCAAGAACTCCGCGTTGGGGTTGTCGGCCTCGTTCGGATCCTTGGTGTGCTGTTTGACGGCGATCTTGCGATCGAGCTCGACCACTTGCACCGGTTGCGCTTCTTTCTCCGGCTCCTTCTTCTTCTCTTCCTTTTTCTTCTCGGCTTCCGGCTTCGGGTGAACCTCGGGCTCGGGCTTTTCGCTCGGCTTGGGTTTGTCCTTCTTGGGCTCGACCTTTTCCGGTTTCTTCTGCTCGTCGGGCTTCAGCTCCGGGCGCTTTTCCGGCTGCTTTTCTTCCTTGAGATCGGGCTGGGTGGTTTCGGGCGGTTGCTGCTCTGGGGGCGGCGACTGCGGGATGACGGCGCCCTTGGTTTCGTCGGGACGCTCGGGTTCGGGTGCCGATTCGTCGAGCAGCGTCACTTCGATCGGGCGATTGGCGAGCGCGACGTCGTGGCGAACCGCGGTCGCGAAGCGGGCGAGCGCACGGTTGTTTTCCACCACGCGCACGACCTGGTCCGCGCCACCACCCCAAAGAATGTGCGCGAGCGCGGCCGTGGCGACCCACAGGAAAAGGGGGATGGTGGGTTCGTGCCGCATGGCGCGCAGGTTTCGACGCGAAAAGACCCGGAAAATCTAACACTCACACTGTCGGGCAGCAACGCCCGGGGGCCTGCGGACGAATCCCGAGCAATCCCCGGGCAGTCGGCGTGCCGGACCAGGCGATTGGTGGCCGCAAGCGGCTGATCCTTTGAGAACTGGGGTACTTTTGCGGTTCGGTCGCGTCACGAAAAGAGTCGTCATTTGCGCACGAGGGCAAACTGTTCGGCGATTTCGCGCGCGTTCCAAACCCCGTCGTCGGCGTCTTTGAAGTGCCCCGCGCTCTCCACGAGCTTGATCGTGCTCAAGCGCCCTCCGGCGACCGAGATCACGGTGCCTGTCGTGTCGCCGGACAAATGCGAGCCCAAGAACAGGTGTACCGGCGCGACGTGTTCGGCGCGCATGCTCTCCACCTTCTCGAACATCGGCAGATCGGCGGTCATGCGAGTCTTGGCCAAGGGCGCGACACCGTTGACGCGAATGCCGTGGCGCTGCAGCTCGATCGAAGCGGTGCGCAAGAGGCCATAAATGCCGCCCGCGGCGGCGGCGGTGTTGGCTTGGCCATAGTTGCCGAGCAAGCCTGCGCTGGCCGTCGTGCAAACGATGCTGCCTCCCTGCGGCCGACCTCCGGGTGTGGCTTGGCGCATGGCTTTGGCGGCAGCCACCAAGCACGACCATGTTCCCTTCAAGTTAACATCGAGCACGGCGTCGACGTCGGCCGCGGCGAGCCGCACGAGCGAGCCGTCGCGAATGATGCCCGCGTTGTTGATCAAGACGTCGACGCGTCCGAAACTCGTGAGCGCCAGGTCGACCAAGCTCTGCGCCGCTTCGGCGTCGCTGACCGACGCGGTAGACTTCGCGACTTTGGTTCCGCGTGACTGGAGTTCATCGACGAGTGAGTCGAGCGATTCCTCGTCAGGGGGCGGCGACTCCAGAGGCGTTCCGTCGCGAGCGACACCCACGTCGTTCAATACGAGCTGTGCGCCTTCGCTCGCGAACAAACGAGCCGTTGCGCGGCCAATGCCGCTCGCTGCGCCCGTGATAATCGCAACCTTGCCGTCCAAAAGGGGCTCTGTGTTCATGCCGAGAGGGCAGCGACACTAGTTGTGGGCCTGCAATGGCGCAACGACCTGGGAGCAAATTCGATGGAACGCCGTTGATTGACGCGCTCCGCTTCGAGGGCTAGCTTTGCGTGGGGCCGAGGGCATCGGCGGGGACGTTCGGAACAGATCATGGAGCAGACGCTACTCGCCGAAAAATACCGATTGCTCGAGGAGCTCGGGCGCGGCGGGATGGGGTCGGTTTGGCGGGCGGAGCACCTGGCCTTGAGCGCCCCGATCGCCGTGAAACTGATGGCGCCTGCGATCGCCGAAGCGCCGGAAGCGCTCGCGCGCTTTCATCGCGAAGCTCAAGCGGCCGCAGCCCTGCGCAGTCCACACGTCGTGCAGATCTTGGATCACGGGGTCGATGCCAAGACGGGCACGCCTTTCATCGTGATGGAGCTGCTCGAGGGCGAGAGTCTCGCTTCACGTCTGGCGCGCTTGGGGCAGCTCGAGCCCGCGGCCACGTCGCGCATCATCACGCAAGTTGCGCGCGCGTTGACCAAAGCGCATGCCGCCGGCATCGTGCATCGCGACCTCAAACCGGACAACATCTTCCTGGTTAACAACGACGACGAAGAGATCGCCAAAGTGCTCGACTTCGGTATCGCCAAGTCGGAAACGCACGCCTTGGCGGCGGTCACCGTCACAGGCGCGCTGATGGGCACCGCCTATTACATGAGCCCCGAACAGATCAGCGGTTCCAAGGAGCTCGACTTTCGCACGGATCTTTGGGCGCTGGGCGTAATCGCACACGAGTGCTTGCTCGGTCGGCGCCCGTTCGAGGCCGAAACGATCGGTGCGATGGTGCTCCGGATCTGCACGCAACCCATCGAGCGGCCATCGTCGTTCGGCTCGGTTCCCGAAGGCTTCGACCAGTGGTTCGAGCAAGCCGTGGCGCGCGAGCCCGAACGACGCTTTCAGTCTGCACGCGAACTCGCAGATACCTTCAAGGCCGTGTGTCGCGCGTCCTTGCTCTTGACCGAATCAGTCGATTTCACGACCGGCAAGACGCTGCTCAGCGACACCGGATCCGATCGTTTACCCAAAGCCA
>DATAHU010000068.1:0-8472 GCA_036263015.1 Polyangiaceae bacterium | reverse complement strand
CCGGTGCTTTGGAGGTGGCAGCGAGGATTTGCGCAAGGGCGCGGGTCCCCCTACGGGATCGAGCGTCAGCTCGGCTTCGGCTTCACTCAGAGTGCTGCTCTCGCCTGTTGGACTGGTTTGAACGGGGCTTCTGATTTCTTCATGCCTCGAGAGTATTGCCACGGTGCCGAATGCCTCCATCTGTCCAATCAATCCTCCTGCTCGCGTTGCGGGGGGGTTACGGCCGCGCATCCATGAAAGTTGCGTGTTGCTTTGACACAGCATCCGATCGGGTCGTGAGCAGTGTGTGCGAGGGCTCGTCCCTGCGACGGCTTGCCGCACGCTCGTCCTCGGGGAGGAAAGTTTCGGGGCGCTGCCAGGTTACCTCTGGAACGAACGCCCCACGTCCTTGCGCCCCCGGCGCAGCCCTCACGGCGGCGTCCTTTCAGGGGCCACGAGCCCGCGGATCTGCGTGAACGCAGGGGTATTTTCCGGTTCGGAGCCCACTAGCTTGCTTTTTGCTTGTAGGGGGCCGGAGGCCTCTCTAATGCTCGCTCGGTCATGAGTCAGGACTCGGATTTCGCTTCGTTGATGGAATCGATGTCGTCGCCCGATCAGGTGCGCACGGCGAAGAAATTGCGCCCCGGTCAGGTCGTCGAGGGGCCGGTGGTCCAGATCGGCAAAGATAGCGTGTTCGTGGATGTGGGCGCCGTGAGTGAAGGCCGCATCGAGCGCGCCGAGTTCGAGGACAAGCAAGGCAAGCTCAGCATCAAGGTCGGCGATCGCATTCGAGCGAGCGTCGTCAAGGTGAGCGATGTCATGGGGCCCGTGTTGTCGGTGGCGCTCGGCAAGGGCCAAGGCAAGGCGGCCATCGACGTGTCGGTGCTAGAGAACGCGCGCTCTTCGGGCTTGCCCGTCAGTGGCAGCGTGCAGAAGGCCGTCAAGGGCGGCATCGAAGTGTTGGTCGGAGGTATACGCGCGTTCTGCCCCGCGTCGCAGGTGGACTCGACGTTCATCGCCGATCTGGCGACGTTCGAAGGGCAGACCTTGTTGTTTCGCGTGACCGAGGTGCGCGACGGGGGGCGCAGCGTCGTGTTGTCGCGCAAGGCGGTGCTCGAAGAAGAGCGCAAGCGCGGAGCCGAACGTTTGATCGCCGAGTTGCAGGTCGGTAACGACTACGAAGCGACCGTCATGTCGGTGCAGAAGTACGGCGCGTTCGTCGAGCTCGGTGCGGGCGTCGAAGGCCTCGTTCACGTCTCGGAGTTGGCGCATGGCCGGGTCGAGCGTGTCGAAGACGTGCTCAATACGGGTGAGAAAGTGCGCGTGAAGCTGTTGGGTTTGGAGCCCGGCGAGAAGGGCGGTTCTCCGCGCTTGCGCTTGTCGCTCAAGGCGTTGATCGACGCCCCCGTGGTCGTGATCCCCGAAGCGGGCGAGATCCTCGAAGGTACGGTGAGCAAGCTCAGCCAGTTCGGCATATTCGTCGATACCGCGAAGGGCTCTGGTTTGGTTCCGGTGCGCGAACTCGGTATTCCCAAGGGCGCCGATTTCCGCAAGGCGTTCCCGGTTGGGAAGGTCGTTCAGGTCGTGTTCGTCGCGCGAGATGAACAGGGCCGCATCACCTTCAGCATCGAGCGCGTGGCCAGTGTCGAAGAGCGCCGCAACTATCGCGACTTCGCGACCCGTGGTCAGGCGGGCAGCGCTCAGCCCAGCGAGACCTCGGTCGGAAGCTTTGGTGCGTTGCTGCAGAAGAAACTCGGAATCAAGCCCAGTCCAGCCGCTCTAGCGAGCCCCGCAACTGCGGCTGGCTTGCCGCCGAAGGCGGCGGCCCCGAAAGCGGAAGCCGAGGCGGCACCCGCACCCTTCTATCAAGGCGACGGCGCCGTCCCGGCCCAGAAAGGTCCTGGACCCACCGCCGCGACGCCGCGTGACGCCAACGCTCGTGATGGCGGAAGTCGGGCCGCTGACAATCGCAGCGGCAGCGATCGCGGCAATCGCAATGCTGGCAATCAGCACGGAGTCAGCCGCCACGGAGTCGATCGCCGTAGGGGGTGAACCTAGTGCGCGCCCTGCTCGTTGCGCTTTGCGGTTGGGTCCTAAACCTCTACTTTCGGCGCATCGAGATCACAGGGCTCGAGCGGGTCCCGCAAACGGGCCCGGTGTTGTTCATCCTGAACCATCCCAACGGGCTGCTCGACCCGGTGTTCGTGCTCTGTTTGTCGGGACGTCGCGTCTCGTTCTTGGCGAAAGAGCCACTGTTCCGCATGCCGATCGTCGGCACGTTCGTGCGGGCCTTCGAATGTTTACCCGTCTATCGCAGTCAGGACGGTAAGGACCCGGCCAACAATCGCAAGATGATCGAGAGCGCGGTCAGGCTCTTGCAGAGCGGCAACGCGATTGCGATCTTTCCCGAAGGAACCTCCCACAGCGACCCCGATCTGCGCCCCTTTCGATCGGGTGCGGCGCGCATCGCTCTGTCGGCGAGTTCGGTCGAGCTCGGCGCGGACGCTCCCGAAGTGTCTCGCGTTCGGATCGTGCCTTGCGGGCTCTACTATTCGGAGAAGACACGATTTCGCAGCAGCGCGCTCGTGAGTTTCGGTGAGCCTCTGGTCGTCCCCAAGGTTCCGCTCGACGAGCGCTTGGAGCCGAGCGTCGAAGCCGCTCGCGCGCTGACGGCGGAGCTCGAACACGAACTGCGCAAGGTTACCGTTCACGCCGACAGCGTCGAAGCCCTCGGCTTGGCGCAGCGCGCGGAGCGATTGTTACGCGGGGCAGCCTCGGACGAATCTGGGGACACCGAAGCGCACTCCAGGCCGAACGTCGAAGCGCGGCGCGATCTCCGCCAAAGATTGATCGACGGCTATCAGGCCTTGCGCCAAACGCATCCGGCAGAACTGGACCGCGTGATCGCCGAACTCGAAGCCTTCGAGACCTTTCTCGACAAACAAGGCTTGCGCTCCGAACAGCGCGTGGTGTTCCAGCGAGCGGAGTTACTGGCAAGAGCTCTGGTCGGAGGGATCGTCGGCTTGTTCCTGTTGCCCTTGGCTTGTGTTGGCCTCGTCTGCAACTTTGCCACTTATCGTTTCGTTTCCTGGGCGTCGTTGCGCTACGCCAAGAGCGAAGAGGACGTGATTACGACGGGTAAGGTGCTCGGAGGACTGCTCTTGTATCCGCTCACTTGGCTGATCGAGTCTGGTGCGGTGTGGGCTAGCTTCGGGTGGCAAGCGGGTCTGGTGGCAGTGCTCGTTTCGCCGCTTGCGGCTTTGGCGACATTGGCCTTCATCGAGCGTGCGACACGCGACCTGACCCGGACCCTGGTCGTGGCCAAGCTGTTGCTCCGTCCCGACCTCAAGCGGGCCATCATCGCGCGGCGTCAACGGGTGCGGGGCTCGATCCTTTCGCTTGCGGAACTCGTTTCGTCCCAGCCACCTGGGACTTGATTCGGATTCTTACTCTGTGACGTGCTGCTAAGTGCAGCACGTCAGGGGGTTTTCGCATATAGTCGGACGGTGCAGCGTTCGCGGACCCTACCCTCCCGAAATGGGGAGAAACCGCCCGAAACGGGGGTCGAGCAAGATGCGACCCCAGACGCTGCGGCGCGTGAGGGATCGGGCTCCGGCCGCACCGACAACGCGACCTCTGCGGCTCAATCTTCCGTGCCGAGCTGGCAGAGCTCCATGTTCACCGCGGGCATCGAAGTCGCGCAACGCTATCGCATCGTGCGCTTCGTGGCGCGCGGGGGAATGGGCGAAGTTTACGAAGCGACCGATGAGGCGCTGAGTGTGCGCGTCGCCTTGAAGACGGTGTCGGCGCATAGCTGGGGCGACGTGCAAGCGATCAGCGCACTGAAGCAAGAGGTGCAGCTGGCACGGCGCATCAGTCACAAGAACGTCTGCCGGATCTACGACTTGGGTCGTCACGCGCTCGCCGAAGGACCGCCGATCGCGTTTCTGACGATGGAGTTCATCGATGGCGTCAGCTTGGCGGAGCGCATTCGTGAGCTCGGCAAGTTATCGGTGCCCGAGGTGCGCTCGATCGCGCTCGGAATCTTGGAAGGCCTCGCCGCAGCCCACGACGCAGGCGTGATTCATCGCGATTTGAAGACCGACAACGTGATGCTCCGCCGCTTGCGCGAAGACACTTGGGAACCCGTCTTGATGGACTTTGGGTTGGCCAGCGCACTGAACCCCAATTCGAGTCGCGTCAGCGGCGATCAAGCGTTGGTTGGTAGTTTGGCGTACATGGCGCCCGAGCAAGTTCGCGGCGAACCCTTGCGCGTCGCCACCGACTTGTACGCGTTCGGGGTGATCGTTTTCGAAATGCTCACGGGGCGCTTGCCGTTCGAAGGGCCAACGCCAGCGATTGCAGCGATTCGCCGCTTGCAAGAGCCGGCTCCCACGCTCAGTTCACTCGATCCGAGTTTGCCGTCGGATCTGAACGCGTTGGTGAATCGTTGTCTCGAGCGGGATCCCAAACGACGTCACTCGTCCGCGCGGGCACTGATGGAGGTGCTGAACACCGGCGTCGATACGGATCTGCCGCGCGCGTCGTGGGTTGCGCCGCAAACTTCTGGGACCTCGACGCAAGCGCCAAGCACGTCTTTGGTGGCGCCCTCGCTCCACGAGGGTAAGGCGCGCGAGTGGCGCTTGTGGCTCACCTTGACGTTGGCTTTGCTGACAGTGGTAGCGCTGGCCTTGACGTGGCGCGTACGCAGCGTCCCGCCGACCGCGCCCAGCGCGGAGGCCAATTTCGCCGAGCACGCTCCCGACCCGGAAACGCAATTTCACGCGAGGCCGCGCACCTCGTCGCTTGCGATCGATTCGGAAAATGGTGCGACGAGTGGCGAGGCACCGAGCGCGTTGGTCGGCGCGCTGAGCACGGCACCGAGCGCGAGCGCTCGCGGTTCCGTGCCGGCTGCGACCACCTCGCGTCGCCTGACGGCACGCGCCGAGGTGACGGGGGCAGGGCCTGCGGGAGCTGCGATCAGCGCCGTCGCCAAGCCGGTTTGCCCGGAGGGGATCCTCTGCCCGGATTCGTTGGCCCCGAAGAGTTCGGCTCCCTAGTTTCCAGAATGCAAAGGTCAGAGACCGGACTAGCAGCTAGACGGATCTTGCTCAGTCGCAGCGCGTGCCTTCCAGACATGGGAGCTTGTGCAATGCGAGTCGCTGAGCGACGTCTGCTGGCTTGGGAGTAAATTCACCCGACGCCAACCGTCGCGACTTTTTTGGTCGTAACGACTTCGATCGCGTGAGGGATGGTGTATCCTCTGGCTGCGGGTATCGTAGGAGAATCCCGTTTCGATTTCGCGTCGGGCTTTGATGGTCGAGTCATGATCTGCCGGGAGAAGGTATACAGCCGTCGCTGGTTGCCGTCGTGTCTGGTGCTGGGCGCGCTTCAGGTTAATTGTGTCCAGGCCTGGGCCACCGAGAGTCCTGCACCGGGCACGGAGCATCAGGCGTCCGCGGGCGGCCCATCGGCGTTGGACGCGTCGGACTTGTTCTGGCGCGGCAATGCCGCCTACTCGAAAGGGGACTATGCCGCCGCGCGGGAGCTGTACCTGGCCGCCTTCGACGTGTCGGGGGAAGCGGCTCTGTTGTTCAACGTGGCGCAGTGCGAGCGTCGGCTAGGCGCTTGTGACGATGCTCGCCGAAGTTACGAGCGCTATGTCGCCCACGAAACGGCCCCGCCCAGCGAAGCGCAACAATGGCTCGCGCAACTGGCGCGAGAGTGCCAACCGGGAGCCAACGCGGCGGCCACTGGGGCTGCCGCCACTGCGCTGCCGACCGCCGGCGCGCCGCTGGGGTCGACGCCTAGTGCCGCACCCGTCAGCGCAGCCCCCGCGGGCAACGCTGCGCTCACGCAAACCGGGCTCTCCCCCCTTGCTCCCACGCTGGGTCCGGCGAGCGAGCCGTCCGCGGACTCGACTCTGACTGCCTCGGCTCGTTCATCTTCTGCGGCAAATGACGGCAACGTGGCTCGTGACGCGCAAGAGGCGAACAATGGCTCGAGCCCGTGGACGACGAGGCGCGTGCTCGGCTGGTCGTTGCTGGGCGCTGGCGTTGCGAGCGGGCTCACCGCTGGCGGATTCATCTGGGCCCAGCACGGCACGCTGGACGACGCGCGCAGCGAATCTCAACACTTGATCGGTAAGAGCGAAAAGTGGGATGCGAGTGGCGAGCCCTTGGAAGCGCGCGCCGTGCGTCAGGGTAACATGGCCTTGGGCTTCGGGATTGCCGCTGGCGCCTTGGTCGGGGCTGGGGTCGTGATCTTGCTGTTCGAGGATCACGGTGCCCTAGACGATCGCAGCGCCCTCGATGACGCTGGTGAGCGAGCATACTTGCCGATGCCACTGCTCTCACGCGAGGCGCAAGGGCTCAGCTGGGGGGGCAGATTTTGATGGCCAGACTCATTTCCTTTTCGGGCGTTGCTCGGCGCGCGCTGTTTGCACTGTTCGCCGTGGTCGGCGGGCTTGGAGGCTGCGCAGAGCCCGAATATCGCATCGATAACTGCGACGTCGAGTGTGACAGCGCTTGCCCCAATGGGTTCACTTGCCGCGATGGCTTTTGTGTCGATCCCGCCTATGATGGAGTCTGCGCTGCCCCCCTGACGGTGCGCGGCCCGAAGCAGGTCGATCAGTTCGTGTGCGAGCCGTTCCGAGTCACGCTCACGGCCGAAGGCGGCGCGGGCCGCTTCGACTGGCAAGTGACGACGGGAGATGGCGGCGAACCCGCATCGGCGATCCTGGTGGAGCACAAAGGCAAAACCCTGACGCTCAGCGCGCCAGAGAACGCCTTCGACGCAGATCAGCACGTCAGTCTTTCGTTGCATGTGGAAGATGAACACGCGGGTAGCGCTAGTGAAGAGCTCGATGTTTATCTGCGGCGCTGCACGGTGGCACATGCGCCAGTCTTGATGCCGCTCTGCGAAGGTGACGAGGTCGAAATTCCGCTCAGCGCCGAGGGCGGATTCGATAACTATAGTTGGACGCTGGCTGGACAACTACCCTCGGGACTGCGCCTCGAAGGTGACGAGATCGTTGGCACGGTCGATGATGAAAGCGCCGGAACTTACACGCTCACCGCGCAAGTCGAAGACACCGAGAAGACCGCTGGCGACGACGCGAAGGTGTTGCAAGCCGAGACGAGTTTCTCGCTCGACGTTCGGGATTGTGTGCGGATCATGGAACCGCCCAGCGCGCTGCCCTTGTGTGCGGGCGACGACAGCGACATAGCGCTCAGCGCAAGCGGCGGCTCGCCGCCGTATCGCTGGTCAGCGAGTGACTTGCCGTCAGGGCTCGAGTTCGATGTCGACACTGGACGCATCAGCGGCAACACGCGCGTCGTCGGCGATCACTCAATCACGATCAACGTCGAAGACTCCGAAGGGCAAAAGGCACCGGCCGCGAAGTTGGCGCTCGACGTCGCGGCGTGCCCCGCCATTCGCACCAAAGAACTCAACGCTTGTGTCGGGACGGAGCTAACGGTTCGCCTCGATGCAGAGCCGGACGACAAGACGCTCGAATGGAAGAAGCTCGATGGACCCGAAGGCCTCGAATTGACCGCCGCAGGCGACGTTCGCTGGCTGCCCATGGAGCCCTTCGAAGGCACGCTCGAGTTGCAGTTGAGCGACGGAAATGCGACCCGTGTCGGAAGCATTCCTGCGATCGCGGCGGCGGCGGACTCAGCCGGTTGTAACGTTTTCGGCTTGGTCACCGAGAGTTTACCCGACGCCTGTTCCGAACAGTATTACGAGTACCAGCTGACGGCCCAAGGCGGCGAGGGGGCATACTATTGGCAACAAGGTTCCTCGTGGCCGTCCTGGTTGACGCTCGATCCGGATTCGGGCGTGTTGAGCGGCGTGGCTCCTCGAGGCGACGATCTGACGTACTCGTTGAAGGTGAGTGTCACGTCGGGCTCGTCTCAGTTGCAGACGAAGCGATACGACTTACGCGCGCGTGGGGCCTGCAAGTACGGTTTCATCGGGCGCACCGACGACGGGGACCACTTGTTCTTGGCTGACGTGCGGCGCGAAAGTGCGGCAAAGCCAAAGGATTTGGCTAGCGACCTGGACGCCGACACCGACGTCGTCGATTTCGAGTTCGCGCCCGATGGTCGGCGCGCGGCGTTCACCGCTCGCGCGCAGGTTCAAGGCACTGATTCCGACCGCGTGCGCGTCGTGCCCAGCGTCGATGCGACGGGCGTGAGTGTCGCGAGCTACCCCGCCTCCGACGCCGAGCCCATGACCATCCTCGGTATTGCCTGGTCGTGGAACAGCTCACAGCTTGCGATCTTGCATACGCCGCTCACGGCGACCGGAGCATCGGCGGGCGAGGGCGACGCGGGCTCCGTAGCCCCGGCAACCGAGCTGACGGTCCTGGATCTTCACCAAGATCCGCCAACTGCCCGCAGCACCCTGGTCGATCTAGCGCCGCAGCCGTACTTGAGCTGGCTGGGTGACGAGATCTGCTACCTCGGCGTGCTCGATCGCGAAATCGAG
>DATAHU010000067.1:0-92040 GCA_036263015.1 Polyangiaceae bacterium | reverse complement strand
GGCGCGCCATACACCGGCACGGCACCGTACAGAGGCTGGATCTGCGGAGGTCCGGACTGCTGTCCACCCGAGCCGCCTTGGGGACTGCCTCCCATTTCGGGGCCCGCGTCACCCGCGCCAGCATCGACGCTCGACGTCGCGCCCCCTTCACCAGCCATGCCACTGGTCCCCGCTGTTCCGCCAGCGCCGCCAGTTGATGGCTCAGGCAAACCACCTCCGTGACCATCCCCTCCGCCATGACCACCAGCCCCAGCAACTGGGTCGGAAGCAGAGGCCATGCCCCCTGCCCCACCTCCACCGCCCGCAGCAGGTTCGGTGGTATCGGCTCCGCCGTGGCCCATGGGGGGCATTGGGGACGGAGCGATGGGAGCACCATAAATCGGCTGTGCCCCGATGTTTGGCACGCCCGTGGGCTCGGGTTGCGTGGCTATCGGTTGAGTCCCCTCGCCGGGGGTGTTCATCTCGTTGGTTGCGGTCGCTTGCGAACTCGATGCGGGTTGCTGCTTGCTATCACTCCCCTCACTGTCCGCCCCACACGCGACGACCGTCGTGCCCAAGGCGAACAGCGCGGCGCGCTTCAAACCTGGTGCCGCGCGCCGCGCTCCAGGGTTCGCCGAGGCAACACACTTTGCGCCGCAAAACGGACAGAGCTGTTCGTGGCTCCGGATATGGCGCTGACAACCGACACAGAGAACGAGCTCAGACATGGCGACTCCAGGGGCGATCTTGTAGCACAGCCGCGGCCAGGCCGCACCCAGGCTCGAAAAGTCCTGAAGTTGTGGCGGAGTATGTCTCAGAATCCGCGCTTGCCAGACCACAGCTCCACGTGAAGGCGCGAGCTTGCCCCAACGCCATTGGCAGCCGCGAGGCGTTGAACCTGAGGCAACAACTCGTGCAAGACTTCGCGCGTATCTGCCAGCGGCATGAGCAGCACGCGCGTGCGGTCCCACTCGAGCTCGGACGCCAAGCGCATCGCCTCCGCTACGTCATGTTCACCTGCAACGACGAGCTTGAGCCACGCTCTGCCGCTCGCGCGCAACGCAGACAGGGCTTCGAACTTGAAGCGACGCTCGAGCGACTCTCCGGAGTTCTTCATCTTTGGTGACACGTTCCATTGCTGGATGCGATGCAAGAGCGGGGCGCTCGGCACAATCGTCCCGTTCGTCTCGACTTCGATCGGTAACGTTGCCGGGAGAAGCTCGAAAAGCTGGGCCAGAGTCCGCTGCTGCAGGAGCGGTTCGCCGCCGGTCACGACCAATCGGGGCGCGTCGCCAATTCGGGCGGCTACCTCAGCCAAAGTTCGCCGCGTAATCTCCTGGTTGCGATCGAAGCGCTTCCAGTCCCAGGTGTACGGTGTGTCGCACCAACTGCAGCTGAGATTGCAGCCGGCAAGTCGGAGGAAGGTGCAAGGCGTGCCGGCGCTTGCACCTTCTCCTTGGATGCTGTCGAAAATTTCCGAGACCTTGAGCAAGGGCTCGGTTTCCGACGCGGCAGTGGGGGTCATCGCGCTCGGCGCTCTAACTCAAACTGCCGCTGCTCGCCAGCGAAACGGCCGACGCTTCGCTCAGACTGGCCCTGATCCGAACACGCGTAAGCAAGCGTTGTCCGAGACAGGCGCTGGCCACGCTGATCTCGACCAGAAGTCCCAGCCAGCCGCCCGCCGCGCCCCAACCCAGGTGATAACCAAACCACCAGGCCAAAGGCGGCGTGAACACCCAGGCACAGACGACGCTGACCAATGCCACGAAGCGAAGGTCACCGAATCCGCGCAGAGCGCCCTTGAGCACCATGAAGCTCGTGTTCACGAATTGCAACAGCGCCGCGATCTCGAGCACGGAACGCGTTGCTCGCAGAACCGTCGGGTCTTGAGTGAACCCAAGGACCAGACGATTGCCGAACGCGAGCAGCACGAGGGCGCAGACGACACCGAAGCTGGCAGCAACGCCAAACGCGTAACGGATCACGCGTCGCCCTGCTTCCGGCTGCCGCGCGCCCTCTGCTTGAGCAACCAAGACGCACACGGCATCACCCAACGCGATCAGCGGCAGAAAGCAGAAGTGCAAGATCTGTAGCGTGATCTGGTGCGCTGCCAACTGCACCGCACCCATCCGGGCCAAGAGTGCCACCAGTGCCACGAACGCAGCCGAGTCGAGCCAGCGCTCGATCCCCGTCGGGAGCCCGAAGCGAAACGCGACCCAAGCACTGCGCGCATCGGCCGCGCGCCAGCTCAGTCCGTCTTGGTATTGGGTGTGCAGGAGCAACGCTGCCTCCAAAACCGCGCACAAGACCGATGCTATGCCTGCGCCTCTCACGCCCCACCCGAGGCCGAATATGAACAGAGCGTTGAGCGGCACGTGAAGCACGTTCGCGACCAAGGCAGCGCGCATCGCGGCCCGACTGTCACCAGTGGCTTGGCGGAATTGCGCCAGAGCCCCGATCACCAGTGACACGGGGATGCCGAGGCTGCGGATCTGACAGTAACTTCTGGCCCATAGCCCGGCACTGACGTCCGCGCTTATGCTCGGAAGTGCCAAGGACACGAGGCCCCCGAGCACTGCGCTAACTGCACCTAGCACCAGAGCCACACGCAGAAACGCACTCAACCAGCGAGGCAACTCGTCGAGGCGACCGGCGCCCACCGCCTCCGAGACGCGCACCTTGGCACCCGACAAGAGTCCGATGCCGAAACACAACACGCCGAACGCTGCGGTGGCGCCGAGCCCAGTCGCAGCGATCGCATTCGCCCCGAGTCGCGCGACGAACAACGCGTCGACCAGCGTCATCACGCTGTAAGACAACAGCGAAGTGACGATCGGCCACGCGAGCCGCACGAGCTCGGGGAAAGGTCTGTATCTCCAGTGTAAGGGTTCATTCGAAGGATTCATGTTCCCGGTCTTCCGTTTCGAAGAAAAGCTGGCCCAGCTGGGCGCAGAAAGAAGGCAAACGTTTACTTGTAGCCAGCATGACCTGACGCGAGCCAATGCTCCGCGTGCAACGTCCGCTCGACTGAGTGGCGTGTATTTACAGAGACCGGCAGGCGATCCTTGGACCCAAACTGCCCCAAAAAGACAAGAGCCGCGGGACCCTGGGGTGCCGCGGCTCTCGACGATGAATGCTTCGGGTTACTTCAGCATCTCATCTCTCCGCGGTTGACGGCCTGATTACGCTTATGCGCAATTTTGCCAGCAAAACAGCTGATATCGCCGCTGTTGGCAACTTCGAGCTCAGCGCAGTACGCGCCCGCAACAGGCTGCGGGTTCGCGACATGCAGCGCTTCGACATGCAGCGCTTCGACATGCAACTGGCTGTCTCGCTGCTCAACGCGCAGCTTACTGCGCTGGCCGGCGTACATCATCGCGCACATCCCACGTCGCGTCATGCGTGCGAGCCAGTGCGCCCGTCGCGTGCTGCAAGTGATGGTCAGATGATTCGCCGACATGACGCCTCGCGAACGATGAGTTACCCCGATGTTTCCGAACGCGCAAGCTCGGAGTCGCGCCAGGATAACAATTCCAACGACAGCCGATGAAGGATCGTCTCACCAGCGTGCGCGCGAGACTCAGACGAAGCTCACCTCTTCGGTGCGACCCGGAGCGTTGAAGTCGCTGAAGCGTGCCCAATAGGGGCGCACTCGAGCATGCGTGATACCAGCCCATGCGAGACGCTCGCGACCATCGGGATAAGCGCTGAAGTAAACCTGACGCACGCGCTCGAGTTCAGGGCCCTTGGGGAAGTCGACGAGTCCTTCAATCTGAATCGTGATCTCGTCGTCCCAACCGATCACGAGTGCCACACGGGGTTCTCTGATCAAGTTCTGGTACTTGCGGGTGGACTCGAGCGTGTCGAACACGATCTCGAGCGCGTCACTGACGCCATAACCCACGACCGCAGCTTGGGGCGCACCGTTCGAGGCCACACTGGCCTGAACTAGAAGGCGATAGCGACGCAGATACGGGAGCAGTTCCGCAGGGGTCATGCGCGCATTGTACGCGAATCGTGACGAGATCAAACACTCGACGATCGAAACACGCGGCTTGCGAAGAGTGTGAACTCACTTCGACGCTCTGCGTCGCATGAAGTCCCGAAATTCCGGAGCGCTACGGCACGCAAAGCCGACGTTCATCACGGCCTCCATGCTCGCGTGCAGCTGCTTCTTCGCGTCGGGGTTCGCGTCCGCCGCAGCGAACGTCTCTTTGGCGATCGCGCCGAGAAGCACGCCGTCCGCGGCCTCGAACTCGGCCAGCGAAGCCGCGAGCTTGGCGCAGTCACCGGCGTGATCGAGATGAACCTTGGCGAGTTCCGAAGTCAGTTCGAGCAAGCGGGGCAGCTCGCTCTCGGCCGATGCACGCCCGCTCGTGGAGGCGGGTGGTGTCGTTTCACTTGCGCTCGGCGCCGGGGTGAGCGAGGCGACGAGCGCTGCTGACTCGGCGCTGGTGGGTCGTTGCTCTTCAGGCCGCAGCCGATCTCGACACTGCGTGCTAACAATGAACACGCAGCTGCAGACCAGCGAGAGCGACATTCGTTCGATGTTCGTCTGGCTCGCGCGCATCCGTTTGCAGGCCCCCCTCATTCGTGCGTCCGATTCGAGCTTGGCGTTCGCGCTGCCTCGGAATCGAAGATCCCAGGAGTCTTGCAGCGCTCACGCAACAGATCCATTCGCCGATAAGTTCGCTCGACGTCGGCCAACACCCAAGGTCTGAGGCCGCGTCGCAGTTGGGCGCGCTCCCACTCGTGGTAAGTGCGACGTCGGTCCGCGGCTTGACCGCGCGTGGCAGCGTAGAACGCCGCCAGACTGCGATATCCGCCCGGACCGCCGAAGGCCTCCCGATCGGGATCGACGTGGCGCGTGATTCGCGCGCCGATGACGCTCCACAGTCTGGCCGTGTAACGAGCCAAGCGTTCCTTGGCGGGATGACCGAGATCCTGAGCTCGACGATAGGCGGCCCAGGCCAGCTTGACTTCGCCGCGCAACGCGAGCACGTCGCCGAGTGCCACGTACAAGTCGGGTAAGTTCTCAGCGCCATAGACGGCGATCATGGCCGCAACCGCATCGAAGACCTCGGGCTTCAAGCCCGCCTCCTCGAAGCTGCGAACCGTCCCATCGAAGCGCTGACGATCGGTCAGTTCGAGGCCCAGGAAGTCGCGCTCGGAGTCGACGGATCGTGTGTGGCCGTCACGCAGGAACTCGACGAGTTTGCGATGGTATTTTTCGCGTCCAAAATGCGCTTGGGGCTCCAACTTCAGCGCTTCGTCAATCGCGCCCAAGGCGAGCTCGTAGTCACCGGTAAACGTATACAGGGTCCCCAAATTGGCATGACTCGGATAGGCGTCGGGGGCGACCGCTGCGCGTCGCAACAACACCGGTTTTGCCTCCTCGTAGCGCCCCAAGTGAACTAGCGCGAGCCCCTGGGCGTCGAGCGCCTCGGCGTAGTTCGGCGCCCAGGCGAGCGCGATCTCGGTCGCCTCGATCGTCGCCTCGTAGTACTCCTCCGTGTGTGTCCCGAAAGCGCCGACGATCACGTCGCTCACGCAGGGTAAGCGGCTCGCTTCTGCCGCAAATGTCTCCCAATCCCAGCCGCACGCACTGGCCCGGGACTGCCAAAAAAACGCCACTGCTCCCGCCAACAGGCATACCCCGAAGCCGCATCGCTGCATGCCGCGATCTTGCTCGATCCAGGCACGCGACGCAATCGACAACGAGGGCTCGCGCGGCTCGGGCAGCGTTCTGCGGAATCGTTATCCTGAAGCATTCAGCGTGGCGGAACAGTCGCATGGCTTCGGGCAAGGGCGGCACACGAGCTCACTGCTTCGGCGCGAGTCGGGTGGGTTTTGCTGGACAGCCTGTGCGAGGTCAGCGCAAAGTCGACGGCGCACAATGGTCGCGGTTCGGGCTTCGCTCGCGTTAGCGCTGCTGGTCGTAGTTTCCAGCGCCCAGGCGACGCCCGCATCGATCTTCGGCCTCGGACCAGAGAGCCAAGCACTGGCCGGCACGGGGACGAGTCATCAGGGCGGCTTTGCTGCAAGCTACACGAATCCCGCAGGCCTATCCCGTGAGCCCACCAAGCAACTCGAGCTCGGGTTCGGGGCCGCCATATTCACCTTGAACACGCACAACCAATCCGGCGTGCGTGACGCGAACCTCGATGATGCCACGCGTTCGCTAATGTTCGGACTCGTCGCGCCGCTGCCCCTACCCTCACCGTTGGGCGACCGCCTGGTGCTCGGGCTGAGTGTGTCGAGCCCCGGAAGTGACATCGCGCGAGTTCAGATTGCAAATGAGGCGCGTGACCAATTTCCGTTCTTGGCCCCGCGCGCCGATGCTTTGAACTTCAATTTGGGTTTGGGGGCGCGCTTACCGTGGGGCTTGCGCGTGGGCGTCGGCAGCGGCGTGCTCGCGAGCCTCAGGGGTACCGTGGCGCTGGACTCGGGGGCATCGGGCACGACGGCGTCCGGGGCGACGGCGTCCGAGAACACGGCGAGCCAGAGCCAGACTTCGGACACCGCTGCAGCCCGCAGCGTAACGGACGACGAATTGCGTCTGAGCTTCGCGCCGGTCGTCGGCCTCAGCTATTCACCCAACGCACATCTCGATTTTGGAGCGGTGTACCGCGGGCAGCTCCAGAGCCGCTTCGATCTGCTCGTGACAGTCGATAACCTGGGACAGCTGGTGGTGCCACCGTTGCACGTGACTGGACTGGCCGGAACGGATCCTGCCGAGCAAAATCTGGAAGCCTCGTATCACGCAAGCGTAGCGCGGGCGGGCGAATGGCGTGTGGTTCTCGGCCTAACGCATCGCCAATGGCAGAGCGTGCGGCGCCTGCGCGACGCGACGATTCAATGTCCAGACACAGAGCCAGGGTGCGGCGCCTTGCCGGCACACGAGCTGGACCTCGACGACACTTGGGTGCCGCGCCTAGCCTTCGCCTGGAAAACCATGCTGACGAGGGGCGTGAGCGAAGAACTGAGGGCGGGCTATTTCTTCGAACCGAGCCCAATCGCATCCAACTCACGAAAGCTCCATGTCTACGATAACCCTCGACACGCACTGAGCGTGGGCTACGCGCTGCAAGTCAAAAAGTCGTTGGCGTTGCGCACCGCCTTCGCGCTGCAATGGCACCACTTGATCGGCAGGGCGAACGCCTCGACCGAAAACGGGGAGCAACTGTCGACCGGGGGGGACATCTTGTCGACGATTTGGAGCGTGGGGGTCGACTTCTGATGTTTACTCAACGCAAGCACCCTGGACCCCCCCGGACGGATCGAGCGCTCCGAAGCGCGGTGCTCTGCGGCAGTTTCGTGCTCTGGTTTGCGCTCGCCCGGCCGACGCGCGCCAACCCTGCAGACACCTTCGGGTTCGGGAGCCGAAGCATTGCCATGGGGGGTGCCGTGAGCGCGGGCGTCAGTGACACGTCGGCGAATTACTACAACCCCGCCGGCTTGGCTTTTGCCGAGCGCACCGAGCTTTCATTGGGACGGGTACACGTCGCGCCCGAGTTCTCTTTGGCCGGCAGGGACTCGGGTATCTCGACCATCGATGCCTGGCAGTTCGGCCTGATCGTGCCGGGTGAGATCTTGCATGTGCCGGTCGCCTTTGGTCTCGCAAGCCAGCTTTCGGGCAAGCGCATTGCGCGCGTCGTGACGTACACCGAAGACGACCAGCGTTGGTTCTTGTACGAGCATCGTCCCGAACAGTTGTTCTTGGTTGCCAACGCTGCGTTCAAATTGACGCGCAACTTCAGCATCGGCGCGGGGTTCGGGTTCCTTGCCTCGACCGATGGCCTACTGCGCATCTCTGGCACTCTAGTTCAACCCGTAGCTGGTGCGAGCGAGTACGACTCTCACTTGGAGCACGAGGTGTTCGCGAAACTGTCCGGCGTTCGTTATCCGAACCTGGGCGTCAGTTGGCGGCTCGCACCCTGGCTCGACTTGGCGCTCACTTACCGCGGACAAGCCGACGTCACCTTGGACGTCGACTCTGAGATCTCGGGCAAAATCCAATATGGCCCCCTTGGCTTCCCCACGCGCTACTTGCTCTACTCCAAGACCGTGCAGTCGTGGATTCCCCAGCAAGCCACGCTGGGTTTACGTTGGCCGGCACTCGAAACGCTCGAGTTGCACGCCGATCTCACTTGGCTCGATTGGTCCAATTTGCCGAGCCCGGTCAGCGCGACTCGCAGCGATTTGCAGATCGACACTCAGGGGGCTTTGATCGCGCTGCCGCAACTGCCGCCCGCAACGCGCCTCGAATCGGCAAGAGCTCACGACAAACTGAGCCCCCGAGTCGGTGCCGAGTGGCACGAGTTCGGACGCGTCCCCTACAGCGTGCGTTTGGGTTACGCTCATTCCCCGACTGCGCTCGGCGCCGACAGCAGCACAAACTTGGTAGATGCAGATGCTCACTTGATCTCGCTGGGCGCCGGCATCCAGCCGCTCTGGATAGGTGCGTCGGGTTCACTGACCGTTTCCATGCACACCCAACTCGGCCTCTTGAGCCCGCGCCAAGTGACCAGCCCCGATGGCAACGGGACCCTGCGCGCCGCGGGCCATTGGTTCGCGCTCGGGGCGGAGCTCCAGCTGCGCCTGTGACGGCAACGTCCCTGGCACCGGCGATCGCGCCGCGAGGCCAAGACTTCCCCGCTGCAGACAGAAGACCCAAGGAAACAAGACAAAATCCGCTTTGGCTGCGCGGTCGACCACGCCCCGAAACGTAACGGTTCGAAAGTCGCAGCTAGCGCGGCTGGGGAAGCAATTCTGCTTCTATGCCGTCCGAGGGGCATGGTACGCCCACTTCTCGGCGCCCTCGGGGTGCCTCACGATAGGACGCAAATGGCCTCACTGAAACTCAAGCCTGGAATCGTAACCGGTAAAGCCCTGTTGGAGCTGTTCGACTACTGCAAGCAGAGCGAGTGCGCCCTGCCAGCGGTGAACGTAATTGGCTCGCACACGGCAAACGCCGCCTTGGCCGCAGCTCGGACCGCGAAAGCGCCGATCGTCGTGCAACTGTCGAATGGTGGCGCGGCTTTCTACGCCGGTAAGTTCCTGGACAACAAGACGCAGCAGGCGTCGATTGCGGGTGCGATCGCGGGTGCTCACCACGTGCGCTTGATGGCTGAGGCTTACGGCGTCCCCGTCGTGCTGCACACCGACCACGCCGCCAAGTCGCTCTTGCCGTGGATCGACGGCCTGCTGACCGCTGGCGAGAAACACTACGAGATGCACAAGCAGCCTTTGTTCAGCTCGCACATGCTGGACCTCTCGGAAGAGCCGTTGGAAGAGAACATCCACATCTGTGCCGAGTATCTGACGCGCATGAAGCGCTTGGAGATGCTGCTCGAGATCGAACTCGGGGTTACCGGGGGTGAAGAAGACGGCGTCGACAACAGCGACATCGACAACTCGAAGCTGTACACGCAACCGGCGGACGTTCTGCTCGCCTACGACAAGCTGAACCCGATCGGCATGTTCACGGTCGCCGCCTCGTTCGGCAATACGCACGGCGTTTACAAGCCCGGCAACGTGAAACTCACGCCCGTGATCTTGAAGAACTCACAGACCGAGATTCAGAAACAACGCAAGACCGGCAACAAGCCCGTGAATTTCGTCTTCCACGGTGGGTCTGGCTCCTCGCAGGAAGAGATCCGCGAAGCCGTATCGTATGGCGTCGTGAAGATGAACATCGACACGGATACGCAATGGGCCTTCACGCAGCCGATCAAGACGTACATGGACGAGAAGGGCGCCTACTTGAAGTCGCAGCTCGGCAACCCAGAGGGCCCCGACGCGCCAAACAAGAAGTACATCGATCCCCGCTCCTGGACCCACTTGGGCGAAAAGGGAATGGCGGCGCGCTTGGTCGAGGCGTTCAAAGATCTCAACGCCGTCGGCAAGTTCGAGTTCTGAGACGACGACGCTGCGCGCCGTAGGGGGTAAGCCCCAGCTCCAAGTAGGCAATCGCTTGGCCGCTGGGGCTGGGGTCGTTTGTGGCAGACCGTTGCGACGCGTTTCAGAACCGACGCCGAGGCCCGGCCATGTGCCCCAATGTAGGACAACCCGGGTCCCAGCTGTGCTTTGGCTGCCAGCGCTTGCGCCTGGCGAAGCACACCAGCGCAAGAAGTGCTATGGTGTGCGGCCACGTCGGGCGGAAACGTGAGCGCCCAAACGACGCTGCCGCTACCCGGCGGGCGCGGTGAATTACGAGTGAAGGTTTGCAAAGGAGGTTCCCATGATCCGACCAGCCACATTAGCCATCGTTGCTTGGGCTCCACTTGCCTGGGCACTGGTGGGTTGCGACAAACCAGAATGCGAAAAGGCTCGCTTGCAAGCGTTTCGCGCTTACCAGACGCTCCACAGCGCGGCCGTGCAACGTAAACTCGCAGGCGTTGACGTGGAGCAGTGGGCGGCAGTGGAGAACAAGACCGATCTCTTGCAGAGCGCCTTCGCCACGCAGCAGGTCACCTGGCGCAGTGCAGAGAAGACGCGCCAAGAAGTCGAGTCGGCCCTGTCCTCCGTCAAGACGGACAACGACGTGAACTTGCAGATCTTCAAAGGTTCGGCGAGCGAAGCCTTCAATCTGCAAGATGCGCTCGAAAAGCAGTGCAAATAGCGTCAGTGAGGGAGCCTAGAGCCAACACGAGAAGTCGCTGAGCCTTCGGGTCTGTGGGGGCGCTGACCAAGAAGCCTTCACAGACTCCGTCGGCAAAGGCGGCTCGCCAGCGGAGCTTGTCTCACCGACGGTGTGCCATCGCTTGAAGCTGAGTTCGTCGAGTCATTGAGCGCTGTTGGCGCTAGCCGCTTTGGATTTCGTGTTATGAATCCTCAGCAATGCGCCGGTATTTCGTCTCTCTCGCCATCGCGTGTTCGTTGTTTCAGGGGTGCAAGATCGAACGCGAGAATGCTCTCGCTCCGGGCATTGGGGCGGCGGAGCATCTATTGCCCCATGAAGCCGATGCGCAAGTCGACTTGTGCGGAGACGGCATCGTCCAAGACGGCGAAGAGTGCGACGACGCCAACGACGTCGACGACGACAAGTGCACCAATGCTTGCTACGAGCCGGTCTGCGGTGATGGGATCCGTCAGAAGCACCTCGGCGAAGAGTGTGACGATGGCAACGACTCGAACGACGATGCCTGCACCAATCTGTGCTGGAACGCGCGCTGCGGCGATGGCTACGTGCAATTGGCCGAAGAGTGCGACGATGCCAACGCGGACAGCACCGACGATTGCGTGGCGTGCACGAAGGCGTTTTGCGGTGATGGCTTTCTGCAAAAAGGCGAAGTCTGCGACGACGGCGATCAAATCGACTCCGACGGTTGTTCGAATCAATGCCAGGTCCCACGTTGCGGCGATGGCATCGTGCAGACCGGCTTCGATGAGCAATGCGACGACGCGAATCAAGACAACACCGACGCCTGTAGCAACAGCTGCAAACTCGCCCGCTGCGGCGACGGCATCGTGCAAGCGAACGAGACCTGCGACGACGGAAACCGAGTCTGCGACGACGGCTGCAGTAATCGCTGCGAGCCGGCACGCTGTGGCGACGGCATCGTACAGTGCGACGAAGACTGCGATGATGGCAATAGCGAGAATGCCGACGGCTGCAGCAACGACTGCGTGAAAGCGACCTGCGGCGACGGCGTCACCCAGAAAAGCGAAGGCGAAGAGTGCGACGACGGTAATCGCAAGGACACCGACGACTGCACCAATCACTGCAAGGTTCCGCGCTGTGGTGATGGCGTCACCCAGACACGACTGGGCGAAGAATGCGACGACGGCGACGGTGACAACACGGACGAGTGCACGACGGGTTGCAAACGCGCATTTTGCGGTGACGGCATCGTGCAGTGGAACGAGCAGTGCGATGATGCGAATCAGGTCTGCAGTGATGGTTGCCTCGACAACTGCAAGTTCCAAGCGACCTGCGGCAACGGTCGCATCGAATGCGGTGAAGAGTGTGATGACGCCAATCACGACGGGTCCGACAACTGCGTCAATTGTCATTTGGCGATCTGCGGCGACGGCTATTGGCACGCTGACTCAGCCGAGGAATGCGACGATGGCAACACGGACAATACCGACAACTGCACGCAGAGCTGTCTGCGTCCGTTCTGCGGTGACAAGATCGTGCAGTCAGGTGAAGCCTGCGACGACGGCAACAACACCGCCAATGACGGTTGCACCAACTGCGCCTTGGACTAGCGCTGAATCAACGCGCCGCAAACGGCGTCCCAATCCGCGACGTCAGCCTTTCAGCCGAGCAGCGATCGCGCTTGTTGTTTTACCGTTGCGGGATAACAGGATTGTTGGAGCACCAGCTGCAGGTCCGCACGAGACATCGAGCGCAGGACGCGCGCCACGCTCCCCGAATCGAGCCGCGGGTTGCTGAGCAGAGCACGCTGCACTTCAGGAACGGCGCGCCAGGCCGCATTGTTGGCGATGAAGCTCACCAGCGGCCGCGGCAAAGACCCCTTCTTCGCGATGTTGGCAACCTCGGCTGGCGTCAGTTGCGGATTGTGAAGCAATGATTCCCAAACCGAGCCCGAAAAGCAGCGCTCGAGTGCGACGCGCTCGACGTGAGTGCCGGAGCGCGCCAATTGTTGTTGTTCGTTATGATTCATGGCGCGCACTCGGTCGTAGATGTTGACGATGCGGCGCGGCTCGGCGCGCAGGTCGTCGTCGACATCCACTACGAAGCTCTCGAGATCCTGGGCCCGCTCTGGGGTCCACGCCTCGAACTCGAGACCCAACGTCGAGCGGTCCTCGCTGATCCAGACCAGCGTTGCCGACTGCACGAACTGTCGCACGTTAACAGGGTGGTTGAGTGTGAGTTCTCCGCGCTGCCCGAGCTCCATCGGCGCTCGCTGGTTGGGAACCAAGGCGCGCCCGCGACGCAGATCTCGATCATGCGCTGCGGCGAGCGCGTCCACGCTTTCGAAGGAAAGCACCCACGCCATGCTTCGTTTGGTTCTAGCTTGAGGCGCAATGGCACGCCAGCCGAGCTAGCCAGCAGGGTCATCCCTAGCGTGTCGATGGCCATCGGACTTCTGGGCGGCCATCAAGCCGTTCGTGCGCGCGAGTTTCGCACCAAGTTCGACATCGAGTGAACGCCTGGTGCAGACTGTCGGCCGCGTGAGACCCTTGCTGCTGTTCACGATGCTCGCCTCGTATGGCGTGCCGGCACTGGCTGATGTGAGTGCAGGTGGTGCCCCGGCAGAGCTGGAGTTTGGTCCGCCTGCGGCGCCCCCGAGCGCTTCTGTGGAGCCAGTCGCCGAGAACGACGCCGGCTCGACCGATACGACCCCCACGTCCGAGCCGCCGGCAGAGCCCGTGGCGTCGAGCGCTTTACCGCCGGCCACTGCCTCGCCAGGGGCGGTCACGAGCAGCGATCACCCGGTCCAGCCTCCTGTGCCCCTGCCGAGCACCCCCGAGGCCGCCAGCAGCCCATCGCCAAGCGCCAGTGCCGAGGCTGAGAAGGCGCCGGCCAAAGGCGACGCTGCCAAGGCAAGCAAGCCTTCCAAAGTCATGCTCGCCGAGCATGCGGTGTTCACCCTGAGCGCTCCCCGTGGCAACAAGTCGAGCGAAGATCGGGCCCGCGCCGCGAGCCGTGTTCTGCAGCAGGCCCTCGACAAGCACGTCGATGCGGACGTTCACACCTTGCCGCAAGGCAACAACATAGCGATCGCGATCGGCGACACGACGGTCGTCGTCTTGACCGCCGAAGATGCGCGCTTGGCTCAGGCCGAATCGCTCGAGGCCTACGCGGACGGCATCGCGGATTCAGTCGAAGAAGCGTTGGAGAGTGAACAGCAGCGAGGAAAGATCGCCAAGCGCGTCTTCTCGGCATCGTTGGTGGTGTTTTTCGGGTTGATTGCCTTCTACTTGTTGCGCAAGACCAGTGAATGGGCCGAGAGCGCGCGCGAGTGGTTGGAGACGCGCGGCGATCGCTTGGCAGTACGCGTACGGCAGCTGGAAATCGTCGCGCCAGAGGTCGCCGAGACGGCCGCTCTGTTTGCGCTGGGTGCGCTCAAATGGCTCGGTCGCGTTGGCATCGTCTACGCCTGGCTGGTGCTGGCGCTGTCGATGTTCGAAAGCACCAGTGGTTATACGGCGCGTCTCACCGGCTGGGTGATTGGACCGCTCTCGGATCTGACGGCGCGCATCGCCTCGGCTCTGCCGGTGTTGGTGGTGGCGGGCCTTGCGCTGGTCGCGATCTGGGTGCTCTTGCGCTTCGTTCAGTTGCTGTTCGAGGGCGTCGCGCGACGCGAAACGACACTCGCCTGGGTGCCACCCGATTTGGCGCGCCCTACCAGTGTTCTGCTGCGTCTTGGAATCGTGCTGTCGGCACTGGTCTTCGCAGCGCCGATCGTAACTGGCAGCGCGGACGGCGCCCTGGCGCGTAGCGGGTTGATAGCGCTGCTGAGCTTGGGCCTGGCGGCAACCCCTCTGTTGGCAAGCGCATTGGTCGGCGGCGTAAACGTGTTTGGGCGCAGCCTGCGCGCCGGTGACCACGTCGAATTCACGACTCACAGCGGTCGGATCATAAAGCTCGGACTATTCGAACTCGGACTGGAACTGGCGGACGGCAGCGAGATGCGCGTTCCCTATTTGTCGTTCGTGTGGTCGCGCGTTCGTGTCTTGGGTGCACACCCCTTGCTCAGCGTCGAGCTCAGCGTCGTGGCGAAGACCCCGATCGCCAGCTGCGAGCAAGCACTGCGGACAGCGGCGGGCCGCGTGGGCGCTGGGGTGTCGGTCGAGTTACTGTCCGCAGACGCAGCGGGCTTGCGCTTCCGCGTAGCGGTGCGCGGACAACGCCTCGGACAACGCTCGGAGTTGCTCAAGAATTGCCTCGAGGCAATCGGAGCAGCAGGGATCGAACTTGGGCCCGTGGGCAGTCCGTCTACGCGCGGACAATGACTAATCGAGAGCAGTAGCATCATGAATGGGTCGATGGGGTTGTTGCTCGGCCTATTGCTGGTGTCCTATCTGGGCAGCAGTCGCTCGGGGCGTTGGTCGCCTCGCTTTGGATCGCCATCCGCAACCGAATACGTGATGCTCGGTTTGTTGCTGGGCCCATTCGCGCTGGGCTTGATCGATCGCAGTGGCATCAGTGAGTTCGAGCCGATCCTGGTTGCTGGTGCCTCGTGGTTAGCGCTCGTTGCTGGCGTGGGTTACGGCGGATCGGCGACGCGTCATGGCCTACGCTTCGCCGTGCTGGGTGCGTTGCTGACGCTGATCGTGGCGCTGGGCGTGGGCGCTGCAGTGCTCGCCACGCTCGACCTTTTGGCTCCCGCCGATACCGCGCCCGGCTGGGTGCTCGCCGCGGCAGTGGCCACGGTTGGCAGCGCAACCACTCACCAAGGGGTGCGTTGGACCGTTGCTCGCAGTCGCGCGCGCGGGCCACTGGCTGCGTCGGTGATCGATGCGACACGCGCGAGCCCCGTGGCGCCGGCGCTGGTCTTGGCAACCATCTGCGCAGCAGCGCCGGGCCACGGCTTGATCCAGACCACCCTGCTCGTGCGCGTATCGGCGACCGTCGGGATCGGCGCGGCTCTCGGCGCAGTGGCAGCGTTACTCCTGGGCCGCGAGTTTCGGCGCGACGAGAGCTGGGGCATCTTACTCGGCTCCGCCTTGCTCGGCGCGGGCGTCGCAGCCCGGCTCGGATTGAGCGCCGTTGCCGCGATGTTTACCTTTGGTATTGTACTGTCGGCGAGCTCCCCGCATCGGGCCGCGATCCGCACCTTGGTTGCCCCGACGGACCGAGCAGTACTGCTGCCGGTGGCGTTACTCGCTGGGGCCTCGTTGAAGCTCGCTGCCATCCCCAACTATTGGGTGCTCTTGTTGGCAGCGCTCGGTTCGCGGCTGTTCATGGATAGTTTTCGCGGCTGGGTCTTCCCGTGGCTGTTTCCGACCGGAGAGCAGCGAACCCGACTCGGCCTCGGTTTGATGTCGACCGGCGGCTTCACGTTGGCTGCCGCGCTCGAACTCGACTCACGCCTGGGAGATCCGATGGGCCCCTTCTTGCTCCTACTAGCGGCTGCCGGAAACCTCGTGGGAGAACTGTTGGCGCCTTCGGCGCTGCGTGCCGCGCTCGAACGGGCCGGGGAGCTCGCCCAACCGGCGAGCGACGCGCCAGCGAGCAGCGTCGGGGTACGCAGCAGTGATCCGGGGGTATCCGCATGAGCCATAGCGTGCGTGTCGACAAGACGATCGGCACTCGTTTGATCCAAGCGCTGTCCTTGGGCGTCGTATTCGGGGCTCTGTGGGCCGCGCAGCACTGGCAACCCGAGGCCGACACCCGCCTGACGTTGGTCGCAGCCCTGGGCTTTCTGCTATTGGCCGGCACGCTTTCCAGCGAGCTCCTCGAGACTGTTCGCCTGCCCCACCTTTCAGGTTACCTGCTAGCCGGGATGCTCGCGGGGCCTTACATCGGTCACTTGCTCGATCACGCAACGGTCAACGCTCTGGCGCCCGTGAACAAGCTCACGCTGGCCTTGATCGCACTGGCAGGTGGAGCGGAACTACGCGTCGCGAGCTTGAGATCGCTACTGAGAAGCGTGAGCACGGCGCTCGTGCTGCAATGTGTCCTGGGATTCTTCGTGATGCTCGCAGTGTTCATGGGGCTGACCCCGTGGCTGCAATTCACGGCAAATCTCGAGTTTGGTGCAGCCCTAGGCATCGGCCTATTGTGGTCGGTGCTGGCAGTGAGCCGCAGCCCTTCCGCCTGCATGGCGATTCTGTCTCAAACGCGCGCCCGCGGCCCGGTCGCAGAGTTCGCTCTCGCCTTCGTCATGAGTTCAGACGTGGTGGTCGTCGTGATGATGGCCACCGTGATCGTGTTTGCCCGGCCATTGATCGAAGGCGGAGGACTGCGTTCACTCGACGACCTCAACGTGCTCGGGCGCATGATTCTGGGCAGCATTTCGGTGGGCACCTCGTTGGGCCTATTGCTGGCCGCGTACCTGCGGCTGGTGGGTCGCAATCTGTTGCTGGTGATCTTGGCGTTGGGCTTCGTGGTCACCGACTTGATGCACTACGCCCAGGTCGATCCGACCCTTGCGTTCCTGGTCGCTGGGTTCGTCGTGCAGAATCTGACGCAACAAGGCGAGAAGCTCTTGGAGCCGGTGCAGAGCATCAGCAGCATCGTGTTCGTCGTGTTCTTCGCCACGGCGGGCGCGCACTTGGACATTCCACTGCTGCAGTCGATGTGGCCCGTGGCGCTTGCGCTGTGCGCCTCGCGCGCCATCAGCACTATCCTGATTGCGCGATTGTCGAGCAAAGTCGTCCGTGATCCCGAGTCGATCCGGCGCTGGGGTTGGTCTTCGCTCGTCTCTCAGGCGGGGCTCACGCTCGGTTTGAGCGATGTGATCGTGCGCGCTTTCCCCGATTTCGGGTCGAGCTTTCGTTCACTGGTGATTGCAACCGTGGCGATCAACGAAGTCGTTGGCCCCGTCTGCTTCAAATACGCGCTGGACAAGACAGGAGAAACCCTGGCGAGCGTCGAGCGCGATGACCAAGCCGTCGAAGGGGCGTCCTAGCGTTTTCGGGTCGCTCGATGTGTCAGTACGGGCTGCTGCCAGCCGGCCCGTACAGCTCTACGTTGACGAAGAACAGTGGCATCGAGCCCGGCGCGCCCTTGATGCCGATCGAGGCATAGGGCTCGCTACTGCCGGCATTGGGTAAACGGTGATACTCGACGCTGCCACCCCCCAAGCCCCCCACCGCAACGCCGTTCACCTTCCAGCCGTTACGCAGCGAGAAGTTCTTGAACAGTTCGACCTCACCTTGCGCAGCGGCGGTGCAAGTCATATTGACGGCAAGCGAGTTGGTTCCGACGGGCGCCGCCGCCATCGAACAGCCTGTCATGCCCGAGCGCGGCGTGTAGCTGTGGTTGGCCCCGTCACTCGCAGCGCGCGCCGGATCCAGGTCTGCCACGCTCAGCGTCGACGGCGTCGCGGCCCCCGGCACGCTGAGAGTCTTGGTATCGTCTACACGGATCAGATTGTTCGTCTCGATGCTGCGGCGCGTATCGATGTCGAACTGCAGCTGGCTATCGGAGCTGGCGGGCACGAATTCGACGCTGATCGTCTGCGTCAAGTTACCATCGATCACCGTGATCGAACCGGCTCCCAAGAACCTCTCTTTGGTCCCGCTCTTCGCCTTTAGCTGCCAGTCGATCCAAGTCACCGACGACTTGGAGTAGTTCTGAATCGTTGCGCTGACCTTTTGAACCCCCGCTGGCTGCCCGGCGGTAGCGCCGAAGTCCTTGATCCCGATGACGTTGCTGGGCGCCGCGATCGGGATGCGCTTCTGAGCGGGGTTGAGTCTGCTCGGCTGTATCTCGGAGTGAACCGAGGTGGTTAGGCTGCTCGAGGCGGCGAGAACGAGCAACGAGCTCAACGCGGATTGGAAATGCATCTTGGTCCTTCCCTTCGGGCCGAATAGTGACCCGTTCCCGATGGCCCCGCAACTCGCAGCAGCGTCGGTGCCAACGGCGCTGGCTGCAGCACATCAGACCGAGCCCCAACTCGGTACACCGGCCTCAAAAGGCTGTCTCAGTGGGCGTTTTGACGAACGCGCTTCCCAAACAACGTGAGGAAGATGATCCAACAGTCGAACCAGAAACTCTGACGCCGGATGTATTCCAAGTCATACGTCACGCGCTGGACCATTTTGTCCAGCGTGTCCGTCTCGCCACGCCACCCGTTTACCTGTGCCCATCCAGTGATCCCGGGCTTGACCTTGTGGCGTAACATGTACTCGAGAATCTTCGTGCGGTAGAGCTGGTTGTGGGCCACCGCATGAGGTCGCGGGCCGACCACGGACATGTCTCCCCACAGAACGTTGGCGAACTGCGGCAACTCATCCAACGAGGTGCGGCGCAGGAATGCTCCAACCCGAGTGATTCTAGGATCGTTGTGGGTCGCCTGCACGACCTTTGCGCCGTCTTCCGTGACGCGCATCGTGCGAAACTTGAATACTCCGACTTCTACGCCGTCCTGCCCGAGCCGTCGTTGTCGGAACAACACCGGGCCTTGGGAATCGAGTTTGATCCAGACCGCGATTGCGATCAGCAGCGGCCAGCACAGCAGCAGAAACGTCAACGCGAAAATGAAATCGAACACGCGCTTGACCCAGTTGTTGGCCCGCGACGGATACACGACGAGGTCGTGCGTATCCTCGGTGTCCATCGCCAACGCATAGACCAGACCGATCAGGAACTTCTCCTCCTCCAGGTCGAAGGCGTTGTTGGCGTCGCAGATGGCGCGCACCGACTCGAGCACGTGACGACGTTGCTCTCGCGGAATGTCGCGCAGCAAACTGCACGACTCTTCGATCTCGAAGTTCGACGGATCGAAAGCTTCGATCTCCGACTCGAGCCAATCGGGAATGTCCGGCGTTTCGAGCATTTGCCCGAGCAAACGACGCAGCATTCGCTGTTCGCGGTTACAGATTTGACCGTCCGCTGCGGCCGCTGCAAGCAATACACGGGTGATCGCCAAGATCAGGGCTTGCTCTGCCGGAGGAGGTACCGAGCTGCGCGTGTGACCCGTCAGACGAAACGCAGTGGGGCTGATCGTCGAGGGAACTTGTGATTCCGGCGGCGCGTCAGTCGCGTCCGTGGGCAACACGGCGTGAGGCTCGCCTTGCCACGGACGTTCCGCAGAACCAGTCATGAGGTCAAAAGGTACACGCCGACGCCACCCTTGCGCCAGCGGCATTTCAGGTCACGGACGCAGCCAGAGCGAACGCGGGCAGGCCGGGACCTTTTCACTCGCCGCGTAGGGCATCGATCGGATCTAGCCGGGCCGCGCGGCGCGCTGGCCAGAGACCAAAACCTACACCGGTCAGGACGCTCACGAGCAGGGCAGCAAACAAGGCAGGAGCTGAAACCGCCATGGGAACATCGATGGCATTTCCCAACGCTCCTACGCCGAGTGCGGCTGCGACCGCACCCGCTGCGCCGCCGAGTACGCTCAACACGGACGCCTCCACCAAGAACTGAACCAAAATGTCTCGTGCGCGCGCACCGATCGCCAGCCGGATCCCAATCTCTTTGGTTCGTTCGCTCACCGAAACCAGCATGATGTTCATGATGCCGATGCCGCCGACGACCAGACTCACGAGCGCCACCGACACCAAAAGCATGGAAAGAACTCCGAAGATTCGATCTTGGACCTGGCGAAACTCACCCTGCGATCGAATGCGAAAGTCGTCGTCCATGCCGTCGACCAAGTGATGCCGCTGGCGTAACAGCGCAGTCACCGCCTTGGAGGCGCGCTCGGAGGCTTCTGCACTGACGGCGCTGACGACCAATGAATCGACTTGACCGAAGCCTTGTGGCCTCAGCTTGGCGCGGGCTGCCAAGATCGGCACCCAAATCCGCGCGTCCTCGTCGCGACCAAACGTGTCCTGACCCTTGGATTGCATCACGCCAATGATCAGGAATGGATGCCGCCCAACCCGCAGGATGCGACCCACTGGATCCGTGTCGCCAAACAACTCGTCGACGATCGTCTTACCAATCACGCAGACACGAGCGCCGATGCTCTGCTGTGCTTCGTCCCAGACTGCCCCGGACGCGGTTTGCCAACTGCGAACTCTGAAGAACGCCAAGCTCGTACCCATCACCTCGGCGTTGAGGTTGTTACCCCCGAACACCAATTGCTCGGTGGACGAGAGCACGGGCGCAACCTCGCTCACGCTGGCTTCGTCGCGCTTGATCGCGATGCCGTCCGCCTCGCTCAAAATCGCGAGCTGGCCCCCCGCCGCAGCCCCGGTTCTGTTCTGCGGCAGCGCTTCTACGGAGAGCGCGTTCGAACCAAGCTTGTCCACCTGGGCCCCGACTTTGGCCCGCGCTCCTTCACCCAGCGCGACCGTGATGGTCACCGATGCGACTCCCACCAAGATGCCGAAGGTCGTGAGCAGCGCGCGCAGCGGCCAGCGTCCGAGAGCGCTCAGCGCCATCAGGATCGTGCTCGTGAGGAAGCGAAGACTATTCATGACTCAAACGACTCATGAGCCCGACTATTCATGTCGCAGCGCCTCTATCGGATCGAGCGCTGCGGCGCGATGAGCCGGCAAAAAGCCGAACAACACGCCCACGATCAGGCTCACACTCAACGCGACCGCGACAGAGACCCAATCGAAAGCCAGAATGCCCCCGAAGGCATCTTGCATTCCCACCACGACCAAGCCCGCCAATAGCAACCCCAGGATACCACCCAGAAAAGTCAGAGCGATCGCCTCGGCGAGAAACTGCATGCGGACGTCCGCAGGCCTTGCTCCCACGGCCATGCGGATCCCTATTTCGCGCTTTCGCTCGTTCACACTCACGAGCAAGATGTTCATCACACCCACGCCCCCGACGAATAGTGCAATCGTGGCCACCGAGAGCAACAGCGCAGAGATCACACCCGTGACGTTGTCTTGCGTCTCCTGGAACTGGCGCTGCGTACGGATTTGAAAGTCGTCGACTTGGCCCTCGGCGATCGCGTGCCTTTGACGCATGATCTCCAGGATCTGTTGTTCGGCTTGGCCGCTCAGATCGGCGCTGCGCGCCGAGCCCATGATGATCTGCAACTGCTTGACGCTGGACGGCGCGATGCGCGCGAACCAACTGCCGATGGGCACGATCAGGCGGTCATCTTGGTCGACGCCGAAGGGCGATTCGCCTTTGCTCTTCATCACGCCGATCACGCGATAGGTGTGCCGCCCGATCCGCACGCTGCGCCCCAAGGGATCTTCACCGCCGAACAGCTTGTCCTGCACGGTCTTGCCGATCAGCGTGAACTTCGCTTTCGTGCTCACCTCTTCCGGCGTGAAGTTGCGGCCGCTCGACAAGCTGTAGCCGCGCACGTCCAAGTAGTGCTCGTCGGTACCGACCACGTCGATCTGATCGTCCGCGAACTCGCTGGCCGCCGCGATGTGGATGCTGCGATAGATCGACACTTCGCGCACCGCAGTGGCTTCGCGGCGTATGGCTTCGGCATCTTCCAAGGTGAGCCCACCAGGGCCGGAGAACACCGTGCGCACGCCGCTCTTCGCCGTCGGTTGCGGAAACACGTAGATCAGGTTCGAACCCAAACTTTGCAGCTGATCTCCAACGCGTTGACGGGCGCCCTGCCCCAAGGCCACGACCACCACCACCGCTGCGATCCCAATCAAGATGCCGAGACAAGTGAGCACGGTGCGGCGCGGTTCGCGCACGAGCGCCTTCAGCGCAAGACGTAGAGCGGCAAACACCCCCGTCATCAAGCCCCCGGTCGAACGCTTGCCGGGGCCGCAGCAAGCCGCTCCTCGTTGCCGGCGTCTTGATCGCGCGAGGCAAGCGTCTCGAGCCATTGCCGCGCATCGATGGCAGTTCTGCGGCGGTCGCTCTCGATCAAACCGTCGCGCACCGTGACGACGCGCGAGGCGCAGGCAGCGACGTCGGGTTCGTGCGTGACGAGCACCAGGGTCATCCCCTGCTCACGCACCAAGTCCTGCAACAGGGACAACAGCTCGAAGGTCGTCCGAGTGTCCAAGTTGCCGGTGGGCTCGTCCGCCAAGAGCAGCGGCGGCCGCGTCACGATCGCGCGCGCGATCGCCACGCGTTGTTGTTGCCCACCCGAGAGTTGATTGGGGGTGTGGCGCACGCGTTCGAGCAGGCCAACGTCGGCCAACGCGCTCAACGCCGCGCGCCGGCGCTCTTTGCGCCCCGCGCCGCGGTACACGAGCGGCAGTTCGACGTTCTCGAGCGCTGTCGTACGGCTCAGCAAATTGAAGCCTTGGAACACGAAGCCAATCAGCTGATTGCGCACGATCGCGCGTTGATCGGCGGTTTGCTCGCCAACGTTCACACCCAACAGTTCATAGGTGCCGAACGAGGGGCGATCCAAGCAGCCCAGGATGTTCATCAGGGTGCTCTTGCCCGAACCACTCGTGCCCACGATCGCCACGAATTCGCCGCGCCGGATCTCGAGATCGACGCCGCGCAAAGCGCGCACGATCTCGGGGCCGCTGGCGTAGTGTTTACCAGCGCCAGTCAGGCGAATCAGCGGGGTATCGTCACTCATGCGTCCCTCTAGCGTTCGGGTCGTCGATGGACGAACGTCAGAACAAGCCCATGAAACGCTTCTTCTTCTCCAACTTGTCGACCTGCTCGGTCACGAGTTGCGCCCCGGCGCTCAGCTCAGCAGCCGATAGCTCCGTCCAAACTCCGTCACTCAAGCCGGTCTTTGCGACCACTGGCTTCAATGTTTCGGAGCCCACCGCCCCACCGCTGATCACGTACAGGCGCGCTTGACCATGTTGCAGGGGCGTGAGATCGCGTTCTTCCTTCTCGGTCGGGCGAAAGCGCAGCGCCGCATTCGGAGCCGCTACGACCCCCTTGGCTTCGCGCGTCGTGATGCTCACCGTCGCGGTCATTCCTGGCCGCAACTTGAGCTCGGGATTGGCGACGTCAATCACCGCCGAGTACGTCACGACGCCTTGCACCTCGGTCGGGCTATAGCGAATCTGAGTGACTTTCCCAGGGAAGTCCTCGCCGGCAAACGCATCGACGCTGACGGTCGCCAGCATGTCTTCTTTGACTTTTCCGACGTCTGCCTCGTCGATGTCGGCCAGGGCTTGCATCTTCGCCAAGTCTTCGGCGATCACGAACAAGACCGGTGTCGAGAAGCTAGCCGCTACCGTTTGCCCGGGCTCTACGTTGCGCGAGATCACTACGCCGTCGATCGGCGAGAAGATCTTGGTGTAAGTGAGCGTGGTGCGCGCGCTGCTGAGTTGGGAGCGTAAACCCGTGAGAGTGGCCTCGGCTGCCTGCTGCTCGGCGCGCGCGACGGCCACCGCGCTGCGCGCTTGATCGAGCTCGGCTTGGCTCGCCAAACCATTCTTGGCCAGCTGCTCGATGCGCGCCAGATCGATGTCCGTCGCTTGCACCCGCGACACGGCGCGCAAGACGTTGGCTTTGGCGGATTCGAGTTGACCCGTCACTTGCCCCACTTGCGCGCCAAGCAATTGCGGATCGATCTCCGCAAGCAACTGACCTTGCTTGACCCGAGTATTGTAGTCGACGAGCACTTTGACGACGCGACCCGAGACTTGCGCGCCCACCTGCACTTCGGTGAGCGGCTTCAGCCGCCCAGTGGACTCGACGCGTTCGACGATGTCTCGCAGCTCGACCGCACGCGTTCGAAAACGCGGCTCGGGTGGAGCTTCGTGGCTGCGCGCGCGCAGGAACCAGAACGCACCCGCGCCCAGCGCCACGACCCAAAAGCCGAGCTTCAACCAGCGCCGACGGGCTTGACGCACGAGCTCGCGCTCCAGACGCACCACCGCTTCGTGCTTCGGATTTACGGTCGGGGCGGGGCCGACCTCGGCAGAGGTTGGTCTGCTCGAAGTCTGGGTCGGTAGCTCGGACTTGGCCCTTGGGGCGCTCGCTTCAGCGGTCACTTGGGTCTTCGGCATGAGCAGCCCCGGCGTTCTAGTGCAGGCAGGGGCACACCGCCAGCCGCGCCACCAAGGTTTGCAACCCGCGTTGCGCTTTGGGTGTCAACCGCGCGGACTCTTGGCGACGGGCAAGCTCAACGTGCTCGGACCCAAGTCCGAGTACAAAAATGCGTAAACCCCGCGACTTGCCAGCACGCGCTTGGTGTAGCGCCGGGTCTCTCTGAACGGGATCAACTCCACCCAGACGTCGAAGTCCACGTTCGGATACTGTTCGATCCAACGCCGCGGACGGCCGGGGCCTGCGTTGTACGCCGGAATGGCGAGCAATGGGTTGTCGGGAAACTGCGCTTGGTAGTCGTGCAAGACGCGGCTGCCCAGGCGAATGTTCGTGTCCGGTCGGAGCAGCTCGGACACGCTGATCCGCATCTTCAACTTTCGCGCAAACTGTTCGGCCGTGGGTTTTACGAGTTGCATCAAGCCATAGGCGTCCGCGGCGCTGATGGCGCGCGGATCGAAAACCGACTCTTCGCGCATTACGCCATAGATTAACGCTTCGTCGAGCGCGTTGCGCTTGGCCTCGCGCTGGACGATCGCAGAGTGCGGCCTCGGAAATGCGATCTCCCAAGCCTTGCGCCAATCCCCGACAGGCCACCGACTGAGCCAATCGTTGAGTTTTCCTTGCACGAGTTTTTGCGCCAGATTGGGACTCCCCGCGCGTTCATACAAGAGCGCTAGTGCCCACGACAGATCTGGGTCGAGCGTGTCCCCAGTCGGCGCCAGTTTGGCGAGTTCGAGCGCAGCCCAATCGACCTCCGACAGACGCATCAGCTGCAAAGCGCGCTGAAAGCCGGGGGTTTCGAACTCGGGACGCCAGCGGAATGCGAAGGGTTGCTGTTCGGTACTACTCGAGACCTTGGCCAACGCCGTCTCCGCGCGTCCGGGATCCAAGCTGACGAGCCAGGAGTACGCCAGCTGCATGTAATAAGATAACGGATGATCTTGGATCAGCTGCGCCAGCTCGGCCAAGCCGCGCTCTTTCTCCCCGGTCGCGATCCACGCGCGCGCACGAAAATAGCGCTCGCGTCCGAGCGATTCCTGGTCGCGCGTCTTGTCCGCTTCGAGCGCTTGCGGCATCGCGCGCTCCAAGACGTTGGCAGCCCCCGACCAATCGTTTTTCGCGATGCGGTTCAGAGCCAGATCGAGCACACCCTCCAGCGTCACGTCGCCATTCGGATAATCCATGGCGAGCGCGCCGAGCAGCGACGTGTAACGCCCTTCGTCGCCCAGCTCTTGATAAGCGTACGCGCCCTTGACGCGCGCGTCGTCTGCCAAGCGATGCTCCGGCGCTTCCTTCTCGAGCTGGGCGAACAGCCGCGCCGCGTCGGAGTAGTGTTCGACGCTCAGCGCGTAGCGCCCCGCGAGAAACAGTGCTCGCGCCCGAAAGTCGAGTTCGTGACAGTTCGCGAGCGAGGATTGCAAGCGTTCCGTCGCCTCTTGCCACTTGCGTTGCCCCGCCAAGGCCTTGCTCGAGAGCAGCAGAGCCTCGCAGCGGGTGGATTCACTTTCAGCACTCCCCAAGGACGCCTCGAGTTCCGCCGCGGCGACCCCCGCGTCCACGAAACGACGTGCATCGACCAGCGCGCCCAAACGCAGCAACTGGTCTTCGCTCGACAACTGGCGTTGACGCTTGAACTCTTCGGGGGGCAGGCTGCCCAAGATGCGGTTCTCGAGCTCGACCGCTTCTGCGGCAGGCGGCGTTCCTGCGGCTTGTGTCTCGACGCGTCGCACGAGGTGCAAAGCCTCGATCCGATCGTCGAGCGTGACTTCCGTGCCGTGCGCCTTGGGGAGCTCGTTCAATAGGCTGCGCGCCAACAACAGCGACGCTCTGACCCAGGCTGCAGGCGCTTCGCTGGCGCCGAGATATTGCCGAAGCGAGTGAATAGCCGCGCTGCGGTCCGCGACCGCGAATTGGGCTTCCGCGCGTTCGAGCTCGAGGGGCACCGCGAGCGGGGCGCGAATCGCAGCAAACGACGCGAGCGCGGCTTGGCTCTTCTGCGTCAGCAACAAGGCGTGCCCCGCGCAATAACGCGCGTAATCGGCGAGCACCCACTCGGACGCTGCTGCCTCCTGGTAACTCGCGATGGCGGCTGCCAGGTTACTGGCACGCTCCTGCAAACGCCCTTGCAGGAGCAAGAGCGCGGGGTCTTCCGCCTGTGCCGTCGATTGAGCGGCTCTACGTCGTCGTTGCTCGGCCAGTGCGCTCACGAAGGATTGTGCAGCCCGCTCCGGCTGATCTTCCTCGAGTGCGCGCGCGACGGCCGCGAACTCCGGTTGCTCGAGGATCGGATGCCAATTCTCGAGGTCGAGCACCTTGCTGCTGGGGGGCTGCGCGGGGCCCGCAGTCGTGCTCGGTGCGACGTCGAGCGGCGTGCGGATCGACCCGCCGCTGCTGCCGTCCACTTGTTGCGGCGCGGAACAACCGAGCAGCCCCGGCGGACAACTTGCGGCAAACAAAATCAGCGCTAGCGCCCTAGCGCGAGCCAAGGTCGTCAGCTCTCGCGGGGTCGCCATGCGTCTGCCGCCTCCTCTTCGCTCGCGAGCTCTTGGGTGCGGCGGGCGGCGAGTTCGCGCTGCTCTCGCAAGCGTTCGACGGCTTTGGCGTCGGCATTGAGCGTCACGAAATGTTCGAGCGCTCGGCGCTCGGCTAGGGCGGCCTCTTCCAACGCATTGCGCGCCCGCTCGACTCCAGCGGCGAGCCCTCGTTCGCGCTCCTTCGAACCGAGCGCGTGCGCAGCCAGTCGCTGCAGATCCCCGATCGTCGCGCCGCCCTGCTGAGCACGCGCCCGCTCCGACGCTTGGGCCAACCGAGACTCTTCGCGCAGGCTTTCCAGTTTGGTCGTTGCGCTCTTTAGGTTAGCTCCGGCGTGCGCGACCTCACTCTGCCGCACACGTCGTTCGTCAGCCGCGTCGTCAGCCGACTTGCGACGCAGCTCTTCGACGGTCTGGAGCGTTCTGTGCGACTTCATGGCTTTACGAGCTTCGCGCCGTAACCTTAGCGAACAAGCCCACACGGGGCGACTTCTGCGCTGGGTCCTGCGCGGGGGCCCACCCAGAGCCTCGAGTGGGGCCATGGCTTACACTCTCGGCGAAACTTTCCCTGGAAGCAGTTGTTTCGACTGCTACGCTCATTGGGAACTGCCCTTCTTACGATGCCGGTTTCAACTCAGCGCCCGCGCCTTCAACGCTCAATCGCCTTCGTCGACATGGCGGGATTCACCGCCTTGACCGAGGAGCAAGGCGACGAAGATGCCGCGGCCATCGCCACGCGCTTTGCGGAATTGACGCGCACCGTCCTCGAGCCGGGTGATCGCTTGGTCAAGACCATCGGTGACGCGGTGCTGGTGACCTCCGAAACCGCGAGCGCGGGGGTCGCTCTGGTCGAGCGCTTGGTGACGCGTGCAACGGGTCTGCCCGCGCTCCGCGCCGGGCTGCATTTCGGCAATGTCGTAGAACGTGATCAAGACGTGTTCGGCATGGCTGTGAACCTCGCGGCGCGCGTCGCAGCCGAAGCTCACGCAGGTGAAGTGCTCGGCACCGACCCCATCGCTACGGCCGCCGAACAGAATGGCATCGCCGTGATCGAGCTCGGACGGGTCGCGCTGAAGAACGTAAGAGACCCCGTTCAGCTCTTCTCGCTCGCGCTCGTGCTCGGCGCTTCGGACACGCCCATCGATCCGGTTTGCCACATCCCCGTCGATCGACGTAGCGCCGCTGGCAACCTCAAGCACAACGGCGATCACTACTGGTTTTGCTCGTTGACCTGCGCCGCTGCATTCGCCAGCAACCCGGCCTGGCACATCGCGCCGCGCGCCAAATCGGCTTGAAGTGCGCTCTAGATCACCTGAAACCCGAGCAAAGACAACAGCGACCGATGCGAGCCGCACGCCCGAGGCGCGAGCAGCGGAGAACTGCTGAAGCAATTTGAGGAGCGGAGCAACGAGGCCGTGCGGCGCAGCGAGAGGATCTGCAGTATGTGCCGGGCTTTCAAGCTGATCGGCGCTCTAGGCAGCTCGAAGCGCGTTGAGTAACGTGCGCGGGTGCTGAGTCTCGGTTACGCCTCGTTCACTCGTCGATGCGCGCTCGCGGCGCTGTCGCTCAGCGCTTCGTGCGCTTGCCAACGCGCCGACATCGCTCGTTCACCCAAAGCCGTCATCCCAGCGCAGACTGCGCCAGAATCCAGCGCGGCAACTGCTTCGGCTTCGGTCGAGCCAAGTGCGAGCGCTGCCAGCCCAGAGTACCCGTTTCGAGATCCCAAGCTCTCGTTCGGCGAGCGTGCGCGCAATCTGTTGAGCTTGCTCACGCTGCAGGAGAAGATCGCGCAGATGACGCACGACACTCCCGCGATCGAGCGGCTGGGGATCCCCGCTTACAGTTGGTGGAACGAAGCGCTGCACGGCGTGGCGCGCAATGGCCGCGCCACGGTGTTCCCGCAAGCAATCGGCTTGGCTGCGACTTTCGACGACGCCCTCCTGCACGATGTCGCGCACGCGATCGCGGACGAAGCGCGCGCCAAATACAACGCTGCCAGAGCACTTGGTAACCCGGGCCGCTACGCGGGGCTCACGTTTTGGTCGCCGAACGTGAACATCTTTCGCGATCCGCGCTGGGGGCGCGGTCAGGAGACGTACGGAGAGGATCCGTATTTGACCTCGCGCATGGGCGTCGCCTTCGTGCGCGGGCTGCAGGGCGACGATCCCAACCTGCTCGAGACGGCGGGCTGCGCCAAGCATTTCGCCGTGCACAGCGGGCCCGAAGCCTTGCGGCACGAATTCGATGCCAAGCCGACCAAGCACGATCTGTACGAGACGTATTTGCCCGCGTTCGAAGCGCTCGTGCGCGAAGCCAAGGTCGCCGGCGTGATGGCTGCCTACAATCGAGTCTACGGTGAACCCGCGTCGGGCAGTTCGTTTCTGTTGCAAGACACGCTGCGCAGCGCCTGGGGCTTCGATGGTTACGTCGTCTCGGATTGTTGGGCGCTCACGGATTTCAAAGATCACCACAAGGTCACGCGTTCGAGCGCTGAATCCGCCGCAAAAGCGCTCAGGGCCGGCGTCAATTTGGACTGCGGCAGCACCTATCGAGATTTGGGGGTCGCGCTCGGTGAACAGCGAATAGACCAATCCCAGCTCGATGCGTCACTTGCGAAATTGCTCGAGACTCGTTTTCGGCTCGGCTTGTTCGATCCGAACACGCCGTTCGATCGCTTGGGCCCCGAAGTAGTGGACTCGGATGAACACGCCGCGTTGGCGCGCCGCGCAGCGACTTCGTCAATCGTGTTGCTCCAAAACCGCAACGGGGTGTTACCCCTCGACAAGAAGATCAAGAGCATCACGTTGTTGGGGCCATACGCAGCGGACGGCTACGTCTTGCTCGGCAACTACTTTGGCTCGAGCGCACGACTCGTGACTTTGCTGGAGGGCATCAGCGGCAAGCTCGATGCAGGCGCCAGCATGGAGTTCGCGCACGCCTTCTTGGCCGATCGAGAGAATTTGAATCCCATCGATTGGACGACGGGGGCCGCTCACAAGAGCCAAGCGATCATCGTGACCTTGGGTCTTTCCGGGCTGATCGAGGGTGAGGAAGGCGCCGCCATTGCTTCACCCTTCAAAGGCGATCGGCAGGATCTGTCCTTGCCCGCGAATCAGATCGACTATTTGAAGAAAGTGCGCGCCGCGGGCAAGGCGCCCATCATCGCGGTCGTGTTCGGGGGCAGCCCGCTCGACTTGAGCCAAGTCGAAACCTACGCGGACGCCATTCTCTTCGCCTGGTATCCCGGACAAGAAGGGGGACAGGCCTTGGCCGACGTTATCTTCGGAGATGCCGCCCCGAGTGGACGTTTACCCATCACCTTTCCTCGCTCCGTCAAAGACTTACCCGCGTTCACGGACTATTCGATGGCCGAGCGCGGTTATCGTTACGCAACGCGCGAACCGCTTTACCCGTTCGGCTTTGGACTCAGCTACGGCAGGGTCAGCTACCGCTCGCTCGAACTGTCGACGAACGAGGTGCACCGGGGGCAAGGTCTCAGCGCGAGCGTGAGCCTCCAGAACGACAGTGAGCGGCAGCTCGATGAAGTCGTGCAGCTGTATTTGAGCCACCAAAACCCGCGATTTGCTGCACCGCGCGCCGAGTTGGTGGGGTTTCGTCGCGTAACCCTCGGTCCCGGACAAACCACTCGCGTGTCGTTCGAGCTCGCGGCCTCAGCGCTCGAATTGGTCAATGACGAGGGTGAGCGCGTACTCGAGCCGGGCACGGTGCGCGTGATCGCGGGCGGTGCTGCCCCGGGACCACGGGCTGAAACCCTAGGCAGTCCGCAGCCCGCGAGCGCAGAGTTTCGAATCGAGTGAGCTGCGAGTCATTCGCAGGCGCTCAATCGCGATTGACGCTCAGGACGATCTCGGCGCCCGGCTTCGAGCGTTCACCGCCCTTTGGCTCTTGATTGAGCACGGCCATGTAACCCGCCTCATCGGCGTAAACCCAGCGCACTGGTCCTACTTTGAGTCCGGCTTTTTCGAGCTGGGTCTTGGCATTGCTCAACGTCAAACCGACGACCTTCGGGATTTCGACCGTGTCGGCGCCCGATGAAACCTGCAGGAGCACGGCCTTGCCCTTGTCCAAAGGACTGCCGGGCAAAGGCAACTGCTTGATCACGCTGCCCTCGGGCGCTTTGTCGTCGGCAATGGGGTCGCCCTTTTGCACTCGATAACCCGCTTGCTCCAGCATCATGGAGGCCTCCGCGAAGGCGCGACCCGCCACGTCGGGCACGGTGGGCAGCGCATCCGCGATCGTGACCGCAACCGCCTGTCCCTTCGCTACGTTCTGGCCGGCGGGCACCGCTTGACGCACGACCGTTCCGGCCTTTGCATCGGCCGTGGCCTCACGCGAAGAGATCATCATGACGAGCCCTGCTGCGCGCAGATTCGTCATCGCGTCTTCCTCGAGCAAACCTTTGAGGTTGGGCACCGCGACCTGTACCTCTTGAGGCGCGGCCAGGATGTTGGTGCGCTGAATGACGAATACCGTCCCTGTTGCGGTCAGCAGCGATGTAAAGAACGCGATCAGAAACACAGTAGAGTTGTTCATCTGCCCTTCCTCGACGTTTGGCGTCCGAAACCCGACACAGCTTAGCGACTCGTGAGCTCAAAGCCATGCCCCAATTGAAACCACGGCTCGATCGGCTTCGAAGCGCTCTGCTCAGGGTGTGTGTGGTTATCGCAGCGTGGCTCCCAGGGTGCACCGCGAAGCCGCAGTCCGAACGCGCCGAAGTGCCTATTTTGCAGCGTTCTCGTGCATCGGCGTTGCCTGCGCAAAGCACTCAACGCGTGCAGTTCTCCCTCGACAGCGACAGTGCAACCTTGGCTCCCGGCGGGAAGATTTGGCTCTTCGCAACCTTCGTGATCCCCGCAGGGTCACATATATATTGGCTCAATCCGGGAGAATCGGGACTCGCAACGAGCATCGCTTGGACCGCGCCGCCAGGCTTTACGCTCGGTAGCACACGCTACCCAGGACCACAGCGCTTCACAGGTGAACGCGGGGCCACGAACTATGGGTACGCGGCTAACGCCACGCTGGCAGTCGAAGTGACGCTTCCGCGCGAGGTCCCCGCAACGGCAGAGTTCGGCGCGCAAGCGAGTTGGCTCGCGTGCAGCGACGTTTGCGCTCAGGATCACGCCGAAGGGATCTTGCGCTTACCTCTGGCTCAGCCCCTGGAGGCCAGCCAGGCGGCGCGCGCTCGGCAGTCGTTGCCAGCTCCGTTGCCCGCCGATGCGCCTGCGCCGCAACCAGAGGGCGAACGCTTGATCCTCGAAGCCCCCGTTGCGACACGCTACCTCGAGTTCTTCTCGTTGATACCGCTCGCAGACGGCGAGCGCGCCTGCACCAGCCTGGCGCAACGCGATGGCGCCGCAATCGTCGTAGACTGCGCAGGCAGGCGTGCTCAGGCACGAGGTGTGCTGCGCGCTGAACGCGACGGGCACGAACTGTTCTACGAGCTCGACGCCACTCAGTGACCCTGCGAACAGCCGGCGGTCGCCGGCCGCGACACAACGTCGCGGTGTTCACGCGTCGCGGTGTTCACGCGTCGCGACAAAGCATTACGCGTTGCGCCGGGGCCGAATCGAACGTTGGCGGGCCGAAGCCGCCTTGCGCGAGCGGGCGTGCCACTCTTGCAAGCTGCGAACCTGCTTGGGCAGTCCGTCGTTCAAGTGCCAGGCCTCGAGCGCATCGACCGCAGCCATCGCCGCGGCCATGGTCGTGAAGTAGGGGATGTTCGCGAGCAAGGCACTGCGTCGAATCGCGTAACTGTCGCGAATCGCCTGCGTGCCTTGAGTCGTGTTCACCACCAACTGCACTTCTTTCGACTCGATGGCGTCGACGGAGTGCGGCGAACCCTGTTGCACCTTGTTGACGATTTGAACGGGCAAGCGCGCTTGCTCGAACGCGCGCGCGGTGCCACGGGTCGCCAGCAGGCTGAAGCCCATGTTGCGCAAGCGCCGGGCGATGTGACACGCCTGAACCTTGTCATCGTCGTTGACGCTGATGAACACGGCGCCGCCGCGACGCGGTAACACGGTACCGGCAGCGATCAAGCTCTTGCCGAATGCCAGGGCCGCATTGGTGGCGATGCCCATGACCTCACCGGTCGAGCGCATTTCCGGACCCAAGATCGTGTCGACCCCGGGGAACTTGTTGAACGGGAATACGGATTCCTTCGCCGCCACGTGGGTCGGCAAAAAGCCGTCCTCGATCCCCATTTCATCCAGGGTCTTGCCCACCATCACGCGCGCGGCGATCTTGGCGAGCGGCCTACCCGTGGTCTTCGACACGAACGGCACCGTGCGCGAAGCGCGCGGGTTGACTTCGATCACGTAGATCTCGCGATCTTTGACCGCGAACTGCACGTTCATCAAACCCACGACGCCGAGTTCGACGGCGATCCGACGCGTTTGCTCCTCGATACCGGCGACGATATCGGGGTCGAGCGAGTACGGCGGCAACAGACTCGTTGAGTCTCCCGAGTGAACGCCCGCCTCTTCGACGTGCTGCATCACGCCGCCGATCACGCAGCGTTTGCCGTCGGCGACACAATCGACGTCCACCTCGACGGCATTGCGCAAGAACTTGTCGATCAACAGCGCGGGCGAACCCGCTTCGCGCGCGACGTCGAGTGCGAGCCCAGCGTAGGCAACCAACTCCGTCTCGTTCCAGCACGTCATCATCGCGCGGCCGCCGAGTACGTACGAGGGGCGCACCAACACGGGGTAGCCGATCTGAGTCGCGACGCGGACCGCCTCCTCGATCGATTTGGCGATCCCCGCACTCGGACGCTTCAGGTCCAACTTGTTCAGCAAGGCCTCGAAACGTTCGCGATCCTCGGCGCGGTCGATCGCGTCTGCCGGCGTGCCGAGCAAACGCATCCCATTGCGCTCGAGCGCGACAGCGAGCTTCAACGGCGTCTGGCCGCCGAACTGGACGATCACTCCGAGCACTTCGCCGCTCTTGCTCTCTTCATCGCAGATCGAAAGCACGTGCTCGAGGGTCAATGGCTCGAAGTACAAGCGATCCGAAGTGTCGTAGTCGGTCGAGACCGTCTCCGGATTGCAGTTGACCATCACCGTTTCGATGCCGAGCTCGCGCAGCGCGAACGCGGCGTGGCAACAGCAGTAGTCGAACTCGATGCCCTGCCCGATGCGATTGGGACCGCCGCCCAAGATCAGAACCTTGCGCTTGGCGGTAACCTGCGACTCCGACTCTGTCTCGTAGCAAGAATAGAGATAAGGAGTGTGCGCGGGAAACTCGGCGGCACAGGTGTCGACCCGGCCGAACACGGGACTGACCCCCAAACTGCGACGCAGCGAGCGAATGCCGCTCTCGGACTCTTGCCCGCGCTTGTATAGCTTGGCCAATTGGGCATCGCTGAAACCAAGGCGCTTGGCCTCCTGCAGCAGCTCGCGATCGAGCTCGGGCGCTTTTTCGATCACGCGCTCGAAATCGACGATGCGTTTGAACTGAGCGAGGAACCACGGGTCAATCGCTGTCTTGGCGTGAACCTCAGTCAGAGAAACGCCAAGACGCAGCGCATCACCGACGTAGAACATACGATCCGGCGTCGGAATCCCGATCCGATCGACCACGGCTTGGCGCAGCTCTTGTTCACTTGGCGGGGGCAGAGTGCGCTGAGGGCGAACCTCCGGCGGCGCATCGAGCACCAAGTCACGCTTGGGCTGGATGTGCTGCAATTGCCGATAGTCGACCGTGTCGAGCAAACTGTTGAAGCCTTGCTTGCCGGTTTCGAGTGAACGGGCAGCCTTTTGCAGCGCTTCTGCGAAAGTGCGACCAATGCTCATCGCTTCGCCGACACTCTTCATCTGAGTGCCGAGTCGCGCATCGGAACCGGGGAACTTCTCGAAAGCGAAGCGCGGCCATTTGACGACCACGTAGTCGATCGTCGGCTCGAACGCGGCGCTGGTCTTCGTGATGTCGTTCTGCAGCTCATCCAGCGTGAAGCCGACAGCGAGCTTGGCTGCGATCTTTGCGATCGGATAACCCGTGGCCTTCGACGCCAAAGCGCTGGACCGCGAGACGCGCGGATTCATCTCGATCACGATCACTCGACCGTCTGCGGGGTTGACCGCGAACTGCACGTTCGAGCCACCGGTCTCGACGCCGATCTCGTGCATCACGGCGCGCGCCGCGTCGCGCAAGCGCTGGTACTCACGATCCGTCAGCGTCATCGCCGGCGCAACCGTCACCGAGTCCCCCGTGTGAACACCCATCGGGTCGATGTTCTCGATCGTGCAGATCACGATGAAGTTGTCGGCGCGATCGCGAATCACCTCGAGCTCGAACTCTTTCCAGCCGAGCAGGCTCTCTTCGACGAGCACTTCGCTGGTGGGCGATTGCGACAATGCCCACAGCACCTTCTCGTCGAACTCGGCAGGATCCTCGACGATCGCGCCGCCTGCCCCACCGAGCGTGAAGCTAGGGCGCAGAATCGCCGGGAAGCCCGTGCGCTTGACGATTTCGCGCGCCTCTTCGAGCGAATGCGCGTGCCCCGAACGGGCGGACTCGAGTCCAGCGCGATCCATCGCCTGCTTGAAGAGCTCGCGATCCTCCGCGCGCCGAATCGCGTCGACCTGGGCGCCGATGAGCTGCACGCCGTGCTTGGACAACACCCCGCTGTCGTGCAGAGCCAGGGCCGCATTGAGCGCCGTTTGTCCGCCCAAAGTGGGCAGGAGCGCGTCGGGCCGTTCGCGCTCGATGATCGCCGTCAGGGTCTCTTTCTCGATCGGCTCGACGTATGTGCGCTTGACCAACTCGGGGTCGGTCATGATGGTCGCGGGGTTCGAGTTTACGAGTACCACGTCGTAGCCGAGCTCGACCAAGGCCTTGGCCCCTTGGGTGCCCGAATAGTCGAATTCGCAAGCTTGACCGATCACGATCGGACCGGAACCAATCAACAGGATCTTCTTGATGTCTTCGCGGCGAGGCATGGTTCTTGGGGTGGTGCGCCCGGCGCTCTACCACAGCCCGACCGAAGTCGTGGCGCGTTTCTCTGCGCGTCGTCCAGGCTCGCCCGAATGCCCAACCCGAGCGCGGGCCGTTGGGCAGGAGCGCGGCGCTCGTACCCAAAAATGTCAGTCCGACGAAGCGTTGTGGTAGGAGCCGACGAGACGGATGTTCGAAACCGGTATGGGGAACAGAGCCAGCAATAGGCACGTCAGTGTGCGGGGGTTGCGACGCTCGAGTCGCTGGGCAGTGCTGTTGGCCAGTACGCTCAGCGCACTTGGACCGAACGCCCACGCAGACGAAAACGATGAACTGGGGCGCCGCTATTTCGATTCGGGCGCCGCGTACTTCGCCGAGGCCGAGTACGAAGACGCGCTCGCGGCGTTCCGCAAAGCCTATGAGCTGTCCAACCGGCCGGAGATCCTGTTGAACATCGCCTCCGTACAGGAACGCATGGGAGATCTGACCGAGGCGATCGCGACGCTCGACGAATACTTGTCGAAGAATGCCGACGATCCGGAAATCGATACCGTCAAAAAGCGTCGAGAAAACCTCGCCAAACGCGCAACGCGCAACGCAGAGGCCGAGCGCGATGCTGCCCACAAGTCAACACCTGCCCCAACCCAACCCGTGGCGCCCAAACACGAGACCACGACGCCAAGCCGCGTGCCCGCTTACGTGATGCTGAGTTTGGGAGCGCTGTCCGGCGCGGGCGCGCTGATCACCGGACTCGGAGCCAAGTCCGAATACGACACACTCTCGAGCGACTGCGAGCTGCGTCGCTGCACCGACAATGACTTGGCTACCGGCAAATCGCTGGCGCTCGCCTCCACCCTGCTGACGGGCGTTTCGATCGTCAGCGTCGGGATCGGTGCCGTGCTCTGGTTCACGCATGCTCCGGCACCAGAGCAGAGCAGCCCTCAGGTTAACGTGGCATTCGGTCCCGGCGGCGGCGCGGCGTCGGCAGCGTGGAGGTTCTAGTGCGCAGGTTGGCACAGCGCCGTCGAGACGGCGCATTCGCGATCGCGTTATTTTGCAGCAGCTGTTCGTGGTTGCTCGACTTCGACGCGTTGAAGGATCGGAAACGGACGCTCGACACGGACGGCTCCGCGCCCGCACGGCCCGCTGATCATTCGGCAAAGCCAGACGACGGAGCCGTGGACGCGCAGACTCGAACGTCCGCATCACAGGACGCGGACGCAGCAGCAGGCATTGAACCCGGCACGAGTCCGAGCGGCCCCGGGGGGCTCACGCACCCCGACTCGACCAGGGATGCCGGCCTAAGCCTGCGCGACGCGAGTATTCAAAGCCCAGCCGACGCGGGCGACGCTGGGCTCTGCACCGAAAGCTGTGACGATCGCCTCTCTTGCACGAACGATCTGTGCGTCAGCGGTGAATGTAAACACGAGGACGTGATCTGTCCGACGACGGACGTTTGTGCACCTGGGCAGTGCCTCGAAACCGGCTGCGTCAACACGCCGATCGTCGGCCTTGCCGCCACCGCCTACGCGGTCGAAATTCCGGGCGATCGCATCTTCAAGAGCGATTTGGTGGCGGCGCGTGATCGCTTCTTCCGCGCGTCGTACGGCATCTGGAACGGCGAGCCTGACGTGATCATCGAAAGCTTCCAGCCCGATGACGGCACACGTTTGGATCGCGTGCGTCTGAGTCAGGCACTGCCATCCGACGACTACGAGGTAGCGGGTCCGGCAGCCTTGGTGGCAGACAGTCGAATCGGACTCGATCTTCACGTCTACGTGGCGCTGCGTCAGCTCTTGCCGATCTCCGCAGAGCCGGCGGCTAGCGACGCTGGCACCAACAGCGCCGAGCTCGACGATGCGGGCACGCTGTTTCATTTCGTGTTCAATCGTCAGTTGACGCGAATGGATGACATGACCAGCGTGGTCGCAAATCCGCCCAACGTGCGACTCGGGTCGCAAAGCGTGGGGCCCGTCGCAGGTCAACCCGTGGGTCGGCTGCCGTTCGTGGCTTGGAACGGTTGCAGCGTCGCCAAGGGCAGTGATCCGCCCAAGTGTATCGCCGATGAGGCCGACGGCGACAGGGGCGGAATCTACCTGCAAAGCGGAACCGATCAGCTCGATCTCAATTCCCCAGGTGAACACTTCATCCCAGACACGGGTGTGATCCGCGCGCTATCGCCCATCAACACTACCCAAGACTATGGGGCCCTTTGGCTCAGTGACAACGCGGGTGTGACTGCCGTGCGCATCGGGCTCGCCAATGGCGAGCCCGCGAGCGAACTGACACGCTGCGCAGCCAACGCTGGCTGGCAGAGTTACGCCGCTGACACGGCCCTGATTCACGAATCGCTGTGGCAAGCGAACTGGAGCTCTCGCAACGGGGCGCGCTTCGCAACCGAGCAACGCCATTTGGGCTGCGACAGCGACACGTGCACGGATCTCGATCTACCTGCGGGTGAATGTTCGTCCGCGGTCGACACCAGCTTGCCCGATGTTCGCTCCGTCGTCACACGCACTTGGCAGCACCCGGACGATCCCGAGACGGTATACCGCGCAGTGGCGAGCATCCCGATGGGCGGCGAAGAGGGTGTCTTGAAGCTGAAGATCGACGCGCTCAGCGCGTTCCAGGGTGCCGACGCGGACGTCGCGGCGATCGGAGCGGTGACCACGATTGAAAGCGCGCCAGGCAGCGCACCCGATCGGGTATCCTTGGCACCGTTGACGTCCGAGGATGGCACAGATTCGATCGCCGTGTCCTGGATCGAGGCCGCTACTTCCTCTGATTCACAAGACAAGTTGCACATCCAAACGTTTCGTCTGTGCTACGCCCAGTGAACGAGCTCAATGGGCGGAGCCTCGCTCGCCGAGTGGACTAGGCGGGGATTCGCGCCTACACTCCGCCTCATGATCGGCAGCGCGCGCAAGCGGGTCCACGCCGTGTCCTTGGGGTTGTTGCTCCTCGGTGCGTCGGTCGCGGCGCGAGCCGAGCACGATGCTGGGGCGCGGCGCCGCGCGCGAACGCCCGAGCCCGCTACGAGCGAAAACGCGCAGGAACGTTCGGGCGTTGGCGCACGCGCGGTGGCGCAGCCGAGCAGCGATCTGTTGATCCCCGACAGCCAAGTCGTCCCGCCCCAGCTCCCCAACCCGCCAGCCCTGCGTTTACCTCCGCCCCCGCCTGTGGTGGCCGAACCCGTGCAGCAAGCCCCGGAGCCCGACGAGCCGCGCGTGGGTGAGATGCCGAATCGTGAGTCGATCCCGACGCGCGTGATCGATAGCGACGGGGTGATTGTTCTGAGTAACCGCCCCGAGCCAATCCCGACCGCAGCGCTAACCTCGAGCGCGCAGCCCCGCGCGCTCGGTAGCAGCGCCCCCGCAACCAGCACGCACGACGCACGCGGAAGTCAAAGCGACGAGGCCGACGAGAACGTGGCTTGGGGCCTGATACAAGGGTCCGACTCGGCGCGCGTCAAACGCGCAGGCAGCGAGACCAAATCCGAGGGCGGGTTCGGCTGGCTTTGGGGGCTGGTGGGCAGCGCGCTCGTTTTGTTGGTGCCGATCGCGGCATTGCTCAATCGGGGCACCCGCCAAAGCGTTCCGCCCGCAAGTCGTCGCTCGGCAAGGCCCTCGTCCGGGCCACCAAAAAGCAGCCCCGGCGCGAAACGCTGAAGCGCCGCCGTCAGTCGCGGCTGTCGTCCAACGCCACTTGCGGCCGAGAAACGATCGGCGGGGGCGAAGGCGGCGGGCGCGCAAACACTTCCTTACCGTTGATCTCGAGCACGCCCCGACCCAGCTCGTCTCCGAGCGGGTGCAGCACGCTGACGCGCACCACCCAAGGTCCGTTGCCTGATTGAGGGGGTAACTCGGCACGCAGAGTGTTACCCTCCCGCTGCCAAGCCAAGGCGATTGGCTTGAGGCCGATGCGCGTGACGATGTGGGGCTTGACGCGCTCAGCGTCGAGCCCGCCGCTGGCGTCGCGTAACCTGACCACCAGCGCGACTTTCGGCCCCGGCCAAACCGGGTTCGGCGGTCCGATTTCCACGTCGGCACTGACTGATTGGGCCAGCGCCGGCACTGTGACGACGTCGAGGTCACCGGGATAGCGAAAACCGATCAACGTACGTTCGTCGCGTCTCAGATAAACCTGGGGCGGCGCCTCGATCCAGCCGTCGACGGAGCCGTAGGTCATCTCCAGACCTTCCGTGTTCGAGAACGTCAAGATGCCGTCGTTGCCGACACGCGCGATTCCGCTGTTGTCCAGATAGCTATCGCGCGAAGGCACGAAGCCAATGACTTGAAATTTCAACGGCGCCGACGGTTGACCCGGAAAGCCAAACTCGTCAATCGCGCGCACGCTGGCCCAGTAGCTGCCTGGTTCGAGGTCGACCGCGTTCGTTGCAAGCTCAGCGCGCTCCGAGTCACGCTCGAATAGCGTTTGAGTGCGGGAGGCATCCAAGATCCGCACTCGATAAGCTTGCGCGCCACTGACCGTGGTCCAACGAAATCCGCCAACGTGCGCGGGCCCCTTGAAGCCAGCCCAGGCACGCTGCGCCCCGAGCCAGCGAGGGGGCGAGATGGCAGTGCGCTCGTGGGGCCGCGGGAAGCCGCGCTCAGTGAACAGAATTGAACCGTTTGGCAAGTCCTGCCACTTCGTTCCCTGGCGCACCTCTGCGCTCCCCTCGAGGTTTGCGACCCGCGCTTGCTCCCCGACGTCAATCGCGAGTTGTCCTTCGAGGCAAACGCCGGTCAGGTTGTGGTCGGTGCGAAATACGGCGGGCACGACCTTACCGCCAACGGATTTGACGTTCACTACGAGGTGTCCCGTTTCGACCTCGAACAATTGCGCCAGCGTCTTGCCGCGCGAAGCGAACCACACGGGCTGCGCACCGAAGCGCTTGAAGGCGGTGCCCGGAGACAAATCGAGTTGTAACCCCGCCGGGTACACGACGCGCGCTCCCTCCGCGCCGGCCACCCAGGCCCCGGCCTTCTGAGAGAGCTGGCCCTTGATAACCTGATACGCACCCAGATCTTCAGCATGCGCTAGCCCAGGGCCCAACCCCCAAGCAAGAAGCGCCAAGCACCAGCGACCGAATTTGCTTCGCGAAATGACCACGTTTGCACGAACGGCAGAGCGCAGTGCGAGCTTGAGTTGCGGCCGCGCGCGAGCCTCTGCCCTGCTGCCGGGCTAGACTCCGCGCGCGAGCTTGCCCCAATTCGGCACGCCCGGAGGCGTTGCCTCTACCGTGCTGCTCGAAGGCGATGTGCTCCGCGTGCGCCAGTTCAGTCGCCGCATCGGCTCAATGGATCAGGAACGACATGAAGTAGTCGATCGCAAAAACGCCGATGGCGCTCACAACCACACTGCTCGTCACACTCCTACCGACTCCGGGTGCCCCACCGCTGGTCGAAAGCCCATAGGTACAGCTGGCAAGCCCGATCACGAGTCCGAAAGTAGCGCTCTTGATCAACCCGTGCGCCACGTCGACGAAGGTTAACCTATCACCGGTTACGCCGTGATAGAACGTCAACGCATCGACCCCTAGTACTACTTGGCCCACGATCGCGGCTCCGAGCAACGCCAAAACGTCGGAGAAGACCGTGGACAAGAAGAAGGTCACCACCATCGCCGCGAAGCGAGGCACCAGTAAATAGCTCAAAGGATCGATGGCGAGGGCACGCAGCGCGTCGATTTGTTCGGTGACGACCATCGTACCGAGTTCGGCGGTGTTGTTCGCCCCCACGCGCCCCGACAACATGAGCGCAGTCAGCAAGGGACCAATCTCGCGCAACGTCGAGAACCCCGCGGCCCAACCCAGGAGCGCCTGCGCGCCGTAGCGATTGATCAACGGCGCGGCTTGCACGACCATGATCGCACCGACGAACAGCGCAGTCACCACCACGATGGGTAACGAGCTGACACCCATACGGTGCAATTGTCGCAGTAACTCCGAGCGATCGAACTTCAGACGCAGCAAGCGCGCACTCAGGCGAGCAAACATCACGCCCATGCCGCCTGTGACCTGAGCGACGTCGAGGAAGCCTTCACCCAACGCCGATGCCAGCGCGAGCACACGCCGGGCCATCAGCCGCGCTCCGAGACTCGAGTACCCGCTCGTGCCGTAGCGGGCGCTGGCGGCAGACGGCGCTCGGGAACGACCGTGCGGGGTCCCATCGGCGACACGCCCCGTTGCGGAATCTTGTACTCTCGGCGCGCCATGATTTTGCTGGTGCGCAAGTGATTCGCTTGTTTGATGGCGCGTACGGTCGTCCCATAACGCTTGGCCAATGCGATCAGGGTTTCACCCTTCTTGGCTTTGTGAGTGACGAAGTGCGTGGGGGGCGTGATACGCCCCAAGCGAATCAAGCCCGCATAGCAGCGCCGCGCGGTCTGTTCGGCGATCGGGTTCCAAAACCGGACATGCAAGTGGGTCGCGTGCCCCTTGGCGTGACGGATTAACGGAGGACGCAGACCACGCGTGCCCTTGAAGATGTCGTCGAGCCAGACCTGATCTTCGCCTGCTTGTAGTGCGTACTCGTAGAGTAAGGCCTGGATTTGGTGATCGATCAGGATGAATTGCGGATCCGTCTCGGTGATCAGAGCCCGCACCAGGGCCCAGGTTCGCGCCCGATCGAGGCTCTGCTCGGTCGCCAATTGATACCACTTGCCTCCGCCCTGATAGACGTAGCCGATATCCACGTCGCGGCCCGACTGGTGACTGCGATGGGGCCTGAGGAAGCCGCCGCTGCGCGCGCTCAAATGCCCGATGAAATACGGCGGTGTGTCCGGCACGACGGTCGCGGCCTTGGTCATCGCCTGAACCAAGTAGTCCACCGTTTCCTGGGTGCCGTACTCGTGTGCCGGGTCGACCAGCGTCCAGTGGGTGTCACTGGGCAACTGCACGCCGTTAATCAAGACGCCCCCATTGGGAAGGCCGATGCTCATCGAACCCAGCGCAGTCGAGTTCTCTTTCAAGCGCCGAAATACCTCAGCGTCGGAGACTCCATCGAGCGGGTGAACGGCGAAGGTGCGCGCGCTGGGCGTGGAGGGTGACTCTTCGTCCTCCTCTTCTAGATCGTCCGCCACGTCGGAGTCGTCGTCGTCCGTGTCGTCTGCCGGCGCCAAGCCCGCGCTCGCCGTAACCGGTGAACGGGAACCTTGGTTGCCCGCGCGTTCGTTGACTGGCGCTGCGGGTTCGCCCGCGTCGGCCAACGCCTCGGATCCCGCCATGGGCTCGCTCGGGTCACCCGAAACGTCTCGCTCGCCAGGCTCAGCGGGCGCTTGACCGCCAGCCAGGCGCGCGGGACGTGGCGAGTTCGACACAGAACAGCCCGTGGCGAAAACCGAGCCAGCGCCGAACAGTGCTGCGAACAACGCAAACCGCACGAATGCCGTCAGCAAGGGAACAGAGGGCGCAAGGCGCCAGTCGTTTCGTAGTGTCATCCGGGCCCCGCGAGGGGTTTGGAACCATAGCGCGTCCCTCGGCGCAAACTCCAGCTTAGCCGGGACCGTGGGCCGAGTAGGAAGTGGTCCAGAGTGGTCCCTGAGGCACGCGTCAGCGTCGCGCATCGGTGAAATTGTTCACTTATCATGCCGGTACCGCGATCTCGGCATTGCTCCGTCAGCCACGGACACGCCGAAGAACACCATCCGTCCAACATTCTGGGCGCGCTGCCTGGTTCGATCGGCGAAGTGAAATACGATCAGCGGACTCAGCGCTTCGCTCTGGCGCCCATCGTGTGAACCAGATAAGTGCCCGCAGCGAAGCCCAACGCAAGGGTTGAACCTGCATGTCGAGACCTATCAATCGCAAACAAAGCACTCTTGGTTCCCTGGCGGTTGTGAGCGTCATGGCACTCGGAGTGACGCTGGGTTGCTACTCGGAGCTCCAAGACGACGACCTGTACGCGGCCAACTCGAACCTGGTGCTGAACACGCTCAATCCGCGCACGCCGAACCACCCGCCCGGGATCGGCGCGGCAGCGCCTCAGGTTAACCCCCCTGCACCCAAGCCACCGGGTAGCACGCCCGGGCCCACGAGCAGCACGCCGAGCGGCAATACGGGACAACCCGCGGGCAGCACGCCACCTAGTGGCTCTGGATTTACACCCTCGCCGGGCTGCGAGGACGTCGTTGGTACGATCTTCGCTGACCCGACGAACGGCTGCGGCGGGGCCTCTTGCCACGGTGGCGGCGGTGAACACCCGGCCTTGATCGATTTGGGGAATCCCGACGGCATCAAGGAACGCCTCCTCGATCAGAACGGCGTGATTTGCACGTCGTCCAAGTACATCGACAGCGCCAATCCCACCAAGAGCTTGCTGCTCGACAAGTTGAATGAGAAACCCTCGTGCCCTGCGCACATGCCGCCGGGCAAGGACCTGGGTGCGACGCAACTGGCGTGCGTCAAGGAATGGGTCAACGCCATCGCCACGGGCAAACTGTGACGGATCTTCGAGCGCTCCCCGACATGAACTCGTCATCATTGCATAAAGTTAATGCGCGATTCTGTGCCCCGCTGCTGTTGGGCGTGCTGTTGTCCAGCGGCGTGGTCAGAGCCGAAGAGGAAGAAGTGGTGCTCACCGAGGAGGGCGCTGACGCCCCCAAAGCCAAGCCGCCCGAAGCTCCCAAGGCCGAGGCGGCCCCAGCAGATGCGCCGACCGTCGATGACGGTGCAGGCGTCATGGTGCGCCCCTTCGAAGGCCCCAAGTCCCAGACGATTCACGATCGCGTGATCAGCGCGCTCGAGGCCGAGGGTGTAATCCTGATCCCCGAGGGCTTCGAGGATGGCATCAAGCTGGCAGACGCACCCGGACCCTACGTCGAGGTCGCGCGCAAGAACCAGATCAAAGCTTACTTGCACGGCCAGACGAAGATGACGCGTAAAGCGTGGTCTGTGACGCTCAAGTTGCGCAATGGCGCCGATGGCAAGACCATCGCGACCAAGACGCTGAACAACTACTCCTTGCCGGGGCTCTTGAAGAAGATCGACAAAGAGCTGGCCACGAGCTTGGCCGATGCGCTCGACCACGCCTCGGTTCCCGGCGGGCATCCCAAGAAGCAAGGGCCTCTCACCAGCGACGACAACGACAAGGCTGCTGCAGATACCGAGAAGGCAGCCGATGCTTCGACCGAAGTCACGCTGGAAGCGGAACCCAGCAGCAGCCCGGCATCGATCACGGACAGCGCGCCAACTCCCCCACCTCAAACGCCAAGAGCGACCACGAGTCGCGGTCCCACGTTAATCGCTGGCGTTGGGTTTGGGCTGTTGCAGCGCAACCTCCAGTATAGCAGCGGCGTCGCAGACGCTTACGAGACGAAACTGCAGTCGCACAGCCTGACAGCGCCAGCTCTGACGCTCTACGGTCAGTGGTATCCTGGCGCCTACAAGTTCGATGGCCCGCTGGCAAACATCGGACTCGCGCTCGGACTTTATCGCAGCGTGGGCGGGGCAACGACGGTGCGCGACGGTTCGCAATCGGCCGTGAAACTCACCAGCACCTTCACGGAGTTCACCTTGGGCCTGCGCGGGCGCATCCCGGTCCGCAAGTTCGAACTCGGCCTGAACGCAGCGTGGGGCATGCAGTCGATGGTGCTCGACGGCGACAACGAAGCGTCGATGGCCAATCCCGATGGCGATCCAGGCATCGTGCCCGATATCAAATACACCTTCTTCCAGTTCGGGCCCGATCTCCATTTCGAGTTCGGAAGCCCAATCGAAGTGGGACTTCTGTTTCGCACGATCTCGATCGCGAACTCCAACGGCTACCTCGCAGAGCAGCGCTGGTTTCCGAACGCGGCAGCGATCGGGCTCAACGCCTTCGCGTCTTTCGACATCAACGTAGCCAAGAACATCGATTTGCGGCTGGGCGGCGAGGCTCGTTACTACGGCATCAAGCCCAACTCCGGCAGCTACCAGGACAACATCGACCCCGGCGGCAACGCCTATGTCGCGGGTAAAGATGGGCTGAAGAGTGCCGTTGCTGGAGGCATCTCGGACACCTATCTAGGTGCGTTCGTCTCCGCGCACTATTCGATCCCCGGCACCAGCTTATAAAGGGACTCCGTCCCTCAGAATCGCGAAGCGTGTCACCGCGATCCGACGACCCTGCACACGCACGAAAGCCCGAGACCGCAATGGCCTCGGGCTCTGTGCCAGGTGCACGCGCCAGCGATTACTCGGCGGCGCAGCTCTGGCGCAGTCGACCTTCGACCTCTGCCAGGCGCTGACGCACGCGCGTTAGCGCGCCCATTGCCTCTTCCAACTCGTCGACGCGCATGCGCGAAACCTCGTCGCGGAACGTGTCGCAAGCCAACAGCTCGAGTCCGGCGAGTCGATCGAGGAAGCGGGAACGCGGAACCGGAGCGCCCTGACGGCGGCGCAACCTGAGTTCAGCGGCTTCACGCTGCAGCCTACGACGCGTCCAGCGCTGGGCCTCGCCAGCGCGCAAGAGGCTGTACTGATCGGGCTCGGGCAAGCCGAGCACGACACTGATGTGACCGACGCCCGTATGCGTGTACTGAACCAACTCGGGGAAGCGACGCGACAACTCGTAAATCGCTACGGCGCGCCACAAGGACGACGGACTCATCCCGAGATCGGGATCCGCCGCCAAGCGACGGAACGAGCTGTTCTTCTTGCCCCGCGCGCGCAGCAGGCGCTCATCGCCGTTGAACACGCGACGAAAGACTGCTTCGCCGACCTCGAGCGCCCAGTGCAACGAGTGCAAGCCACCCGCGCTTTCTGCGGCCTTGGCTACGCTTTTGGCGTCACCTTCGGCCGATTCCGGACGCGAGTAGTACACGCCCGATCCAAGGCCATCCATTGTCTCTTTGCCCAACTCCAACGCATCCAAAGAACTCATTTGCCTCTCCTCTCCTCCACTTTGGGTGACCGGACACGAACGGTCGCGGACACCCGAATCCAACTCTCTCAGTCCCAACGTTCCAGAAACTCGATCCCTGCGGGGTTGTTGGTGGAACGAACTCGCTCAGGTGAGCAGTGAGTGCGTCGACCAGTCATTCCTCCCTTTCCAAGCAAGTTGCGTGCCTCCTACGCGCGCATGGCGATGGACGAGCAAACCGCTGAATTCATTCAATTCAGCACTTAGGAGGAACCACAGAGAGGGCCTCTTATATGCCAGGCTGTGCCAGTCAAACTGGTGTACTGCCGCACCCGATGAGTCCCCACACTTCGGAAAGTCGCCGACAATTGCCGCCTGCGCCAGCTCCCATCGGGGCTGAGGCAAGAGGCAAGGCCTGACGCCCGGACGACTCTGACGCGCGCCGGGGTGTTCACCTTCGGAGCATCGGGCGCTCTGCGCGTTCGGCAACGGTGCGGCCCGAATGGTCCAGGCGACGGCTCATTGCCGACTAACGCTCGATTTCAGCTCGGTCTCTCACAGCTGAAAGCCCGGGGCTCACTAACTACGCGAGATCGCAGCGCACAGCTTGCGGCACGGTTCTCGCACCAGGTGAACTCCATCATGAGCAGCAAAGGCATCGCAGACAGGTTCATCCAAGAGTTCACGAGTGACGACACGGAAGCGGGCTCGCAACCTAGGGTTATCCTCGTGCGCTCAACCAAGAGCATCAAGCAATTCATCACCGAAGCGCTTGGCGAGGTGGAGCGACTCGTCACTCCGGTCAAGGAGGCCAGAGCCAACTGGGCCTTGTTGGTTGCTGCCTTCGATCGTTTGGCAGAGCTCGCCAAAGAGTACGAGCAACACAACATCCAGATCGCCGCACAAGACATTCGCGCACTCGCTCTGCACCTCGACGCCATGGACTGGGGATTCACCCCGGAGCTGCAGAAGACCTTCAGCGACTTCGTGACCTACCTGTCGACGATGCTGTTGCGTGTGTACATCGAAGGCAAAGACGAGAAGTGTGTCTGGGAGTTGGCTAGTATCGAAGTGCTCTTGACTCAATCGCGGCGGCAACTGCGCATGGCAACGAACCGCGACCACAACCAAGTCCACTGGCTCAACTAGAGCGCGACGTTTCGCCCTCGGGAGCGTGTTTCGCGTGAAGGGCCCAGACCGCCCTGTTACGCGCCGAATTCGACCCCGAAATCCTTCCGAGCACAGCCTCTGCCACTCGACCCACCGGGCAAGGTCGAGTTAGGCTAGCGCGCATGATCCATTGCCCCCGATGTGGAACCGCGAACGCCCCCACTAATCACAATTGCGTCGCGTGTGGCGCGGGGCTCGGGTACGGCGGGGCTGGCGGGTATCCACCGCCCCCTGCGATGGGTTATCCCCCGGCGCCTGGAGCGCCGCCGCCCCAATATTCGCCGCAGACTCCGTTTCAAGCACCGCCCCCTGCGGCTCCGATGGCGCAGCCCTATCCTGGACCCGGGCAGCATCCGCCTACCCAGCAACCCCCAGCGCCGCCACCCGGTTACTTCCCTTCGTCCGCGGGTGGTGCGCTACAGCAGCCTCAGCTTCCACCGCAGGCGCCGCAGGCTCAACTTCCAGCGCAGGCTCAACCTGCACGTATCTCCCAACCGGATCGCGTGAGCTCACCGGGGCAGAAGCTCGTGGGCTTTCTCGTCTCTTTCGAGACCAACGACCAAGGGGATTTTTGGCCGCTGCGCCAAGGTCAGTTGCGCGTGGGACGAAAAGACGCAGCGGATGGGCTCGCCGTATCGATCGATCACCCCACCGTGTCATCGAACCACGCGTTGCTTACATTGGACCCAGACACTCAAGTCTTTCAGATCGAGGACCTGCGATCCGCTAACGGCACAGTGTTGAACGGTAAACCCATTGCGGGCCAAGGGCCGCGCGAAGTGCGGGATGGAGACCGCGTGCGGTTTGGCGGATTCAGTGCAACGATAAAGCTGCTTGGTTAAGAAGTACGCAGCGAAGATCATGGCCATCCTCGGCGCCGGGGCGGACAAAATGGACGCATGGGACGAGCTGTTCGATGAGTTTTCCGACGCGGAGTCTCGGCGTGCGGAACGGCTACGCAAACTCGACGAAGAAGACGCCGCATTGAACGAGTTCGAAACCTGGACGCGACGTGCGACCGATCAGCTGATGATCGACTTGCAGCAAGCGGCGTTGGCGCGTTCGGAAGCCTTCTCGCAGCGCACGGGACACACACTGCAGGTCGAGTACCCAAGTGGACCCGCGATCGCTCTGCCGGAGGGAGGCCCAGAGATTCGCTTTCTCAGGTTATCGCTCGGTGATGCTCGGGTGCATCTCTATTCGAGTCATACTCCCGGCGGTTTGATCCATGTTCACCTGCTGCCGAGCAGGCGGGACAGTTTGCAGCACAACCAGCGCCTCTTGAGCGAACCCGGCGCGTTCGTGGTGCGCTGCCCGGGTGATGGTTACGAGCTTCGGTTCCTGAGCGGTGATCCGGAAGGCGTAGCGCGCAGCCCGATGAGCATCGACGGGCTCTTGTTCAAAGCCTTCCGTTTGCTCGTCCACTGGGCGGCGGATCCGCTACCTCGTTTCGGTCCGCCGAAGCCGCCCCCACTCGCGGAAGCGCCGAGACCCGGCGCTGTAACGCGCATCGCCTTCGTCGACGAAGCCCCTTCGAGTTCAGGACCTATGGGTCCTGGGATTCTTCAGAATCCGGGATTTCCGAAACAGGCTCAGAGTCCTCAAGCTCAGAATCCTCAAGCTCAGAATCCTCAAACTCAGAGTCCTCAAGCTCAGAGTCCTCAGGCTCAGGGTATTGGGGATCGAGCTCCTCAAAGTCCTCCTCCGGACTCTCCGACGACGAGTGGTCGCGGGGGAACGCTGCGTCTGACTCCGGCGCAACTGGCGCCGCAGGGTTCGCCACCCGCCGGCGCTTCAAAAGATCTGCCGGAGACTCGAGGCTGAGTCGCCCGAGCTTACCGGCGCGTAGATCATGTAACAGCAGCTCCGCTGCTTTGCGCAAGTCGGGTCCTTTGCCCCGCGTCACGGCGCCTCGTCTCTCGGCGATCTGCAGCAGCAGGTCGTCCGCCTGTGCGCCTTCGAGATTGACTCCGAAACGCTGACCCAGGGCCTCCGGATAGGCTTCGACCAGCCAATCGACGATGAAGCGCCCGACCTCCATCGGGTCGAACGCCACCTCGCGGATCGCTCCAGACGCTGCCAGTCGGTAAGCGCCCTCCACGTCGTCCAGCTTGGGCCACAATACGCCGGGCGTATCGACCAGTGACAAGCCGCCCGGCACGTCGATTCGCTGTTCGCTCCGGGTGACCGCGGGCTGATCGCGTACCATCGCTTTCTTCTTGCCCACGAGCAGATTGAACAAGCTCGACTTGCCGACATTCGGAATGCCGGCGATCATCACGCGCACGGGAAATCCGGGGTGACCCCGCTTTGGCACCAGGTCGCGGCAAGCACGAATCAATTTTGCTTTGCTCTTGGGATCGGTGGCCACGAGCTCCATGCTGCGCGCGCCTTGGCGCGCCAGCACCTTCAACCACGCAGCCGTGACTTTGGGGTCTGCCAAATCGGGCTTCGTGAGCACGCACAAGCGAGGAACGCCGCGACAGATTTGTTGCAGCATGGGATTACGGCTGGCGTTGGGTAAACGCGCGTCCAAAACTTCGATCACCATGTCGGACTTGGCGACACGCTCTTTGAGCATGCGCCGCGCTTTGTTCATGTGTCCGGGAAACCAATTGATACTCATACTCACCTTCAACAGGGCGTGCCTAACGCCCGCTCTAACTCCCCGAACGGATCGACGATACCCCGAACCAAGCCGCGCAGAAACCGAGCATGAATTTGCTTCGACTGCCGAAACGACCAGAGCCGAAATTCGCCGAGTAGCGCGCCGGCAAGGGGCGTGTAGACCAAGTCCTCGGCGCTCGGGCGAACGCCACTGGCCTCGATGCCGTACTCCCAAATCGCAGAAGCACCGGCGGCAAAACCGAGGGATGCCAATACCGACCAACCACAAGCACGGGGGCGGTAATACAGCTCCGCTCCGAACAGGCCGTGGCCGATCACGTTGACTTGGTAGTGATCGCCGTCCCACTCGAACCAGGGTCGACGCGAATCCCACTTGGGGGGTTGGGTGAATGCTGCAGAATAACGCTGCGCAAGGACGCCGGGTCGAGTCTCTGCGAAAGGATGGGGCCACAGCACGGCTTCGCTCAGCCGCATGCCAAGCATGAGCCCCGCGCTATGCCAAAACGGCAACGACAGATCCACGACATGTGGTTCGAACGAGCCCGAAGCAGCGCCAAGCGGCGGCTCCAAAACGAGCCGGCTCGCGGGTGCGGGTTCGATCGGCGCTTCCTGATCCGTCGCCCACGCGTTGGACGCCAGCAACGCGGTCGCGCTGACGACGCAGACAGCCGCAATCAGACCTCGCACTGCGCGCAGGGCTCGCATCTGCAGCAGAGTCCGAAGTCGGTACATACAAGGTCCTCGTTGCGTCAGTGCCGTGCTCAGTGAACGGTTGGACGCAAGGGCATGCGTTCGATGATGCGCGCCTCTGCAGCAAACAGCGCGGCAGCGCGACTCTCGACGCGCTCTTCGTCGAAGTAACGCCGCGCCAAACGAAAGAACAGCGCATGATGGCGCGCCTCAGCGCGCGTCACATCCATGTACACGTCCTTCAATTGCCCCTCGGGCAAAGCTTGGGTCACGAGTCGCAACCGCTCACAACCGCGCGCCTCGACGATGCCGGGAACGATCAAGCGATCGAGGAACAATGCCTCCCGATCCCCTTGAACCATGCAATCGCGCAGAGCGTTGACGTAGTGATCCTTCTCGTCGGGCGGCAGCGTCAGTTCGCGCGCGCTGATCACCCGGTACATGATCTGAAAATGCTCGAGTTCTTCCCGCGAGAACGAGATCAAGTCATCGACGATCAGGCTCTTCTGCGGATACTTCGCGACCAAGCTCATGCCCATCGCGCTCGCCTTGCGCTCACACAAGGTGTGATCGAGCAAGAACGCGTCGAAATTCTGGAATACGACGTCGAGCCAAGCGCGAGGAGTTTCCGAACAAAGATCGAACACGAGCCGTGTGTACTAGCTACCGAGCACGACGCACACGCAAAATACGGACCCGCCCCGAAGCCCTCCGGAACCACCCGCCAAAACACCGCTCAGCCAGGCAGATTTACGCAGAGACCCCATTGCTCCGGAAACCCGCCGATGGGTTGGCAGATCCCGCTGCCACAATCGTCGAGGTCGGCTTGGCACAGCTTGAGGCAGACCTGAGCCGAGGAGCAGAAATATCCCGCTGCACAGGGGCAGGCTTCGCCCGATTGACCGTTCCCTGGTGCCGCACAGCGCCGCGCGCCATCCTTACCAACCGGGGCGCAGGCAGTCCCCGACGGACACTTGCAATCGCCGTCGACGGGGCAAGGATACGGGTCCATCAGATCGCACTGTTCACTTGGAGCACATACCGGAACCATCACTGGCTCGCTGGTGACGACGGCCGTTTTCAGCGGTCGCCGCGTGCAAAAGCGATTGTCCGAACAACTCGCGTCGCCCTCGCAGCAGTAGCGCATGCAAGTAGCTCCGACTTCGGCCTCGTCGCTGACACAACCGAGCCCGGGAGCGCAGTCCGCAGAAGAAATGCACGAACTGCCATCTTGTCCAACGCCAGCGACATCGCATTTGGCGAGCACGCTGCCGTCTGGGTCGGGCATGAGTTGGCAACCTTCGCGGATCGCGGGCGGCGACGTATCCAGCGCTGCATCCAGGACCGGAGGCACGATCGTGCCCGGTGCGCTTCCATGGTAGCCGCCGTCACCAGCGTCTTGCTCGTCGTTTACTTGTTGCCCAGCATCGGCCTCGGCCGAGCCATCGTTGGTGCCCGTGACGGACGTGCTGGGAGGCAGTGGGTAGCTCATGCCGGCATCTTCCGATTCGATGCCCGCGTCCGCTCCAGCGCCGCCGTCGAGACTTGCCCCGGCATCGGCGCCAAAGAGGTCCACCCCAACCTGCAGCTCGAACAGCGCCAGATCGCCTCGGTTGACGCAGGATTTGGCGTCGTCGGGCACGCAGCGCCCGGGACACAACTCGGATTGGCTGGTCGCCGCGGCGGCATCCGCGGGACGCGGGGCTACGGGCGCCGCGTCGGGCGCACTGACTTCAGGCGCGGGAGATGCATCCTGCCGATCGCAGTTCGGACCCACGCAAACTGGATCCGCCTTAGGCGGGGATGGCTCGACGCTGCAGGCGGCGAACAGCAAGCTGATCCACAGCCACGGTCCGGGGCGAGCGCCGTGTAAACGAACGCCAAGCTCGATCATGAAAACCCAAAAGCAAGTAAGAAGCGTATCCGAACGGATACGCTGGTCAGACTAGCACCGTCCCACGCTCAAAGCCCGTGGACGTGCATTGGAGCCTACCGGCGGTCGCCCAAGATCAGCGGGCGACCGTGCTCGCGACAACCCGGTTGTACTCTTCGTCGAAAACACGAACGGTCAAGAGCGCGTGCGGAGGGACGGCCAAAGGCGTGAGATCCAGACGAAATTCCTCGCTGGGCTCGTCTAGGACGCCGTCGGCAGGTGTTACCGAGTACCACTCGTCGCTGCCGGCCACCGCAACCTCGATGCGCGCGATGGGACCGATGCCGTCAGTCGCCGTGCCCGACAACATGTGGCCGTCCACCTTGAGGCCGCGAACTTCGGGCGGCGTGTTGTCCACGAACACGACGTAGCTATCGAGCTGGTGCTGCAAGGCGCGGTCCGGTGAGTTCGACAGCACGTCACTCACGATCACCCGCACCCGATAACGCCCTTCGGGTAGATCGGCCGTGTCCCACGAATAGCTGGTCTTGGTGAGCTTCTCGTTCGGATCGAGAATGTCGAACCATTCGCTGGTGCCCTCGCGCTTGTACTTGAGCCAGTAGCGCAGATCATCCTTGTCGGGATTGTCGACCTTCCAAGTGATGCTGATGTCTTCGTCGGGGCGCTCGCTGATCGGTCCACCCGAGGCAATCAGTTTCGCGCTCGGCTTCGCCATCGCCTTCGAGCTCGAGTTCTCGAACTGGACCGAGCTGATGGTGGCCCGCAAGTTATCGGTGATGAACGGGATCGAGACTTCGCTCAACACTGCGTTCGCATCTTGGTTGAAGCGAGCACGCACTTGGAAGAAGCGCGCAGGCGGACTCTGGATCTCGCCGGGCTGGGTGAGCGGCGCACTCCACTGACTCCACGTGTCGTCGGGTTCGGCGGCGTTGCCCGAACGCGTCGCGATTTCGACTTTGCCTTCCGCGGCCCAATCCAAGCGACCGAAGTGAGCGCGCAGGCCCGCGTCGATCACGGCGCTGGTCCAGGTCGAATCTGCGCCGCCCACTCCACGCACAGGGTGAACGACGACGGGGTCACTGCTGATCAACGAGCGGTCCTTACCATTCAAGAGCAGTGCCGGGACTTGTCGCTCTTGCGTGTCGGCGACCAGCACCGAGTTACGGTTGCTGTCGACAGTGTACACCTTGCCTTCCGAACCAGTCCCCACGTACGGGCTGCCCTGGTCGTCGAGCGCGAGGCTGGTGTAGTGTTCACTCGTGTCATCCAGGAGCTGCTCGGGAACACCGTTCTTGTCGAAATGATAGAGGGTGCCCTTGCCCTTGGTCTTGGCGGAACTTCCGCCCGGCCCTGCACTGTCGTTGTCGTTCTTGGTGCCCGAAGGCAGCGACGCCTTCGACGAGAGCTCGTTGGCGATGGCGTAGATGTCGCCGGCCTTGCCCGCTACGATGGCGCGCACCTCCGTGCGCCCGAAGTCGTAGAGCACCGAAGCGCGACCGGGCGCATCCACGGCGTAGAGTTTGGCCTTGTCGCCCCCACCGACGAAGACTTTGCCATTGGCCACGGCGACTGACGTCAAATGTTCTTCGTCGACGTCCAGGTAGACCTGCGCCTTCTTGTCGCGCGTGATGCGGTAGAGCTTCCCCTCGGGTCCGGTCGCCGCGTAAAGCACTTGATTCTGCGCGTCGAAAGCCAATTGCAGGATGTGCTGAGCGTCGGGGATCGCCGTCCACTCGCTGAACTTGCCGGCCTTGTACTCGTACAGTTTTCCATGCGGCAGTGAGCCGATGATCACGCTGCCGTCCCAAGCCTCGACCAGCGACGTCGCAGCCAGTCCGTCGACCTTGCCGATCTCCTTGACGGAGCCCGCGTTCAACTCGAAGACACGCCCCTCGTTGCCGGTAGCGATCAACACGCTGCCGCCCTTCGTGTGCAGCGCGGCCCAAGTATTGGTCGCGCCTTCGACTGCGATGGAGCCGAGGTTGAAGCTAGCCCTCACGCGACCCGCGGAATCGACCGCGACGCCCTCGAGCTTGCCGGCAGAGAAGTCTTCGCTGTCCCGAAGCGCAATCCGCCGCGTGCCAACTGCGTAACCCTCTGAGGCCACGAGTAAGTCGGCACTCAGACATGACAGGAAGGAAAAGAGTGCAATGCGTCGTTTCATGATTCGAACTGGTCTTACTTGTTGGCTTTGACGACAACGGTGACTTTATCCGTGCCGATGACGAAGGCCGGAAAGCGCACCACGTGGCGCTCCTCGGCTTTGAACTCTTCGGGAGCGAGAGTCGACGATTGGGGTGAGATGCGGTCCATCGCTCCCGGCGGAAGGTTGGCCGCGACTTGCCCCTTGTGAGCAACACCCGTACCCGCGACGTAAGAGAACACCAGCGAGCGCGCTGGGTAAATGGGGTCTTCCAGACCCCGGATCAAGTCTGCCAGTGACTCCGGCGCGGCTTTTTCTTTCTGGACGATGTACCCCGGCTCCACGTCGATCTTGACGCGCTGCCCCGCCAGGTTCTTGGCCAGAGGCACCTTTACCGTGCGCTTGATCAACGGGCCATCGTAAGGGACGAGCGTGAGCCGTAGCTCGGCGGGTTCACCGGGCTCGACCTCTGGAGTCAACAACTCGACACCGCGCAGCCGAACGAGATCGCGCGAGAAGGTGAGCCGCACATCGACGTTCACGCTCTCGACGAAGGCCGGTTGCCAGGGATTGCTGAGCACGGCACCCACCGCGCCCACGACGTTGGTGCGCGCAAAGTCGTTGGGATCCGGGGTCCCGCCGACTGCCACGCCGAAGTCTTTGACCTCGATCTCGCCGTAGTCCTTGAAGCGCACTTTGCTGGTCACGCTCCAAGTGACGTCTTGTCGTTCCGAGGCTGTGGCTTGCAGCGCGTTGCCAATCGCGACCGCCACGAACGTCGGCGCCATGAACTTGTCGTGCGCGACGCTGAAATCCCAATCCGTGTAAGGCGCGCCATCGGCGCCATGGATTTGCACGTGCACCGGGATCACGGGTGCCACTGCCGAATGCGAGACGACGATCGAGGCTTGGCGATCGTTGACGAGTGCGCCGAGCGGTCGCACCGGCATGCCGAGCTTGAACGAGCGCGATTCGCTCGCCAAAAACCACAGCACCTTACCCACGGCCGTCGGCAACGCGGTGATACCCCCTTGCATCATTGGATGGCCGAAGCCCGACACGAGATCTCCTTCGACCCGCGTGACCGTACCGAGGCCCATTGCGCTCATGTCTCCGCTGACGAGCTGCACGCCGATCGCGCCGCCAGCTTCGTAACGCGTCGGAACGTCAGGGCCGGGCTTACCTTCGCCCCCACCGCCGGCTTGCATCACGTCCAAACCGAGTGGGGAGAGCAAATCGCCGGCAAACGCGACAGCGTCCGACGACATGCCACCAAGCAACACCGGAGTCGCCACCGGACGCGCCGTGACGTTGCCGAGCTCGGCCTCCAGTTTCGGGTTCACGCGTTCTGCGATTTGATCGCGATGCCGACGCAAATCGTAATCCAATGGCGCGCCCGCGAAGCGATTGTCAGGCGTGTCGTCATGCGGCTCCAGCGCAGCAAAGCGCTCATCGCCGGGTACGCCGAGCTCTGCGCTTGCGGTCTTGTTCCGCTTGACCCCAGCGCCTTGACTGCCTGCTTTGTTGGGGAACAGCGGCCAGCCGTGAAGCGTCGGGGGCAAGGGGCGCGCCAGATCGTCGAGCATGCTGCGAATCGGCGTAACGCCGGCAACCGGTTCGCTGCCAAACGACCAACCGTAGGCATAAGCGCCGATCATCTTGCCGTCGATGTAGATCGGGCTGCCGCTCATCCCGGCCACGACCTTGGCGACCTCGAGCCGCGGGTGGAACGTCTTGATCAAGATCAAGTCTTGGCGCGGACGGAAGTTGTTCAACACGTCGATCACCTCGACGTCGAACTTTTGCGGCCGAGTGCCTTCGAAGACGGTCAGGCCGTAGCCCTTCATGCCGGGCTTCAATTCGTTGACACCCATCACATCGGGGCGATTCGCTCGTCCTTCGGATGCAGTACCAAGTCCTACGGGCAGAGCGGCGAACAACCCCAGCGCCATGGCGATGGGGACGAGGTAACGAGTGCTCACGCGGCCAGTCTAACATCCGAGTCCGCGCTGCTAACTGAAAAAGGCTGCTGAGCGAAAAAGCCCAAAAAAGGAAAAGCGGTTGCATGCAGCTCGCCCAGTTGTGCAAGCTCTCGCGGCCCGCCGCGCAGCCTCTCGAACATGAACGTCGTAGTGCTCTCGATCGCTTTGATCGTCCTGTTTGCGGCCTTTCTCGCTGCCCATGCAGCGCTGGCCATTGGGCTGATCAGGAATCGAAGTCCTTGGTGGCACGGGTTGCTCGTGATCCTGCCGCCACTGGCGTGGTTGGCGCCGTATTGGGGGCGCCGCGCCGGCCTAAACAAAAGGACGTGGTTTTGGGTGGGCAGTTTGGTGGCCTACATCGTGGTACGCGTGCTCGCCGCGGCGCTCGTTTGAACCGCGAGCACGACCTGCCTGGCGCAAGTGGCTCGCGCCGGTCTCGCTCCTAGGTGAACGGAGCCGCGCCCGCACGCCTGCCGCTTCTTTCGAGGCCGGGGGACGTCGGCATGCATTTCGCAAACCCGTGGCCAGAGACCATCGCTGTGATGGTCCTGGAACAACGAGGATATCGATGGAAGCAAATCGCATGAAGATCGCTTACGTAATCACGGAGCGCAACGGCCGCAGTTTTTGGAATCGCTGCGGAGTGGCGTTTGTGAACGGTGACGGCTCTTTGAACGTGAAGCTCGAATCGTTGCCGGTCAGCGGCGAGATTCAAATTCGAGACTACGTCCCGCGCGATGATTCGCAGGGACGTTGGAACGGCGACGGCGACACGTTGGTGGCGTGAGGCAGAGCGATGCGGCCGACCAACGACACTTCAGCACCGAGCTCGCTGCAGGCGGCGTCGGCCGATACCGCTTCAACGCCGGCCCGCGCAGACGCCACTGTGGGAGCTGCATCACTTCACGACCAAGCTCGACCCGCTCGAACACGCTCGACGGAGTCTGACGACTCAGAGTCTTCAGGCTCCGTCAGAGCGTGGCTATCGCACAGCGTGTGGCGACCGATCTTGCTCAAGGCAGTGAGCGTCGCTGCCGGCATGCTCGGCCTGGCCTTCATCGGCAGCATCTCGACGCTGCAGCAAGCACACGGCGGCGCCAGTGCCGAACTTCAGCACCTCGCGGGAGTCGGCAGCGCGGGGTTCGGCTGGTTGGCGAGTCCCGAAAGCCAGGCGACGCGAACGAGCGAGACGAACGCAGAGCCCTCGCCTCCGCAAGCGCCCTCCGTCAGCACGCAGAGGCCAGTCGCACCGGCAGCGACGAGCACTGCTGCGCCCAGCACTTCACCCGCAGCGAGTACTTCCGCCACACCGGGAGTCACCAGCGACGGCAAAGTGATCTTGAACCTCGCAACCGTGGAGGACCTAGACCGCTTGCCCAAAGTCGGGAAGAAGACCGCAGAGCGAATCATCGAGCTCAGAACCCGCCTCGGTCGCTTCAAGCGCCTGACGGATCTGCTACGGGTGAAGGGAATCGGCAATAAAACCCTGCAAAAGATGCTCCCGATGCTGGTGCTGGACGGCTGAGGCGCCGCCCCTCGGAACCAAGCCGCCAGTTTGGCAGAGAGATTCTCGACGAGACCAAGGGAGGTTGCGGCCGCTGTCGCCCGGAGCGGGCTGAGATGCTCGTGAGGACGCGCGGTCGCAAGATCCCGACGGTATCGCCAAAGAAGACCAGTCAGGCTATACGCATCGGATGACTGCTTGGCGCCTGCTGCTCATGTTAGCGGGGTCCTGTTTGTTCGCTTGGCTCAGCACCGGATGCGAGTCGACCGCCAACTGCGACCCCGATCAAACCTGCGAATGCTCCGACCACGGTGAGTGCTACTTGGGCTGCAACGGCGACGGTTGCGACCAGCAGTGCCACAACCTGGATCGCTGCGGGGGCGTCTGCGACGACAAGTGCAACTTCCACTGCCACGACATCAAGGACTGTTCCTCGTCGTGTGGAGATGACTGCACGCTCGAGTGCAACGGCTCGGACACCTGTGGCGTGTTCTGCGAAAAGAACTGCAATTGGTCCTGCCACGACGTCGATCGCTGCGGCGCAGTCGTCGGCGACGGCAGCGAAGTGCAATGCACGCGCACGTCGAGTTGCGAAGTCGAATGCAAAGGCGAATGCCGGGTGGACTGCAACAACACAGCCCACTGCGACGTCACTTGCCGCGACGGATCACCAACCATCAAATGCGGTAACGGGAGACTCGCCTGTGGCTCGTGCGCTTGAACTGATCGAACGGGTTTGGAGACGCGCGGCTTGGACGCGCGTCGGAGCAATTGCACGCAACTCGCTGCTCGCGCTGAGCTTGATGTTGAGCACACTGTGTTTCAGCACGCGGGGCAACGCGCAATCCACAATCAAGACGCCTGGAGAGCGCCCAAGCTACACGGTCGAGGCCGAGCCACACGTGTTGCTCGGCTGGCTACCGCCTCCCGGTGCGGGTCAACCGCCAGGGCTGGGGCTTGGGGCTCGCGCCACGATCGAAGTCGCCAAAGACGGCTTCTTGCCAAAGCTGAACGATTCGGTCGGGATCGGCATTGGTTTGGACTGGGTTCAATACCAAGGCCGCGCGGATCAAACGTGTGGGCGTTTCGTCAACGGCCCCAACGGCACGCGTGTGTGCACCGAGATCGGCGGGGATCTCGCCGAAGTGACGACCTTCTACATCCCGGTCGTCATGCAGTGGAACTTCTGGCTCACCCGCAAGTGGTCGGTGTTCGGTGAGCCGGGCATCTTGGTCCACATCGACGACAAAGAGAGCGGTGTGTTCCCGATCATCCTCGCGGCGGGAGGTCGCTTCCACATCCAGGACCGCTTCACGCTGACGGCGCGCATCGGACACCCAGCGATCACCTTTGGCGTGTCGTTCCTACTCTGAGACGCAGGGGCGCCGCCCCAAGTTGCCTACTCTGAACTGCTCTCGGCACCCACACGAGCCGAGAGCACCCGAGTTCCGATGCGTTACCATTCGAGCGTGAACAACACGCAGCGACTCGATTTGTCGATAAGGGACCTTTAGCAGTGGAAGACCGACGCCGTTGGTTACGGAGTGTCCACTTGGCTCGGTCTAGTCATCGTATTCGGGGCCGTGCTCGGCGGGTTCGCAATGGAAGGGGGCCCATTCCCCGTCCTCATTCAACCGAGTGAGTTGGTCGTGATCGGCGGATCCGCCGTCGGCACGCTCGTGATCATGGCTCCCGGTAAGATCGGCAAGCGGATCACTCACGCGCTGGGCATCGGTTTCAAGGGCACCATGCCCACCGACGATGACTACAAGGAGCTGCTCAAGCTGCTCTTTCATTTGTTCCAAGTGATACGACGTGAAGGCGTCCTCGGTATGGAGGCCCACATCGAATCGCCCGCCGAGAGCACCATCTTCAAGCAGTACCCACGCGTCACGGCGCGGCACCACGCGATCGAGTTCTTGTGCGATGGACTTCGGCAGTTGGTTGACGGCTGCGCCGTATCGGAGCTTTCGCTGCTGCTCGATGCGGAGATGGAGACGCATCACGAGCAAGAGCACCAACCCGTAGCCTTGCTCAAAACCGTGGGTGACTCGCTCCCGGGTCTTGGCATCGTGGCCGCCGTGCTCGGCATCGTGATCACGATGGGTCACATGGACGGTGGCCCGGAAGAGATCGGTCACCACGTGGCGGCAGCGCTGGTCGGCACCTTCCTCGGCATTCTGCTCTGCTACGGCATGCTGGCGCCGATCGCGACGGGCATCGAGAACAAAGCGGCCGCCGAACACCGTTATCTGCTGGCGATTCGCGAGGGCATCCTGGCCGCCGCGCGCGGCAACAACCCACAGCTATCGATCGAGTTCGCGCGCCGCTCGATCTTCTCCGACGAACGTCCCACCTCCAAAGAGCTCGCCGAGTTGGTGGCGGGCATCAAGGGTTGATCCATGAGCGGACAGCCCATCATCATCGTCAAGAAGAAGGTCAAAGGGCACGGCCACCACGGCGCCGCATGGAAAGTGGCCTACGCGGACTTCGTGACCGCGATGATGGCCTTGTTCATCGTGCTCTGGCTCCTAGCTCAAACCGACCAAGAGTCGCGCAAGGAGCTGTCCGAGTACTTCCGTACTGGTGTCTTCGCCGGCGCTCCATCGCTCTTACCCGGCGGCTCCGGCTTGGGCGACAAGGGCTTCATCGACAATCCAAACCCCGACGCACAGCCGATCGAACCGATCACGCTCGAGAAGAACGCCCGGCACGTGCGCGACGAGCTGACCCGGATCATTCGCCAGGATCCGAGCTTGTCGAAGATCGAGCACACGATTCGCGTCCGGGGCACGCCGGCTGGCGTCTTGATCGAGTTCATCGACAACAACGAGGACCTGCTCTTCGATCTCAACTCGTCCGCGCTGAAGCCGGGTTTGGCACGAACCTTGGCGGCGCTAGGTCCGGTATTGGCCGAGTCGGGATACCGCCTGCGCATCCAAGGCCACACCGATGCGCGTCCCTTCCCTCCGGACTCGGTGCGCAACAATTGGACGTTGTCGTTCGAGCGCGCAGAGCAAGCGCGGCGGATTCTGATCACGTCGGGTTTTCCCGAGGGTGACATCATCGGAGTGTTCGCTCACGGGGCGAGTGCACCGCTCGATCGCGCCGACCCCAAGTCCGCGAGCAATCGCCGACTGTCACTCTTGGCAGTGCCGAGACAGCTCGCCGACACCCCTGACCCGCAGCCGATGAACGAGCAGGGACTGGACCGCGGCCTCGGCGGTCCCGGCAATTGAACCCCGGGTGATAACCCGTCGTCACCAGCCAGAAACGCTCGGAACCCCACAAAAACAGGCAATTTTGCGCACTCGCGCTTGCTGATCGGGTGCGAACCGGGAGTCGCTTCGGGCGCGACGACGGCACCTCGGAGACTCGCTTGCCGAGCTCGAGACGACGGGCTTCGCGATGGCTTCGACGTAATGCGAGACCCACTTGCAAAGTGCATACGCGATCGCTTGCGGCGACACCTGCGTGCTCTGATCGCGTTGCGCGACGTACCCGCTACGCACACAAAAATGAACGAGTCCTCACATGAGTGATTGACACGATGCGCTTATAGCTTCACCGTTCGCCCGATCAGCGTCATGTGGTCAGTACTTGCGAGTGGCCTTCACTTGGAACCCGGTGGGATGAACTCCCAGCGTCGTGGTCTCCCTCACCCCCTGAAGGGGACCCCCCAGTGAAGGGACAACCTGTTAAGGGGCAACACTCGCCAGGGCTCACCGTTGGCATCCTCGTCGGTTGCCTCCATTTCGGCGCGCCTTTCAGAGGCACGTCAGGCGCTGATCAGAAGGAAACCGATTGATGCAAACGGTGAGCTCCCACGAAAGCACCGCGCCCGATCTGCTCAGCGCAGAAGACGAACAACCTCCAGATTCGCAAGACTTCAAACGCCTGTCCAAGCTCCGCCAGATGCAGAGCTCGCGTAATCCCAACACGGACAGGTTCCGCGCCAAACACTTCCCGGACGTGTCCGACGCGGATTGGAACGATTGGCGCTGGCAAGCAGCGCATCGCTACCGACGCCTTTCAGAGCTCGAATCCGCTCTGGAACTGTCAGCGTCGGAACGCGCAGGCATCGAACGCGGTGGTTCGATGCTGCCAGTGGGCATCACGCCCTACTACATGAGCCTGATCGACCCGCACGAGCCGACCCAAGGTCTGCGGCGCACGGTGATCCCCTCGCTCAACGAGTTCGTGCGCACGCCGGGTGAAGCCGACGATCCGCTCGGCGAAGACGGCCACAGCCCCGTGCCGGGCCTGGTGCACCGTTACCCCGACCGCGTCCTGTTCCTCGCGCTGGACTATTGCACGACCTATTGCCGCTATTGCACGCGCTCACGCGTCGTGGGCCACGGCGAGATCTCCGCCGGCCAAGCACGGCTCGAGAAGGCGCTCGACTACATCGCGCGCACCCCGTCGATTCGCGACGTGTTGTTGTCCGGAGGCGACCCGTTGAGCCTCAAAGACGACAAGCTGGACTGGATCCTCACCCGTCTGCGCGAAATCCCGCACGTCGAGTTCATCCGCATCGGCACCAAGATGCCGGCCGTTTTGCCGCAGCGTATCACCCCAGAGCTGATCAACGTCCTGCGCAAGCATCACCCCGTGTGGATGAGCGTTCACTTCATTCATCCGAGCGAGTGCACGCCGGAGTCGTTTGCCGCGTGTGCGCGCTTGAGTGACGCGGGCATCCCGCTCGGCGCTCAGGCCGTGTTGCTCAAGGGCGTCAACGACGACTTGCCGACCCTGCGTGAGCTCACGCATCGGCTGCTGTTGATGCGCGTGCGTCCGTACTACCTGTACCAATGCGATCCGATCAGCGGGTCCGCACATTTCCGCACCAGCGTCGAGACGGGCATGGAACTCGTTCGCGGCCTGCGCGGTCACACGACGGGCTACGGCGTCTGGACGTACGTGGTGGACGCTCCCGGCGGCGGCGGCAAGATCCCGCTGCAACACCAGTACCTGAAGGGCCGTGACGGCGACGACCTCGTACTCGAGAACTTCGCCCGCGAGACGTACCGTTACCCTGACCCGACGGAACTACACCCCGAGCATTCTCGCCACGACAACAGCATCGAGCGCCCCTCGCACGACCAGACGCCGCACTCGGGCGTAGCTGTCGCGCAGCTCGAGGCGGTCCGAGCCGATTCTTCGCCGTGCCAGACCTCGGAGAAGCAGAGCAGCGATAAACCGCGCGCACGCATCCATTTGCCAACGCTGGTGCACTCAGAGCCGGCAGATCTGCCCGTCTGAAGTACCCGTCAGTGGGGAGGCTGGTGTCGCCTTTCGACGTCCAGCCTCCAGCTTGCTCGCTCGCCCCGCTCCACGGCACTGACGCCCCACAACCGCCAGCCACCAAGGCTTGATCCTGGGGTTCAGCAGGGGTATGGGCGCCCTTCCGGCATGCACATTGCTCTCACCTTCGATCTCAAGGACGACTACCTCGCTCTCGGGTACACGTCCGAGGAGGTCGCCGAATTCGACCGCGTCGAGACGATCGACGCCATCGCCGACGCGCTCGAGCGCTTGGGCCACACCACGACCCGAGTTGGCCACGCCCGCGCGCTGATCGAACGGCTCTCGAGAGGTGAACGCTGGGACTTGGTGTTCAACATCGCCGAGGGTCTCAGCGGCAGCGCACGCGAATCCCAAGTTCCGGCGATCCTCGACGTCTATGGCGTGCCGTACACCTTCTCCGACACCTTGACGCTCGCGGTCTGCCTCGACAAGCGCTTGGCCAAGCACGTGGTGCGCGAGCACGGCGTGCCGACCCCGGACTTCGTGGTGCTCTCGGACACAGCCCAGCTCGAACGCGATCTCGATCGTTGCCCGCTGCCTTTTCCGGTCTTCGCCAAGCCGATTGCAGAGGGCACGAGCCGCGGCGTGACGGCCAATTCGCTGATCGCAGATCGCGCCCTTCTGCTAGCCACGGCGCGCCAGCTCTTGCTCACTTATCGCCAGCCCGTGCTGGTCGAGAGCTTCCTGCCTGGCCGTGAATTCACGGTCGGTATCTTGGGCACTGGGGAAAAGGCACGCACCATCGGCGCCCTCGAGGTTCACCTGACCCAAGAAGCCGATCAGGGCGTGTATTCCTACGACAACAAGCAGTTGTTCGAAGGTCGAGTCGAGTACACAGCCGCGACCGACGCCGAAGCCACGCGCGCCATGCAAGTTGCGCTGGCCGCTTACCGCGCGCTCGGTTGCCGTGACGGGGGTCGCGTGGACGTGCGCAACGACGCCCAGGGCGCGCCTTCGTTCATCGAAGCCAACCCCCTTGCCGGTCTGCACCCCGTGATTTCGGACTTGGCAATTCTGGGGCGCCTCGTGAACCTGCCCTACGAGGATCTGATCCGCCAAATCGTGGAGAGCGCGAGCACGAGGCTGACATGAAGATCGTGATCTGCCACCAGGCGATCACGGACTCGAGCCTCGCCGACGAGCGCGACGTGCTCGATCAAGTTGCGGCCGTCACGAGCGGGCTCGTGAACCTCGGGCACAGCGTGAACGCCCTGCCCTGCACTCTCGATTTGGCGACACTCGAGAGCCAACTGCAACAGAGCCGTCCGGATTTGGTCTTTAATTTGGTCGAGTCGTTGAACGACCGGGGGAACCTCATCTCACTCGTGCCGTCCCTGCTCGATACGCTCGGCATCCCGTACACCGGCGCGAGTGCCGAAGCGATGTTCTTGAGCTCGAACAAGCAGCTCGCCAAACGTCACTTGGAGGCCTCCGGGTTACCGACTCCGCCGGGTTATCCGAGCGCCGGCATTTCGCGGTTCATCGTCAAATCGGTCTGGGAACACGCCTCCCGCGGCCTCGACGCCGAATCGGTGGTTGGGCCGTCAGAGGTAACTCACGCCTGCAAGGAACGCGCTCGGCGTTTTGGTGGACACTTCTTCGCAGAGGCGTATCTAGACGGCCGCGAATTCAACGTCGGTGTGCTCGATAGCCTGGACGGCCCGCGCGTGCTGCCGATCGCGGAGATCGCTTTCGACTCGTTCGCGCCGCACGAGCTCAAAATCGTCGACTATGCCGCCAAATGGGATGTCGAATCGGCGGCCTACCAGCGCACGCAACGCCGTGCGCCCGCCGAAGCGCAAGATAGCCCGCTGTTGCGAGAACTCGAGCGCCTGAGCCTCGCTTGCTGGAGCGCGTTCGAGTTGTGCGGCTACGCGCGCGTCGATTTCCGGGTTACCGAAGCGGGTAAACCCTACATCTTGGAAGTGAACGCCAATCCGTGTCTCTCCCCCGACGCGGGCTTTGCGGCAGCGCTCACCCGCGCTGGCATTGGCTTCGACGACGCCCTGGCCCGAATCGTCACGGCCGCGTTAGCCGAAGCGCGTTGAGGCATTGCGAACGATGACGACTCAAACCGACTTTCGCCCCATTCAGAGCTCAACCGACGTCAGCGGCATCGAGCGCGTGACCCGCGATTCGGGTTTCTTCTCGGAAGAAGAAATCGCGATCGCCAGAGAACTTGCAGAGGCGGCGCTGAGCCAAGGCGACGCGAGCGGTTACCTCGTGTTGCTTGCCCTGCAAGCAAACCAGATCATCGGCTTCAGTTGTTTCGGTCCCATTCCAGCAACTCTGGGCAGCTACGACGTGTATTGGATCGTCGTCGACCCGAGCTTGCAACGCCAAGGCATCGGCAAGGCGCTCTTGGCGCAAAGCGAGAGCATCGCCAAACAGCACGGGGCGCGCCGCATGTACATCGACACGGCGAGCCGCGAGCAATACGTGCCGACGCACCGTTTCTACGAGCGCGCGGGCTACGAGCGCGCCGCGTTCTTGCCGGACTTCTATTCGCCAGGAGACGGCAAGTTGATCTTCGCGCGCGCCCTGGCTTAACGCTTCCAGCCTTCGTCGATCTCGGCTTTCGTTATTCCACAGCCGCCATCGGCGCCACCCGTGCCAAAGCGCGGCACGACGATCGCGCGCACCTTTGGCAAGTTCGTATTGACGTCCGTGATGTTTTCCGGCGTGTCATCCCAGAAGATCACGCGCGCTTGATCGGCGGATTTCGTGGGATCCATGCCGTAGTGGCGCATGATGCGGCCAATGCCCTGCGACTTGCTCACCGAGCCGTCCATGGTGTACGCGCAATCTTCGCAGTTCCAGTTGTTGCGATCGTCGAGCGCGGGATAGGCGAAGCCGCTGCTCTTGCCGTAGGCCTCGGAGTGCGTCCACTCTGGGAACTGCTCTTGGCTGATGATGGGCAGCACCTTGTCTTGCCAACATGCGTCGGCGCTGGCGTGACTCGAAATGCCGATGTACGCGTGCTCCGCGACACACTTGGCGACGGCCGCGCGCGCGTCTTGGCCAAGGCATTGATCGAACCAGCCGTAAGTGCCGCAGGTATTTTGTCGGCAGAAGTGCTCGGGATCGGTTTCGAGCTCACTGCAGCCGTGACTCGAGAGCGTGAGATCGTAATCGAACACGCACAACATCGGCTCTGCTGCCGCGTCCGAGCCCTTGGCAGAGTCCGACGTTTTGGTTGGGCCGTGCTCGGCGACCGGTGCGGGATCGGTCAACGGCAACCCCGTGCGGGCACCGCAACTGCCGAACAACGACACTTGCAGGACCACGACCAGCGCGGTCAGTACGCCCTGGGTGCAGTTGTCGATGTGCTGGAAAACCACGCGACACTGCTACGACGCGGTCGACCGTTACGTCAACCGCGTCGTCTCGTGCAGGCCCGTCACGCCTCGCGGGTTATCACTTTCCTTCGCTGACGATGTGGAACTCGACGCGACGGTTCGTCTGTCGTCCTTCTTCGGTCGCGTTGTCGGCGATCGGGCGGTTGGGGCCCACGCCCTCCGACGACACGCGTTTGGCGTCGATGCCATGCGCCACGAGCCACTGCACGACTGCCGCCGCGCGTTTGCGGCTCAAGGTCAAGTTGTGGTTCTTGCCGCCGCGGTTGTCGGTGTGACCTTCGATCCGCACCTTGGCGAGCTCGGTGTGATCTTGGAGCACCTTCAAGACGGCTTGCAAGATGCCATCGCTCTCGGGACGAATCGTCGCCTTGTTCGTATCGAACTCGACACGGTCCAAGATCACGATCTGTTGACCTTGCACTTGCGCGCGCGGACAACCATTCAACTTCGGATCTGGATCGGCCGGCCCGGGTTCGGCAGGGCACGCATCGAGCTCGTCGTTGATGCCATCGCCATCGCTGTCCTTGGGCAGTGGGCAACCGTTCTTCTCCTTGACGCTGCTCTCCACGCCCGGCTCGTGAGGGCACGCGTCGTCGCGATCCAAGATCTTGTCACCGTCGCTGTCCTTGGGCGGGCAGCCGTTGAGCGCCAAATCCTCGTTGGGTTCACCCGGCACGTGCACGCAGGCGTCCTTGGGATCGATGATGCCATCGCCGTCGCTGTCCTTGGGCGGCTCCGGCTTGGGGCAACCGTTCAAGTGCGGATCGGTGCTGGCAACGCCGGGCACTTTGACGCACGCATCGTCGCTGTCCCAAATCCCATCACCGTCGGTGTCGGCAGGAGGCGCCGGCGGGGGCGGCAGCGCAGCGAACCATTCAGCCGACGCCAACACTCGCACTTCGGGCGCACCGATGCCGCGCGTGAGTCCTGGTCCGAAGCCCGCACCAAAGCGCCACTCTTCGAGAAAATAGTGAGCCCCAATCACGCCTTCGAGGGGCGTGGTCTTCTTCTCGAAGAAGCCATCACCACCGTCGGAAACCACGGTCGACCCCCACAGTTCGGGCCCAACCAGCCAGTGACGCTGGTCGAAGCGCAAACCCGCGGCGACACCGAACTGCATCTCGGCACCGAACGGTTGTCCTGCGAAGTTATCGGTTCGGGTGCGCAGAGCGCTGGAGACCCGCGCTGCATACGCAAAGTCTCCGGCTTCACCGGCGAGCATCACGCGCGGCACGATTCTGACTTTGCCGTCGCTAGCGTAGCTGTCACGACTGCCCGTGGGCACGAAGAACTGCGCACCGAACGCCATGGTCGCCAGATCGCGCGTGGTCCCGAACAGCCGCACGTCTGCGCCGAGCCGTAAATCTCCGAGCGCTACGCCCTTCTTCGTCTGGTAGTTGGCCCCACCCGAGGTCGCGGGATCGCCCGACTCGACTACCAGCAACGGCAGGTTGGCGCCAAAGCGCAAGCGGTCCCAGAGCACGACCGCGCCGCCCAAGTGCAGATACATCTGATGGCGCACTACGGCCGCAGCCTCGTCGCCATCGGCATCATAGGCGACCAACGGCTTGTAGCCCCAATCCAACGTGCCACCCGCGGCCCAACGATTGTGACCTCGTAAATCGAGGCTCTCGCCGTTGAACCAATCACTGCCACGCTCTGCCGGATCGAAACGATCGAGGGCGATGCCGCCGGCTTGAGCGCGCGCCGAGCTTGCCCAGGTCGCGCTCGCGAACAACAAGCCCAGCACAGCGAGCTTCGACGCGATCGTGCGCCACAGCTTCGACCCAGCGCGGTCCGCACGCGTGATCGCGCGTCGGCGGCGTCCCAGGCGACGCGCGACGATCAACGCGGCGCCGAGCAATCCCAACCACGGCTGTGAAGTCTGGGTGTTGGCGCCCGGTAAACGACAACTGCAGCCACCGCCTTCGAGAACGTTGTCGGGCAGCGCGCTAGTCGGTTTGGTTGGCGAGGACCCGGCGTCAGGCTCCGACGTCGTTTGCGGGGGCGCACCAGCGTCGACTTCGGGTGCGGACGTTGGCGTCGTCTCGGGAAGCGTAACGCTTGGCTCGCTGTTGCCCGGCCCAGCATCGGGCGCCATCGACGTGGTCGCTCCGGCGTCGGCTTCACTAGGAGCGCTCGAGGGGGACGTCAGCGTGTCGGTTGGAGCGGGCGGAGGCAGCACGGCGCCCGCGTCCGCCCCAGCATCGGTGGCGGCAACGCCGCTGTCCGGATCCAGGTAGTCGGGCGTGCCGTCGCCATCGGTATCGATGTCGCTCCCGTTGGGGCGTTCATCTCGCGTGGAAAGCCCGTCACCGTCGTCGTCCGGATCGAGGTAGTCCGGCGTGCCGTCGTCGTCGGTGTCGACATCCTGGTCACCAGGGCGCTCGGTTGCGGTGGGGACCCCGTCGTTGTCGTCATCGGGATCCAGATAGTCGGGCGTCCCATCGTCGTCGGTATCGACGTCTTGTCCCTCCGGGCGCTCGACGCTGGTCGGCACGCCGTCCCCGTCGTCATCCGGATCCTCGGTGTTCACCGTGCCGTCGCCGTCACTGTCTGGGCAGTTGTTCTGTTGCGCGCACTCCGAGCTATCGGGGATTCCATCACCGTCAGTGTCTTGGGGTGCGTTCGCCGGATCCAAATAGTCGGGCACGCCGTCGTTGTTGCTGTCGCCATTGCCAGCTGCTTCGGTTGCATCCGGGATGCCGTCGCCGTCGCTATCCGGATCGAGCCAGTTCGGATCGCCGTCGCCGTCGAAGTCCGGATCATTGCCCGCGTCTTCGATCTCTTGATCGGTCGGGATGCCATCGCCGTCGTCGTCCGGATCCAGGTAGTTCGGAATACCGTCACTATCGGTGTTGTCGTCGTCGTAATCCTGATCGTCGTTCAGATCCTCGTCGGCGGTTGGAAGCCCGTCACCGTCGTCGTCCGTATCGAGGTAGTTCGGTATCCCGTCATCGTCGGTGTCATCGTCGGCGTAGTCCTGATCGTCGTTCAGATCCTCGTCCGCCGTCGGTATCCCGTCGCCATCATCATCCGTATCGAGGTAATCGGGGACGCCGTCTGTGTCGCTGTCTTGCGCGTCCGTGGCCGAGTCGTCCTGGTTCGGATCGACGTTCTCCGAAGTCGTCGGAATGCCGTCACCGTCGTCGTCGGTGTCGAACACGTCGCCGACCATGTCGCCGTCCGTGTCCGTTATCGTGCCCGTCGCGGGCGCCTCTTCGCCGTCGGGCACGCCGTCGGCGTCGGTATCGGGGTTGTCGAAGATGGACCCGATCTCACACTCGCGCCCATTGATCAAACCGTCCCCGTCAGCGTCTGCCGTCGGATCCGAAACCGTGACTTGAACGTCTTGGGTTACCTCTTTGCCGATCACCCAAGTGTCGAGGTAGTTGTTGTTACCGACACCGTTGTCGCCCGAGAAGTCGCCCCAGTGATGCGCACTCGTGGTGCCGTCCGGCAACGTCTCGTCCGGATCGGGTTCACCATTGGCGGCAATGGCGCGATCGTCCCAGAACATCGTGGCCGAGGTTTCAACCAGTGAAACCGGGTCGACGAGCTCGACGCTGATACCGGGATCTGCCGTCTCTACGTCGACCGCAGTGAAGTGGAATTCGCCCAAGCGCAAGTACAGGCGCGCGGGATACGGCGTCGCGGAGGCGGGCACCGTGGCGCCGCTGCCGTCCTTACCATCCCATTGCACGATGTTCGTGCCCGCCGTTGCCGCGCCAGAGATCACGGCATCGCTCGAAATCGGATCGAACACGCCGTTCTTGTCGGTGTCGATCACGATGGCATAGGTCGAGGGTAGGCTCGCGGTGAACTCGAAGCTACCGCCGGCCCCTTCGAGCACAGCTCCGCAACCCGGGATGCCCACGAACTCGAGCTCGGGCGTGCCAGGTTGAGCTTTGCGGTTGTTCGGCGGGTTGACGTACATCTCGTAGTGAGCGAGATCGTCGCAGTAATCGAGCCGCGCCAGCGTTAACCCAGTGTACGCCTCCAAAGTCGCGTTGGTTTGGCTCGAACGGGCCAACGTCCCGGGCAACCCGAGATCGTTGGCGACCAAGCACATGTAGCCGCCCGCCAGGCCCTGCAAGTTGAGCTTCCACACGTACTCCGCGTCGAGCACCGGCGCGCGAACGAAGAACGCATAGTCCGGAGAGGCAGTGTTCAGACTGCCCTGGAAGCGCCAGTCCGTCGAAAACAGGCGCCCGCCCCCGGCCGGTACCGCGGCAGGATCGATCGGGTCGGTGTCGTTCGCAGACACCGAAACATCGTACGGAACGACGGCATGATCGAACTGGACGTCATAGACGCCTGGAGTTACCGCGATACGCAACGGGTCGGCGATGCTTGCCGGCTGGTTGGTGCTGGTCAGGCGCCCGTTGCCGTTCGTCAGATTGTAGTCGGTGCTGGTGCCGTCGGGCGCCGTGACCGTGACCACGACGGTGGCATTGTTCTCGTCGTTGCGCGCGGCGATGTTCAAGTAGTCGTCACCGTTCAACACGTCGACGTGCAGAACGCTCTCGGCCATCAGGTTGTCGGTCCCGGTTTGGGCGCTACCCTCGGCCTGCGCGCGCGCGCCACAGAACGAGACGGCGACGGTGATTCCAACCGCCAGCAGACCGCGACCTGCCCTGCCGCGTAACTTCGTGCAATCAATCGCTCTAGTCTTCACGCTAAGACTCCATCGTTAGTCTTTGAGCGCTGCCGTTTTTCGCGGCTGCGCAACCTGGTCCTAGCGCGATTTACCCCTGCACGTCAGCACGGGATCGCCCTGGATTTGCAGCTCGTGCGCCAGTTTGTACGGATTGTTTCTACGCCGCGAGTCGTGAACGATGCCCATCGCACCTACACCACCCCCAAAGCGTTTACCTTTGACGCGAGCGTACGCCTGAAAATCGACGTGTGCCGATCGTCCAAGCCCAACTCAACGCTGCAATGCAACTTCGAGCAATTCCGCCACACTCGTCTCCGCGACACACTGGTAGCGATCGCTCGCGCCGTAGTAGAGCTTGACGCTGCCATCGTCCTCGACGACGTGTGACGAAGCGAACACGCAATTCGGGGTGTGCCCCGCGTTCTCGTATGGCATCTCGGGCGTGAGGATGCATTCATCTCCAACCCGCACCAACTCCCAGGGCGCTTCGAGCTTCGCCAGAGCGACGCCGGCGTTGTAGATGTACTCATGGTCACACACGACGGAAACGGCGTGGAAGATGATCAGCCACCCCTGCTCGGTCTTGATCGGCGTGCCGCATGGCCCGATTTTGCCCCAGCCAAAGCTACATTTGCTCTTATCCATCAGCAGACGTTGCTGACCCCAGAACTTGAGATCGGGACTCTGCGTCACCCAAATCTCGCCTCGAGCATTGGGACGCTCGAGCGCCGTGTACAAGCCGTCGATCTTCTCCGGAAACAAGACGGTGTTGCGAAAGCCGGTGCCGCTGATGAAGCCCTCGAATTGGAAGCTGCGCATGTCCTTGGACGAGAGCAGCGCCATGCGCGCATCGGAAGCGTGCGCGCAATAAGTGACGTAGTAGGTGTCGCCAATTCGGGTGATACGCGGATCGTATTGGACGCGCGCATAGCGCTTGTAGTCGGGATCCTCGGGCAGCGGGATGATCTCCCCCACTTGCCAACCATCGATGCCATTCGAGCTCTCGGCCAGCGCGAAGAAATTGTAGAAGTTGTAGCCCTCGCAGCGCAGGATCATCACGTAGCGGCCCTCGTGCTTGACCACCGAGCTGTTGTATACGCCCCGGCAGTTGAACGGCATTTGGTCCGCACTCAGGACAGGATTTCCGGCGTAGCGTCGAACCGTCTGCTTCTTGGAGAATACGCGCTGCATCGTCCTCGGTTTCTTAACCCTCGGGCAGCCCCCGAAAAAGTCTTTTCGGCTGCTTTGACGCCAAACCGACTTGCAACGGACTCGATAACCTACTGAACTCGGGCGATGAGTTCCATTGGTTGGCTGGCGGCAATACTGATCGCGATCCTCGCCGCGGCCACGTCCTTACGCTTTACGCCGGACCCGAAAAAGGCCCGCCTGCGTTTGCGCCGCAGCGTGATCTTGTTCTTCCCCTACGCCGCCCTGACTCTGCTCATGAGCTACGGAGCGGGGCTGATCCCCGCTTCATGGCAAGAAGCGATCCAGATCGCGCACGATTTTTCGATCGTTCTGTTGATCGTAAACTTATCAGCGCTATGGCTGTTCGACGTGCTGCTGCCGCTGGTGCGCTGGAGCCCGCCAGACATCCTGCACGACCTGACGGTGGGCGCCTCCTATCTGGTCGCGCTCGTGTGGCTGATGCACCGGACCGGCGTAAACGTGGCGAGCATCGTCGCGACCAGCGCCGTCGCTACGGCGGTCATCGGTTTGTCGTTGCAATCGACCCTCGGCAACGTGATCGGTGGCCTAGCTCTGCAAATCGACGATTCACTGCACGAAGGTGACTGGGTAGAGCTCGAAAACAAGATTCAAGGTCGCGTGCTCAAAGTGCGCTGGCGCCACACCCTGATCGAGACGCGGGATTGGGACACGCTCGTCGTTCCAAACAGCCAGTTGTTGAGTCAAACCATCCGCTTGCTCGGACGTCGCGAGGGACAGCCCCGCCAGCGTCGCTACACGCTCTTTTTCCAAGTCGATTTTCGCACCGCCCCCGCCGACGTGATCAGCGTCGTGGACAAAGCCTTGCGCGCGGCGCCGATCGTCGGGGTTGCTGCGGCGCCAGAGCCGAACACCGTGTGCATGGACTTGGCGCGCGACGGCAAGGACAGCTTCGCCGTTTACGGCACTCGCTATTGGTTGAAGGACTTGACGCGCGATGATCCCACCAACTCACTCGTGCGCGAGCGCATCTACGCCGCGCTCAAACGTGCCCAGATCCCGTTGGCCATGCCGGCCGCAGCGCTGTTCGTCTCCACCGAAGACGCGTCGCGCTTGGAGCGCAAGCAAAAGCAGTTGCGCTCCAAGGTGCGCGCGGGTCTCAAGAGCGTCGACCTATTTCGCGGCCTGACCGACGAGGAGCTCGAGGAGCTCGCCGAAGCCGTCAAAGTGGCGCCCTTTGCGGCCGGCGAGGTCGTGACGCGCCAGGGCGCCCAAGCGAACTGGTTGTACGTGCTGATTCAGGGTCAGGTGGAGATCCTGATCGCGACGGCCACTGGCGGCAGCAATCGCGTAAACACGCTGACCGCACCCGACTTCTTCGGGGAGATGGCAGTGGTCGCAGGCACGCCGCGCGAGGCGACGGTGGTTGCGATCGACGAGGTCGAGTGCTTACGGGTCGAGCGCAACACGTTCCGCGTTCTGCTCGAACGCCGCCCGGAGATTGCACGCGACGTCGCACAGACGCTGGCGGAGCGCCGGGTCGCATTGCAGGCAGCGCGTGAGCACTTGGACGCCGAAGCGCGCAGCCAACGCATGGAAGGCGAACGACATCGGATTTTGAGCGCAGTGCAGCAGTTTCTGGGCTTGAAGGAATAGCGCACAGACCCATTGACAAGTGCCCACGAATCATGGCTCCAGAGGTGTTTTCCGCGAGCGCCCCAAAGGTCGCTCGCGCCTAGACAGCGAGCTTCGAATCCATGAGCGCAACGAAAACACAGGGCCCTTCGCGGGTCGCAATTCTGATGGGATCCCAGAGTGACTGGGAAGTGATGCAGCACGCAAGCAAGACGCTCGACGAGCTTGGCGTCGCGCACGACGTGCGAGTGCTGTCGGCGCATCGCACGCCTCACGCAACGGCGGAGTTCGTCGAAGCGCTGGCAGGCCGCGGCATCCAAGCGGTGATCGCGGCCGCTGGCGGCGCGGCCCACTTGGCGGGCGTCGTGGCAGCGCACACGGCTTTGCCGGTGCTCGGTGTGCCGATGCAGAGCCCCGCGCTGGGCGGGCTCGACTCACTGTTGTCGACCGTGCAGATGCCCGCCGGGATCCCCGTCGCGACTTTCGCCATCGGTAAACCTGGCGCCATCAATGCGGGTCTGTTCGCCGTGGCGATCCTCGCCCGCTCGGACGCGAGCCTGGCAAAGGCCTGGGCGGGCTTCCGCGAGGCCCAGACCGCCAAGGTCCTGGCGGTTGGCGATCCCCGCGGTTGAGACCTGAGGGGCCCGGCCCCCAGGGCACCGTTGCACCGACACGACAAACTCGCCCCTGATTCGGGAGCCGTCCTGCATCGAAAAGCTCAAGGCATCCCCTGAGTTGTACCGGCCGCGATCGAGTCGTGACGGCACCGGGCCTCGCCCGGCTGACGGGCACGAGCTAACGACTTCTTGCTTTTGTAGGTCCAACTCCGATATAGGGGCCAAGTTTTCGCATTCACTCGGTGCAGGAAGATCCCAGCTCATGCGTCTCATCAAGAAATTGTTGGAACGTTTGCGTTGGGTCCTACCGGCACTCGCGTGAGGGCACCCTTGGATCCCGCGGATTACCGTCGACGAGCCGTCAACGGTGATACGCGAGGCCAAAAGTTTCTTGCCACCTCCCTGTTTCCTCACTGAGTTTCCCTTCGCTTAAAAAGGCGCAGCCCCAAAAGGTCTGCGCCTTTTTTTTTCATGTCATGGGCGTCGCAGGGGCGAAAACGCCCCGCGCATGGCAGCGCGAAAGACACCCGTCAGCGGGGGACGTGCCTTTCAGGGACGGCCGATAAGTGCTACGTGGGTAGCCATGAAGCACTGGAGCAGCTTGAGCATTCTTCTCTTGGCCCCGGCGTGCGCGAGCGCACCTGCCGCCCCGTTCGATACGTTTCCGAACTCGAACGTCGTCGCTTATCGCCTGCAGAACTACGAGCCCCCTGCGCCAGTGGCGGGCACCGATCCATCCCAGGCACCCGTGCTCCCGGGCATCCCTCCGCAAATCCAGCAATGGGCACAGCAGGCGCTTCCCGGCCTGCAGCAAATGATCCCGCCCGGCCTCCTTCCCCCCGGACTCATCCCCGGCATGCCGTCAGCCGTCCCGCAGCCCGCGCCGCAAGCCCCGCGCTTCCACGGCTTCCGCATCTTGGAGCAGCAGGCCGTGATCAATCAGGATCTGAAGGAGCACTTGGCCGAGCTGTTGGGCGACAAGGACAGCTTTCAGCCCGCCCAGTCCAACTGCATGTACGCCGAGATGGGGATCAGCTTCTCCTCGACGCCCGCGGCCGCGCCAAACGACGTCTTGATTTCGTTTTCCTGTAACCAGATGCAGGCCCACAACTTCATCTGGCCGCACCAGAATTCGGGGATGACGCCCGACACGGTCAAAGACTTGGCGGACGTCGTGGCCAAGCTGTTCCCGCCCTCGATGGGTGCCCCTGCCCCCGTCGCTCAGCTCTGAGCGCATGATTGGATGGGGCGCGAGTCGATGGGGCGCGGGAGGGAGTTAATCGGAGCTGGCAAGGGCGACGCGGTGAGATCAGTGCTCGGCGCGTCGCTCGTGAGCTTGCTCTTGTTCGGTTGCGGGGGTTCGACGGCGCTCGAACAGGAGCTCGGAGCAAATGAGCCGCTGCCCGCCGCGACGCGCAAACCGATGCGCGAGCGGCTGTCACACAGCTCCCTCGGTTTGCCACGCGCCGTTTCCGCGAACGGCGTCAAGAGCGTCGCGCTCGAGCAACGCTTCAGTCACGCCGCGGTGGCGCGGCGCGGGGCAGACGGGAAGCTCGAGCTAGGCTGTATCGATCGAGCCTCGGCCCTCGACGCTTGGCACACGCAGCCGACCGAACCCGTTAATCCGATACCCGTCACGCCAGGCACTCCAGCTGGGGACCCCGACACCGAATGAAGCGCGCGCGGATGCGGTGCGACAGAGACTGCGGGGGTTGGCTACGACTCGCGCTCCGCGTGGGACTCGGCGTGCTCGCGACGTTCAGCCTTGCGCGCTCTGGCCAGGCGGCGACCCTCCAGGTGAACAATCTGGACGGCGCGGGCCAAGGCTTCAACGACGGCAGTGCCGCGCAGGTGGCCTCGACCAACGGTGGTAACCCAGGACGAACACTGGGTGAACAGCGATTGCTGGCCTTTCAATACGCCGCAGACATCTGGGGGGCGTTGCTCACGAGCAGCGTCACGATCCTGATCGACGCGCGTATGAGCTCGCTCGATTGTGGAGCTGATGGCGCCGTGCTCGGCAGCGCTGCGCCGACGTACGCGTACCTCGACGAGAACACGCACCGTTGGTACCCAAGTCCGTTGGCGGACGCGGTCTTCGGGCAAGATCAAGATCCGGGCAACGCGGACATCGAAGCCGACTTCAACCAAGACGTCGATACGCCCCAGTGCTTGGGCAACTCGGATTGGTACTACGGCTTGGACGGCAATCCCCCGGGCAACGACGTCGATTTCCTGTCGACGGTGTTGCACGAACTGGCGCATGGACTCGGGTTCATCAGTTTCGCAGACTTCGACACGGGTCTCGGACTGGACGCCGATCCCGATGCGTTCAGCGCGCTGATCTTGGACTCCGCGTCGGGCAAGACTTGGCCCGAACTCGACGCAGCCGAGATCGTCCAATCCGCGCGCAGCGTGCGGGGCCTGGTTTGGGCTGGTAATACGGTTACACAGCTCGCGCGCGGCATCCTGCCGCTGGGCGCCCCCTCACTCAGCCTGGATCCTGTGCTCGATGGGTTTACAGGCGTGATCGATCAAACCGATCAAGGCTCGGTTGCGGCTGGGACGGTCACCGGGCCCATCCAGTACGTGGCCAACGCTTGCTCGCTGCCCGCCGATCTGAGCGGCAAGGTCGTGCTGTTCAAGTACGGCACCTGCATGAACACGGCTCAAGCCCAAGAGCGCGGCGCCTTGGCGGTGCTGATCGATGCGGGCATCCCGAATTCACCCCCCGGGGACCTCGATCTCGGCCGCGACGACACGGTCACGATTCCGGTTTGGCACATCAACGAGAGCGACGCGGCGCTGATCGAGGATGCCCTGAGCCAGGGCGAGCTGAGCGCCACGCTCGAAGCAAGCGCTAGCCGATTGGTCGGGGCCGATGCCGACGATCATGTCCTGCTCAACGCGACCAACCCCAGCGAAGAGGGCAGCTCGGTCGACCACTGGGATCCGTTGACGCGCCGGACGGCGACGTCGAGTGAGCGCAATCGCGATCTGCTGATGGAGCCCGCCGGCACTTCTGCTGGCGCGGAGCTCGATCTCACGGTGGCTCTGTTCAAGGACTTGGGCTGGCAACTGCAGCTGTGTGGCGACGCCTTCCTCGATATGGGTGAAGAGTGCGACGAGGGCAGCAGCAACTCCTCGTTCGTGCCCGACGCCTGTCGCCCCAATTGCCGCGTCGCGACTTGCGGAGACCACACGCTGGATACCGGCGAGGCTTGCGACGAAGGAGAAGCCAACGGCTCGTCCAAGGGCTCGTGCCGCAGCGACTGCCAACTTTCGACCTGCGGTAATGGCCAAGTCGAGCCCAACGAGCAATGCGACGACGGGAACGCAAACTCCGACAGCAGCGTCGACGGCTGTCGGACGAACTGCACCAAAGCCCACTGTGGCGACCTTGTCATCGACTCGAAAGAAGAGTGCGACGGCACGCAATTGCCGCTGCAGCTGCCCGCCGCCGACGCCCATTGCCGGGCGAACTGCACGTTGGGTTGGTGCGGCGACGGGCTGCGTGACGCGAACGAACAGTGCGACGATGGTTCGAGCAATGGCAGCCCCCAATCGAACTGTACGGCGAATTGTACCCACGAAGTCTGCGGTGACGGACTACGCGCTGGCAATGAACAGTGCGATTTGGGTGAGCGAAACTCGGATATCACGCCGAACGTTTGCCGCACCGATTGCACGCTGCCCGATTGCGGTGACGGCGTGCGCGACTTGGAAGAGCAGTGCGACGACGGCAACCTGAGCGCAGGCGACGGTTGCTCCAAGACCTGCGAGAACGAAGCGGCATCGATTCCGAACGCGGGCACCGACGTCGGCTCGATGGGCGGTTCGTCGGCAACGGGCGATGACGAGACCAGCTGCAGCACGCAAACGTCGCCCGACGGCACCGAGCTCGACGCGGGGCAGTCCTCGCCTACGGGTTCTTCTTCAGCCTCGTCGCCCGATCAGCCGGAACGCGATGCGAGCGTCGTGGGACCTACGGACACCGGTAACCCGCAACCATCGCCGACCACTGAGCCCGAGCCGAGCGACGACGCGGTAACCCAAACGACACCAAGCGCTGTAGACGCAGGGGCGGGGCCCGCGCTGAACGCGGACGCGAGCACGCCCGCAATCCCCCCGAAGGAGAGCAATTGCAACTGCTTCGTTGGCGCATCTGCCGTGCCGAGCGCAAGGCTCGACTGGTTGGGGCTCGTTGCGTTGGCTGCGGCGCTGAGCTGGCGGCGAGCCCGTGGCGCGAGCATCGACTAACGGCCCGAGGTCGAACTCAGCGCGTCACTAGCGCGAGCTCACAGCCACTGAACTTTGCTCTCGCCTTGGGGCACGGACTCGATCTCGTCCGCGTCCTCACTGTCGTCTTCGAGTGAACACTTGCCATCACCGAGCCCACCCTCGGGACACGAGCAATCGAGTTCACCGCGCTCGCACATCGACATGCGCTCGTTCATCAAGAGACTGACTTGACCTGCAACTTGGTGGTCACGTCGCTTGGCCGCCACGGCTTCGGGGCCCGTCATCACGTCCGGCGCCGCATTCGGAAAGTGCTCGAGCGAGTAGTTGTGTGCTGCCAGCGCCAACAGCTCGAACACGACGGGATTGCTGCAATCCACGGGTACATTTTCGCAGATGTTCGACACGCTCGCGATGCCGCGCGAGTAGCGCTCGGTCATCTGCGAGATGAAGTACATGCGAAAGCGTTCGATACACTGACGCGCGTCCGGATCTGCCTCGGGATTGCACTGCTCCCGCACGAAGGCACGCGCACCGTTCACTCCTAGCGCTCCCTTCGTCAACAGTCCGCAGGACGTGTGATGCGTCTCGTCGCAACTGACGTCCCAGTGCGTGTTCCACGCGATCTCTCTGGCGCGTTGCGCCGCGAGGTGTCCCGGCGCATCCAGGCTCGGGTTGTATGCGCGACTGCAACCCGAGAGCACGCTGCCAAGTAACAGTGCGCTCCCGAGCAAGCGGGTGCCCCCAACAAACCACCGCCCGTATGCGATCGGTCCGTTCATCACACTCAAGGTAGCGCGCTGCCCACGAGCGCGCCAGTGGCGCCCCGCGCGGACCGCTGCACCCGCTCACCCGACGAGCGAGCGAAACCCCTGCAAAACTCAGCAGATTTCCTCTAGCAATCGCGAACTCTCAACGCGGCTCGACGTCGACCCCGACGCTCAGCGTGTGGCGGCCGCCGCCCAAAACCACGCCCTTGAGCGGACTGACGTCACTGAAGTCACGCCCCCAGGCCACGGTGATGTGGCGCTCGCTCGGCACGACGTTGTTCGTGGGATCGAAGTCGAACCAGCCGAATCCCGGGACGAACGAAGCTGCCCACGCGTGCGAAGCGTCCGCGCCCACCAAGCGCGTTTGTCCGGGCGGCGGCGAGGTCTCCAGATAGCCAGAGACGTAGCGCGCCGGCAATCCCACACAACGCAGCACGCCGATGGCGACGTGCGCGAAGTCCTGACACACGCCGCGGCGCTCGCGCATCACTTGCCCGAGGGGCGTGCTGACGTCGGTCGCCGACGCGTCGTACTTGAAGTCCGTGAAGATGCGGCGATTCAAGTCGAGCAAGGCCTCGACGATCGGGCGCTTCTTGGTGAACACCGTCGCAGCGTAATCCTGCAACACTGAGTGAACACGTACCAGCGGTGAGTCGAAGCAATACTCGTACTCGGCGAGCAGCTCGGGTTTCGCGCGCACTAGGGCCACGACTTCCTCGAACGGAGCCGAGCTTGCAGGATCGAGCTGCAACGCGGGCGAGGTGCGGACCGTGACCATGGTCTGCGCCACGATCTCGAGACAATCGTGACTGGCGAGCACCTCGATCATGTCGCACTCGTTACCAAAGTAGTCCTTGTGACGGCTTTGGCTGCGAGCGGTCGGGCGGATCTCGAGCTCGCTCAGGTGCACCTCTTGGTTGGTGTGCGAACGCGGTCGCAGATGCGCCAAATGATGGGCGTGCAACACCGGACTCTCGTACTCGTAAAGAGTCGAGTGTTTGACCTTGTACGTTCTCAGGTGGCCTCCAACTCCTCGTTGATCCACTGAGGTGCTGCCATTGGGTGAGCGGCCACCGCGTGGGTGAACCAGGTCTGGGTGATGTCCTCTGAGCACTGCCAGAGCAGATTGGAAGCATCTTCGAGCAGCGCCCGCAGCCCTGCTCCGTCACCCGCGCAAGCCAACGCCAAATCCGCGGTGAGCAGACTGCTCTGCAGCGCTATCACCTTTCGCTCGGCGCGGCTCAACACGACGTCTCCCAAGCGCGGCAATTGCCGCACGTGACCGAGCACAGTGTTTACCTGAAACAGCAATGAACGCGGGTTCGTGTCGTCGGTGAGCAACAAATCGACGACGGGCGCGACTTGCAGGCTGCTCAAGTAACGCGCGCGATAAGTCATCAGACTGTCCGCCACCTCGAGCAGCGCTTCCATGTGCAAGCGCGTGGCGCCCGCGGGCAACAGCGCGCGCACCAGACTCAGGATCGAGGCGCCGCGTTCGAGCCGTCGACCCATGTCGAGGAACACCCAAGCGTGACCGCGCACCATGTTGTCGAGCGTGGAACCGCCGACGGCGCTGAGCGTGATCAGCATTTCGTCGAGAGTTTCGATCGCGGCCGCCGGCGTGATCTCGCCGTGCAGCCCATCGAGTGAACGCGATAACCTGCGTAGCACGTGCCAAGCGTCGCGTGACAAGCGACTACGCACGGTCAGCGCCATGTGATGCACGCGCGAACACATGCTCTTCAAGCTCGAAGGATACTGCGCGTCCATCATCGCGCCGGTGAACAGCGCATCGAAGGTCGCGACCGAACGCGTGCCGACCGCAACCTTCACGATTTCCAGGGCCTCGAGCGCGTCGACGATCGCGTTGAGTGCGTGATCGACGTCACCGCCCGCTTCGGAGCCCAAACGCTCGAACGCCGCGCGCAACAAGCGTGCAGTCATGTCGCAGCGCTCGACGTAGCGACCGAGCCAGAAGATATCGTCGAGCAGGCGACTCGGCAGATCGAGACCACCGCGCCGAAGCTCCACGCGCGCATCGGGCATGCCGAGCGGAACTCGGCCCCAACCTTGCGCCAACGCCGGCACCCAAACGTCCTTGCTCGCCTCCGAGCCGCCGATCGACAGGAACAGACCATCGGGCGCAGCGTTCACCCGCGCCAGTCCGCCTGGCATCAGCCGGTAGTCGTCGGCGTCGCGCGTCAAGAAGGCGCGCAATGCCACCCGCCCGTATCCAAAGTTACCCTTGGTCGCGACCGGCAGAGAACTCAAGCTGGGCCAACGCTCGGCGACGTAGCGGCTCGGCGTCGCTTGGATGCGCTGCGCCAGCCGCTCGCGCTCTTCTTTCGTCAAGTTGGCGACGATCGTCGGATCACCGCGGCGGTCCTCGAACGCGGGCTTGATTACGAAATCGGTCAGGCGCTCCAAGACGCGGCCAAGCGCTTGGGGATCGCCGCACCAATGCGTCTCGACCGAGTCGATCAGCAACGGTTCGCCAAGCAAAAGTTGGGCTGCGCCAGGCAAATACGCCTTGAACGCCGCTGACTCCATGACGTTCACCCCGAGCGGGTTGGCCAACGCGACGTTGTTCGCTTGAGCCGCTTCCACCAGCCCCGGCACGCCGATCAACGAATCGCCACGCAACGTCAGCGGATCACACCAAGCGTCGTGCACGCGGCGGAAGATCACGTCCACGCGGCGTAGCCCCGAGAGCGTCTTCAAGTAAACGACGCGATCGCGCACCGTGAGATCACCGCCCTCGACCAACTCGTAGCCGAGGTAGCGCGCGAGGTAAGCGTGCTCGAACGAGCTCTCGTCGTGCGAGCCGGACGTCAAGAGCACGACGCGCGGCGTGTCGTTGGCGCTCGCCAACTCTTGAACGGATCTGCGCAGCGTATCGAAGAAACCGCGCACGCGCTCTACGCCGTAGTCATTGAATAGACCCGACAGCGCGCGGCCGAGCACGAAACGGTTCTCGAGCGCATAGCCGGCCCCGGTGGGAGCTGCAGCTCTGTCCGAGTAAACCCAGAGCCGCCCCTGCTCGTCACGCCCCACGTCCGCGGCGTAGACGTGCAAGCGGTGGCCACCGAGCGGCTTCCAACCGAAACAGGCGCGAGTGAGCTCCGGATGCCCGAGCACGAGCTCCGCGGGAACGACGCGTTCTTTGAGCAAGCGCTGCGCGCCGTACAAGTCCTCGTAAATCAAGGACAGCAACCGGGCGCGTTGCTGCAAGGCTTTCTCGAGCGCCGTCCAAGACGCCGTGTCCCAAACCCAGGGGACGGCATCGAGCTGCCAGGGGCGGTTGCTCCCGCCCGGCGCACCCAAGATGTTGAAGCTGACTTCTTGCTCGTTGATGCGCGAGCGGATCGCTCGCTGCAGGCCTTCGATCTGGCGCGCTTGGGCGTTGGTGAAGAAGGTGTGCAGCTTCTGCTGATGCGGTCGAACAGTGCCGTCAGCGGCGAACCACTCGTCGTAACTCGCGGGATCGAGCACCCCAGCGTGCCGCAGGTTAGCTCCTGGCGGCGTACTACGGTGTTCGTTCGGGGGCTCCGACGATCGGTTGCCCCCGAAACCCGGGGGATCGGTGTTCGCCGCGCTCATCTCTCGCTTAAGCTAGCGCGGCGTAGGTCGAGTGTGTGCGGAAAGTGCGGGTGCGGGGTCAAGCGAACCATGCGCGCGGGCCCGGGCCGATGGCCTTGACGTTCGAAGCGAGCAAGCCTGCGACTTTCCGCTGCGGCAGCGTTGATCGGGCGCACGTCGCTCGAGCGACCACCTGGGTGAACCACGTGGTAGGTCGCGCCGGCCAAACTGCGTTGGGTCCAGGTGTCGTAGATATCGAGGTGCAGCGGGCTGTGGATCCCAATCGTCGGATGTAAGCACGAAGGCGGCTGCCACGCGCGATAGCGGATACCTCCTACGAAGTGACCATTTGTACCGGTGGGTGCCATCGGGACCTCGTAGCCGTTGCAGATGATTCGATAGCGCTCCTCGAGAAACCCACGCGCCTCGACTTGCAAGCGTTCGAGCGACGAGTCCACGTAACGCGTCTGCCCGGCCGGCATCGATTCTTCACCCAACACCGGCCACGGCTCGAGCCCGCCGCGCACCTCGAGCTCGACCGTGTCGAGCTTGATGCTTCCGAACAAGGGAAACCTAAACTCGAAGTGCGGCGCAAACCAAGCCGCGTCCATCGGGTACCCGAAGTCCGTCAGGTCTTGCATCACGCCATCGAAGTCGCGCGCGACGTAGTACGGCATCATGAACTGATCGTGCAATGCAGTGCCCCATTTGACGAGCTCACGCTCGTAGGGCTTCTGCCAGAACGCCGCCAAGAGTGAACGCACGAGCAATTGCTGAACGACGCTCATACGCTCGTGCGGGGGCATTTCGAACGCGCGCATCTCGAGCAAGCCGAGACGTCCCGTCGGGCCATCGGGCGAGAACAACTTGTCGATGCAGAACTCCGTGCGGTGCGTATTGCCCGTCACGTCGACCAGCAAATTGCGCAGCACGCGGTCGACCAGCCAAGGCGGGCACCACTGTCCCTTCTTGGGCAGCTGTTGGAACGCGAGCTCCAGCTCGTAGACCGCGTCGTTGCGCGCCTCGTCGACGCGCGGCGCTTGCGAGGTCGGGCCGATGAAGCGGCCCGCGAACAGATACGAGAGCGAGGGGTGATTGTGCCAGTAGCCGATCAAACTCGCGAGCACGTCGGGGCGCCGCAAGAACGGGCTGTCCGATTGCGTGAGGCCTCCCATCACGACGTGGTTGCCACCGCCAGAGCCGATGTGCGCTCCGTCGATGTCGAACTTCTCGGCCACGAGCTTCTCTTGGCGGGCAGCCTCGTACAGTTCGACCGTCTGATTGACGGCTTGGCGCCAACCGCGCACCGGCGGAACGTTAATCTCGAGCACGCCAGGATCGGGGGTGACCTTGAAATCCGTCAAACGCGGATCGCGCGGCGGGGGATAACCCTCGAGCTGCACCGGGATGCCGAGCTGACGCGCCGTGTGTTCGATGGCGGCGGCCAGTTCGACGAAGGCTTCGAGCGTGATCAGCGGCGGCAAGAAGATCCGCAGGCGACCTTCTCGGGCCTCGGCGCACAACGCCGTGCGCGTGATGCCGAGCGCCGATTCACCAGGATTGGGCGACACGTAAGGCTCGCCGGGGGTGGTCTGCAATGGACCGCGCGGCAAGTGCTTGAGCGGTTTGCCCTCGCCGGTTTGGAAACTGCCGTCGAGAGATCGGTAGCGACGCTGCAAGTGGATCTGCGTTGCAGCTTCCAGCCCCCGGCGCGGGCGCAATGGAAACTCGAAGCCCTTGGGCAGCGCCGAGCGTTCGACGCTCGGGTCGAGCGGATCGGTGGTGTCAGAATCCCACACGTGCACCCAAGGCAGTGAGTCGAGCGGCAGTCGATAGCCCATCGACGAGTCACCCGGCAGCAGGAAGCAGTGTTCGCGGCGCAGGAACCAATTACCGCTCTCCCAGTACCCCACGTGACGCAACGGCAACGCCCAGCCCACGATCGTGCCGAGGCCTTGAGTGAACACGCGTTCGAGGCGTGCGCGCTCCAGGGGATCTTCGAGACGGCTATCCAACGGATCGACGTTGCCGGGCAAACGCCGTTCCCGCCATGCGTAGTACCAAGCGTCCTCGTAGGTCGGCATCAGGCCGTGCTGCTTCAGACCCAAGTTTTGGATCAGCGCGCGGATGAAGCGCTCGCCGTCGACGTGGGTGTGGCCGTAGTCGCGTCCGCTCTCCGAGAACAAGAGCGGATTTTCCCAGAGCGGCACGCCGTCCGTGCGCATGAAGCACGAGTGCGCCCAGCGGGGTAACTGTTCACCCGGGTACCACTTACCTTGCCCGTGATGCAACAGACCGCCCGGCGCCCACAAGCGCTGCAAACGCCGCAAGAGCTTGTCGGCGTAGACGTCTTTCTTACCGCCCATGGCCGACGTGTTCCATTCGGGCGCGTCGGGATCATCGGAGGCGACGAACGTCGGTTCACCACCGGTGCTCAAGCGGACGTCCGAGAGGTTCATGTCGCGGTCGACCTCGTCCCCCAGCGCGACGATCGACTCCCATTGTTCTTCCGAGTACGGCTTCGTCACGCGCGGTCGGTCGACCACGCGCACGACGCTCATGTGAAAGTTGAACTCGGTCTCGACCTTTTCGATACCGCCTTCGATTGGAGCAGCCGTACCGGGCGCAGGTGTACACGCGAGCGGAATGTGACCTTCGGCCGTGAGCAAGCCCGAGGTCGGGTCCAAACCGATCCAGCCTGCACCCGGCACGTAACACTCGCACCACGCGTGCAGATCGGTGAAGTCGTGCGCGGGCCCTTCGGGGCCTTCGACCGGCTTCTGATCGGCGGTCAATTGGATCAGGTAACCCGAAACGAAGCGCGCCGCGATGCCCAAGCGCCTGAGCACCTGAACCAGCAGCCAAGCCGAATCACGGCACGAGCCCTTGGCGAGCTGCAACGTCTCTTCCGGCGTTTGTACGCCCGGTTCCATCCGGATCACGTACTGCACGCGACGGTGCACGGCGCGGTTGACCTCGACCAAGAAGTCGACCGTGTTCTGCTTGCGCTTGTCGAGACCTTCGATGAACTGCCCCAACCGCTGCGGCAATTCGCCGAGCTCGAGGTACGGTTTCAGCTCGATCGCAAGCGCCTGAGCGTATTCGAACGGATAGTCCGTTGCGCTCGGCTCGAGAAAGAAGTCGAACGGGCTGTAGGCCTCCAGATCCGCGACCAGATCGACCTCGACCGAGAACTCCGTGGTGCGCTCTGGGAAAACCAGGCGCGCCAAGTAGTTGCCGTGCGGATCCTGTTGCCAGTTGATGAAGTGCTGCTCGGGCAGCACTTTCAACGAGTATTTGTGGATCGGTGTTCGATTGTGAGGGGCAGGCCGCAAGCGAACTACCTGCGGCCCGAGCAGAGCGGGCTTCGCGTAGCGGTAGTTGGTCTTGTGACTGAGAGCGACTCGGATGGCCATTGGTTGAGACCTCAGGGTGCGTATTCGAAGAATTGCTTCTGGATCGCGCCGCTTACGTCGTTGAACAACATTTGCAGCGCGTCGATATATTCGTGCATCCCATGTTTCAAAACGTCTTCGGGTCGATCATAAGCAAGCTGCCCACGTAATTTCCCGAGCACGCGCTCGGCCTCGCCTTGAGCATCCCCGATTGGGGTTCCGGTGATGGCGTGCAAGCTCTCTTGAGCTTGGCCGATGCAATAGTGAATCGCGCGCGGGAAGGCACGATTGAAGAGCAAGAACCTCATCACGTTCTCGGGATTCGTCACGTGATAGTGCTGGCGGTACATCTGCAGGGCGCTGGCAGACTCGAGCAGCGCTTGCCAGCCCACTTGATCCAAACTCGTGCCGACTTCGGTCACGGTGGGCAACAAGATGTAGTACTTGACGTCGAGGATGCGCGAAGTCTTGTCCGCGCGCTCCAAGAGCCGGCCCAAGCGTGACCAATACCACGCCTCGCCGCGGCTCAAGGTCGCGCTCGATACGCCTTCGTAGTTCGCCCCCACCATGCAGATGTTGTCGTAGAACGAGGCCATGTCATCGATGCTGAAGCTGCGTTTGCTGGCTTCGCGCACCGAAAGGTAGAACTCGTTCAAGACCTGCCACATTTCGCGCGAGATGATCTCGCGCACGGTCTGCGCGTTTTCGCGGGCGCGGGTCAACGCCGACAAGATGCTGTTCGGATAGGCCGCATCGAACGTCAGAAACCAAGCGACGTTCTCGGGCGTGGCCTCCTTGTTGTGCTTCCAGAACATCTCTTGGTCGCCGGTAGTCAACACCAACGGCTCCCAATCGTCCCTGCGCCCAACCGGCGTCTCGAGCATCAAATTCAAATTCACTTTGACGAAGCGGGCAACGTTCTCCGCCCGCTCGACGTAGCGACTGCACCAATAGATGGCATCAGCGACGCGACTCAGCATGATTCCTCGTTCCGATTCACAAGCATGATTGATGGGCTGTCCCCGCTTGCGGCGGGGGCAACCAAAGCCCTGGCAGGCGGCCCAAAACACTCGAGCACGCGCCACACCAACAGACGCCCGACGGCGTCGCTCGAATGCGACGCGTTCAGTCCGCGAGAACCCACGTGTCCTTGCTTCCGCCACCTTGGGACGAATTGACGACCAACGAGCCACGTCGCAACGCGACGCGCGTCAGCCCTCCAGGTTGGACGTAGATGTCCTTGCCGAACAAAGCATACGGACGAAGATCGACGTGACGCGGTTCGAACTTGTCGCCGATGATCGTCGGCACTCGCGACAAGGACAGCGTTGGCTGCGCGATGTAACCGCGCGGGTTCGCCTTCACGCGCTCCGCGAACTCCTTGCGTTCCTGCACCGTCGAGTGCGGTCCGACCAACATGCCGTAGCCACCAGCGCCGTCGGTCGCTTTGACGACCAACTCCGCCAAGTGCTCGAGCACGTATTGGCACTCTTTGGGATCCCAGCAGACGTACGTCGGCACGTTGCGCAGGATGGCGTCTTCGCCGAGATAGAAACGGATCATCTTCTCGACGTAGGCGTACACCGCTTTGTCGTCGGCCACACCGGTGCCCGGCGCGTTGGCGAGCGCCACTTTGCCGTCCAAGTAAGCGCGCATCACGCCCGGAATGCCGAGCAACGAGTCCGGACGGAAGACTTCGGGGTCCAAGTAATCGTCGCCGACGCGGCGATAAATGACGTCCACGCGCTCGAAACCGCGGGTCGTGCGCATTTGCACGTAACCGTCGCGCACGACCAAGTCTTGCGATTCGACGAGCTCGACCCCCATCTGCTGCGCCAAGAAGCAGTGCTCGTAGTACGCGCTGTTGTAGCGCCCGGGTGTCAGGACCACGACGCGCGGATCGACCGACATGTTCTGGCCCAAGTAGCGCAGCATCTCGAGCAAGCGCACCGGATAGTCGTCCACGGGACGAATCGACATCGCGTTGAACAGCTTGGGGAAGATGCGCTTTACGATGTTGCGATTCTCGAGCACGTAGCTCACACCCGAGGGGCAACGCACGTTGTCCTCTAGCACGTAGAAGTTACCGTCGTTGTGGCGCACCAGATCGGTACCGCTGATGTGGCACCAGCTGCCCTGGGGCGGCTTCAAGCCCACGCACTGCGGACGAAAATCGACGCAAGTGTCGATCAACGACTGCGGGATCACGCCTTCCTTGATGATGCGGCGCGCGCCGTATACGTCCGTCAGAAAGTGATTGAGCGCCGTCAAGCGTTGCTTGATCCCGCGTTCGAGCACCGTCCACTCCTGCGCCCCGATCACGCGCGGAATCACGTCGAACGGGAAGATGCGTTCGGAGGAATCCCCACTTTCACCGCGCAAGGTGAACGTGATGCCCATCTTGAGCAGCGTGTGTTCAGCCGCCTGCTGGCGTGTCTGCAGCACCCCGGGAGCCAGCGTATTGATGCCTTCGACGAGTCGCTCGAAACCCTGTCGGGGTTTGTCGGGCGCCAAGAAGACCTCGTCGAAGAATGGACCGTTCTCAGGGTCGTAGTTGTGGAAGTCCATGATGCCTGAGCTTCGCTCAGTCGCTTGCTCCTGGTACATACGGTAAGCTTCGTCGGCGGCCTCGACGCTACTCTTTCTCGAATGTTTCATGCCCATGTCGTTGGGCCCGGTTACTTGGCCGCACGCTGCGCGGGCTCAGGCGGGCCGGACGCAGCGCGGCATTGCCGCGTCGCAACGCAGCAATGCCGTTCGGGTTTTCTGAACCGGGCGCAGCCTCAGACCGGCAGCGCGTTCGGCTCGACTTCTATATCCCAGACAGGCTGCGGGCGATTGTTGCGATTGACGACCGCCGGCGGACGCAAGCAGCCGAGACCGGCGAGCAACAAGTGCAAGCTCGTCCAATGCAAGAGCGGAGTGCGTTTCGCCAAAGCGCCGGGCGGATTCGGATGCTCGTCGCGATGAGCAATCGCTTGCTCGAAGAACTCCTGATACGCGTTGACGCAGCGCTCGGGATCCGAACGATGGCGCGCTTTGATTTCGGCGCGCTCGCTGAACAAGCGCCGCATCCCGCGATCGCGAACCAACTCGAGCACGTGAGCTGCGAACTGTTGGTCGGCATCGCTGCGACGCGGATCGACCAAGAAGCCATCCGAGCCGGGTACGACTTGATCGGCGACGCCCTTCCCGTCGGCCAAGGCGACCACGGGCAGACCGCTCCACAGGGCCTCGCTCACGACTTGGCCGTACGTTTCCGACAACGAAGTGTAAACGAATACGTCAGCATGCCGGTACCAGGCGGGCATGTCCGTCAGCGTGATCTCGCCGGGGAAGAAACACTTCGAGGCCACGCCGAGGCTCTCGGCCAAAGCGCGGAACGTATCGTGATCGGGACCGTCGCCGACCAGGGTCAGCGTGGCTGATGGCTCCGCCGGCGCGATGTGCTTGGCGAAAATCTTGAGCAAACCCTCGACGTTCTTCTCGCGCGTGTGGCGGCAAACCACGAGCAGCCGTGCACCGCGCTGGGCGTGGGTGGGGAACGGGTCACGCTCTGGGCGTTGATCGAACACCGACGGATCGACACTGCGAGGAATGCAGGCGATTGGAACCGTCACGCCGCGGTCACGCCAGTAGTCTTTGAGGCCTTCGGAGAGCACGACCAAGCCGTCACCGACGTTGTAGAGCTTCGCACTCGAGCGCTCGACCCAAGGGATCAGCCGACGCTGGAACAGGTTGTCCAACAAGCGGTTGCCGTGCAGCGACTCGGGCAGGATCGCGTCGTAGACGGCGGGCAAGTGAATCGTGTTCACACACACGAGCGGGACCCCCGCGTTGCGGCGCAGCCAGACCCCGGCATCGAGCAAAGCCGAGCCCGTCTGAGCGACCATCAACGACAGGTTCGCATCTGCAAGCTGCCGCAATGCTTTTGGATTCGGAAAGGCCAGCTGCACGCCGGGGTGGTTGCGCAACGGCAACGACGAGAAGCAGACGTGACTCGGCGGCAACTCGGCGGGCTTCGCCGCTGGGTCTGCGGGACCGACGACCGTCACGTCGGAGCCGCGCTTGCGGAACTCGCGATACAGGAACTGCGAGGCGAACGATGAGCCGTTCGCATACGGGATCCGTACGTAGTCGTTGAGGATCCCGAGGCGAGCCAAGCGATTGGTGCCCTTGGCGAGGGCGCTGTGCCGAGTCACGGGCACGATCGCGGACGTCGTCGACCGCTCTGAGCGAAACAGCGCGTGGGAGGCCGGATTGGCGAGCAGCTGGCTATTCATAAGCAATGTCTCGAGGAGGGGCTTCCACCCCTGCGGACCGGGAAGTGACGCAAGAAAGCAACAGGTCCAGGGCCGAAGTGTGTGGATTCTTCACAGGTGTGGTCCGCCGAACTACACGTTCTGCGGAGATTTGTGAGACAGGGAAAGACAACGAAGCCCCTACGCAAGCATCGTGCCTAAGGGGCTGGCGTCTTTCGG
>DATAHU010000066.1:0-10650 GCA_036263015.1 Polyangiaceae bacterium | reverse complement strand
GGCCGCTATCCGACTATGCGCTGCTCGGTGATGCTTGCTTGGCCGCGGACTTCAACTGTCAGAGCTACTTTCAAGACAGCTGTGGCTGCGGTTGCGACGACGCGCAGATGTGTGAGCACGACGACAGTGAGTATCTTGCTCGCGGTGACGGCTGCCAAACCATTCGCTTCAAGTGCGCCGACGACGCCGAGCTCTTCTTCGACGATTGTGGCTGCGGCTGCGCCGTTCCCCCGACGACGACTGACGGCGGCGTTTGCGATCAACCCGGGCGCATGTACGTCGAGCGCGATCCCAATACGTGCTTGGCAACCGATTTTCTGTGTGACACGGGTCTGCAGTACTTCTACGACGATTGCGGTTGCGGCTGCGAGCCGGCCTGCGACGTCGAAGGGCGCAACTACCAGAGTCACGATCCCGCCGAGTGCCGCGCGATCAACTTCGTGTGCGTGCGCGGCATGACTCAATTCAAGGACAGCTGCGGTTGTGGTTGCGAGCCCGACGGCTCGGCAGATGCCGGCCCAGTGACTCCAGCGCCCTCGGAGCAGTGTCCCGCTCGAACCGACGGCACAAGCGTGAACGCCCTTGAACTCGACAGTGGGTTCGACCACTGCGACGTGAGTTTGGACGAGGGCATACTGATCAGCAGCGAGGAAGAGCTGCAAGCGCTCGAGGACGAGTGCGGCATTGCCGTCACCGATTCGGGCGTCGACTTCGTGCACAAGCAATTGCTCGCCGTGAGCGTCGACGGCTATGCCAGCGTTGGACTCGTCGGCGCGGTCCAAGTCGACACCACGATCTACGTCACCGTCGAAGCCAAGATGTACTGCGGTGATGCGCTCATGCCCAACGGCGTGGCCCTGATCGAGTTGGACGTATCGGACACAGTGCTCGTGCAGGACACGTGTAAGAGCACAGAGTGCAGTCCGTAACGACTCCTGGGGCTCGGGGGTTGGACGAGCCCAAAGGAACTGCGAAGTCTCAAGACTCTGAGACTACAGGGTAACCCGGAGCCAGCAGATTGAGCATGCGCTCCAAGTCGACGACGCCTTCGTCCTGAAATACACGATAACCTGCGAGCCACAAAGCGCGCCCGCGAACACCGGGCACGAAGCGCGACAGGCGCATGCGCGCGGCAGCCGCATACATACGCCGCTCGGCGGCGTCGAAACGGTCCGCAGCGCGCTCCAATAGCCGGCGCGCGACGTCCGCGTGCCCTTCCTGCGCGTGCATCGCGGCCTCGAGCAACAACGGCGCGCCACTATCTCTGCCCGAGCGATCGGCCTTGAGTTTGCGCGTGTAGCGCTGAGCCAGCGCTCGCAACCAACGCCCCTTGGGGCGATCGCCCTGCTGATCGGCGCTCAACGCTGCGGCGCAAGCGCAAGCGGCGCGCAACTCCCACACCATGAGTCGAATCACGGCAATCCGCAGCAGCTGTGAACCCACGAGCTGCGGCCAGTGTTGTGCCCAGCGTTCGTGCGCGCTTGGGATGTTACCTTGGTACAAATCGTAAAAAGTCTCGCCCAGCAGCAAGTTGTAGTGCGGCAAATAAAAGCGATCCGGGTTGCACTCGGTTCGCGCGCGCTCGAGCTGACGCTGCGCCTCGTCCGGCTCATCGCCGACCAACCAGGCCACGGTGCTGAACGCCGAACGAAAGCACATGCTGGCGTAGCGGTTACCGGTACCCTCCGCGCTCGCGAGCAGAGGTGGCACGACGTCACGCAAACGCTTGTAGTGCCCCAAAATAAACAAGCTTGCCACCACGAAGCGCAAGGCACTGACCGTCTCCCAAGCTGCGCCCGGACTGTGCTCCTTGAGCGACTGCAGCGCCGCTTCACAGTCGACCAACGCCTGTCGCGTCTTGCCTTGTAAGTAAGCCGAGATGCCGCGACCGAGATCGAACAGGCTTTGGCTCATCGGATCGCCGATCAAGTGCATCAGTTCGCGCGTGGCCTTCTGCAGCTGCTCGTCGCGTTTGGCGCCAGCGCGACCCTTGGTGGCGACGTACGACGTCTCTAGCGCCAAAGCCCGCAACAAGTGCCGAGGCTCGCCGGTATCGAGCGCGAGCGACAAATGCTTGTTGTGGAAGTGGGCGCCGTTGAGCGGATCGATCATGCTGAGCGAGCAAGAGACCGTCCAAGCGACATCGAGCTTCACCAATTGCCGCGCGTCGATTTGCGTCTTGGCCTTGAGCCGATATTTCACACCGCGCAAGCTCAACAGCACGCGTCCAACCGCGACGGACAACAGCGCTTGGCGACTGGTACGCAGGGTGCCGATACCTGCATCGACCGCAACGTCCTTCATCAGATCGATGCCGCGCTCGATGTGACCCGACAACAGCAGTTGCTCTGCCGCGCGCCGCTGGAGCTCCACGGCTTGAACCGGGTCGGAAGCTTCGGCTGCGAGCGCCAAGTAGACTTCGGCCGCACCGGGCCCTTTGCCCGCATAAGACAAGGCCTCGGCGCGTTGTATACCCAATGCACGCACTCTCTCGGGCTCGTCGCGACACGACGCTTGGGCGCGCTGGAACAGATCGGCGGCGTGATCGAAAGCCAAGTTGTCCATCGCTGCATCGGCTGCACGCTGCCAGTAGTGCGCAGCGCGGCTCGGCTCGGCCGCGGCCTCGAAGTGATGTGCGAGAACTTCGGGCGTCGTGTTCGGCTGCGCCTGGAGCGCGAGCGCCAACGCCGCATGTCCGGCCTTGCGCTGGTCGGCATTCAGGCGCTGCACGACCACCTCGCGCACACGGTCGTGATAGACGTCGACTTGGTCTTCCTCCTTGAGACCCCAACTGCGCACCAAGCGCACCGAGCGTAACCTGTCGAGCGCCTGTTCCGTCTCTACAGCGCCCATCTGCCGGACGCTTCTGATGATGCCCCGACTCAATGGGCTCACGGCGAGGGCCAGCGTCTCCACGACTGCGCACGCGCTGGGTTCGATGCTGGCCAGGCGAAGTTCGATCAACTCGGCAAAGGTCGCAGGATCACCCGACGCCAAGTTGCGCTCGGGCGCAGCTTTGATGAATGCGAGTTCTTTGACGAACAAGGGGTGACCGCCCGTGTCGCGCGCGATGGCGCGGGCTTGTTCACGGGCGTTCGGCGCCTCGGTTCCGAGGATCGACAAGGCGATGCGCTCGGCGTCCTCGTTGGATAGCGGTTGCAGGACAATTTGTTGGGGCGGCGGCAACGCGAAGCGCGGGTTGTCGGACAAGGCGCGTAGCAAGGGTTGCCCCATCACTCCGCTGGGCTGCACGCTGTCGTGCGAGCTCTCGCTGCTCGTGCTGTCGCGACAGCTGCCGATCAAGAGGATCGGCGCTTGGGCAGGACCGCCGAGGACTGGCTCGAGCAGCAGCGCACTTTCTTGATCGCTCCATTGCAGGTCGTCGATCCAGAGCACCAGCGGGCCGCTGCGCCGTAAGCGCAGAATGAGCTCTGCGAAGGCTTGAATCGCGCGCAAGCGCAACAAGGCGCGGTCCGATGTCTCGAAACTCGGCCACGCCACCGACGCGACGGCGGGGACTGCGCGCAGCGCCGGGAACAGAACTGAGAGTTCTGCGATGCCGCGCGGCAAGATCTCTTCTTGCACGGCGATCGGTAACTCTTCGAGGTAAGTCACGAGCTCATCGATCAGCCCGTCGATCGCCTTGAAGCTCATCGACTCGCGTTCGCGACAACGACAGGCCAAGACGGCGGCTCCATTGGCGCGCGCAGTGTGCAGGAAGTGCTCGACGAGCGTCGTTTTGCCGATCCCGGACGGTCCACTGACGACCACGACGTTGGGGCGTCCCGCCAACGTGTCGCTGAATGCCGCTTCGAGCAGATCCAGCTCGACTTGGCGATTGATCAGGATGCTGCTCGAATGGCGCCCGAAGTAATCGACGTTGCTCAGAGCTCGCGCGGACAAGCGCTCGAGCACCTGACTTCCCGTGGGGCGTCGCTTCTCGTCGAGGTTCAACAATTCGACGCACAACTGCGCCAAGTCTTGGGGCGCATTCGAGAGCGGTGACAACGAAGGCATGCGCCCCGGCAAGTTACCGGTCAAAGCCTCGTACAAGACCACGCCGAAGGCGTACCAGTCCGCCGCTTCGCTCAGACTGTTGCCCCAATACTGCTCGGGCGCCATGTACGCAGGCGTGCCTGTAAACCCGCTGGCAGAAGCTTGACCAATCGGCTGTGCCAGACCGAAATCGAGCAAGACGACGCGCTTGCCCCCGTCCGCTACGAGAAAGTTGGACGGTTTCAAATCGCGATGCAGTTTACCGCTCGCGTGCAGCACACTGAGCCCGATCGCGAGTTGCCGAAACACTTCACGCTGATCCTCGTCAGACAACGAACGCTCGACTTGCAAGGCCGAGAGCTGTTCACCCGTAACCAGCTCCATGGTGAAGAACCAATCGACGCCCTCGCAGAACAGCTCGAAGAAGCGCACCAGGTTCGGATGAACCAACTCTGAAACGGCGCGAAACTCGGTCTTCAACTCGGCGATCGCTGCCGGCGTGAGTTGACCCAACACCTTGAGCGCCACTTCGCGCTGGTGCTCGCGGTCGAACGCCGCGAACACTTGTCCGACGCTGCCCTGGCCCAACTTGCGGCCAACCTCGAAACGCTGGAGCAACACGACGCCCGGTTCGATGCGAATGTGCGGCAACGATGACGGGCTCGAAACCCGATCGAACGGCACACTGCTCGGATCTTGAACGGTCATCGACGAGACGGGCCGCGCTGGGTCCACGCGGAAGGAGAGAGTAGCTGAACCTGGTCAGGGGCTAGCGCGAGAATAGACCGGCGCGTTTGCAGTTGGAGCCGGGACTTGCATTTCCTCCCAAGCGCTGACCCCGAAACAGTCTGCTGGGCCGATAGCCCAGGCCCGCACTCGTGCGCCGGATCGGAACGCCAGTTTGCGAGGCCGAAGCGCGCGAGCATTCCCCGCTCGAGCTTCGACGCCTAAAGGCTGCGCATGACGACGGGCCCCGAACGCTGGCTGCGCTGGAGTGCACTCGCAGCCCTCCTCTTGGCGCTGATCCTCGTGCCCTTCGCGTTGTTCGAGGAGCCCCTGAACGAATGGAGCGTCGCTTCGCTTCAAAGCTCGACGCGCTGGACGCTGGGAGTCGTCGTGGTTCTGCTGCTCGTCGCGGACGTCGTGCTGCCGATCCCATCGAGCCTGGTTTCGGCCGCGGCGATGAGCCTGCTTGGACCTTGGTCGGGCTCGTTCGCTGTGTTCGCGGGGCTAACGCTGGCTGCCCTATTGGGTCATGCCTGCGGGCGATATGGCGGCGCGCCACTGGTGACGAAGGTCGTGGGCCGAGCGGAGCTCGCGCGCGCAAAGGCGCTGCTGGATCGCTACGGGGTGTGGATGATCCTCGTGTGCCGGGGTGTGCCCGTACTGGCCGAAGCCTCCACGCTGTTCGCAGGCAGCGTTGGCTTTCCCTGGCAGCGTTTCCTCGCGATTGTAATCCTCGGGAATTTGGGTCTAACGATTGCCTACGCGGCAAGCGCATCCCTTGGGCTTGCAGACCCTTGGGCGATGCTCGTTCCGTTCGTCACGGGCATCGCCTTGCCGGCATTGATGATCTGGCTCGTTCGCAAGCGCGTGCCAGCGACTACACTGTCTGACTGACTCGCCTAGGGTAAATTTTTCTCCCCTTGACGCCCAGCTAGCGCGTCGGTGAATGCTCGCTGTCGTGGGGCATTCGCAGGCAAACGTGAACGGCAGCGAGCAGCCCGTGCTGCGCTCCGAGGTGATCGTGATCGGCAGCGGCTTTGGTGGTGCCGTCAGCGCTTGTCGACTCGCACAAGCCGGCATCTCCGTTTTGCTCCTCGAACGCGGCCGTCGTTACGGCGCTGGTGACTTTCCAGCGCCGCCCGCTGCCGATCGCCTGGCACCCGATTTGGGGCGTTGGCTCTGGAAGTCGGATCTCGGACTCTGGGATGTTCAGGATCTGGGCGAAGTCGTCAGCTTACAGGCCGCGGGCTTCGGCGGCGGATCTCTGATCTACGCCAACGTTCACCTGCGACCACCGCGCAGCGTATTCGACGAACGCTGGCCGTCGCAGCTGCGCAATCGCAGCGAACTCGATCCGTATTTCGATTTGGGCGCGTCGATGCTCGAGGTAGCACCGATTTCGGCAGCGGAACAGAAGCTCCCGAAGGTGAACGCACTTCACAGCGTGGCGCACAATCTGAAACGAGACAGCGCGCACTTCTATCCGCCCTTGGCGATCAGTCGCAAGAAAGGGCCCAATGCGCACGGCGTCGAACAGAGCGCCTGCAGCGCTTGTGGTGCCTGCAGCACCGGCTGCCCAGAGAAAGCGAAGAACACGCTCGACCACAACTATCTCGCCCTCGCAGAGCGCTTTGGAGCGGACACACGCACCCAAGCCGAGGTCACCCATCTAGAGCGAGTCGGCGAACAATGGCAGGTTCACTTCGTGGATCACCTGACCGCGACGCGCTGCACGGCGATCGCGAAGACGGTGTTCGTGTGCGCGGGTTCCGTTCACACAACCCGTCTAATTGCGCGGCTCGATCACGAAACCGGACGCGGCCGAGCGGCGCGCAGTGGAATCGCGTACTTTCCGGGGGGTGATGCGCTCGGCGTCGTGTTCGACACGGACAAGGAGCTCGAGCCCAGCGCGGGTCCGACAATCAGTTCGTGCATCGTCAACTGGCAGCACCCCGAGTCGGGGCGCTTCTTCCTGATCCAAGACGGGGGCTACGTGCCCGAGCTCGATCGTTTGATCGGGATCCTGCGTGCGCCCCTATGGCTCGGTCGCAACCGTCTGACCCACGCGAAACACCCCGCGCCCAAAAGCACAGAGCTCAACCACGCCAAGCGCAAGCTCAACGTCGTTCAGAGCCGCTCGCTACCCGAGCTGGATTCGATGCTCGATCAACTGCTGGACGCCGCGGGCCAGGGCTTGCTGCAGCAAGTGCTACCCGGAGACGTGCGCCGCGGCCTCGGCAGCCTGCTCGAAGAACTGATCGAGCCCATCTTGCTGCCTCAGGTGATCGAGCGGAGCGTCGAACTGATGATCGAGCAGCGCTACCGAAATTGGCCGTTCGGCAAGCGTCTGCGCAATCTGCTGACGGGGCTCGAGCGTGGAATCGTTCGCTGTCTGTACGGCAATGGTCGTCAAATGGCCGCCCCAGTCGGGGCTGCGTTGCTCAGCGCTGGGGGGCTCGATCGAGCGCAAGTTGCCGAGCACATCGCAGGCTACGCCAACCAGCGCTCTGAACGGCGTCTGATGTTGCTGGCGATGGGCCGAGACGCGGCGCCCGGAGTGCTGCACTACGATCCCGCAGGCGATCGCATGATCGCGGATTTGGACTTGTATCACTTGGCGCCAGCTTATGCCGAGCAAGAGCAGCTGATGAGCGACATCGCGACCGAGCTGGGCGGCGAACTGCGCGTAAACCCAGCGTGGTCGTTTCTGGGCAGACCGGTCACCGTCCACAACCAAGGCGGAATGCCGATGAGTGACTCAGCGGGCCTGGGCGCCACTGATCCGTGGGGCAAGGTTTACGGCTACGAGGATCTGTACGTCAGCGATGGCTCCTTGTTCTGCACCTCCGTGGGCGTCAACCCATCGGCAACCATCGTGGCGCTTGCCGAGCGCAACGTGTTGCATTTCATTCACGGCCTGCGCCCTTCGCTTCAGCACTGGCCCCAAGGCGTTCAGACAGAAGGGGCAGACTCGTATCGCAACCAACGCCTAGCGGCTGAACACTGGAAGAGCAGCGCCCGCGATTGGGACATCGAGCCACCGCTGAGCCCGACGACGAACCCCAAAGCGCTACCGGTGGGCGTCCAGTTCGACGAATCGATGGAGGGTTACTACAGCCCCTCTGATGCGGTGCCGAACTCGGACGACGAGTACCTGGCCGCAGAGATCTCTGGTCGACCTCACAGTCCGGTGTTGATGCAGCTGCACGCGCAAACCTTGAACTTGGCGCGCTTCATCGAAGACCGCGCCCACAACTTGGATCTGACGGGCAGTGTGACGATGCGGCTTCCTGGTGAACAACCCCTCGTTGCCCACGCCGTGACGGGCACGATGTCTCTGTTCGCTCAGCGCCGCAAATCCTATGGGCTCGGCTCGGAGTTCGATGACAAGAAGCACGCTCACGCGCACTTCGCAGCAGCCGAGTACATGAGCTTACCGCTCGATGCGCCTGCCAGCTCCGAAGAGCAATTCATGCGCTACGAACTCACGTTCCGCGATCGCCCAGGTTGGCGCTTGCGCGGTTACAAGCGCCTGCGCGACAAGCCAGGTTTGGAGGGTTGGCGAGACGTCTCGTGCTTGTTCGTGCGTTTACTCGACCCTGAAGGCAAAATTGCGGGCAGCGGCGTCGTGCGCGTCGATCTGGCGCAGTTTCTCGCCAAACAACTGCCCAGCATGCGCGCGTTGGGCACGGCTGACCCGTCGCGTGCGCTGTGGACGGTTGGTCGTTTCGCGACTTTCTTCTTCGGCACCTTGCAACGCGTTTACTTTCCAGAGCTACAAGCGAGCTTGCGCACGCTGTTCGGCGGGGGCCTGAACGCAGTCCAGCACCCCCCGCGCTCCTTTGCGGATGCACGACAGCCAAAGGACTTCGCGACATGACGCAATCGACCGAAGCAATTGCCCTCCAGGTCACGACAGGCCCGGTGCAGTTGACGTTGCAACTGCATCACTGCCTCGACTCTTGCACCGATGGCCCGGCCGTCCTCTTGCTTCATGGCGGCAACACGGACAGCGACACGTTTCGCTATCCGAGCGGTGGGCTCGTTCGTTATCTGCGAAAGAAGTTCGATGTTTGGCTTTTGGATTGGCGCGGAAGTCCGCGCATCACCGATCCTTATATCGACGCTCGGCCGGACATATCGCTCTTGGATGAACGGCAGCACTACAACTTGGACATCGTCAGCGCCCACGACATTCCCATGGCGCTCACAGAAATTCGAAAAGCGATTGGCGCCAAGCGCAAGTTGTCGCTGCTCGCGCATTGCTTGAGCGGCCCAGCGGTATGCTTGGCGATTTCGCGCGGCACCTTGAAGCCATTCAATCTCGATCACGTCGTGTTGATGACGCTCGGTCTGTTCTGTGAAGTGCCGTGGAACGGGTGGTTGAAAGCCGAGAACTTCATTCTGGAGCGAGTGATCGGCGACGCGCACGCAGAGTGCCGCGGCATCAGCCCCCGACGCCCCGAGGCGTGGCCCGATGAAATGTCTCGCGCTTACGCGATCTGGCCGAAGCCGTGGCTCCCAACGGGAGATGCGTTTCTCGAGCGCTTGTCGTTCTTGATCGGACAACCTTTCGCCAGAGCACGACTGCACCCAGAGCTCCTCGAAGTGGGCTACGAAAAGTTCTTCGGACATTTGCACCTCGGCCTGTACATGCACGCGGCTCAAATCGTGCGGCGCGGCTACGTTGCTGCTTTCGACGCACCCGACGTGGTCGACCGTTCACGCGTTCGACGGCGCGAAGGCGCCAAAGCTCGGGCCTTGCGCGATCTCGATGCCCAACACTTTCGCGAGCTCGACGTGACGCTGGTCACGGCCTTGCAAAACCAAGTCTGGCACCGCGACTCGATGGATCTGATGTACGAGTGGCTCCGAAATCAGGGGTGCCATCGGGTTAACAAGACAGTGTTCGCCGGGTACAATCTGCAAGAGCTCTTGTGGGGCCGAGATGCTCACAAAGACGTGTACCCCACGCTGCACCGCGCACTCGGGTTGGAGCCCGACTGAACCGAAGTCCCCTTTCCCTGTGTGTCACGTCGACCGCATGCGAAATGGCTGCGCGATCTCGCCGCTGGCAGCTAAACTGACGACGACATGTTCGGGCTCTTCTCGGTTCTGTTCGCCCTGCTGAATCAGACAGGAACGCCCGATGCGCCGCCATCGGCATCCACGCACGTCGAATCTCCTCCCGCACGCCAAGCAGCGCCGCATGAGCCCGCGCAACTCCATGGCTGCACGTTCTTGAGGAACGATGCAGAGCCCATGATCGAACGCAAGGCGACTTCGAGTCAGCCGCGCGTGGCGATCTATGCGCTGGGTTTCTCGAGGACTGGACGTCTGGCGTGGCTCGAAACCCTGCAAGGCTTCGACGACGATCAGTTCACCTGGTTGCTACACATCACGGATCTCGAGCACGACCGTTCGGTCATCCTGCGCGAGTTCAGACAGCCGACGCAGAGCGTCTCGCAACTCTGCAAAGAAGACGGCGTAGAGATCGAACGCGTACTGAGGCTCTTCGAGATCGTTTTTGGCAACCCTCCATCGCTCGAACAACCGTCAGCCGAACGTGCACCCACGGCGATCGACCTCGTCGCTGGACGCCACGACGAAGAAACCGACAAGACCCCTCATGACGTGGTGCTGCGCGGCCCCGAGGGCTGGAAAAAGCTGGGAGTCGTGTGGCAAGTCGGACGGGACTCCGGCATGTACGTGCGCGAAAAACCAATCGTACGCGGCTTGCTCCGAAGTCCATTCGAAGAACGCGTAGCGGTGATCGTCACGCAAAAAGGCATCGATACCGAGGCTGCCGAAGTCGAATTGCTGCACGTGTTCGGAAGTCGGCTGGACCGGCGCTGGCACAAGGACGACTAGACGCGCAGGTGCCGGCGGCGGACTGGGAGCCCCGGAGCCCTGCAAGCAGTGCGTGAA
>DATAHU010000065.1:0-2577 GCA_036263015.1 Polyangiaceae bacterium | reverse complement strand
CATGCGCCGCTCGAATCGCGACGAAAGACGTAGACGGGTGACGGACACGGTGTTCTCGGACACGTCGCGTACTCGTAGTCTTGGCCAATCACGACGCGATCACTACTCAGCGCAACCGCGGAGCCGAACTGATTGTATGCGGCGAGTGGATCGATCGCGGGAACGTTGAATTCGGCCTCCCGTGCACCGGTACTCAGGTTGAACAAGTAAGCGCGTCCTCGGTAACCTAGGTCACGCCGCACGCCGACGAGCAAACGCTGACCAAAGCAGGCGAGTCGATCGCCGAACGTCGGGTGATCGGTCGGATACACGTGACTTTCGGTTGCGGTCACGGAACGTTGGAAGACGTATACGCCGTCCGTTCGCTCGTAGATGTCAGCGTAGCCGTGACCCTCGGGTCCGCCTTTGTTGGAACGACCCGAGACGGCCAAGTAGCGGCCCACCATGCTGACCGCGTTGCCAAAATCCCATGGATCGACCCGTTTGGGCGAGCGGGCGCTGAGCCGTTGCAGCTTTTGCCAGCCGCTCACCTTGCGCACGTAGAGATCGACCGCGCGTTGCGTGCCTACGGTGCCCACGACTGCGGCGTAGTCACCCGCAACGGCAACTGGACCGTCGGCCTCGGCAAATGAGCTTTCGACTGCGATGTCGACAGGCTCGAACGGACCGAAGCTGCCGTCGCACGCAGCAACGAATAGAACGGCAGACACAAGCGCAAATACACGACAAAACATCATCATGACCTCTCCCATTTCTTGATGAAGGTCGCGCCAAAGGACGCGACGCTGTCCGCGCCGAAGGTACGCTCTGGCGTGTACGTTTCAAGCCTCTACACGCGCTAAATGCACACCATGGGTGCATGCGTCGTTGCCACTCCCAAGCGTCTAGGAGCTCACTCGAGCGCATGGGAGCCACAGCAGACCCGACGCGTCCCTTTGTTGCGCGACCGAGCCCGGATCGCGGGACTTGACCTTCAGCACCACGTCGGGTTTGGCTCCTGTCCATGCGACCCTTTCAATGCCTTGCTCTCTCGCTGTTGATGACGCTTGCCGTTCAAGCGCGTGCCGACGTGGCACCGCCAGCTGGCTTCGAAGAAACCTGCACGCTCGACAAGCAAGCGCGGCCTGGCCAGGAATGTCACCAGTGCGACGCCTTCTACGGTAACCCAGAGCATTGCCCTCGGTCGCTCTTGGGATTCGGCTTCACACAAACTTGCCGCACGCGCGGGGCCTCGGTTTGGTCCGAGATTTGGTGTCGTGCCGCCAGTACCACGGCGACCCCAGTACCCGCGGCGATCTTGGAACAACTCAGCGACCCCGACGGTAAACCTGGCCCCACGCCGTCGGCACCAAGTGAGTCCGCGAGCGCAGCGCCAGCGCCCTCGCCTAGCGCTCGGCCCCCAACGCCAGCCCCCACGTCCACCGTGACGCCAGCACCGCAGCCCCCAAGCCAGCAAAAGCCGCATTCGGGCTGCGGCATGGCCGGCGATGGCTCCCCCGAGGTGCCGTTGGTTGCGGCAGCCGGCATCCTGTTGGCCGTATGGAGGCGCAGACGCGGCTGCAAGTGAACGCACCAGTAGCATCGGCTGCCGCTCTGGGCCGACGTCTCGCGCCGGCACCACGCCAGGCACGGGCGCAATCGGGAGCGCAAACCGGATTTGAGCGCCTGGTCTCGCTAGAACGCACCACGGAGCCCTATCCTCCCGCCGGATTGGCCCGCGTCGAACGCGAATTCCACGGCGCCGGACGCGGCGTCGGCGTCGGCGCGTTTACTTGGTGCCGTGAGAAACAAAACGGCGGACACGGCGCCGAACACCGCAGCACCAACATAGCCTCCGATCGCGATCGCTTGCTCGGCATCGGCCTGGCCGCGGTACTCACCGCATCGCTCGTCGCGTGATAGGGCTCCATACAGGCAGCGACCATCGTCGTTGTAGATGCCGGCACTGCGTTCGTGCAGCGCTTGAGCGACGAGTCCCGCCACGAGGAAGCCGGAGGCCGCTCCGAGACTACCCCAGCCGAGCATGCTCGCGGTAGCTCTGGGTTCGGTGTTCGACTCGCCTCCCGTTTTGGCGGGCGTCGCTGCCGCGGGCCGCGGGCTGGTCTCTTTTGGGGGTGCCGCGAACTGCACGTGCTGGACGACGAGTGCGCCTGCGTTCGCCTCGAACACGTCGAACACCGGCAATCGACCCGCGCTGCGCACTTCGAGGCGAATGGTGCCGGCGACCACGCGCAGCGGCTGCATCGGCAAGCTTCCGACTCGTTCACCATTGAGCAACACCAGAGCCCCGGCCTCACCTCGGACGCTCAACCAAGCGAGCTTCGTGGCAAGGAACGCGACTGCTTCACGCAATACGTCGGCGTGGGCCCGGATCCATTCGTCATCTTTCGCTGCCAGGGCTTGGCTGAGATCGGCTTCCGCCTGCACCCAGGAACCGAGCGCCTGCTCCGCGAGCCCGATTTGCGCTAGTGCTCGCGGAGTCGCACGCAGCTGGTAGGCGCGCCTGAATTCGAGCAGCGCTTCGGCGTCGCGATGCTCTCGTCGCAACTGAACGCCCTGCGCGATCAGCTCATCCTC
>DATAHU010000064.1:0-4205 GCA_036263015.1 Polyangiaceae bacterium | reverse complement strand
ACGCTATCCGGCGCCGCTTCCGCAGTGCGACGTTTCTCTTTGTCGGTTGGCGGGGCAACCTTCTGCGTGGCGGTCTGCTTGCGAGGCGTGACCTCTTTCTGCTTTTCAGTACCCGGGGTCACCTTGTCAGCACCGATCTTACCGGATGCGGCGTTGCCGAGCTTTTCACCGATGGGACTTTGCTTGTCGCCAGCAGGGCCGAGCTTTTCGGTAGCAGCGCCGGCTTTACCGGATGCGGCGTTGCCGAGCTTCTCGCCGACGGGACTTTGCTTATCGCCGGCGGGGCCGAGCTTTTCGGAAGAAGCGCCGGCTTTACCGGATGCGGCGTTGCCGAGCTTTTCGCCAATGGGGCCTTGTTTTTCGCCGCCTGGGCCGAACTTCTCGCTGGAACCACCGGCTTTACCGGATGCGGCGTTGCCGAGCTTCTCGCCGATGGGACTTTGCTTATCGCCGCCTGCGCCGAACTTCTCGCTGGAACCACCGGCTTTACCGGATGCGGCGTTGCCGAGCTTCTCGCCGATGGGACTTTGCTTATCGCCAACGGGGCCTTGTTTTTCGCCGCCTGGGCCGAACTTCTCGCTGGCACCACCGAGTTTGCCGCCGCCGCCGGCTTTTTCAGTGCCGGGGCCAGCTTTGTCTGGCGCGGCGCCAGCTTTGGGTTCCGCCCCCGTTCGGTCGTCTTTCGCTTTTGGGCCGCGCGTTTCCCCGCGGCCCACACCCTTGACGGCCACCCCAGGGTCGCGCTTGGCGCCCGGCGCCTGAGCGGGGCCGTCCGAAGTGCCAGCGGGAGGCGTTGGGGGTTCGGCCTGGGCCGTCTTGCCATTCGCCAAGCTGGTCAATCCCAGAAGGACAGTGGCAACGAGACTTCGGGGATCAGGTTTCACAGGGGTTGCTCCGCTCAAGGGTTCGAGGCCACGAATCTACGCATCTCATAGCGCATTTCTACCCTCCCGCCTTGTTGAAAAAGCCGACGCAGCCCTTCCAGCACCGTGGAAAGCAGTTGTGCGTTGGGAAACCATGAGTTCGCCGATGGGCGAGCGCCGGGTCAGCGCCGGGCGTGTTTCTTGCGCCGTATGGTCGTGAGCCCCACGACACCCAGTAGTAACCCAAAGCCAACACCCGGCGCGCTCGGAGCACGCTTGGCCAAGGCGCAACCCGCGCTTGAACTCTCGTCGTCTGGGTCCTTGGCAGATGCCGAGTGCGAGCCCGTGGCAGATGCATCCGGGCAGCTCAGATCGACTTGCAACTCGTCGCTCCGTAGCGTTTCTCCGAGCGGCAAGCGCGCAACCATCGTCAGTTTGTGCTTGCCAGGTGAGACTCCGTGTCGAATCGAGCCCGCGTCCGTCGACTCACACAGGGCATACACGCGTTCTTTGCCCGGGCCCAAAGGTCCGCCCGCCAACGTCGAGGGAACGACTCGGTCGTCAGGTTCGTAGATGACGTCGCCGCTTCGGAATGCCTTGCCGTCCACTTCGAGCGAGTAGCTCAGCGAATCCGCAAACGACTTGGCGTCGGACGAAAGCGTCACCGCGACGTCCGCGTAGCTCGCCTCGAGCCGGCTCGTGCAGCCAGCGCTGTAGTCCTCGAAGTCGAGATAACCGGATTGCGTTTTGGCCGAGAGCTTGCCGAGTCGAGACGGCGGAGTGACGGCAGGGGTAACCTCCAACCGAAACGACTCAGCCTGGTCGGGGCACATGTTCGTGTGCTCGACGCGCAGGATCGTACCGGCCTTGGGCGCCTCCTTGGGTGTCAGTAGGTAAACACCCAGTGTTTGCTCGCTCCGTTCGAGTTCGAGCACAGTGTCGGACTCCCCTTCGATGAAAACCTGCACGTCGGGTTGCACCGCGCCGTCTTCATTCTCCCCCGGGAAGCCCCGCGCGGGCTGCCACACCCAAGCCAGTTGATTGGCGGGGACCTTGCCCTCTGCAGGCAAGAGCTGGCCCGCTATGCAGCCGTTCTGGCTGCAAGCTGCGGCATTGCCCGCATGGCTGACGGCCAAGCCCAGCGCTGCCAACACCAACGTGAGCTGACCCCCGAGACGCAATCCAAGTTTGATAAGCATGCGGCTAGTGTTGCAAGGCGCGAGCCAAGCAGAACCTAGCAACGTGCGTGAGCTGAACGTTTACCTGTGCCAAAGCTGTGCCAGCGGCGCGAAACCCCGGACAAGGCTGCCGCGTGGGTCGCCTAGGCGCGGCTGATGGCTTCGCCCAGCGCGCGTTCGACGTCCGCACCGAACGCGACGAAGCGGATGTCGAGCTCGGGCTGTTCTGTTAGTGCGCGCTTGGATTCGTCGATCGCAATCCGTGCTGCGGCCTCGAGCGGATAGCCGTAGACACCGCAGCTGATCGCGGGCAACGCGACCGAGAGCGCCCCGACCTCTGCTGCGAGCCGCAGGGAGTTGCGATAGCACGCGGCGAGCGCGGCTGGTTCACCGGCGTGCCCACCCATCCAGATGGGGCCCACAGTGTGGACTACCCAGCGGCAACGCAGCCGAAAGCCGGGCGTGACGCGCGCTTCTCCGGTGGGGCAACGCACTCCGGGTCGCAGCTCTGGTAACTCGAGACACGCAGCGACGAGCTCCGGGCCTGCGGCGCGATGAATCGCGCCGTCCACCCCGCCGCCGCCGAGCAACGTTTCGTTGGCGGCGTTGACGATCGCATCGACGGCTTCGAGAGTGATGTCACCTCGCACGACGCGCAGTTCCATCCCCGGTTGCTGCCAGGTTCCACGCGGCTGAGCAAGCTTTGATTGGAGCATCAGTGCAGCAGTGCGGGCGCAGCCGGGTGGGCAAACGGTCGTCGTGCTTCGCGCTTGCTCGGACGTCCAGATTGTTCTTGGATGCGCTCATGCACTTGTCCAAGTTGACTCGGGGGATGGCGAGGCACCACACCGTTTGGTTCGGCTTCGGCATTACTACGGCGCTGCTCATGAGTTGTAGTAGCCGCGAAACACCCGCGCGAGCGCCCGCGCCGAGCCTCGCGCAACCTGTGCAGACGGCCGTCACCCCGGCCGTCACCCCGCCTGTCGACGCGGCGCGCGTTGCTTCTTTGATCAGCGCCGGTGATGGAGTGTTGAAGGTAAATGTCGAGGCGGCGATCGAAAAATACGACGAGGCATTGAAGCTCTCGCCCAGCGACAAAACGGCGCTTCTGCGCTTGGGCACGGCTTACGACAAACAGGAAGACTGGGAGCGTGCGGCCTCGGCGTACGAACGCTTGGCCCGGGTGGCACCCAACGCTGCAGACAACCACTATCGACACGGACGCGCATTGATTGAATTGGCGCGAGTCCAACAACAGCCGGCTCCAGACTTGGCGCACCAGGCGCGCGAAGCGGCAAAGCTATCCCTCGAGCGCTGTCTCCAGCTGGAGCCCAAACACGCCGATTGCGCTTCTCTGGCGGGTGAGGCTCAACAATGGGCGGACCATCCGCAGGCCGCTGCCGAACTGTACACGCGGGCGATCAGCGCGGATCCAACTCAGGCGCGCAACTACTTGGCGTTGGCCGGGCTGTACCGCGCCTTCAAACGCCCACTCGACGCTGAAACAGTGTTGAGCCAGGCCATGCAACGAGTACCCCCGACGCCAAAGACTCAGAAGGAGCTTGCAGGCATCGCTGTGTCTTTGGCCGAGTGGGCCCGCGAACGCGGCGACGCCTCACTCGAGCATGCTCGGGTGGAGTCGGCCGAAGCGTTAATCCCTGAGGATGCCCCAGAACTGATGTTCGAGCTCGGCCAGCTGTACGCTACCGCGCCCGACGGCTCGTACGAGTCTGCAAAGTCACGCGCCCGACGTTTGCTCTACACGTTCAGCAAGCGCGTGTGCCGAGGCAGCCGGGCGCAGCAGTACGCGAGCCAATGCGAAATCAGCGCTATGCTCTTGATGCGTCTGGGCGACTTGGATGGCGCGACTCCTGTGGTTAGCGCTCCGGATTCGCAGCCCGTCATTTCGTTGGCGACTCCGGTCACATTGCCGAGCCCCGAGCTCGCGCTCGGCCCGATCCGTGACGGTGATGCTTACACGGTGTGGGGAGCGAGTTACTACCTGCGAAGCGCAAATCATCGTTCGGAGATCTACGGCAAGCCAGTAGCGATAGTGGGTTACATCGGAAAGACGAACCTGCCGGACGCGCCGCGCTGCGCGGTGCACCGCTCAGGGTTGGCAGACCCAGAGGATTGTCGCGCCCCGATACCGGCGTTTTGGCTC
>DATAHU010000063.1:0-2438 GCA_036263015.1 Polyangiaceae bacterium | reverse complement strand
CGAGGGGGCAGGCGCAGGATCCTGATCCAAACCGAAGAAAGTGACTACGTCTTGCCAGAGCGGCGGATTGATGTTGCTCGTCAGATCGTGGGACATCGGCGGCGAGTTGGCCCACCAGTTCGACTGCACGACGACCACGCCGGCAGCGTTCTTGTAGGAAGTCTGCGTCCAGCCCGAGCGCGGCATGTCGGCGGTCTCTTCGCCATCGCCGGTTGCCTCCAACGCGTTGGTCCACTGCGAGACTTCTACCTTCAGGTTACCGGAGCCCAGGTACTGGTCTTGAATTGCGTGAAACAACTGAATGCGGCCGCGCGAACCCGTGAAATTCATGGGGCCAGCATTGCGAACCTTGTCACCCCAGCTTTGTGCCGTGTCGGTGGAGGCGACTTGCTGACTGCAGACCCCGCACTCGTTGCCGCCCATCCAGAACCCGACGGGCACTCCCGCGAGCACCGAAGCCGCAGCAATCTTGTCCGGGTACGACGCGAGCATCGTCTCACTCAAGCACGCGCCCGACGAAGCGCCGGCGGCGAAGACCCTCGTCGGATCGACGTTGTGCTCTTTGATGGCCCAGTCGATCATCATCGCGATCTGCGCGCGATCACCGGTGCGGCCCGGGCTGGCGTCCCAGCAATTTCCGGGTGACTTGGGCGAGATGATCATGAAGCCATATTTGTCGGCGAACTGCTGAAACCAGCCTTGGCCGCTCGTCTCGCTGCCGCTGCAGTAGTGCAGGGACATCACGAGCGCCGGGTTGGCGTCGACGTTGTCCGGGACGTAATAGGTCATGGTCAGGTTGCCGCCGTAGTCGCCCTTCTGCCAGCCGGCGGCCATGGATGGCGATGCGACCAACAGAAGCGCGGCAACCGGCAGTAACGAGAGGAGGCGCGAAATTCGTGTCATGCGTGAGATCCTTCGCGCGGGGTGGCGCGACGAGTTGGGAGCAGCAGTTGGCAATGCCTGAGCCGCCGGGATGTGAGTCTATCCAGGTGAATGCCCCAGCTTGAGCTTTTGAGTGACGCAAAGCGCGTCTGGATCGACTCCGCGGCGCGCGATCCGACGCGCCACTCGCGCTGTTTGTAACTTTGCATCAGGCCCGAACGCCTAGCTCACTGATGGCCGGCTTCGGAGCACCGACAACGCCACTTGTGCAAAACGAGCCGCGCATTTTGCGACTGACGTCCGTGAACGCGATCGCAACGAACGCAACAGGTCGTCACAGCGCACGGTGTTGGTCCTCATAGCGGGCACAAACTCGTGCGCGAGCAAGAGCGCCCAAGCGCTCCCGGGTATGCGTCAGGCACCAGCCTCGGGAGCGGCTGAGCCGTGAGTGATGTACGCAGCTGTCCCAGGGCTCGAATGACACGGAGTGTTTTGGGTTAACGATGTCGAGTCGGTGGCACCGAAGTCTTCGCGATAAAGGCTGGGACTACGTTTGAATTGCGCGTTCGGGGCTGTCCCGGCCAGGTGCAAGATAGTGTGTTCCTGCCCATCGAAGGTTCGAACCGCAGGTGGCGACGAGGAGCTGAGCGTGCCCGCAAGGTCGTTGACTCGAGTTGGAGCGCATCAGTCTACAATAGTCGGTTCGAGTCGATTGGTGATTAGAACCCCGTTGAATGCGACCTTCGCATGGGGTGAGCGTTCGGAGACCCAAGGAAGCACGGATAGATCATTTCATTCCGGGAAAAGCATCCGACCCCTACCTCCAAGCCTCCTCTGACGAGATCAATCTCCTTGTCGTAGATTCCCCACTTGCCCTTGAGTGGAACCGACAGACTCAGCGTCACGGGGCGGGGATCACGGACTTGCCCTCGGACGTGAGGATGTTGGCGCCCTGAAGCGGAAGCGGTAGGAGCTCGGCATCCAATGGAGAGCGCGCTCGGCGCAAGACATGAGGGTAAACCCATGAGCATGCCCCGAGCATTGCCCGCGCCAACGGAGAGGTCCGTTGGCTCCGCGCGGAACCGAGCCGGATGGGATCAGTTCTATCGACCAGCTTCGATGCTCACGATCCCTTGGGCGACTCGGCTGTTTGGAACGCTCACGGGGTCGGCGTATTCGAAGGTGGGCCTCGCGCCATTGGTTGTGCCGTGCCCCAATTTGGCTATCCCGTTTCGGTTTACCTAGCACCCACAAAAGCCGTGGGTACTTTGCGATGGGGATGATAGCCTGACACCGACGTAACCTATCGCCTGCGGCGTTCACGTACCGCGTGTGGCCGCCGCGTTCGCGAAGCTCAACCAGTTCGAGTTCCAGCATGAATCCTCACTTCTCTGTCTATCTCGTGATCGGCTCGCTCGGAGGCCTCCTGTCCGCCGGATGCATCAACAAGACGACGAGCATTGGCGGCAACCAGCAAATGACGGAAAAGCCCGCAAGCAGCGCTCAGACTGGGAAAACGGACGCGGGAGACACCGAAAGAGACGCGCCAACGAAGG
>DATAHU010000062.1:0-5701 GCA_036263015.1 Polyangiaceae bacterium | reverse complement strand
AGGTTTACAGCGCCTACTCGACGGGCTCGAGCAAAGACAACGACTCGGCAAGACGATCGTCTACAACTTGAATCCGAAGGACAACGAGATGCTGGTGAGTCTACTGGGGAATTTCCAGGCCGGACCGAGCGTCGGCAAGCTGCAGTTCGGAGCGGCTTGGTGGTTCCTCGACCAACTGAGCGGGATGACGCGGCAATTGGATGCGCTGTCCAGCCTCGGCTTGCTCTCCAGCTTCGTTGGGATGCTCACCGACTCACGCAGCTTCGTTTCCTACTCGCGACATGAATACTTCCGCCGCTTGCTGTGCAATCTGCTGGGTAGCGACATCGAGCGCGGACTGTTGCCGAGTGACGCGGACTTGATCGGTCACCTCGTGCGTGATGTTTGTTACTTCAACGCCAAGCGCTACTTCGACTGGGCCTGAAAGCCCTTGAAAACGCCGAGGGCGGCCCCTTGGGACCGCCCTCGAACACTACGTGTGAGTGTTAATCAGACGGGGTTACTTTGCCAACTTGTAGGCCTCGACCATTGGGCAGACCACCGGACCACCCGGATCGATGACACCACCGCCATCACCCTCGACCGGCACGCCGGCGTCGCCCACCGGCACGGGGACGGGATCGGGAACCGGCGCGATGTCCCCTGGCTGCCCAACGGGCTTGCCCACCACTGGCGGCTGGCACAGGTAGCAATTCTCGGGGTAGTCGCAGTAGCCGTTGCACCAGACCATGCCGTCGGTGCACAGCTGCGGCGCGTCGCGATTGTCCTCGAGTTCGACGGGCAGAGCTACGAGCCGATCGTCGAACCACTTGCCCAATTGCGTGTAGCGTTGTTCATCCCCTGGCCGCAGCATGCCTTGGCTCTGCAGAGTGTTGTAGGTGTCGTCGAGCATGCCTTTGGGATCCAGGGCGGTGAACGCGTCGAGCACTTGTTCACACGTCGCGACAGTGTCCGCCCAGCAATCCGGATCGTTCTGGCAGCCCAAGGCGACGCTGTTCGTGCCGGGTAGCGCCACGCTCGAATACCAGTCTTGACCGAGGCTGATGTCCACCGAATACGGCAAGAACTGGAACATGCCATCGGCGCGCTCCGCGAGCACGACGTTGTTCTGATTGTGCAACGCATCGTCGCCAGTCGCGAGGATCCAAGACAAGCACTGGAAGCGATGGAACGAGTCCCAATCGAGGTAGCTCGCCAACGCATCCTTGAAGCCTGCGGCTTGCGGCGTTTGTGCGATCAGCTGGGCCATTTCGTCCGCGCGCGTGCCGTCGCATTCATCGACTTGGCAATTGTTCGGGTCGGAAAAGTCGATGCCGGCGTTGGCGCTAACGTCGCCTTGGAACTCCCAGATGTTGACGCAACCATCGCCCATCTGATCCGGCCACTCGTGGCAGAAGCCCTTCTTGTAAACCTCCACCACGGTGTAGGGGACCCAAAGGTTCGGACCCCAGACATTGCTGCCGACCCAAGCGAAATTGGCTTTGGGTGCGGGGTAGCCAAGTGCCTTGTACAGATCCAGGGTCAGCTTCTCGCGGAAGATGGTACCCACCAACCCATTGTTGAAGCGCAGGTGTTCATAGCCGTCGATCCGCTGCTTCTTGATGAACTGATCCATGTCGAGGCGCAGATTCGGAATCGTATCCGCGGTCCACGGGCGCAGAGTCGACTGCCCCACCACGCGCACTTGGATCTTGCCGAAGTCCGCGGTCTGGCCCGCAGGGTTCGTCGCGAAGAAGCTCTCGACGTAAGTCTTCGAGCCTTCACCACCCGGCGTGTAGATGTCGCCGTAGTTGTTGCCGAAGACGATCGGGCCTCCGCCGTTCTGAGCGCCGTTCATCCGATCGACCTGGGCGGGATCCGTCGCGAACCAGTAGCGGTTGCCGGCTGCGCCGAACACGTCGATGTCGAAGTCGGCTTTGTCGGTGTTCGCCTGTGGAGCACCATCGTAGAACGGCCCGCGCGGGACGCTCGCGTCTTCACTGCCGCCCGCGTCGCTGCTCGTGTCGGACGTCGTCTCGGTCGTCTCGCCGGTGGCAGAGCTCGCATCGGGCGTTTCGGTTTCGGCGCCGGCGTCTTGCTCGTCGCTGGTTGGGGCGCTGCTCGTCTCGCTTGGCGAACTCGTCTCACCCTCGGTGCTCGCATCCGGGGCGCTGGCATCGCCATCGGTCGAGCTGGAACTCGTCTCCGAGCTGCTGGGGCCCGCGTCGGGGTGGAAGTAGTACTTGTTGGTGATGTAGTTGTCCTCGCACGCGGACAGAGTCAGTACACCTGCTGCGGCCACGAGCAGAATCGCGGTGCGTGGCAGGTTGGCGAGCGGCAGGTTCGAACTGGGGTTGGGCAAGAGTCTTTTGCGCATGATGAAGTTGCGTGAGGGGGTAGGGCGCTCTGTCCGCCGCGGCAATCGGGTGCACGCGCGGAAGCGGGCGGGGGTTGTTTGTTACGTTTCTGTGCAACCTCCGTGCCGATAGTGTTTGCAGCATCAAAAAGGCCAGAAAATAACGCTCTTTGCCCGCTCGGAACCGCCGGCCACGGACACCCCTGTCGCGGGGGCCCGTGGCACACGCGGTTTTGATGGCACATGCGTATTGCGGTGCGTGGTGCACACCTGCACGAAACCACGCCCCAGCGGGCGAAGATTTTTTCGTGTGAGCCCGCCCGGATCGCGTCCAGCACGCAGGCGGAGCCAGCCGCCGACGCGAGTTTACTCTTGGCTCACTTGCAGCCCAGGGCGCGCAATGGAGTAGGCGTCTTCGACTCGCGAACCCGCGATGTATACGTACTTGAGCTTGGTCAGCGGCTTGAGCGGTGAGATATCTTTCACCTCTGTGCGCTGTAAGCTAACACGTACGAGATTCGTCAACCCCGACAGCGGTGTCAGATCCGAGACCTTCGTGTTGTCGATCTGCAGCTCCGTCAGGCTGGTCAAGCCCGCAAGCGGGGCCAGGTTCTGCACTTGCGTGTAGCCGAGATCCAAGCGGTCCAGTTTCTTCAGATCCTTCAGTGGGCTCAGATCCGAGACTTGGTTCATCGATAATCTGAGCGACTCCAGCCGAGTCAGTTTCGCGAGCGGCGTCAGGTCGCTGAGCGAGCCCGGCCCGAGGAATAGGTCCTTCACCTGTGTCAGATGCGGAAACACGCACGGGTCTAGGTAATCGACCTTGTGACTCGGATCGCGTGCCAAATTAACAGACTTGACCTTGGCCAAGTCCGACGTCTTGACGGGGCCATCGGGCTGTTCGAGCTTGCGGCGGATTTCGGCTTCGAGACCCGCGTCGTGGAAATCGACGTTGGGGCCCTCCTTGCACTCGATCTTTGTCGGGTCCTCTTTGGGCGGCGTTGCCTCCTCTTTGTGCGTCGTTGCGACGACCGGCGTGGTGCTGGGCATGGCCGCCGCGAGCGCAGCAGCGCCAGCTTTCGAAGCCGACTCTTTGCCATCGCTCGAATCGCACCCGACTGCGAGTGAACCCAGTACAAGCAGTGTGAGCAGAGCGCCAACTGCCCGGGGCGGCGCGCTCATCGGCTCTAGGGGTTTGGGCGCGGCGTTGAGCTCGGGTGACTGCTTGGACATTGGGTCGCTCCTCGGTTGAAGGGCCCAAGTTATCGAGCTTGTTTTCGGCCTGTCACGCGCATTCGCCGCGAAGCACTCTGGGGCGCGCGCCCGGGCCGCTATCGACAAAAAAACATCGGCGGCACGGAATTCCATTCCGTACCGCCGACGAAACGCCGCCTACTGATTCGAGGGGCTTGTCATCGAGCAACGGGTGGCATCGGGCCTCCACGCTACCCGGCCGCTGTCACGCGGCTGTAGTTCTAGCGGTGGATCCATTGGTCAACGCGCATTCTCTCGAACTGCGTATCGACGCGGACCCCGCCGTCTAGGGGTGGGCACCTCGAGTCAAAGGGTGGGCGTTCTTGGCTAGAATCATGAACGATGTCCTCCTCCGGCGGTGCCGGCATCACCAGACGTCCACGCGAACTGCACAGGGCAAAGGGGGCGCGGGGTCACAGCGTGATGTTCCTGGTTGGGCGCTTACCGAAATACGCCAACGAGCGCACTCAGCACGGCGCGGTTGTCATCGCAATCGATGCGATTGTTAGGAGTCTGCATCTTGGGGCGAATACGTGCAAGTGAGCTGCGAAAGAAATTTATCTGTTGGCTCGCGACGGCTCACTGAGGGTCGCGATCGGAGCTCAGCCCAGCTTGGTTTTGCTCTTACCCAGTTTCAGGATGAACTCGAAGTGTTCCCTCGAGACGGGTTGCACGGACAATCGCATGCCAGGCTTGAGCAGCGGCATGCCTTCGAGCTTGGCCTGCTCGCGTAGCAGCGGGAGCGGCAGGAACTCTGGCAGTTCCTCCACGAACTCGACGTGCACCATCCACCAACGGGGTTTCGTCTTGGGGGCGGTCTTGTCGTAGTACTTGCTCTTGGGATCGAATTGCGTGGGATCAGGAACGGCTTCGCTGCAGACTCGCGCGATGCCGGCGATGCCCGGCGGTTTGGCATTGGAGTGATGGAATAACACCAAGTCCCCGATCGCCATCTCGTCCTTCATGATGTTGCGGGCACGGAAGTTGCGAACCCCGTCCCAGGGGCCACGCTTCTGGGCTGCGAGATGCCGGATCGAGTAAACGTCGGGCTCACTCTTCATGAGCCAGTAATGGGTTTCACGCTCGGCCATAGCGGCCCGAGCTTAAGTCTCTAGGGCCTTACGAGGCAACAAGCCCGGTGCCTTCAGGGGCCGGGCACGCAGCAGCCGCTGACGCACAGCTGATCGGCGGGGCAATGGCCGAAGCAAGGTCCACAGGCGGTCGTGTCTACGTCGCACTGGGGGGCCGTCGATGCGTCGCCGCAGGTGGCCTGAGTCGCTTGCCCAAAGCAAGCCTCGCCAGGCTCGCACGCGTTGAAGCACGTCCGGTCTGGTTCGCAGCTCTGGCAGCGCTCGGGATCGTTCAAGGACGATGAAGTGCAGCCAGATTTCGACGCTTGGCCGCTACCCGGCGCGTCGACACCGATGAACACGAACTGTGCGGAGCCGTCGACCGAACAGCAACCGAAGCAATCGCAACCGTTCGGAGTCAGAGTCAGACAGTCCGCATCGTTGCCGAGGCCGCAATCAGGTTCGAAGTAGCACGCCTGGCGCATGCAGCTCTGCGCGCCACTGCCCAGCTGCTCTTCATCGCCATCACAGGCACTGAAGCACTCGGGATCAGCCTCATCGAACAAGCCATCGCCGTCGTTGTCCTGGCAATCGCCGCAGGCGAACGTTCGCCCCTTGCAGACTGTGGGTACACACCCGACGGGAGTCGACTCAGCGTCGCTCATCAATGCCGCGTCGGGCTTGGCTGCCGCGTCTTTGGCCAGATCGATCGTGATGCGTCCGATCTCCACCTGCTGCGCACAGGCTGCGCTCATGACGCACAGCGCAGCGTTCGCGAACCCCTTCATGGAACCGAGTCTTCGATCTTCTTCTTGTGAGCCGAGTCCGGAAAATCACGGGCAAAGTCACGACCTGCCTTGGCGGCTTGGTCGGTGCGCCCGAGCTTGCGCAACGCTTCTATGCGGATCACTTCGCGCTCCTGGACAAGGTGTCCAGAGGGGTACAACGTCGCGTGGCGTTCGGCCAGCGCCAAGGCACGCGCTGGGTCAGAGCGCAACAGCGTCTGTGCTCGCTCGAGCAATGACGCTTCGCTCGGCAGTGC